>NZ_JBHRWL010000017.1:0-170250 GCF_042647945.1 Streptomyces lusitanus
ACCCTCTCGGGCTTTCCTCCGGGCGCTTCCCTTCGGTCTTGCGTTTCCGACTCTATCAGATCTTTTTCTCGACCTGACCCCCGGTCAGCGGGGTTTGTCTTTCCGGCCCTTGCGGCCCGTTCCGACGAGTGAGACTTTAGCGGATTCCCGGCTCCCGACCTAATCGGGGTCCTGCTCCCTTTCGGGTGCGGATTCCTCATTCCGCGAATACGCACGACAATGACGCGCCGACGGACAGGCCGCTGACGTCGATCAGTGGTGGTACTTGCGGGATGGCTGTCCGGGGCCGACCGGAGTCGGTGCTCACGTCGGACAACTCGGAGAACACTACGGATCCCCCAGGTGCGTGTCAACTCGCTGCGGTGCCCCACCCCGGGGGCGTAGTCTCGTGGGCATGACGACGCGTACGCACAGCCAGTTCTGGTGGGCCGCCTGACGGCGGTCGTCCTGCGTATGCACTCCACGGCCGCCGCCTCGGCGGCCGTTTCGCTTTCTCCCCCGGAGCTCGAGGGGCGGGCCGCCCCGGACGGCGGTCCCGACGCTCGACAGAAGAGGGAGAAGTGATGACTCGGGTCTTCAGCGGCATCAAGCCGACCGGACATCTGACGCTGGGGAACTACCTCGGGGCCATGCGGCGGTGGGCCACGGTCGACCAGTACCGGGCGGACGCGCTGTTCTGCATCGTCGACCTGCACGCCCTGACCGTGGACCACGATCCGGCGCGGGTGCGCCGGCTGAGCAGGCAGGCGGCCACCCTGCTGCTGGCGTCCGGACTGGATCCGGCGCGGTGCACGGTGTTCGTGCAGAGCCATGTGGACGAGCACACCCGGCTGTCGTACCTGCTGGAGTGCGTGGCCACGGACGGCGAGATGCGCCGGATGATCCAGTACAAGGAGAAGGCGGCGCGCGAGCAGCGGCGGGGCGGGAGCGTGCGGCTGTCGCTGCTGACGTATCCGGTGCTGATGGCGGCGGACATCCTGGCGTACGGGACGGACGAGGTGCCGGTCGGGAACGATCAGACGCAGCACGTGGAGCTGGCGCGGGACATCGCGGTGCGGTTCAACCAGCGGTACGGGCACACCTTCGTCGTGCCGCGGGCGACCAGCCCGGGGGTGGCGGCGCGCGTGATGAACCTCCAGGACCCCGCGTCGAAGATGGGCAAGAGCGACGACACCGGGCCGGGGATCGTCTATCTGCTGGACGAGCCGGACGTGGTGCGCAAGAAGGTCATGCGCGCGGTGACCGACAGCGGCAGTGAGGTCGTCTACGACCGGGAGTCGCGGCCCGGGCTCGCCAATCTGCTGGAGATCCTTGCGGCGTGCACGGGCGGGGATCCCGAGGCGCTGGCAACGGCGTACGACGGGTACGGGGCGCTGAAGAGAGACACGGCGGACGCGGTGATCGAGGTGCTGCGGCCGTTGCGGGAGCGGCACCAGGAGCTGTGCGCCGATCCCGGCTATCTGGACGGCGTGCTGCGGGAGGGTGCCGAGCGGGCGCGCGGGATGGCACGGCCGACGGTGGACGCCGCCCACCGGGCGATCGGCCTGCTGCCGGCCTCGGAGGAGGCGGCGGTGCCGCTGAACGCGGCCCGGTAGGCGCGGGGGCTGGTGGCGAGGCGCGATGCGAAGTGCTGGCGCATCGTGACCTCGCTGCCGAACCCGGCGCGGCGGGCGACCTCGGGCATGGGGAGGTCGGTGCGTTCCAGGAGGCGCTGGGCGGCGGCGATGCGCTGGTCGAGGAGCCAGCGCAGCGGGGTGGTGCCGGTGGCCGCGGTGAAGTGGCGGGCGAAGGTGCGCGGTGCCATGCCGGCGTGGGCGGCCAGGTCGGCGACGGTGAGCGGTTCGTGGAGGCGGCGCAGGGCGTACTCGCGTACGGCGGCGAGGGTGTCGGCGTCGCGGTCGGCGCGGGGTGTGGGGTGCTGGATGAACTGCGCCTGGGTGCCGGTGCGGAAGGGGGCGGTGACCATGGAGCGGGCGACGGTGGCGGCGGCCTCGGCTCCGTGGGCGAGGCGGACCAGGTGGAGGCAGAGGTCGATGCCGGCGGCGGTGCCGGCGGAGGTCCAGACGTCGCCGTCCTCGATGAACAGTGCGTCGGGTTCGACGGTGATCTCGGGGTGGCGGGCCTGGAGGTGCGGGGCCAGGTGCCAGTGGGTGACGGCGCGGCGGCCGTCGAGGAGTCCTGCGCGGGCGAGGACGAAGGCGCCGGCGCAGAGGGCGGCGATCGGGGTGCCCGCGTGATGGGCGCGGCGCAGGGCGTCGAGGACGGGGGCGGCGACGGGGGTGTCGTGGTCGACCAGGCCCGGGACGACGACCAGGTCGGCGTCGTCCAGCCAGTCGAGGGGGCGGTCGGGGGTGAGGGTGAGGCCGCCCGGCATGGGGATCGGGTCGCCGGGGGCGGCGGCGGTGCGGCGCAGTTCGAAGGGCGGGACTCCGGGGAGCGCGCGTTCGCTGCCCCAGACCTCGGTGATGACGGAGACGTCGAACGCGCGGATGCCGGGGAAGGCGACGAGGGCGATGCGCTGCATGGCTTTCATGATGGACGCGCCCGCGCACTGGCAGGAAGCCATCGATGCTCAGCGTTCCTGCCACTGGTGGGCGGGGTGGCCCGGCGGGAGCATCGAAGGCATGGAGAAGACACCGGTTGAGGTAGCTGGGAACGCCGCGCTCGTCGTCGTCGACGTGCAGAAGGGGTTCGAGGACGCGTTCTGGGGGCGGCGGAACAACCCGGACGCGGAGCGGAACATCGCCGCGCTGATCGACGTCTGGCAGCAGAGCGGGCGTCCGGTCGTGTTCGTACGGCACGACTCGCCCGCTCAGTCGCGGTCGCCGCTGCGGGTCGGGTACGAGGGCAACGACTTCAAGGACGTCGTCGAGGAGCGGCGGGGGAAGGGGGCCGGGCCGGAGCTGCTGGTGCGGAAGTCGGTGAACTCGGCCTTCTACGGGGAGCCGGATCTGGACGGCTGGCTGAAGGGCGCCGGGGTGCGGCAGATCGTGATCGCCGGCATCCAGACGAACATGTGCAACGAGACGACGGCCCGCATGGGCGGGAACCTCGGTTACGACGTGCTGTTCCCGCTCGACGCCATGCACACCTTCGACCTGGCCGGGCCGTTCGGCTGGTCGGCAACGGCGGACGAGCTGACGCGGGCCACGGCGGTGTCGCTGCACGGCGGTCGGTTCGCGAGGGTGGTGTCGACCGAGGAGGTGGTGGCCGCGGCGCGGTGACGTACCGGCCCGCGGCGCGGTCGCGTACGGGCCGCGGCACGGTCACGTACCTGCCGCGGCCTGCGAGGACCGGTCAGCCGTTGTTGCCGGAGGCGAGCTCGCGGCTGCGGTCGCGGGCCGCCTCCAGGGCGGCGATGAGGGCCGCGCGGACGCCGTGGTTCTCCAGCTCGCGGATGGCGTTGATGGTGGTGCCGGCGGGGGACGTGACGTTCTCCCGCAGCTTCACGGGGTGTTCGCCGCTGTCACGGAGCATGGTCGCGGCGCCGATTGCGGACTGCACGATCAGGTCGTGCGCCTTGTCGCGGGGCAGGCCGAGCAGGATGCCGGCGTCGGTCATCGCCTCGACCAGGTAGAAGAAGTACGCCGGGCCGGAGCCGGAGAGCGCCGTGCAGGCGTCCTGCTGGGACTCCGGCACGCGGAGGGTCTTGCCGACTGCGCCGAAGATCTCCTCGGCGTGGGCGAGGTGGTCCCCGGTGGCGTGGCGGCCGGCGGAGATGACCGACATGGCCTCGTCGACCAGGGCGGGCGTGTTCGTCATGACGCGGACGACGGGGGTGCCTTCGGCGAGGCGTTCCTCGAAGTACGCGGTCGGGATGCCGGCGGCGCCGCTGATGACCAGGCGGCCGGCGGGGACGTGCGGGGCGAGCTCGTCGAGGAGGGTGCCCATGTCCTGCGGCTTGACCGTGAGGATCAGGGTGTCGGCGGTCTTGGCGGCCTCCTGGTTGGTGACCGGGGTGACGCCGTGCCGGGCGCGGAGCTCGTCGGCGCGTTCCCGGCGGCGGGCGGTGACCAGGAGGTCGGCGGGGGACCAGCCGGCGCGGATCATTCCGCTGAGCAGGGCTTCGCCGATCTTGCCGGTGCCGAGGACTGCGACTTTCTGGGTCATGGCTGGGGGTGCCCTCCGGGGGTGGGTCGTCCTGGTCGTGATTGTCCCATCCGGGGGGTGGCGGGGGCGCGGTCGTCCGGTGGGCGGACGGAGCGCCGGGCGGGGGGGCAGGGCGAAGGACCGGGCGGGCGGTCAGGGCGTACGGCGTTTCAGGGTCGCCGCGCCGAGGGTGAGGACCAGCAGGGCGCAGCCCGCGACGATCGTGATGTCGCGGAGGAACGCGGTCGTGAGGTCGGCGTGGTGGAGGACCTCGTTCATGCCGTCGACGGCGTAGGACATGGGGAGGACGTCGGAGATCGCCTCCAGGACCGGGTGCATGGTGTCGCGCGGGGCGAACAGGCCGCACAGCAGCAGCTGCGGGAAGATCACCGCCGGCATGAACTGCACCGCCTGGAACTCGGACGCCGCGAACGCCGAGACGAACAGGCCGAGGGCGGTGCCGAGGAGCGCGTCGAGCAGGGCGACCAGGAGCAGCAGCCAGGGGCTGCCGGTGACGTCGAGGTCGAGGAGCCACACGGCGAGGCCGGTGGCGAGGGCCGACTGGACGACCGCGACGGCGCCGAAGGCGAGGGCGTACCCGGCGATGAGGTCGCCCTTGCCGAGGGGCATGGCGAGCAGGCGTTCCAGGGTGCCGGAGGTGCGTTCGCGCAGGGTGGCGATGGACGTGACCAGGAACATCGTGATCAGCGGGAAGATGCCGAGCAGCGAGGCGCCGATGGTGTCGAAGGTGCGGGCGCTGCCGTCGAAGACGTAGCGCAGCAGGAGCAGCATCAGGCACGGGACGAGGATCATCAGCGCGATGGTGCGCGGGTCGTGCCGGAGCTGGCGCAGGACGCGGGCGGCGGTGGCGGTGGTGCGGGACGGGCTGAGGGCGCTCGTGGCGGTCATCGGGTGGACTCCTCGGTGCGTGCGGCCGCGGCGGCCTCGTCGACCAGGCGGAGGAAGGCGGTCTCGACGGTGTCGGAGCCGGTGCGGGTGCGCAGGGCCTCGGGGGTGCCCTCGGCGAGGACCTCGCCGGCGCGCATGAGGAGCAGCTGGTGGCAGCGCTCGGCCTCGTCCATCACGTGGGAGGAGACGAGGAGGGTGGCGCCGCGCTCCTCGGCGAGGCGGTGGAAGAGCTGCCACAGGTCGCGGCGGAGCACGGGGTCCAGGCCGACGGTGGGTTCGTCGAGGACCAGCAGGTCGGGGGTGCCGAGGAGGGCGACGGCGAGGGAGACGCGGCTGCGCTGGCCGCCGGAGAGGGCGCCGGCGAGGGAGTCGGCGTGGCCGGTGAGGTCGACGTCGGCGAGGACGCGGTCCACGTCCTGGCGGCGGTCGGCGGCCGTCCGGCCCGGGGCGAGGATCGCGGCGAAGTAGTCGAGGTTCTGGTGGACGGTCAGGTCGTCGTAGACGGACGGGGCCTGGGTGACGTAGCCGATGCGGGTGCGCAGGGAGGGGTGGCCCGCGGGGCGGCCGAGGACGTCGAGGGTGCCGGTGACCTTGGCCTGGGTGCCGACGACGGCGCGCATCAGCGTGGACTTGCCGCAGCCGGAGGGGCCGAGGAGGCCGGTGATGCGGCCGCGCGGGACGGTGAAGCCGAGGCCGCGCAGCACGGTGCGGGAGCCCCGGACGACGGTGAGGCCCTGGGCGTGCACGGCCGGTTCCTCCGGGGGCCGGGAGGAGTAATTCATCATGTGATGAATACTGCTCCCGGCGGCGCGGACGCGTCAAGCGGCCCGCGGTGCGGAGGCGAGGAGGAGGACGACGTCATAGGTCTCCTCGACGATCCCGTCCGGGAACACCTCGAGGACGAGGCGCCGCTCCTCGGCGAGGTAGGCGGCGGTGCGGCGGGGGCTCTGGACGAGGAAGAGCGAGTGGCTGCCGACGTTGGCCAGGTGGGTGTCGACGGGGACGCGGCGGCTCCAGCGGACCGTGTGACGGCGGAGGTCCAGGCGGCCGGAGGGGTCGGCGACGGAGGGGTCGAAGTCCGGTCGCGCGCGGGAGAAGTCCTGCCCGAAGTGCCGGCCGGCGCGGGCGGTCGCCTCGGCGATCCACGGCACGTCGAGGGCGCTGGTGTTCCACCACAGCGCCAGGGCGCCGCCGGGGCGCAGGACCCGTAGCGCCTCCGGGACGGAGCGGGCGGGGTCGGTCCAGTGCCAGGACTGGGCGTAGGTGATCAGGTCGGCGGTGCGGTCGGCGAGGGGGAGGGCGTTGCCGTCGCCGCGGACGACCGGCGTGCCGGGGAGGCGGTGGCGGAACTCCGCCGCCATGCCCTCGCCGGGCTCGACGGCGACGACCTGCGCGCCGCGTTCGAGGAGGCGGGCGGTGGCCATGCCGGTGCCGGCCCCGACGTCCACCGCTCGGGCCCCCGCGAGCGGGCGGCCGGTGAGGTCCTCGATCGCGTCGAACAGGGCGGGCGGATAGGTGGGGCGGTGGTCCGCGTACTGGGCGGCGACCGCGTTGAAGGAGTGGGCTCGGGCGGCGTGGGTGGCCTGGTCGTCCCTTGATGTCGTCATACGGTCATGCTCGCCGCGGGACGGTCGGGTGGGCGTGAGTTTCTCGGAGAGCCGATGGGGGGCGGAAGCCGCCGGGTCGGGAGCCGCCGGGTCGGAAGCCGCCGGGTCGGGAGCCGCCGGGCTGCGGGGCGTCGGGTCAGGCGTCGCGGCGTCGTTTGCGCGCGGGGTTGCCGGAGCGGCGGGTGATGCGCCGGTCGTACTCCTCGCGGGCCGTCTCGTACTCGGCGCGGTGCAGCTTCTCGCCGGGGGCCTCGGTGAGGGAGCGGAAGAAGTAGGCGAGGAGCGACCCGATGAACCCGATGGTCAGCAGCCCGCGCAGGGAGGACTGGCGGTCGGGGTCGGGCCGGGTGGAGAAGGACGACCAGGTGTGCCCGAAGGCGAGCGCGCTGCACACCGCGAACATCACGACGACCAGCAGCGAGACGAAGCTCCCGACGGCGGCGATCTGGAGGCCCTGGTAGGCGAAGCGCAGCACGAAGCAGGCGGCGGACGCGACCGCCAGCGAGCCGGCGGCGACACCGAGACGGCGGGCGGCGTACCCGCGGGAGTGGTCGACCCAGGTCGTCCCGAAGAAACGGAGGGGCTCCGGCCGGGGGCCGGAGGGGGTGGCCGGGGTGCGGTCCGGGGTGCCGTGTGCGTCGCTCACGGTTCGATTATCGCGCGGGGGCCCGGACGGGCCGGGCCCCCGGGGTGGTCAGAAGGAGCAGCGCGGGCGGAAGTAGCCGTCGCTGCCGGTGTAGACGTACGCGTCCGAGACGAACTGGCCGTTGTCGATGTTGTCCCAGATGCTCGACGTGCCGTACGGGCCGGTCACGCGCGTGCCCGGGGTCTGGCAGAAGATCGGGACCTTGGCGCCCTCGGGCAGGATACGGACGACCGGGTAGCCGGTGCCGGGACCGCTGCGGACGTTCAGGCGGACGCCCGGCGCGACGGCGTAGTAGCGCGTGGCGGACGCGGCGAGCGTTTCCGTGGCGCCGTCCGAGGCGTCCCCGGACTCGTTCTCCGCGACAGAGTCGACAGACATGCGAACCTCCCCCGTGTGAAACCCCAGGTGTCTCTGGGGTCGCGTTGATTCCCCCGAGCCGCGGCCTGAAAACACCCGTGTGCGACTCGAACACGGAGGCTAGCAAGCCTCCTCGGTCCCGAACGAGACATCGATTAGGCTCCGAGCGTCGCGCGCGGAGGAACAGCACGGGGGTGGTCCCATGGCGCCGCAGCAGGACGCCGGGACGGGTGCGGAAGCGGAACGTCCTGAATTCGCCGGCCACTATCGCCTGGAACGCCGCCTGGGATCGGGCGGCATGGGCGTGGTGCACCTGGCGCGCAGCACCTCGGGACTCAAGCTCGCGGTGAAGGTCGTGCACGCGGAGTACGCCAAGGACCCTGAGTTCAGGGGCCGTTTCCGGCAGGAGGTGGCGGCGGCCCGGCGGGTCAGCGGCGCGTTCACCGCGTCCGTCGTCGACGCCGACCCCGAGGCCGATCGGCCCTGGATGGCGACCCTCCACATCCCCGGTCCGACGCTCGCCGACGAGGTGAAGCGGAACGGGCCGCTGGACTCCTCCCAACTGCGCCGGCTGATGGCCGGGCTGGCGGAGGCGCTGCGCGACATCCACCGCGTCGGGGTGGTGCACCGGGACCTCAAGCCGAGCAACGTCCTGCTGTCCGAGGACGGCCCGAAGGTCATCGACTTCGGCATCTCGCGGCCGAAGGACAGCGAACTGCGCACCGAGACCGGCAAGTTGATCGGCACACCGCCGTTCATGGCGCCCGAGCAGTTCCGCCGGCCGCGTGAGGTGGGGCCGGCGGCGGACATCTTCGCGCTGGGGTCGGTGCTGGTGCACGCGGCGACGGGACGCGGGCCGTTCGACTCCGACAGCCCGTACGTCGTGGCGTACCAGGTGGTGCACGACGAGCCCGATCTGACGGGCGTCCCGGACGAGTTGTCCGACCTGGTACGGCGGTGCCTGGCCAAGGAGCCCGAGGAGCGGCCCACGCCGGACGAGCTGATGGCGGGGCTGCGGGCGGTGGCGGCGTCGTACGACACCCGGGTCTTCATACCGAGCCAGCGCACCGACGAAGCGCCCTGGCGGAGCCGCCCGGCGCGGCGGGGGGCGGCGGAACCGGCGCGGCGGGAGCCTGGGGCGGCGGAAGCGAACGCCGGGGCGGAACCGAGGGCAGGGGCGGAACCGAAGGCCGGTGCGGAACCGAAGGACGCGGGCAGGCCGCACCGCGGGCGCCGGCGGACGGTCTACGGGACGGTGGGCGCCGTGGGCCTGGCGGCGGTGCTGGCGCTGACGGCGCTCCAGGTGTTCGGCGGGGGCGACACGGCTCCCGCCGCCGGCACCGGGCCCGAGGGGACGTCCGACGGCTCTCGCGGCTGGGCGGTCGCCGGTCCGGCGGAGGGCATCCCGCGCTGCTCCCACGGGGCCGGGACGCTGGTCTGCGTCCAGGGCGGCAAGGCGTTCGCCCTCCGCCCCTCCGACGGCCGGCTCCTGTGGCAGCGCGCCGTGACGGCGACGACCGGGGGCGAGAAGCCTCTGGTCGCGGGCGGCCTCGTCCAGCCCTACCCCGGGCAGGGCGGTCCGCTGGTGGCGCTCGACCCCGCCTCGGGGGTGACGGCGTGGGAGGGACCCGGAGCCGCGCACCGGACGGTGACGCAGACGGGGGACACGCTGGTGCTCGCCGGGACCGACGGGACGGTCACCGCCGTGGACGGCGCGTCGGGCGACACGGCGTGGACCCGGCACCTCCCCGGTCCGGGCCTCACCGACGTCGCCTCGTTCCCCGGCGACGACCTGGGGCACGACCTCGTGTACGTCACGAGCCCCACCGCGGACGAGAAGAGCACGAACGTGACCGCGCTGGACCCGGCCGACGGGGACGTGCGCTGGGACGACCGGCTCGACGGGCAGCTGAGGCCGGTCGGCGCGGACGGCGGGGAGGTCTTCCTGCTCTCCGCCGAGGGTGTCTACGGCGACACGGAGGCCGTCGTGGCCCACGACCCGGACACCGGGATCTCCCGGCGGGTCCCGCTCGGCGTCCCGCTCGAACAGGCCCAGGGGAGCGCTCACGGGAACGTCGTCCACCTCGTGGGCACCGGCGGGGCGCTCGTCGCCGTCGACATGGACCGCCGCGCCCGCCTCTGGACGCTCCAGACCGGCCTCGCCCGCGCCTCCGCCCCCGTGTCCGACGGCCGGCACGTCTTCCTGTCCGCGCCCGACGGGCGGCTGCTCGCCTTCGACGCCGGGACCGGCCGGCCGGCCGGGCAGACCCCGCCCAGGCTCGGGCAGGGCGACCGGGTCGTCGCGTCGCTGCCCGCGCCCGTGGTGGCCGACGGGCGCGTCTACGCCTCCGCCCCCGACGGCACCGTCTTCGCCGTGGACGCGGGCGACCCCGCCGCCTGGTGACGGGCGACGGGGCCGTACGGCGGGGTGCGGGGCCTCAGCCCAGCTTGCTCACGTCGCGGACCGCGCCCTTGTCCGCGCTCGTCGCCATCGCCGCGTAGGCGCGCAGAGCCGCGGAGACCTTGCGGTCGCGGTTCTTCGGGGCGTACGCGCCGTTCAGGGCCTGTTCGCGGCGGGCCAGCTCCGCGTCGTCGACCAGCAGCTCGATCGAGCGGTTCGGGATGTCGATGCGGATGCGGTCGCCGTCCTCGACCAGGGCGATGGTGCCGCCGGCCGCCGCCTCCGGGGAGGCGTGGCCGATGGACAGGCCCGAGGTGCCGCCGGAGAAACGGCCGTCGGTGACCAGGGCGCAGGCCTTCCCCAGACCCCGGCCCTTGAGGTACGAGGTCGGGTAGAGCATCTCCTGCATGCCGGGGCCGCCCTTGGGGCCCTCGTAGCGGATGACGACGACGTCGCCCTCCTTGACCTGCTGGGTGAGGATCTTCTGCACGGCCTCCTCCTGCGACTCGCAGACGACCGCCGGGCCCTCGAAGGTCCAGATGGACTCGTCGACGCCGGCCGTCTTGACCACGCAGCCGTCCACGGCGAGGTTGCCGCGCAGCACCGCGAGGCCGCCGTCCTTGGAGTAGGCGTGCTCGACGGAGCGGATGCAGCCGCCCTCGGCGTCCTCGTCCAGGGAGTCCCAGCGCTCGGACTGGGAGAAGGCCTCGGCGGAGCGGACGCAGCCGGGGGCCGCGTGCCACAGCTCCACGGCCTCCTGCGACGGGGAGCCGCCGCGGATGTCCCAGGTCTTCAGCCAGTCGGCCAGGGACGGGCTGTGGACGGAGTGGACGTCCTCGTTGAGCAGACCCCCGCGGTGCAGTTCGCCGAGGAGGGCGGGGATGCCGCCCGCGCGGTGCACGTCCTCCATGTAGTACGTGCGGTCCTTGGCGACGTTCGGCGCGACCTTGGCCAGGCACGGGACGCGGCGGGAGAGGGCGTCCATCTCGGTGAGGCCGTACGACACCTCCGCCTCCTGGGCGGCGGCCAGCAGGTGCAGGATCGTGTTGGTGGAGCCGCCCATCGCGATGTCGAGCGCCATGGCGTTCTCGAAGGCCGCGGGGGTGGCGATGCTGCGGGGCAGGACCGAGTCGTCGTCCTGCTCGTAGTAGCGGCGGGTGAGGTCCAGGACCGTGTGGGCCGCGCGGACGTAGAGGTCCTTGCGGGCGGTGTGGGTGGCCAGGACCGAGCCGTTGCCGGGGAGGGAGAGGCCGATCGCCTCGGTGAGGCAGTTCATCGAGTTGGCGGTGAACATGCCGGAACAGGAGCCGCAGGTGGGGCAGGCGTTCTCCTCGATACGGAGGATGTCCGCGTCGGAGACGTTCTCGTTGACCGCCTCCGACATCGCGTCGACCAGGTCGAGCGTGCGGACCGTGCCGTCGACCAGGGTGGCCCGGCCGGACTCCATCGGGCCGCCGGAAACGAAGACGGTCGGGATGTTCAGGCGCAGGGCCGCGTTGAGCATGCCCGGGGTGATCTTGTCGCAGTTGGAGATGCAGATCAGGGCGTCGGCGCGGTGCGCCTCGACCATGTACTCGACGCTGTCCGCGATCAGGTCGCGGGAGGGCAGGCTGTAGAGCATGCCGCCGTGGCCCATCGCGATGCCGTCGTCGACGGCGATGGTGTTGAACTCGCGCGGGATGCCGCCGGCCGCGGTGACCGCCTCGCTGACGATCCGGCCGACCGGGGCGAGATGCGTGTGACCGGGGACGAACTCGGTGAAGCTGTTGGCGACGGCGACGATCGGCTTCCGGCCGATGTCCGCACCGGGTACACCGGAGGCGCGCATAAGGGCGCGGGCGCCCGCCATGTTGCGGCCATGGGTGACTGTGCGGGACCTCAGCTCGGGCATCGTCGCTCGCTCCTTCAGACCTTCGGGGAGTCTTGGCCAGAGAGTTCTGACTGGATCGAGCGTACGCCGGTCATCCAGAGGGCGGGACAAGGTGTCCGGAATACGGGACGCGTGTCTCAGGTGCCCTCGGGCTTCCGGGACGGTCCGGCGCCGGTGCGTACGGACCCCGGACGCCGGTCAGGCGCCCGTGAGATGGCCCTGCACGACGGGCGCGACCCGCCGGACGATCTCCTCCGGGTCCGCCGAGGCGAGCGGCTCCACCCGGATCACGTACCGGATCATCGCGACGCCGACGAGCTGGGCGGCGGCCAGTTCGGCCCGCAGCTCCGCGTCGGGCCGGTCGAGCTGGCCGGCGACCCGGCGCAGCAGCTGGCTGGCGACGAGGCGGCGGAACACGGCGGCCGCGGCGTCGTTGTTGACGGCGGAGCGGACGATCGCGAGCAGCGGGGCACGGGTGACCGGGTTCTCCCACAGGCCGACGATCATGCGGGTCATCCGCTCGCCCACCTCGTCGAGCGGCCCTTCGAGCACCGAGTCCCGCTGGTCGAGCACCGGTCCGAAGGCGACCTCGACGGCGGCCTCGAAGACCCGCTCCTTGGTGCCGAAGTAGTGGTGCACGAGGGCGGAGTCCACCCCGGCGGCCTTGGCGATGCCCCGCACGGACGTCTTCTCGTAGCCGCGCGCGGAGAACTGCTCGCGGGCCGCGTCGAGGATGCGGTCGCGGGTGCCCGCGGACTCCGTGCGCGGCGGGCGGCCCCGGCGCCGCGGGGCTCCCTGCGGAGTGGCGGTCGGGCCGTCGCTCGCGGTCACGCCGGTCATCGTCGCGGGACCCGGAGGGAGGAGGGGGAGGACAGGGAGGAAGGGGAGGACGCCGAGGCGAGGTGGAGGCGGGTGAAGGCGAGGGCCTCCGCCAGATCGGCCTCCCGCTCGGCGCTGGACATGGCGCGCCGGGTGTTGACCTCGATCACGACATGACCGTCGAAGCCGCTCCCCGCGAGACCCTCCAGCACCTCGGCGCACGGCTGGTCGCCGCGGCCGGGCACCAGGTGCTCGTCCTTGGCGGAGCCCCGGCCGTCGGCCAGGTGCACGTGCCCGAGCCGGTCGCCCATGCGCTCGACCATCCGCAGGGTGTCCGTGCGGGAGGTGGAGGCGTGGCTCAGGTCGATCGTGAAGTGGCGGTAGTCCTCCTTGGTCACGTCCCAGTCGGGGGCGTACGCCAGCATCTCGCGGTCGCGGTAGCGCCAGGGGTACATGTTCTCCACGGCGAACCGCACGTCGGTCTCGTCCGCCATCCGCCAGATGCCCTCCACGAAGTCGCGGGCGTACTGCCGCTGCCAGCGGAAGGGCGGGTGGACGACGACCGTCGACGCGCCGAGCTTCTCGGCGGCGGCCCGGGCCCGCTGGAGCTTGGTCCAGGGGTCGGTGGACCACACGCGCTGCGTGATCAGCAGACAGGGCGCGTGGACGGCGAGGACGGGGATGCGGTGGTAGTCGCTGAGCCTGCGGAGCGCCTCGATGTCCTGGCTGACCGGATCCGTCCAGACCATCACCTCGACGCCGTCGTACCCGAGGCGCGCGGCGATCTCGAAGGCCGTCGCCGTCGACTCCGGGTAGACGGAGGCCGTCGACAGGGCGACCTTCGCATCCGGGATGCGGACTACGTCCCTTGCTTCTGCCACGAGCCTCAGGTTACGGGGTGGGGTGGGGGCGGTGCGGGGTACCGCTTCGCCGTTGTGGTGTTTGCCATAGCGGGCGGCGGCGCCTTCGGGGGCGGCCCTCTCGGGGGTCAGCCCGGGCCCATGTGGTCGAGGCGGCGGAGTATGACGCCCTCCCGCAGCGCCCAGGGGCAGATCTCCAGGCGCTCCACGCCGAACAGGTCCATCGCGCCCTCGGCGACCATCGCGCCGGCGAGCAGCTGCCCCGCGCGGGCCTCCGACACGCCCGGCAGTTCGGCGCGCTCGGCGGCGGTCATCCCGGCCAGCCGGGGCACCCACGCCTCCAGCGACTCGCGCTTCAGCTCGCGCTGCACGTACAGGCCCTCGGCGGAGCCCGGGGCGCCCGCGAGCCGGGCGAGCTGCTTGAAGGTCTTGGAGGTGGCCACCACGTGGTCCGGCGGGCCGAACCGGCTGAACTCGCCGACCGTGCGGGCTATCTCGGTACGGACGTGGCGGCGCAGCGCGCGGACGTCCTCGGCCTCGGGCGGGTCGCCGGGCAGCCGGCCGGCGGTGAGGCGGCCCGCGCCGAGCGGCAGCGACACCGCGGCGTCGGGCTCCTCGTCCAGGCCGTAGGCGATCTCCAGCGAGCCGCCGCCGATGTCGATGACCAGCAGCTTCCCGGAGGACCAGCCGAACCAGCGGCGGGCGGCGAGGAAGGTGAGCTTCGCCTCCTCCTCCCCGCTGAGCACCTGGAGTTCGACCCCGGTCTCCTCGCGGACGCGGCTGAGGACGTCGTCGGCGTTGCGGGCGTCGCGCACCGCGGAGGTCGCGAACGGCAGCAGCTCCTCCACGCCCTTGTCCTCGGCGGCCTGGAGCGCCTCGTGCACGACCGCCACCAGCCGGTCGATGCCGCCGGGGCCGATCGATCCGTCGTCGTCGAGGAGCTGGGCGAGGCGCAGTTCGGCCTTGTGCGAGTGCGCGGGCAGCGGCCGCGCGCCGGGGTGGGCGTCGACCACCAGCAGATGCACCGTGTTCGAGCCCACGTCGAGGACACCGAGTCTCATGTACGGAACGCTACTGCCGGCGGCGCGCCGTGTTGACCGTTTCCCACGGGCGGGAGCGGTGCCGGGGCGGGTCCCCGGCGACTTACCCTGGACGGGTGCCAAAGACGAAAAAGGCGAAGGACGAGAAGACGGACAAAAAGGCCAGGAAGGACAAGCGGGCCGGACTGGCCGGCGATCCTTCGCGGGTGCCGGTCCCGCAGACGCCGCGGCCGGCGCCTGCCGACGACGAGCAGTTCCTCGACTTCGCCCGCGCGTGGGTGGAATTCCCTGATCCGGCGGACGACGAGCAGGTCTTCCGCTGCGATCTGACATGGCTCACCTCGCGGTGGAACTGCATCTTCGGCAGCGGCTGCCAGGGCATCCAGGCGGGCCGCGCGGACGACGGGTGCTGCACGCTGGGTGCCCATTTCTCGGACGAGGACGACGAGAAGCGCGTCGCCGAGCATGTGGCGAGGCTCACGCCGGACATCTGGCAGCACCACGCGGAGGGCACCCGCAACGGGTGGATCTCCGAGGACGAGGACGGCGAGCGGCAGACGCGCCCGTTCCAGGGGTCGTGCATCTTCCAGAACCGTCCGGGCTTCGCGGGCGGCATGGGCTGCTCGCTGCACATCCTCGCCCTCAAGGAGGGCCGCGAGCCGCTGGAGACCAAGCCGGACGTCTGCTGGCAGCTCCCGGTCCGGCGTACGTACGAGTGGATCGACCGGCCCGACGACACGCGGGTGCTCCAGGTGTCGATCGGCGAGTACGACCGGCGGGGCTGGGGCCCCGGCGGCCACGACCTGCACTGGTGGTGCACGTCGGCGACCTCGGCGCACGGCGCAGGCGAGCCGGTGTACGTCTCCTACCGCGCGGAGCTGATCGAGCTGATGGGCAAGGCGGGGTACGACCGGCTGGTCGAGCTGTGCGAGGAGCGGCTGGCGTCGCAGCTGCCGCTGCTGGCGCCGCATCCGGCGGACCCGTCCTGACGGGTTGCTCACGGCGTTTCCGGCGCCCGTTCCCCGAGAGTGGGGACGGGCGCCGCTTCGTGTGCGGAGACGCGGTGTTCTACGGCGTGCCCGGGCCGGGCGTGCCCGGGTCCGGGGTGCCCGTGCCGCCGGGAGGCGTGGAGCCGCCGGGGTCCGAGGGCTCGGGGTCGGAGGGGTCCGAGGGCGACGGGTCGGAGGGTGAGGGGTCTGACGGGGCGGGGTCCGTGGGCGTCGAGGGGTCCGGATCCGGCTCCTCGGAGGACGGCGGGTCGGTCGGCGTGGGGTCCGAGGGCGTCGGAGTGGTCGGCGTGGGGTCCGGGTGCGAGGGCGACGGGGGCGGGCCGCTCGGGGTGCCCGGGGCCGACGGGGAGCCGGTGACCGGGCCGGCCGGGGCGGGGCCGTATCCCTCGATGGACACCACGGAGCCCGCCGGGGAGATCGCCACCGTGGCCCGCCAGTGGCCGGACGGCTCGCGCAGCTGGTCGACGAAGACCCGGATCGTCACCGACTCGCCGGGCGCGAGCGTGCCCGAGGAGCGGTTGAGGTAGAGCCAGGAGGCGCCGGTGGACGCGGACCAGCGGACCGGTGCGTCGCCCCGCGCGGTGAGGGTGATCAGCGTGGTGTCACCGCTGTGGGCGGCCGACACACCCAGCTCGGCGGCGCCCTTGTGCCCGGCGCCGGCCACCTCGACGACCTCCACGGACACGTCCGGAGCGCCGTCGGCGCCGAACCGGGTGCCGGGTCGGGGCCGGGCGTTGCCGGCGTTCTCGTAGCCGGCGCCGCCCTCGCCGCCGTCGAAGTCGACGGTGCCGTCCTCGCGGGCGGAGGACGGGCCGCCGCCCACGCCCTCGCCCACCGGGGTGCCCCGGTAGGCGGCCCACAGCGCCAGCACGGGCGCGGCGACGACCGTGGCGACGACGGTCGTGGTGACGGCACGCGCGCGCAGGCGGTCCCGGCGGGCGACCCGGTCCTTGGGGTTCATGGGGAAGCCGCGCCGGTCGAAGCGGGGCGCGCCGCCACGCGCGCGGGGGTGGTGCGCGAGGGCGGTGTGCAGGGCGGCCGCGGGCGCCTGCACGAGGGGCAGGGTGTCGGGCGTGACGCTGGTGCCGGGCCACCGGCCGGGGACGGCCCGCTCGGCGGTGCGGCGGCAGCGCGGGCAGTCGTCGACGTGGCGCACGAGCTCGCGGCGCAGGGTCGTGCCGAGCACCATCCCCTGGTCGCCGGTGAGATGCGCCACGCCGGGGCAGGCGCCGGTCTCGACGACGGCGAGGGCCGCGCGGGTGCGCTCCACCTCGCAGGCGGCGGTGGCGAGCAGTTCGCGTGCCGCGGCGGGCGCCATGCCGAGCACGGCGGCGACCTCGTGGGCGGCGAGGCGATGGCGTACGGCGAGTTCGAGCGCCTCGCGCTGCTCCGGGCTGGTGCCGGCGGCCTCCGGCCAGGCCAGCGCGGCCAGTTCGCCACGGCGCCGCTCCTGCTCCTCGGGGGGCACGGCGGGGGCGTCCTGATGTCGCGCGGAGGCGCGCTGTCTGCCGGAGCGGCCGCCGGCGTGCGAGGCCTGACGTCTCTGCCTGGCCTCGGCCAGCGCGCGCAGACACGCCCAGCGGGCGAGGGCGTACAGCCACGCGCGGAGGCTGCCGAGTTCGTCCGGGACGTGCCGGTCGCGGCGCTCCGCGAGGTGGAGCGCGTCGGCCAGGGCGGCGGTCGCCGCGTCGTGGTCGCACAGGACGGACAGGCAGTAGGTGAACAGACCGTCCAGGTGCGGCTCGTAGCGGGCGGCCGACCGCCGGGCCAGTGTGCGCGCGGCCGCCCGGTCGCGCGCTTCCCGGTGCGTCCGGTCGGTTCCGGTCGTACGGGTGGACGTACGGGTCGAGGTGTCCGGGCCGCTGCTCGTCATTCGGCGACCGTAGGCGTCCCCGGCCGACGCCTTCCGGCGCCGTGCGCACTTTTAATCCGTACGGGTGAAACGATCCCTCAATCCGGGGACAGGAACCTTTCCCCGCCGCGTGAGCGGCCACGACGCGGGACGGGTACACGGCACCTACGGCGCCGGGGGGCGCCATGTCCCGCATCCGCCTGGCGGGGTGCCTCACTCCGGCCGGCCGGACACCCGGACGGATCACGCCCACCTGGCGCACGGTCCTGCGCGGACGTCCGACACCCCTGGCCCGCATCCGGAAGGCACCTCCTCGCCCCATGGGCTGCCGGGCGAGAGCTGAGCCCAGCACGAACCACACCGCCGGGCCTCCGCCCGAAGGAACGGTGCAGCCAACACAGCGGGCGCTCGGGGCTCCGCCCACCGAGCCCGGCCGCGCGTCAGGCTGGCCGGCCGCCGGGCGCCGGGCCGGCGTGACGGGGGCGCCGTCCCAGCCCGCCCGGCTCCCCGGTCGGACCGCGCCCACCCGGCGCGCAGGACCCGGCCGACGAGCCCGAGCGCGTGGCGGGGAGACCGGCCGGTGGGCCGCCGGGCCCTGACAGCCCGACCGGAGTGCCGCCCGCATCGAGGCGGCCGGTGCCCCGCGTGTCGGCCGGTCGCGCCGGCCGTCGCAGCGGTGCCTGCGTGACCGGCGGTCGAAGCGGGCACGCGCCCCGCCGGGACGGGGGCGGGCTTCCGGTGTCAGAGGGGGCCGTTACCTTTTGGGCATGGCTGCCCGTACCAAGACGTCCAAGGACCGTCCGTCCTACCGCTGCACCGAGTGCGGATGGCAGACGGCCAAGTGGCTCGGGCGCTGTCCCGAGTGCCAGGCCTGGGGGACGGTCGAGGAGTACGGTGCGGCGCCCGCCGTGCGGACGACCGCGCCGGGGCGGGTCACCACGTCCGCGCTGCCCATCGGGCAGGTCGACGGGCGGCAGGCCACCGCCCGCTCCACGGGCGTGCCCGAGCTGGACCGGGTGCTCGGCGGCGGGCTGGTGCCCGGCGCCGTGGTGCTGGTCGCGGGCGAGCCGGGCGTGGGCAAGTCCACACTCCTGCTGGACGTCGCCGCCAAGTCCGCGAGCGACGAGCACCGCACCCTGTACGTCACGGGTGAGGAGTCGGCGAGTCAGGTGCGGCTGCGCGCCGACCGCATCCACGCCATCGACGACCACCTCTATCTCGCCGCCGAGACCGATCTCGCCGCCGTCCTCGGGCACTTGGACGCGGTGAAGCCGTCCCTGCTGATCCTCGACTCGGTGCAGACGGTCGCGTCCCCCGAGATCGACGGCGCCCCGGGCGGCATGGCCCAGGTGCGCGAGGTGGCGGGCGCGCTGATCCGCGCCTCCAAGGAGCGCGGGATGTCCACGCTGCTGGTGGGCCACGTCACCAAGGACGGCGCCATCGCGGGCCCGCGTCTCCTGGAGCACCTGGTGGACGTCGTGCTGCACTTCGAGGGCGACCGGCACGCGCGGCTGAGGCTCGTGCGAGGAGTCAAGAACCGGTACGGGACGACGGACGAGGTCGGCTGCTTCGAGCTGCACGACGAGGGGATCACCGGACTCGCCGATCCCAGCGGGCTGTTCCTCACCCGGCGGGCCGAGCCGGTCCCGGGCACCTGTCTGACCGTCACCCTGGAGGGCCGCCGCCCCCTGGTCGCCGAGGTGCAGGCGCTCACGGTGGACTCACAGATCCCCTCCCCTCGCCGCACCACCTCCGGCCTGGAGACCTCCCGCGTCTCGATGATGCTGGCCGTGCTGGAACAGCGCGGCCGGATCAGCGCCTTGGGCAAAAGGGACATCTACTCCGCGACGGTCGGCGGCGTGAAGCTCTCCGAGCCGGCCGCGGACCTGGCCGTCGCCCTCGCCCTGGCCTCGGCCGCCAGCGACACCCCGCTGCCCAAGAACCTCGTCGCGATCGGCGAAGTGGGCCTCGCGGGCGAGGTGAGACGCGTCACGGGCGTGCAGCGCAGGCTCGCCGAGGCGCACCGCCTGGGCTTCACGCACGCCCTGGTGCCGGGCGACCCGGGCAAGGTCCCGGCGGGCATGAAGGTACTGGAAGTGGCGGACATAGGGGACGCGCTGCGGGTCCTTCCCCGCTCCCGTCGGCGAGAGGCCCCACGGGAGCAGGAGGACCGCCGGTAGACTTTGCCCAGGTCTCGCCCGTCCGTACGAAGCGCGGGGGCGCCCAGAACCTGCGACCGGAGGAGTGCAGTGGCAGCCAACGACCGGGCAGCAGCTCCCGGAAAGTCCGGTGGGAGTGCCGGTTCCGATGGCCTGATGCGCGCCTCGCTGAGCGCCGTGGCACCCGGTACCGCCCTGCGTGACGGCCTGGAGCGCGTGCTCCGCGGCAACACGGGCGGGCTCATCGTGCTCGGCTCGGACAAGACCGTCGAGGCGCTGTGCAGCGGCGGCTTCGTGCTGGACGTGGAGTTCACCGCGACCCGGCTGCGCGAGCTGTGCAAGCTCGACGGCGGCATCGTGCTGTCCTCGGACCTGTCGAAGATTCTGCGGGCCGGCGTCCAGCTGGTCCCGGACCCGACGATCCCCACCGAGGAGACCGGCACCCGGCACCGCACCGCCGACCGCGTCTCCAAGCAGGTCGGCTTCCCCGTGGTCTCCGTCTCCCAGTCGATGCGCCTGATCGCGCTGTACGTCGACGGCCAGCGCCGCGTCCTGGAGGACTCGGCGGCGATCCTGTCCCGCGCCAACCAGGCGCTCGCCACCCTGGAGCGCTACAAGCTCCGCCTCGACGAGGTCGCGGGCACGCTGTCCGCGCTGGAGATCGAGGACCTGGTGACGGTCCGGGACGTCTCCGCGGTCGCGCAGCGGCTGGAGATGGTGCGCCGCATCGCCACCGAAATCGCCGAATATGTGGTCGAACTGGGCACCGACGGCCGTCTTCTCGCCCTCCAGCTCGACGAGTTGATCGCGGGCGTGGAGCCGGAGCGCGAACTGGTCGTCCGGGACTACGTCCCCGAGCCGACCGCGAAGCGCTCCCGCACGGTCGACGAGGCGCTGCACGAGCTGGACGCGCTCACCCACGCGGAGCTGCTGGAGCTGCCGACGGTGGCGCGGGCGCTCGGGTACACCGGCTCTCCGGAGACGCTGGACTCGGCGGTGTCGCCGCGCGGCTTCCGCCTGCTGGCGAAGGTGCCGCGGCTGCCCGGCGCGATCATCGACCGCCTGGTGGAGCACTTCGGCGGACTTCAGAAGCTGCTCGCCGCGAGCGTGGACGACCTCCAGACGGTGGACGGCGTCGGCGAGGCCCGCGCCCGCAGCGTCCGCGAGGGTCTCTCCCGCCTGGCGGAAAGCAGCATCCTCGAACGCTACGTCTGACGAACGCGCCCCGAAGGGGCGCGGGGAACCGCGCGCCCGGCCCCCACCGGGCCGTCAGTCGACAAAAGACGTCAGTCAGCCTTGAGCACGAACGACGTCCGCACCTTCTCGAACCCGGGCGCCTTCGCCTCGACCAGATACGTACCCGGCTTCGCCGCCCCCGCCCGAGGCGTCGCGCACTCCTCCGCACTCGGCTTGCGGTCCCACTTCACGGTGTACGTGATGCTGTCCCCGGCCGGCACCCGGAAGGACAGACTGCGCGCGCCCTTGGGGCAGTCGTCCGACGCCCAGAACGTGTCGTCGTCCGTGGCCTGAGAGACCGTCAGCACCGTCCGCTCGGGACCGAGGTCGATCTTGCAGTCGGACCCGGACGTGTTCCGCGCGGTGAGCAGGAAGGTGGGCGTGTCCGTCGGCCCGTACGTGTTGTGCTCGCTGCGCAGGCTGAACCGAACCGCGCTCGCCGAGCAGTTGGGCAGTGTTGAGCTGGATCCGGCCGGCAGCGCGTCACCCGCGCCGACCCCCGCGGACGTACCGCCCTCGGAGCCGCCGCCGGCGCTGCCGCCCGCGCCGCTGCCGGAACCCTCCGCGCCTCCGGCGCCCGCGGAGTCGGCTGGGTCGCCGTCCCCGCCCTCGTCGTCGGAGCCGGAACCGGACGAACCGCCGGAGTCACCGGGGTCACCCGTGCCGTCGCCGGACCCCTCCGACCCGCCGTCGCCCGTCTCGTCGCGTCCGCCCGGCGCCTGGCTGATCGCGGGGCCCGAACCGGAGGGTCCCGGGGTGATGGAGGGCACGGGATTCTTGCCGTTCGCGCCGTTGTTCGCGCCCTTGCCGCCGCCGCCCGTGGAGACCACGACCCAGGTGATCAACAACGCCAACAGGGCGAGCACGGACAGCAGTACGGCCCTCCGACGCCAGTAGATGGAGGAGGGAAGCGGCCCGACCGGATTGCGCAGAGATCCCACGGCCCAAACTGTACGAGAGATCCGGGCGTTCACTTGTCCCACCCGCCGCCCCACGCGCAACTTTTCCGGATCATCATCCCGGTAACCGGCCGCACACCCTTGCCTTTTGTCATACCTCGACCGTTCCGACCGTTCCCACGGTTCCGGCCGTCCGCCCACGACCGTTCACCCACGGCCGCCCGCCCAGGGCCGTTCACCCACGCCCGGCGCCCAGCGGCGAGCGCGCACTGCTCCGCCGGAGGCCCTCCCCCGTGGCGCTCGGCCGTCCACGCGGCCCGGCGTGGCAGGATCGACGGGTCATGACTGCTCCCACGAAGCCCCCGTACGGCACCGCCGCCGATTCCGCGTCCGAGCGTGCTCCCGGTGAGCCGCTGCACTCCCCCGTCATCGACTGGTTCGACGAGCACGCCCGGGACCTTCCGTGGCGGCGCCCGGAGGCCGGCGCGTGGGGGGTGATGGTCAGTGAGTTCATGCTCCAGCAGACCCCGGTCAACCGCGTGCTGCCCGTCTACGAGCAGTGGATGGCCCGGTGGCCGCGCCCCGCCGACCTCGCCGCCGAGGCGCCCGGCGAGGCCGTCCGCGCCTGGGGCCGGCTCGGCTACCCGCGCCGCGCCCTGCGGCTGCACGGAGCCGCCGTGGCCATAACGGAACGGCACGGCGGCGACGTCCCCTCCGACCACGCCCAGCTGCTCGCGCTGCCCGGCATCGGCGAGTACACCGCCGCGGCCGTGGCGTCGTTCGCCTACGGGCAGCGGCACGCGGTGCTGGACACCAACGTCCGCCGGGTGTTCGCCCGCGCGGTCGCCGGCACCCAGTACCCGCCGAACGCCACCACCGCCGCCGAGCGCCGGCTCGCCCGCGCGCTGCTGCCGGAGGACGCGGCCACGGCCGCCCGGTGGGCCGCCGCCTCCATGGAGCTGGGCGCGCTGGTGTGCACGGCGAAGAACGAGGCGTGCCACCGCTGCCCGATCGCCGCGCAGTGCGCCTGGCGGCTGGCCGGCAAGCCCGCGCACGACGGTCCGCCGCGCCGTGGGCAGACGTACGCGGGTACCGACCGGCAGGTCCGCGGGCGGCTGCTCGCGGTGCTGCGGGAGGCGCACGGGCCGGTGCCGCAGGCGGCGCTGGACCGGGTGTGGCACGAGCCGGTGCAGCGCGCCCGCGCGCTGGACGGGCTGGTGTCCGACGGCCTGGTGGAGCCGATGCCGGGCGGCCTGTACCGGCTGCCGCTGACCTAGAGCCCGCCGCCTCCTCCGTCACACACGTCACGCCCGTCACACCGCACGAGACGGGCGTACCGCCCATACCCGCCTCGAACGCCTCGCCGCTTCGTCCCGTTCGTCCCTCCGTTACACAACCGACGGACACCCGAGGGCTGCCCGCAGGGTGCTTCGGACAGTGCCGTGACAACGCCTCCGTAGTTTCGGTCGCGTGCTCGACCGGAGCACGACGAGACGGATCACGAGCGGTACGGCCGGCCCGCGGGGGCGGGCCGGAACGGGGACCGGAAGGCGGTACACCATGGCGCAGGGCGAGGTGCTCGAGTTCGAGGAGTACGTCCGCACCCGGCAGGACGCGCTGTTGCGCAGCGCCCGGCGCCTGGTCCCGGACCCGATCGAGGCGCAGGACCTGCTCCAGACCGCGCTGGTGCGCACGTACGGCCGCTGGGAGACCATCGAGGACAAGCGGCTGGCCGACGCCTATCTGCGCCGCGTCATGATCAACACGCGGACGGAGTGGTGGCGGGCGCGGAAGCTGGAGGAGGTGCCCACCGAGCAGCTCCCCGAGTCGCGCGTGGAGGACGCCACCGAGCAGTACGCGGACCGCGCCCTGCTGATGGACGTGCTGAAGGTCCTCGCCCCGAAGCAGCGCAGCGTCGTGGTGCTGCGACACTGGGAGCAGATGTCCACGGACGAGACGGCCGCCGCACTCGGCATGTCGGCCGGAACGGTCAAGAGCACGCTGCACCGGGCGCTGGCCCGGCTCCGCGAGGAGCTGGAGTCCCGCGAGTCGGACGCACGCGCGCTGGAGCGTGAGGAGCGGGAGCGTTGCGCGGCCTGACCGGCGCGGGGTCCGTACGGGCCCGGTCCACCGCACGGGCGGCGAGCACGGCGACGGCCGTGCTCGCCGCCGTCGCGCTGTTCGCGAGCGGATGCGGCGCGAGCGGCACCGGCGCCCGGGACGAGGGCCCGGCGCGCGTGGACGGCGGGGCCAGCCCGGCCGCCCCCGCGACCGCGGCCTCGCCGACGCCGGACCGGGTCGACGCGGTGCGGCTGATCAAGCGGGACCCGGCCGTCTCGGCCGAGGTGAAGCGGGAGCTGAAGCCCTGTGTCGCCGACGAGTACCCGGTGGACGTCAGCTACGGCAACCTGACCGGCGAGGCCGGGGACGACGTCGTCGTCAACGTGCTGACCTGCGGTGACGCCGTCGGCATCGGCGCGTACGTGTACCGGCGCCAGGGCGACGCGTACGTCAACGTGTTCGGCGCGGAGGAGCCGCCGGTGTACGCCGAGATCGACCGCGGGGACCTGGTGGTGACCAAGCAGGTCTACGACCGCGGCGACCCGGTGTCGAGCCCGTCCGGCGAGATCGTGATCACGTACCGCTGGGTCTCGGGCCGGTTCGCCGAGAAGTACCGCACCCACAACGAGTACGGGCCGGTGTCCGGCGCGGTGCCCTCTCCGGCGCCCGAGGGCTGAGACACGGCTCACAGCGGGAACCGCCGGCGGGCCCACGGACGATGAAGGGGTGGACCCGTCGCGCGGCCGGCGCCTCCCGCGGGGTGGGCCGCCGACGTAAGACCCGGCGAGGGCGGGGGCACGCCCGGGCCGGGACCACACGAGAACTGAGAGCAGCGGGATGGCAGACCAGACCCATGTCCTCTTCGTCGAGGACGACGACGTCATCCGCGAGGCCACCCAGCTCACGCTGGAGCGGGACGGCTTCGCGGTCACCGCGATGCCCGACGGGCTGTCGGGTCTGGAGGCGTTCCGCGCCGACCGGCCGGACATCGCGCTCCTCGATGTCATGGTGCCCGGTCTGGACGGGGTCAGCCTGTGCCGGCGGATACGGGACGAGTCGACCGTCCCGGTGATCATGCTGTCGGCGCGGGCCGACGCCATCGACGTGGTGCTGGGCCTGGAGGCGGGCGCCGACGACTACGTGACCAAGCCGTTCGACGGCGCCGTCCTGGTCGCCCGGATCCGGGCGGTGCTGCGCCGCTTCGAGCGGGCGGGCGGCGCGGGCGCCGGGCAGGACGACGGGGACGGCGGGCCGCTGCTGGCCTTCGGCGAGCTGGAGATAGACACCGAGGGCATGGAGGTGCGCAAGGCCGGGCAGCCGGTCGCGCTCACCCCGACCGAGATGCGGCTGCTGCTGGAGTTCTCCGCGGCGCCGGGCACCGTGCTGAGCCGCGACAAGCTGCTCGAGCGGGTCTGGGAGTACGGCTGGGGCGGGGACACGCGCGTGGTCGACGTCCATGTGCAGCGGCTGCGCGCGAAGATCGGCCAGGACCGGATCGAGACGGTCCGCGGCTTCGGCTACAAGCTGAAGGCCTGAGCGGGCGGATGCGGGGACACATCCGGCGCCTGGTGACGGCGTTCGTACGGCGGGCCGGCATCGGGGCGGGCCTGAGATGGAAGCTCAGCGCGGCGATCGCGCTGGTCGGCGCGCTGGTGGCGGTCGCGCTCAGCCTGGTCGTGCACAACGCGGCGCGGGTGTCGATGCTGGACAACGCGCGCGACCTCGCCGACGAGCGCATCATGATCGCCCAGCGCAACTACGAGCTGTCCGGGCGGCTGAACTTCCCCAACACCAAGATCGACGACCCGCAGCTGCCCGCGGAGCTGCGCGCCAAGGTCGAGGAGGGCCGCCGCGCCACCTACGTCGCCGACCGGGGCGGCGCGCCGGACATCTGGGCGGCGGTGCCGCTGAAGAGCGGGCATGTGATGTCGCTGCACTCCGGCTTCACCGACCGCAGCTCGGACATCCTCAAGGACCTGGACCAGGCCCTGTGGATCGGCTCCCTGGCCACCGTGCTCGGCGGCTGCGCGCTCGGCGTGCTCATCGGCGGGCACCTGTCACGGCGGCTGCGCAAGGCGGCCACCGCCGCCAACCGGGTCGCGGGGGGCGAGACGGACGTGCGGGTGCGGGAGGCCATCGGCGGGGTGGTGCGGGACGAGACCGACGACCTGGCCAGCGCGGTGGACGCCATGGCGGACGCGCTGCGCCAGCGGCTGGAGGCCGAGCGCCGGGTGACCGCCGACATCGCCCACGAGCTGCGCACCCCGGTGACCGGCCTGCTCACCGCGGCGGAGCTGCTGCCGCCCGGCCGGCCCACGGAGCTGGTGCAGGACCGGGCCCGCGCGATGCGCACCCTCGTCGAGGACGTGCTGGAGGTCGCCCGGCTGGACAGCGCCTCCGAGCGGGCCGAGCTTCAGGACATCCTGCTCGGCGAGTTCGTCGCCCGGCGGGTGGCGGCGAAGGACCCGGACGTGGTGGTGCGGGTGGTCCACGAGTCGGAGGTCACGACCGACCCGCGGCGTCTGGAGCGGGTGCTGTTCAACCTGCTGGCCAACGCCGCCCGGCACGGCGCCCCGCCCATCGAGGTCACTGTGGAGGGCCGGGTCGTCCGGGTCCGCGACCACGGGCCCGGCTTCCCCGAGGCCCTGCTCGCCGAGGGGCCGAGCCGCTTCCGCACCGGCAGCGCGGACCGGGCGGGCCGGGGTCACGGCCTGGGCCTGACCATCGCGGCCGGCCAGGCGCGCGTCCTGGGCGCGCGGCTGACCTTCCGCAACGTACGCCCGGCGGGCGCGCCGGACGACGCGCCGCCCGAGGGCGCCGCCGCCGTCCTGTGGCTGCCGGAGCACGCCCCGACGAACACGGGGAGCTATCCGGTGCTGGCGCAGTAGCGGGGGCGGTTCAGCAGGCCCAGTCCTTGTCCGTGTCGAGGCCGCCCTCGCGGGGCTGGGTGAAGGAGAACCAGTTGCCCGAGTCGTCGCGGAACAGCGCCTCGGTGCCGTACGGGCGCTCCTGCGGCTCCTGGATGAACTCGACCCCGCGGGCCTTGAGCTCGGCGTAGTCGCCGTGGATGTCGTCGGTGGTCAGCACGCCGGGGCCGAGCGCTCCCTTGGCCACCAGCTTCTTGATCATCTCGGCGGACTCGGGGTCCATGCCCGCGCCGGGGACCATCAGCGTCAGCTCGACGTCGGGCTGCTTCGGCGAGCCGACGGTGAGCCAGCGCATGCCGCCCTCGCCCAGGGTCATGTCGGTGCGGACCTCAAGGCCCAGCTTCTCGGTGTAGAACTCCTTCGCCCGGTCCTGGTCGAGGACCCAGACGGTGGTGATGGCGAGCCCCTTGATCATGGCGTACTCCCGTTTCGCTGCCGTTCCTTGGGTGCCCTGTCACCGTAGGCAGCGCCGCCGTCGGCCCGCTTCTCCGGAATTGCGCTCCCCGCGGCACCGGCCGGAGCGGCGCGGTGTCCGCCGAGCCAGTGCATGGCGTAGCAGCCGGGGATCAGGGCGGCGCCGCGGCCCACGTGCTTGCGGCGGTACTCGCTCGGGGTGAGGCCCGTACGGCTCTTGAACCGCGCGGAGAACGTGCCCAGGCTGCTGAAGCCGACCAGGTGGCAGATCTCCGTGACCGACAGGTTCGCGGTGCGCAGCAGGTCCTCGGCGCGCTCGATGCGGCGGTGCGTGAGGTACTGGCCCGGGGTCTCGCCGTAGGTCTCCCGGAAGGCGCGGATGAAGTGGTAGCGCGAGTATCCGGCGTGCGCGGCGACCGCGGCCAGGTCGAGGTCCGGGTCGGCCCAGTCCCGGTCCATCGCGTCCTTGGCCAGCCTCAGCTGCCGCGTCCTGTTCATGCGACCGATGGTGGCACGGGGGTCCGACAACGAGGCCGGGCCTGTGGACGGGGAAGGCCCCCGGAGGCGCGGGTGCGCCGCCGGGGGCCTTCGTGCCGTACGGGAGGAGGGTCAGACGGCCTCGGTGACCGTCGCCGCCGCCGGTGCGCCGTCGCCGTCGTCGTCCTTCGCCTGGCCCGCGCCCTTGAGCGGGACCTCCTTGACGAACACCGCCGCCGCCAGCGACAGCACCGCGACGACCGCGCCCAGCAGGAACGCCCCGTGCGTGCCCGAGGAGACCGCGTGCTGGTACGCCTCGCGGGCCGCCTCCGGGAGCTTGGCCAGGCTCGCCGCGTCGAGCTGGGCGGACTGCTCGGTCACCTTGGAGCCCAGCGCGCCCGCGCGCTCCGCCATGACGTCCTGGACGCGGTGGTTGAACAGCGCGCCCATGACCGCGACGCCGAAGGACGAGCCGAGGGTGCGGAACAGGGTGGTCGTGGAGGACGCCACGCCCATGTCCTTCAGTTCCACGCTGTTCTGCGCGACCAGCATGGTGATCTGCATCAGGCAGCCCATGCCGAGGCCGACCACGGCCATGAAGACGCCGGAGGTGAGGCGGGAGGTCCCGGTGTCCATCGTGGACAGCAGGTACAGGCCGACGATCAGCAGGGCGCTGCCCGCCACCGGGAAGACCTTGTAGCGGCCGGTGTTCGTGGTGACCCGGCCCGCGACCATCGAGGTGACCAGCATCGCGCCCAGCATGGGCAGGAGCAGCAGACCGGAGTTGGTGGCCGAGGCGCCCTGCACGGACTGCTGGTACAGCGGCAGGAACAGCGTCGCGCCGAACATCACGAAGCCCACGATGAAGCCGATGAGGGACATCAGCGTGAAGTTGCGGCTGCGGAAGATGTGCAGCGGCACCACCGGCTCGGCGGCCCGGGTCTGCCAGAACACGAAGCCGACCAGGGACGCGACGCCGAGGGCGATCAGCTCCATGATCCGCGTGGAGGTCCAGGCGTACTCGGTGCCGCCCCAGGTGGTCACCAGGACGATCGCGGTGATGCCGACCGTCAGCAGCGCCACCCCGAGGTAGTCGATGCCGGCCTGCGACCGCTTCTTCGGCAGGTGCAGCACCACGCCGATCGCGGCCAGGGCGATCACGCCGAGCGGCAGGTTGATGTAGAAGGCCCAGCGCCAGCCCCAGTTGTCGGTGATGGTGCCGCCGACCAGCGGCCCGCCGATCATCGCCAGGGCCATCACAGCGGCCATCATGCCCTGGTACTTGCCGCGCTCCCGGGGCGGGATCAGGTCGCCGATGATCGCCATGACGCCGACCATCAGACCGCCCGCGCCCAGGCCCTGCACCGCGCGGAAGGCGATCAGCTGCCCCATGTCCTGCGCCATGCCGCTGAGCGCGGAGCCGATCAGGAAGATCACGATGGAGGCGATGAACGAGCCCTTGCGCCCGTACATGTCGCCGATCTTGCCCCATACCGGGGTGGAGGCCGCGGTGGCCAGCGTGTACGCCGTGACCACCCAGGAGAGGTGCTCCAGGCCACCCAGCTCGCCGACGATCGTGGGCATCGCGGTGCCGATGATCATGTTGTCGAGCATCGCGAGCATCATCGCGATCATGAGCGCGAGCAGCACCACGCGCACGCTTCTCGGCTGTTTCGTCCCGTCCGTGGGGACGGCCCCCGCCGCTGAGTCCGTCATCGCTCCTACTCCCCCGGCCACTCTCGATGGCCCGTCTTTACTTACTTGCCGCCCGGCTAGTTCACTGTGGTGCGAAGCTAGTCGCGTAACTAGCCGGTCGTCAAGTAAGTTTTCGTCAAGAGGGTCCGAGCGGGAAGATGGGCGGCACCATGGACGGCACCAAGCAGCGGCGCCGCGGGAACACCCGCCAGCGCATCCAGGACGAGGCGCTCGAGCTCTTCGCCGAGCAGGGCTACGAGAAGACCTCGCTGCGCGAGATCGCCGAGCGGCTGGACGTCACCAAGGCGGCGCTCTACTACCACTTCAAGACCAAGGAAGAGATCCTCGTCAGCATCTTCGAGGACCTGTCCCGGCCGATCGAGGACCTGATCGCGTGGGGACGGCGTCAGCCGCACTCGCTGGAGACCAAGCAGGAGATCATCCGCCGCTACAGCGCGGCGCTGATGGAGGCCGCCCCGCTGTTCCGTTTCATGCAGGAGAACCAGGCGGCCATCCGCGAGCTGCGCATCGGCGACATGTTCAAGACGAAGATGCTCGGACTGCGGGACATCCTCATCGACCCCGACGCCGACCTGGTCGACCAGGTGCGCTGCATCAGCGCCCTGTTCACCCTGCACGCCGGGATGCACGTCCTCCAGGACGTCGAAAGCGACCCCGTGAAGCGGCACGAAGCCGTTCTCGAGGTCGCCGTCGATCTGATCACCCAGGCCCACCGGCACACGGCCGAGGGCTGACCCGGGGAGCTTTCGGTCGCGTCCCGCGGGTCAGACGGTCACGCCCTTGCTCTTCAGGAAGGTCACCGGGTTGACCGCCGAGCCGTAGTTCGGGGTGGTGCGGATCTCGAAGTGGAGGTGCGGACCGCTGGAGTTGCCGGTGTTGCCGGACAGGGCGATCTTCTGGCCGGTCTTGACGACCTGGCCGACCTTCACGTTGACCTGCGACAGGTGGGCGTACTGGGAGTACGTCTTGTTGCCGTGCTTGATCACGATGGCGTTGCCGTACGCCGGGCCGTCGCCGGCGCCGTTGCCGCCGGCCTTGACGACCGTGCCGCCGTGGGCGGCCATCACGGGGGTGCCGGTCGGGACGGCGTAGTCCTGGCCGGAGTGCTTGTGCGCCCACATGCCGCCGTTCTGCGCGAAGCTCGCCGACAGCTTGTAGGACTTCACCGGGTCGATCCAGGAGGCGGCCTTCTTCTTGGCCGCGGCCTTCGCCGCCTTCTTCGCCTGGACGGCCTTGGCGGCGGCCGCCTTCTTCGCCTCGGCGGCCTTCTCGGCCTTGGCGGCCTGCGCCTGCACGGCCTTCGCCTGAGCCTCGGCGGCCTTGGACTGGGCGGCCGCCTGCGCCTGCACGGCGCCGGCCGCGCCGGAGGCGGCCGTGGTGTCGACGGCGGCCGCGACCCCGGCTCCCAGGACGACCGAGGTGCCCAGGCCGGCGGCCAGGACGGCCGCACGGGTACGGGTGGCGGACGTGCGGGGGAAACGGGACGTGACGCGCTCGAACATCGAAACCTCATGGGGGAGGGGACAGAGGAGAACCACCGGCTCACGGGACCCGTGGCGCGGTGGCCATTCAGTGGTAACCCTTTCGCCCGATACGCCGCAAAGGTGTGACCTACGACGGAAATTCGTAGGTATCGACTGAGCTGCGCTCCCTCTGAGACAGGGCTCACAGGGGCCGAAAGCCCCATTTCAAGCCGTTCGCTCGCACTTTCGCCCGGAATGTCCGATGTAGTTTCGGTGTCTCTCTACTATTTCGGGTCGTATGTGACGCAGCTCCTGTGCGGCACGTCACCGGCGGAGTGAAAAAGCGGGCGGAGAAATGTGGCGCAGGCCTCTGGCCGCCTACCGCCCGGTAACCCTACGGTTCACCTCGCGTCACCCTCGCACACGAACATGCACACGACATGTTGGCAGCGTCACGACGTGAGAGGACCCCCACGAGATGAGAAGCCGACGCCCCTGGCTGCGCCGCGTATCGGTCACCGCCGTCTCCGCGACCGCCCTGGTGGCCCTCGCCGCACCGGCCGAGGCCACGCCCTCCGCAGCGGCCCCCACGACGGCCACCGCCACCCTCCCGGCCGCCGCCCCCGCCGCGCCCTCCGCCCTCGCGGCGGACGTCGACTACGACACCTGGCAGCGCGACTGCCAGGCCGTCATGGACCAGGCCCTGCCCTATGTGGAGCAGCGCATCGCGGACGCCCGGCCGGGCGAGAAGCAGGCGATCGTCCTCGACATCGACAACACCGCGCTGGAGACCGACTTCGGGTTCAGCTTCCCGCAGCCCGCCAACGAGCCGGTCCTGGAGGTCGCGCGGTACGCCGAGGAGCGCGGCGTCGACCTGTTCTTCGTCACCGCCCGCCCCGGCATCATCGAGGCGCCCACCGAGTGGAACCTCGACCACGCCGGCTACGAGTCCTCCGGCCTGTACGTCCGCGGCTTCCTGGACCTCTTCAGGAACGTCGCCGAGTACAAGACCGCCCAGCGCGTCGACATCGAGCGCAAGGGCTACACGATCATCGCCAACATCGGCAACAGCGCCACCGACCTCTCCGGCGGCCACGCCGAGCGCACCTTCAAGCTCCCGGACTACGACGGCCAGCTGTCCTGACCCGGAACTCCCCGGTGGGCTCCGTCCGTTCACCTGCCGTGTGACTCAATCACGGAGGGTGACGGATGGAGCCCGTACTTCTGGGGGGCAGACTGGCGTCCGGTCTCATCGCACCGCTGCTGAGGAAACTGTTCGTGGCGGACGGCCCGGGCGCCGGGTTGGTCGCCAAGCCGGTGCGGCTGTCCGACCTCGTCTCCTTCCGCGGTGAGAAGCGGACGCTGGGTGAAAAGGAGGTGCACCGGCTGGCCGGACGGCTGGTCGGGCAAGCCCTGGACTCCCCCGGTGAACCGCCCTTCCCACCCGACGAACACCCGGCCGTCGCCGCCGCCCTGGCCCGTCGCCTGCTCGCCCTCGGCGAGCTCGACATGGACGACGTCCAGGCCGTCCGGCTCGGCCACACGGAGCTGGCTCAGCACCTGCGCACCGCATCCCCTTCCACCGACGGATTGTCGGCGGACGCGTGCTACTTCCTCGACTCGGCGACGGAATGGGCATGCCTGCACATCCTTGAGTTCTTCACCCGCCGCTCCGGCTTCGTGGCACGCACCCTGGTGGAGCAGACCCGGGCCCAGGGCGAACTCATCGCTAGGGTCGACGAACTGATCACACGGACGCCCCGCCCCGCCGCCCGCGACACCGCGTTCGAGAGCCGGTACCGGGCGTATGTCGCGAAGAAGCACGGCAAGCTCACGATCTACGGCATCGACCTCAGCAATTCCCCGGCCCGCTGGCCGCTGGACGTCGCCTATCTGAGCCTCCAGACGCTGGAACGTGGCCACACGGAATCCGCACCAGGGCTGGGGCACGCCGCACCCGTCTCGGCCCCCGCCGACCAGGTACTGGCGGGGCACGACCGGGTCCTGCTGCGCGGCGTCGCGGGCTCAGGCAAGACGACACTGGTCCAGTGGCTCGCCGTGTCCGCCGCCCAGCGGCCGACCGGCCGTATGGCCTATCTCGCGGGACGGGTTCCCTTCGTCCTGCCTCTGCGCACCCTCACCCGCTACGGCGAACGGCTCCCGACGCCCGACCGGCTACTCAGCGCCGTCGACTGCCCGCTGGCCGGGGCGCAGCCGGGGGGCTGGGAGCACCGGGTGCTGGCAGCTGGCCGCGGCATCCTCCTGGTGGACGGGCTCGACGAGGTTCCGGAGCCGGAGCGCGCCCGGGCTCGTCGATGGTTGCGCGACCTGGTGAATGCCTATCCCGGCAACCGCTGGCTCGTCACCTCCCGCCCATCGGCCGTCGGTGAGGAGTGGCTGGTCGACGACGAGTTCACCGAGCTGTCCCTCACCGCGATGAGCGCGTCCGACGTGGCGTCCTTCATCAAACGCTGGCATCTGGCCGCCGTGACCGGTGAGGAGGACGAGGACGCACTGCTCGCCAGGTACGAGAAGCAGCTGCTCAACGCCGTGCGCACCAAGCCTGACCTGGGTCGTCTGGCCACCAACCCCCTGATGTGCGGCCTGATCTGCGCTCTGCACCGGGACCGGCGTGGCTATCTGCCTCACGGACGCAAGGAGCTGTATGAATCGGCCCTCTCGATGCTGCTGGTCCGGCGCGACCGCGAGCGTGACATGGCGGGCGTGGAGGGAGTCAGCGAGGAGCCACAACTGCAGCTCCTACAACGGCTCGCGTACTGGCTCATCCGTAACGGCCGCACCGAGATGGACCGTGCACGCGCAGAGTGCATCATCGCGGAGTTCCTCCCGGCGGTCCCAACGGCTGCCGTGCTCGGTGACGCCACGGCCGTTCTGCGTCATTTCCTCATCCGGACCGGCCTGCTGTTGTCACCGTCCGAGGACACCGTTCACTTCGTCCATCGCACCTTCCAGGACTACCTGGGCGCACGGGCCGCGGTGGAGTCGGGGGACTTCGGCCTGCTCGCGGAACATGCTCTGGACGATCAGTGGTCGGACGTCATCCGCATGGCCGTGGCTCAGGGACGCCCACGGGAGCGGGCGGAGTTGCTGACGCTGGTGACCGCCCTTCCGGACAAGCGGGCCCACCTGTTGGCGATGGCTTCCCTGGAACACGCCACGGAGCTGGCACCCGAGGTGCGTCGGCGCACGGAGGAACTTGCTCACGCCTTGCTGCCCCCGCGGAACGGGGAGGAAGCCGGTGAGCTGGCGGAGGCGGGGCCTTTGGTCCTTGAGCTGCTTCCAGGGCCGGACGGGCTGAGCGACGAGGAGGCGGAGGCTGTGGCGGCCACGGCCGCCCTCGTGGGGACGGATGCCGCGTTGCCGGTGTTGGCGCGGTTCGTCGGGCACGGTGAAACGCGGGTGCGGATCACTCTGATGCGTGCCTGGGATCGTTTCAACCAGGACACCTACGCCGACGAAATCCTTGCGCCCATGGACACCGGTGACTTCTTCGTCAGCGTCACGTCACCGGAGGCCCTGCGCGCCCTGCCCCGGCTCGGGCCCCGACAGTGGCTGAGGGTCAACGGACCGCACGAGCCGGGGGACATCGTGCAGGTGCTGCCCGAGGGAATACGCGGTGTCGGCCTGGCAGACAATGCGGCGCTAAAGGATCTGCGACCGTTGACCTGCTTCGGCTCGATCGAGCAGGTGGCGCTCATGCAATGTCCTGAGGCAGGAGACCTCTCACCACTCGCCGACCTGAGTCTGAGCGAGCTGGATTTGTATCACACAGGGCTGATCACCGGCCTCCATCGTCTGACCACGTTGACCAGACTGGCGGTGACCAGTGGGCTCCCCGACGGACTGCGGCAACTTCCGCAGGCCGCCCCGCTGACCGAGCTGACACTGGACGTCGGAGTCCTGATGGCGGGCGGACTGCGAGGGCTGCGCAATTGGTCGCTGTTGTCCGCAGTCACCTTGAGCGCAGGTACGGAACGCCTCCGTGCCGAGGACTGGGCAGAACTCGCCGCCCTGCCCGCACTCACCCTCCTCACGCTCCCGGCCTCGGCAGCAGCCGACTGCGCCGACGCCGGTGAGCTCCCCGAGGTCGAGATGCTCCAGGTGACCGGCGTCCTGGGGACCGAGGATCTGGCACCTCTGGCGCGACTGTGTCCGAACATACGCATGGTTCGACTCCTCACGCTCCGGGCTGTGCGTCTGGACACCACGGTCTTCGAGGCGGATTTCCCGGGCACGGAGATTCAGGCTCCGTACCACCGTCCCTTCGCTCTCTGAACACGAAAGGGGCCGGCACCCTCGCGGGTGCCGGCCCCTTTCACAGGCCGTGAGGCAGGGCGCTTACGCGTCCTTGCTCAGGTTCGGACCGGCGCCGCCGGCCGCCTGCTCGATCGGCGGGACGTCGGGCAGGGCCGACTTCTCCTCGCCGCGGAAGGTGAAGGTCTGGGCCTCGCCCTCGCCCTCGGTGTCCACGACCACGATGTGACCGGGACGCAGCTCGCCGAAGAGGATCTTCTCCGACAGCGAGTCCTCGATCTCCCGCTGGATGGTCCGGCGCAGCGGCCGGGCGCCCAGCACGGGGTCGTAGCCCTTCTTGGACAGCAGCTCCTTGGCGGACTGGGAGAGCTCGATGCCCATGTCCCGGTCCTTCAGGCGCTCGTCCACCTTGTCGATCATCAGGTCGACGATCCGCAGGATGTCGCCCTGGGTCAGCTGCGGGAAGACCACCACGTCGTCGACGCGGTTGAGGAACTCGGGCCGGAAGTGCTGCTTGAGCTCGTCCGAGACCTTGTTCTTCATGCGCTCGTAGTTGGTCTTCGTGTCGCCCGCGGCGGCGAAGCCCAGGTTGAAGCCCTTGGAGATGTCCCGGGTGCCGAGGTTGGTCGTCATGATGATGACCGTGTTCTTGAAGTCCACGACCCGGCCCTGGGAGTCGGTCAGGCGACCGTCCTCCAGGATCTGCAGCAGCGAGTTGAAGATGTCCGGGTGGGCCTTCTCGACCTCGTCGAAGAGCACGACCGAGAACGGCTTGCGGCGCACCTTCTCCGTCAGCTGGCCGCCCTCCTCGTAGCCCACGTAGCCGGGGGGCGAACCGAACAGACGCGACACCGTGTGCTTCTCGCTGAACTCCGACATGTCGAGGGAGATCAGCGCGTCCTCGTCGCCGAAGAGGAACTCCGCGAGCGCCTTGGACAGCTCGGTCTTACCGACACCGGACGGGCCGGCGAAGATGAACGAGCCACCGGGACGCTTCGGGTCCTTCAGACCGGCGCGCGTACGGCGGATCGCCTTGGACAGCGCCTTGACGGCGTCGTCCTGGCCGATGACCCGCTTGTGCAGCTCGTCCTCCATGCGGAGCAGACGGCTGGACTCCTCCTCGGTCAGCTTGAAGACCGGGATGCCGGTGGCCGTCGCGAGGACCTCGGCGATCAGCTCGCCGTCGACCTCGGCGACGACGTCCATGTCGCCGGCCTTCCACTCCTTCTCCCGCTTCGCCTTGGCGGCCAGGAGCTGCTTCTCCTTGTCGCGCAGCGAGGCGGCCTTCTCGAAGTCCTGCGAGTCGATCGCGGACTCCTTGTCGCGGCGGACGCCGGCGATCTTCTCGTCGAACTCGCGCAGGTCCGGCGGCGCGGTCATCCGGCGGATACGCATCCGGGAGCCGGCCTCGTCGATCAGGTCGATCGCCTTGTCCGGCAGGAAGCGGTCCGAGATGTAGCGGTCGGCCAGGGTGGCGGCCTGGACCAGCGCCTCGTCCGTGATGGAGACGCGGTGGTGCGCCTCGTAGCGGTCGCGCAGGCCCTTGAGGATCTCGATCGTGTGCGGCAGGGACGGCTCGGCGACCTGGATGGGCTGGAAGCGGCGCTCGAGGGCCGCGTCCTTCTCCAGGTGCTTGCGGTACTCGTCCAGCGTGGTCGCACCGATGGTCTGGAGCTCGCCGCGGGCCAGCATCGGCTTGAGGATGCTCGCCGCGTCGATCGCGCCCTCGGCGGCGCCCGCACCGACCAGCGTGTGCAGCTCGTCGATGAACAGGATGATGTCGCCGCGGGTGCGGATCTCCTTGAGCACCTTCTTCAGGCGCTCCTCGAAGTCACCGCGGTAGCGGGAGCCGGCCACCAGGGCGCCGAGGTCCAGGGTGTAGAGGTGCTTGTCCTTGAGGGTCTCGGGCACCTCGCCCTTGACGATGGCCTGGGCGAGGCCCTCGACGACGGCGGTCTTGCCGACGCCGGGCTCACCGATCAGCACCGGGTTGTTCTTGGTACGGCGGGACAGCACCTGCATGACCCGCTCGATCTCCTTCTCGCGCCCGATGACCGGGTCGAGCTTGGACTCACGAGCGGCCTGGGTGAGGTTCCGGCCGAACTGGTCGAGGACCAGGGACGTGGAAGGCGTGCCCTCCGCAGGACCGCCGGCGGTGGCGGTCTCCTTGCCCTGGTAACCGGAGAGCAGCTGGATCACCTGCTGCCGCACGCGGTTCAGATCAGCGCCCAGCTTGACCAGGACCTGGGCGGCGACGCCCTCGCCCTCACGGATCAGGCCGAGCAGGATGTGCTCCGTGCCGATGTAGTTGTGGCCCAGCTGAAGGGCCTCGCGGAGCGACAGCTCCAGGACCTTCTTGGCACGGGGGGTGAAGGGGATGTGACCCGACGGGGCCTGCTGGCCCTGCCCGATGATCTCCTCCACCTGCTGGCGGACCGCCTCGAGCGAAATCCCGAGGCTCTCAAGGGCCTTGGCGGCGACACCCTCACCCTCGTGGATCAGGCCCAGGAGGATGTGCTCGGTGCCGATGTAGTTGTGGTTGAGCATCCGGGCTTCTTCCTGAGCCAGGACGACAACCCGCCGCGCGCGGTCGGTGAACCTCTCGAACATCGTTAATCGCTCCTCAGAGCGGTCAGGCAGTGGGGGGAACTTCCCCTCCCTGTCCTTCCGCAGCTTAGTCCCGCAAGCGGGGACCGCTCATTCCAACTGCCGACACCGTCGATGGCCTCCTGACCCCGCTCACGCCGACATCTGCTCCAACCCGATGGTGCGAGACGATGTTCCCGCAGGCCAGGCAGTTACCCCCTTCGCCAGTACGCCCGTGGCGAACGGGAGCCGTCCCGCCCTGCGTGTCGCCCCCTCCCACTAGGGATGTCTTACCCGCTGCTACTGACAGTCCATGCCGAGTGCACGGGTTCCCTCCGCTACGGGCGAACAACCTTGCGCCCTCCAGCACCCCCGCGCGCCCCCGTGTTCGACACCGTGCGCATACATTCAAACACCCAGCGTAACCCCAGGAGGCCGCCGTCCGTTTCCCCGGGCATGGCCCGTACCCGCTCCGCCGTCCTCCCGTCGCCCCGCCGGCCGGACCCGCCGGCCCGCGAGGGACGCGAGGGATGCGAGGGGCGTCACGGCGACCGGACGCGCCTCTGGTACGAGAACGTCCTGGGCTGGCCCACGGTGCCCGGCGTGCCGCCGCGGCTGGTGGTGGGCGTGCGCTTCGACGTCCTGGACGTGCCCGCGGAGGCGGGGCACGCGGCGCTGGAGCGGCTGGGCGGGGCCGCGAGGGGCTTCCCGGTGGCCCTCCAGGGGAGCAGGATGCGGCTGCTGGTCGCCGCGGGCGGCGCGGACGAGCTGCCGGGCCTGCTGGAGTGGCTGGAGTGGGGCGGTCTGGGGCTCGACCTGCGGGCGCTCGGCGAGGGCTGCCGGATGGACGCCCCCGCCCCGTGGACCGCCGGGACGGCCGCCGAGGCCGGCCTGCCGCGCGGGCGCCCGGACGCCGGGCGGCCCGGCGAGGAGGGCCTGCGCGGTCGGGACCGTTCGCAGGGGGCCGCCGTATGGCTGCGGCCCCCCGAGCCGGGTCGCGAGGCGGAGACCTCGCTGCCGACGCTGTCGGCGATGGGCACGAGAAACCCGCGAGGGGACGCTGACGGCCCCGCGGACCTCGTGCGACTGGTCAACACCCTGGCGACGCAGATCCACCGCGTGCGCCTGCGGCGCTCGGCTGCGGGCGCCGCCGTGCACGGCGTGGATCAGCCGTTGGCCTTCTCGTAGGCCTCGCGGATGGACGCCGGGACGCGGCCGCGGTCGTTCACCTCGTAACCGTTCTCCTTGGCCCAGGCGCGGATGGCCGCGGTGTCCTGGCTGCCGCCCGAGGAGGAACGCGTCTTTCCGCGCCCGCCCGAGGAGCGGCCCCCGGTACGACGACCGCCCTTCACGTAAGGCTCGAGAAGGTCGCGGAGCTTCTCCGCGTTGGCGGTGGTGAGATCGATCTCGTAGGTCTTGCCGTCCAACGCGAACGTCACGGTCTCGTCCGCCTCGCCGCCGTCGAGGTCGTCGACAAGAAGGACCTGAACCTTCTGTGCCACCGGATTTCCTTTCATCGATAACTTGTGGGCCGGGGTGAGCCGGCGTCCGCCGTATCGCCGCCCCTTGTTATATGCAGTACTGCAGTACCTCGGAAAGCAAACCGCTTTTGCCGTAAAAACACAAACCCCCGGCGAAGGGCAGGGCCCCGCGCGCACCACGGAAACATGCGCGTTTCGGACATAGGGCCCCGCATAGGGGCCCTGACACAGATCACAGATGCAGAAGCATCCGGCTGTTGCCCAAGGTGTTCGGTTTCACGCGTTCGAGACCCAGGAACTCCGCGACGCCCTCGTCATAGGAGCGCAGCAACTCCGCGTACACATCGCGGTCGACGGGCGTCTCGCCGATCTCCACGAAGCCGTGCTTGGCGAAGAAGTCCACTTCGAAGGTCAGGCAGAATACGCGCCGAACACCGAGCCAGCGGGCCGTCTGCAGCAACTTCTCCAGCACGCGGTGGCCCACGCCGGCCCCCTTCAGGCCCGGCTTCACGGCGAGAGTGCGCACTTCGGCGAGGTCTTCCCACATCACGTGCAGGGCGCCGCAGCCGACGACCTCCGCGTTGTCGTCCCGTTCCGCCACCCAGAACTCCTGGATGTCCTCGTAAAGCGTCACCGTGGCTTTGTCGAGCAGGATGCCCTCGCGGACGTAGACGTCGAGCAGGCGGCGTACGGCCGGCACATCGCTGGTGCGGGCCCGCCGTACGGTGAGGGCATTCGCGGTGACTTCGGGGCTGTCTGCTGACATGGACGGACGTTATCGCCCGCCGGGCTCGTCACGGGAGGCGGGGTTCTCGTCCTCGACAGAGCCCGTGCTGCCGGAGTCACCGTCGGTGGTTTGCGGCAGCTGGACGATCCGCATGGCGTCCTGGAGAGCCTGCCGCTGTTCCTCGCTCATCATGCCGAAGAACGCGACGAGAGCCGCGGCGGCGTTGTCGCTCCGCGACCACGCCTCGTTCATGAGGGCGGCGGCGTAGGCGGCGCGAGTGGAGACGGCCTCATATCGATAGGCGCGTCCTTCGGACTCGCGTCGCACCCAGCCCTTCTGATGGAGATTGTCCAGAACGGTCATCACCGTGGTGTACGCGATGGACCGTTCCTTCTGGAGATCTTCCAGGACTTCCCGAACGGTCACCGGGCGGTTCCACTTCCAGACCCGCGTCATCACCGCGTCTTCGAGTTCTCCCAATGGGCGAGGCACAACTCAGAACAATAGTGGGAGATCACGGCAATGGCGTGCCGGACGTGCGCGATACCTGGCGAAGCATGACAAAAGGGGCGTACGACGGCGGGTCGTACGCCCCTGAGGGGCCGGGGTGGTCCCGGTCAGGCGTCGGTCTTGCCGGCGGGCGCGCCGTCCGCCCGGGCGAGGGCCGCGTCGACGGCGGCGTCCTCCTTGGTCTTGTTGGCGCCGCCCTGCGTCTTCACGATGACGCGGATCACGCCGATGAAGAAGACGGCCATGACGACCGGGGGCAGGAGCGCGGAGACGTAGTCCATGCGTCCAGGGTAGCCAGGGGAACGGGTCAGCCGGCGGCCAGGTGCTGGTCCGGCGGGGGCGTGGCGGGTTTGCGCCGGGGGAAGACCTCGCCGGGCGTGGGCACGGGCCGCCGGGCCGGACGGGGGGTGCCGGGCGCGGGGCTCGGGCTCGGGTTCGGCGCGGAGGGCCGCTCCTCGGGCTTCTCCTCCCCCTCCTCCCGCTCCCGCTCCTGCTCCTGGCCCGCGGCGGACAGGCCCCCGGGCAGGGCGGTGAGGCGGACGCGCTCGCAGTGCCGCAGCAGGGCGGCGGCGGTGGGGTTGCCGCGCAGGGCGCGCAGGGCGGCCAGATCGTCCGGCTGAGGCCGGTATCCGGCGCCCAGCGCCTCTTCCAGGAGCGCGAGGTAGCCGGCGGCGGTGCCGGGGAGGGCGGCGCGGTAGCGGCCGAGATCGGCCACCAGGAAGGCGCGCAGCCGGGCGCTCTCGCGCGTCGCCTCGTCGAGGGACGCGGCGAGGCGCAGGCAGTCCTGGACGTCGTCGGCCGTGGCCGGGCTGGGGTGCAGGGCGAGGGCGAGAGCACGGCGGAGCACACGCAGCTCCTCCGCACCGAACGCCAGGCCGCCGCGGGATCCGTAGGGCGTGGGCATGCGCCGACGATACGCGCTAATCAGACAAACACGGCATACGGGACAGGGTGTGGCGCACCCCAACACCCACCTGGCCGCGCATGTGCGCAGGTGGACACGGCGGGCACCTGCAACACCCTCAAGGGGCGCGGGGAACTGCGCGAACGGTGGTGGGACCCGGGTCACCGATCCGGCACGGGCCGACCGCACACCCCAGGGGCGCGGGGAACTGCGCGAACGGTGGTGACAGCGCCGCACACCTCCCGGCCCAGGCCCACATCCACACCCGCCGGAGGCCGCCCGCACCTACATACGCGACACGTTCCGCTCATAGACCAGCCGAAGCCCGATCAACGTGAGCCACGGCTCATGCTCATCGATCACCGTCGCCTCCCCCAACACCATCGGCGCCAGTCCCCCCGTGGCGATGACGGTCACGTCGTCCGGATCCTCCGCCAGCTCCCGCGCCATGCGGTTGACGACCCCGTCGACCTGCCCGGCGAACCCGTACACGATCCCCGACTGCATCGCCGCGACCGTGTTCTTGCCGATCACCGTGCGCGGCCGGGCCACCTCGATCTTGCGCAGCTGGGCCGCCTTGACCCCGAGCGCCTCCACCGAGATCTCGATGCCGGGCGCGATGACCCCGCCGACGTACTCCCCGCGCGCGGAGACCGCGTCGAACGTCGTCGCCGTGCCGAAGTCGACGACGATCGCCGGGCCGCCGTACAGCTCGTTGGCGGCGACCGCGTTGATGATGCGGTCGGCGCCGACCTCCTTGGGGTTGTCGAACTGGATCGGCACCCCCGTCTTCACGCCCGGCTCCACGAGCACCGCGGGCACGTCGCCGTAGTACCGGCGGGTGACCTCGCGCAGTTCGTGCAGCACGGACGGGACGGTGGCGCAGATGGCGATGCCGTCGATGCCGTCGCCCAGCTCCTCGCCCAGCAGCGGGTGCATGCCCATCAGGCCCTGGAGGAGCACGGCCAGCTCGTCCGCCGTGCGCCGCGCGTCCGTGGAGATGCGCCAGTGCTCGACGATCTCGTCGCCGTCGAACAGGCCGAGGACGGTGTGCGTGTTGCCCACGTCGATGGTCAGCAGCATGGCCCGTCCTACTCCGCGGCGCGCAGGTCGAGGCCGATGTCGAGGATCGGCGAGGAGTGGGTCAGGGCGCCCACGGCGAGGTAGTCGACGCCCGTGTCGGCGTACGCCTTCGCGCCCGCGAGGGTGAGGCGGCCGGAGGCCTCCAGGGCCGCGCGGCCGTCGACGAGGGCGACGGCCTCCTCGCACTCTCCGGGGGTGAAGTTGTCCAGCAGGATCAGGTCGGCGCCCGCGTCCAGCACCTCGCGGAGCTGGTGCAGGGTGTCGACCTCCACCTCGATCGGGACGTCGGGGAAGCGCTCGCGGACGGCCCTGAAGGCCTGCGCGACGCCGCCGGCGGCGACCACGTGGTTGTCCTTGACCAGCGCCGCGTCCGACAGGGACATGCGGTGGTTGGCGCCGCCGCCGCAGCGCACGGCGAACTTCTCCAGGCTGCGCAGCCCCGGCGTGGTCTTGCGGGTGTCGCGCACCTTCGCCCTGGTGCCCTCCAGGGCGTCCGCCCACGCGCGCGTGGCCGTCGCGATGCCGGACAGCCGGCACAGCAGGTTCAGGGCGCTGCGCTCGGCGGTGAGGATGTCGCGGGTGCGGGTGGTGACCGACAGCAGGACCTGGCCGGCCTCCACCCGGTCGCCGTCCTCCACGTGCCGCTCGACCTCGAACTCCTCGGTGCAGACGATCGACATGACCGCCTCGGCGACCCGCAGGCCGGCCACCGTGCCCGCCTCGCGGGCGGTGAAGTCGGCGGTGGCGACGGCGTCCTCGGGGATGGTCGCGACCGTGGTCACGTCCACGCCGTGCGCCAGGTCCTCCTGGAGGGCCACGTTGGCGATGTCCTCGACCTCGACGGGGTCGAGCCCCGCGTCGGCCAGGAGCTGGGCGAGCGCGGGGTCGAGCCCGCACTCCAGGTAGGCGTCCTCCTCGCCGGCGCCGCAGGCACAGCCGTCGCCGCAGCCGCCGGAGGAGGAGACGAGGGGAAGGTCGGGGGTGGTCACTGCTGTCACTGCTCCTGGGCCTGGGGGAGGGTCGGGGGGAAGTCTGTGGTGTCGGTGGTGCGCACCGCCAGCGATCGGTCGGGATTCAGCCGTACGACGATGTGGCGGCGCCACGCCGTGTCGTCGCGCTCGGGACGGTCCTCGCGCCAGTGGCAGCCGCGGGTCTCCTCGCGCTGCCGGGCCGCGGCCACCAGGACACGGGCGACGCACAGCAGGTTGGTGGCCTCCCAGGTGTCGACGCCCGGCTCGGCGGTCTTGCCGTTCTCGTCGAGGGCGTCGCGCGCGTCGGCGTGCAGCCGGTGCAGGCGGTCGGCGGCCTCGGCCAGGGACGCCTCGGAGCGCAGCACGCCCGCGCCGCGGGTCATGATCCGCTGGACGGCGAAGCGCGCCTCGGGCGGGAGCAGCGGGTGCGCGGGGCGCTGCTGCGTGGGCAGCGGCTGCGGCACGCGCGCGTGGAGGCCGGTGCGGACGATGTCGGCGGCGATGCGCTCGGCGTAGACGAGGCCTTCGAGCAGCGAGTTGGACGCGAGCCGGTTGGCGCCGTGCACGCCGGTGCAGGCGACCTCGCCGCACGCGTACAGGCCGGGCACCGTGGTGCGGCCGTGGGAGTCGGTGCGGACGCCGCCGGAGGCGTAGTGCGCGGCGGGGGCGACCGGCACGGGCTCGGTGACCGGGTCGATGCCGTGGGCGCGGCAGGCGGCCAGGATCGTCGGGAAGCGGTGCTCCCACATCTCGGCGCCGAAGTGGCGGGCGTCGAGGTACATGTGCTCGGTGTCGTTCTCCCGCATGCGGCGCATGATGCCCTTGGCGACGATGTCGCGCGGGGCCAGCTCGGCCAGCTCGTGCTGCCCGAGCATGAAGCGCACGCCGTCGGCGTCCACCAGGTGGGCGCCCTCGCCGCGCACCGCCTCCGAGACCAGCGGCTGCTGGCCCTCCGCGTCCGCGCCGAGGAACAGCACCGTGGGGTGGAACTGGACGAACTCCAGGTCGCTCACCTCGGCGCCCGCGCGCAGCGCGAGGGCGACGCCGTCGCCGGTGGAGACGGCCGGGTTGGTGGTCGCGGAGAACACCTGGCCCATGCCGCCGGTGGCGAGCACCACGGCGGGCGCGTGCACCGCGCCCACGCCGTCGTGCTGGCCCTCGCCCATGACGTGCAGGGTGACGCCGGCGGTGCGGCCCTCGGCGTCGGTGAGGAGGTCGAGGACGAGCGCGTTCTCGACGGTGCGCAGCCCGCGGGCGCGGACCGCCTCGACCAGGGCGCGGGAGATCTCCGCGCCGGTGGCGTCGCCGCCCGCGTGGGCGATGCGGCGGCGGTGGTGGCCTCCCTCGCGGGTGAGTTCCAGGTCGCCGTCGGTGGACGCGTCGAACCGCGCGCCGGTCGCGATGAGCCGCCGTACGGCGTCGGGGCCCTCGGTGACCAGGATGCGCACCGCCTCCTCGTCGCACAGGCCCGCGCCGGCGACCAGGGTGTCGTCGAGATGCTGCTCGGGGGTGTCGCCCTCGCCGAGGGCCGCGGCGATGCCGCCCTGCGCCCAGCGGGTCGAGCCGTCGTCGAGGCGCGCCTTGGTGACCACCACGGTGGTCAGGCCGGCGGCCTCGCAGCGCAGGGCGGCGGTGAGACCGGCGACGCCGGAGCCGACGACCACCACGTCCGCGTCGATGGACCACCCGGGCGCGGGCGCGTGCAGTCGGGGGCGGGTGCCGGGCGCCGCCGCTTCGGGGCGGACGGCGGGCGGGCGTATGCCTGTGCTGGTCACGAGGCGTCTCCGAACGTTCCGAAGGTCAGCGGGAGGTTGTCGATGAGCCGGGTGTCGCCCACCCGCGCGGCGACCGCGAGGACGGCCTCGCCGGTGAAGTCGTCGCCGATCTCGGTGAAGTCGGCCGGGTCGACCAGCGCCAGGTAGTCCAGCCGCAGCGGCGGGTCGAGGCGGGCGGCCTCGTCCAGCACCAGGCGGGCGGCGGCGCGGACCGCCGCGGGGCCGCCGGCGGTGGTGGCGACGGCGTGCGCGTCGGCGGCGGCGCGGGACTCGCCGATCGCGCTGAGCGCCTCGGCACGCGCGAGGGTGGCGGGCACCTCACGGGCGCGGGCGCGCAGCGCCTCCTGCGCGGCGTGCCGGTCGCGGCCCGCGAAAAGGGCCTGCGACAGGGCGAGCGCGGTGCGCCGCTCGGCGGGCGAGAGGTAGCGGTTGCGGCTGGACAGGGCGAGCCCGTCCTCCTCGCGGACGGTGGGCACGCCGACGATCTCCACCCCGAAGTTCAGGTCGCGCACCATGCGCCGGATCAGGGCGAGCTGCTGAGCGTCCTTCTGCCCGTAGAGGGCGACGTCGGGGCGGGTGAGGTGCAGCAGCTTCGCCACGACGGTGAGCATGCCGTCGAAGTGGCCGGGCCGGGCGGCGCCCTCCAGCCGCTCGCCCATGGGCCCGGCGCTGATCCGGACCTGGGGTTCGCCGCCCGGGTAGACCTCGTCGACGGACGGGGCGAACACCGCGTCCGCGCCGGACTCCCCGGCCAGCTCGACGTCGGCGTCCAGGGTGCGCGGGTAGCGGTCCAGGTCCTCGCCGGCGCCGAACTGGAGCGGGTTGACGAAGACGGTGACGACGACCTCGCCGTCCGGTCCGGCGATCCCCCGGGCGGTGCGGATCAGCGTGGCGTGGCCCTCGTGCAGCGCGCCCATGGTCATCACGACGGCACGGCGGCCGGTACGCGCGCGGGCGTGCAGGTCGGCGGCGGTGCGCAGCAGGGTGGCGGTCATCGGGCGGCTCCGTTCCGGGACGCGCGCGGGGGCGTACGGGTGGGGTGGGTGTGCGGAGTGCGGGCGGTACCGGTCATGGGGTGCTTCCGGGGGTGGTTCCGGGGCCGCCCGCGCCGTCGGCGGGGCCGGCGAGCACCCCGAGGAGGGGCTCGGCGAGCTCCGGCTTCAGCAGCCCGTGGGCGAGGGCGCGGTCGGCGGTGGCGCGGGCCATGGCCAGATACCCGGCGACGGTCCCCGGGGCGTGCTCGCGCAGCACGGCGACGTGTGCCGCGACCGTGCCGGCGTCGCCGCGCGCGACCGGGCCGGTGAGGGCCGCGTCGCCGGAGCGCAGGGCGTTGTCGAGGGCGGCGCCGAGCAGCGGGCCGAGCATCCGGTCGGGGGCGCCGACGCCCGCGGTGCGCAGCAGCTCCAGGGACTGGGCCACCAGGGTGACCAGATGGTTGGCGCCCAGGGCGAGGGCGGCGTGGTAGAGCGGGCGGTTCTCCTCGGCGATCCACTCGGGCTCGCCGCCCATCTCGATGACCAGGGCCTCGGCGGCCAGCCGCAGCTCCTCGGGCGCGGTGACGCCGAAGGAGCAGCCGGCGAGCCGCTGCACGTCCACGGGGGTGCCGGTGAACGTCATCGCCGGGTGCAGGGCCAGCGGCAGCGCGCCGGCGCGCAGGGCGGGGTCGAGCACCTTCGCGCCGTAGCGTCCGGAGGTGTGCACGAGGAGCTGGCCGGGGCGCACCGCGCCGGTGTCGGCGAGCCCGGCGACCAGCTCGGGCAGGGCGTCGTCGGGGACGGTCAGCAGCACCAGCTCGGACCGCTCCAGCACCTCGGCGGGCGGCACCACCGGCACGTCCGGCAGCATCTCCTCGGCGCGCCTGCGGGAGGCGTCGGAGACGGCGGAGACGGCCACCGGGCGGTGTCCGGCCAGCTTCAGGGACGCGGCGAGGGCGGGGCCCACGCGTCCGGCGCCTACGACGCCGACGGTGAGCCGCGCGGGGCGGTCCCGGGGATCGGGCTGTGGGGTTGTGTTCACGCGACGACGGCCTTCCCGTTCCAGTCCGCTCGGGGTACCGGACGATTTCTCGTCATGTTAACGCGATCGGTTCCGGCGGCGACCGGTTGTCCACAGGCTGTGGGTTTCCGCGGGGCGCGTCACGCCACGCCCCGTGGGGAAACGGAGGTGACCCCGTGGAGGGGGCGGGGGATGATCGCGGGCATGACTGACACGGCGGACCACGACGGCACGACCCCGCGGACGGAACGGACGGAACGGGCGGAGGCGACGGAGCAGGCGGAGGAGGCCCCCTCGCCCACCCCGCGCGAACGGCGCATCGCGGCCTGGCGCAACGCACCGCGCGTGCTGGCGCGCCTCGGCTTCCTCGCCCCGCTCCGCGAGCGGCTGGCACTCCTGGAGGCGGCCGGCGACGCCTACGACCTCGACGAGACGTCCGACGTCTACGGCGACGGGGTCGTCGAGGCCCTGGAGAAGCGGGTCGCCGAACTGCTCGGCACCGAGGCGGCCGCGTTCTTCCCGACCGGCACGATGGCGCAGCAGGTCGCCCTGCGCTGCTGGGCCGGCCGCACCGGGAACCCGGCCGTCGCGCTGCACCCGCTCAGCCACCCCGAGGTGCACGAGCGGAACGCGTTCAGCCAGGTCAGCGGCCTGCGCCCGGTGCGGTTCGGGAACGAGCCGAGGCTGCCCACCGCCGAGGAGGTCCGCGGCCTCGAGGAGCCCTTCGGGACGCTGATGCTGGAACTGCCCCTGAGGGACGCCGGGTTCGTGCTGCCCACCTGGGAGGAGCTGACCGAGGTGGTGGACGCCGCGCGGGAACGCGACGCGGTCGTCCACGTCGACGGGGCGCGGCTGTGGGAGTGCACCGAGCACTTCGGGAAGCCGCTGGAGGAGATCGCGGGCCTCGCGGACAGCGTCTACGTGTCCTTCTACAAGTCCCTCGACGCCTTCGGCGGCGCGGCGATCGCCGGACCCGCCTGTCTGGTCGAGGAGGCGAAGACCTGGCGGCACCGGTACGGGGGCGCGGTCTTCCAGCAGTTCCCGACCGCGCTGTCCGCGCTGATCGGGCTGGACCGGGAGCTGCCCAGGCTGCCGGAGTACGTCCGCCACGCGCGCGTGGTGGCGGCCGCCCTGCGCGAGGGCCTGGAAGCAGGGGGGCTGCCCTGGTTCCGGGTGCACCCGGAGGTGCCGCACACCTACGACTTCCAGGTGTGGCTGCCGTACGAGACGGAGTTCGTGGCGGAGACGGCGATCCGGGCGGGCGAGGAGACCGGCGCGATGCTGTTCGCGAACCACTGGGACCCCAAGGGACCCGGCCTGACCTTCACCGAGGTCTACGTCCGCTCCGCCGCCCTGGAGTGGACGGCAGACGACGTCCGCGAGGCGGCCACGGACTTCGCCCGCCGCCTGACCGGCAAGTAGCCCGCACCGGCGCGGCGGGGGTGGACGCCGGCCGGGAGCGAGCCGCCGCGCCGGGGGCGGACACCGGCCGGGGCCCGGTGTCGGTGGCGGGGTGCACCATGTGGGCATGGGCGTGCACATCGACATCACCGGGCTGCGGCCGGAGCGGATCGCCGCCGTGATCTCGCCGCTGGCCGAGCTGGGCATGGCGCTGCACGCGCTGTCCGAGCCGGCCCACCACCCCGGCCCCCAGGCCTGGGTGACGGCGGTGACCGCACGGCTGGACCCGCATCTCGCGGACCGCCTGTGCGAGGCGGACTTCCTGTGGCGGACCACGTTCTCCGACCTGTTCCTGGCCTGCGCCGGGGTGCCGGGCCGCGCGGCGCTGCCCGGCGGCACCCTCGCCGAGGAGCTGGACCTGCTGGACAAGCTGTCGGACGAGCAGTTCGTCGACGGCGCCCTGGAGTTCACCTGCGCGCTCCCCTACGACGAGCCGGGGCTCGGCCCGCTGGCCGACGAGGGGCTGCGCCGCCGCTCGCTGGAGCTGGCCGCCGCGCGGGGGCCACGGCAGATGCTGTTCACCGAGCGGCTGCTGGCCGACCCGCCGAGCACCAGGGCGTGGCTGCGGCAGTTCCTCCAGGACTGCGACGAGGCGTTCTTCGCGGAGGCGTGGTCCCGGCTGCGGCACCAGCTCGCCGCGGACGCCCGCCTCAAGACGGACCTGCTGCGCCGCAAGGGGCTGAGCGAGGCGCTGACGTCGGTGTCCTCCGCCGTGACGCTGGACGAGGCGGCCGGCCGGATCGACGTCGACAAGCTGGGCGACGGCCGCACCACGACCGGTGACGGCGGGCTGCTGCTGGTCCCCACCAGCCTCGGCTGGCCGCATCTGATGGTGCTGCACCGGCACGGCTGGCAGCCCGTGCTGCACTACCCGGTCGGCTCCCCCGGGCTGGCCGCCCCGCCGACCGTCGAGCAGCTCGCCCTGCGGATGACCGCGCTGTCCCACCCGGTGCGGATGCGCCTGTGCCGCAACCTCGCCCGCAGCGCGTACACCACCAGCGAGCTGGCGCAGGTGCACGGCATGACCGCGCCGGAGATATCCCGGCACCTGGCCGTGCTGAAGAAGGCGGGCCTGATCACCACCCGCCGCCGCGGCCGGTACGTCCTGCACCAGCTCGACGTGACGGTCGTGGCCCGCCTGGGCAGCGACTTCCTGGAGGGCATCCTCCGGTAGGCCCCGACCGACGCGTCGGTCCGGACGGACGTCTCAGCCCAGGCGGATGTGGCGGACGCCCACGGCCGCCGGGCGCAGCCGGGTGCGCACACGGCCTTCGTGGTTGGGGCGCAGGGTGAGGCCGGCGAGGACGGCGATGCGGTCGGCCGTCTTCGGCACGGTGCTGTGGTCGGTCCACAGGTGCTCGGCGAACTCCGGTCCGGCGAGCCGCTCCAGGCAGTGGCCGAGCCGCTCGACCGCCCAGCTCTCCCGCCGCAGGCCGCCGCCGACGAGATGCCCGAGCCCCCGCTCCCGCAGCCGCCGCAGCACCGTCTCCCGCTCGGCGAGCAGCGTGAAGTGCCGTACGTCGTGCCCCAGTTCGCGCAGCCGTCCCACCGTCTCGGCGAAGTGGCCGGGGTCGGTGACGGTCATCGGCGCGATCACCACGCCCTCGCGCCGGGTCAGGGTGAGGTCGAGGACCTCCACGACACCCTGCCGCCAGGCCTTCAAGTCCTGGAAGTCACCGCGCAGTTCAGGCGGCAGCATGCGGTGGAGGCCGAAGCCGGGCTGCTCGGGGTCGCAGACGACGCTGCCCGGCAGGCGGCGCCGTATCTCGTGTGCGGTCTGTGTCTTGCCGCCCCCGAAGGGGCCGTTGATCCACAGGAGCATGCGCGGCACCCTACCGGGGGCCGGGGCGTCGCTCAGCCGTGTCCGCCGGCCCGTACCAGGCCCGTCTCGTAGGCGAGGACGACCACCTGGACGCGGTCGCGCAGCCCCAGCTTGGTGAGGATGCGGCCCACGTGCGTCTTCACGGTCGCCTCGGACAGCACCAGCCGGGACGCGATCTCCCCGTTGGACAGGCCCTGCGCGACCAGCACCATGACCTCGCGCTCGCGTTCGGTGAGCCGCTCCAGCTCCTTGTGCTCGGGCTGCTTGCCGCTGCTGGGCAGCATCGGGGCGAACCGGTCGAGGAGCCGGCGGGTGGTGGAGGGGGCCACGACGGCGTCCCCGCTGTGCACGGCACGGATCGCGGTGAGCAGCTCGCCGGGCGGCACGTCCTTGAGCATGAAGCCGGACGCGCCCGCCTTCAGCCCGGAGAAGGCGTACTCGTCGAGGTCGAAGGTGGTCAGGATCAGCACCTTCGGCGGGTCGGTGTCGGCGCAGATCCGGCGGGTGGCCTCGACGCCGTCCAGCTTCGGCATGCGGACGTCCATGAGCACCACGTCGACGGCGGTGCTCCGCAGCACCTCCAGGGCCTCCACGCCGTTGCCCGCCTCCGCGACGACCTCCATGTCCGGCTGGGCGGCGAGCACCATCCGGAATCCGGTGCGCAGCAGCACCTGGTCGTCGACGAGCATCACGCGGATCGTCATCGGGGCCTCTTCCGTTCGGTGGTCCGGGTGGTCTCGGTGGTGGTCACTGAGGTTGCGACCGGGTCGCCGCTGGGGGCGTGACAGGTGTCAACCGGGGGCGTGCGCATGCGGTCAGTGCGCCGGTTTGAGGGGCAGCAGCGCGCTGATGCGGAATCCTCCGCCCGGCCGCGGCCCGGCGTCCAGCGTTCCGCCCACCATGCCGACCCGCTCGCGCATGCCGATCAGGCCGTGCCCCTGGCCGTCGAACCCGCCCTCCTCGTACAGCTCGTGCGGGGCGCCCTTGCCGTCGTCCTCCACCAGCAGGCCCAGCCCGTCGTCGAAGTACACCAGGCGCACGCCGGCGCCCGCGTTGGGACCGCCGTGCTTACGGGTGTTGGTCAGCGCCTCCTGCACGATCCGGTAGGCGGTCAGCTCGACCCCCCGGGGCAGTTCGCGCGGGGTGCCCTCGACCTTGAAGTCCACCGGCAGCCCGGACTCCCGGCACTGCTCGACGAGGTCCTCGATCTGCTGGAGCCCCGGCTGCGGCACGTACTCCCCCGCCTCCTGGTGCTCGCCGGTCCGCAGCACGCCCAGCAGGCGGCGCATCTCGGCGAGGGCCTGGCGGCCGGTGCCGGAGATGGTCTCCAGGGCCTTCTTGGCCTGGTCGGGCGCCGCGTCGAGGACGTAGGCGGCGCCGTCGGCCTGCACCACCATCACCGACACGTTGTGCGCGACCACGTCGTGCAGCTCGCGGGCTATGCGGGCGCGTTCGGCGGCGACCGCCACCTTGGCCTGCGCCTCGCGCTCCTTCTCCAGCCGGGCGGCCCGCTCCTCGAGCTGCGCGAAGTACGCGCGGCGGGTGCGTATGGAGTCGCCGAGCACCCAGGCGAGCGCGAACGGCACGGCCAGGATGATCGACAGGGCGACGTTCTCGAACGTGCTGGAGTGCGGGCTGGGCCAGCGCAGCTGGGCGAGCGGGGCGGCACACAGACCGGCGGCCAGCGCGACGCGGGAGGCCCACCGGGCGCCGACGGCCGCCACTGTGTAGACGATCACCAGCAGGGCGAAGTCGGCGGGCCCCGTGGCCACGTCGAGCACCAGCTGCGCGAGGCCCACCCCCAGGGCGAGCACCAGCATCCGCTCCGGCATCCGGCGGCGCAGCGCCACGACCAGGGACAGCAGGAGCACGACCGGCACGGTGAGGGCGGGCAGCTCGGTGCCCCGGGACTCCTCCGTGGTCGCTCCGCCGATCACCGAGAGCCCGAACAGGATCACGGCCCAGAAGCCGTCGACCCACGTCGGGTGCCTGCGGAGGAAGTCATAGAGGCGCTGCACGTAACCCAGCGTAGGGAAGCGAAATGCGTGCAGGGGTCAACCGGAGGGTCGATCCCCGTGCGCCGCGTGTACTCCCCAAGGTGGAGGCCGGTCCGGTGCGCGCACGTAGCCTGGGCCGGTGCGGAGGGCGACGGCGGACGCGGGGCGGCGGTGAGACCGGTGACGGCGGGTACGGAAGGGGCGGCGGAGAACGGTTTCCGCGGGTGGCGGGAGGCGGCCCGGGAGGCCCTGTACGGCCCGGACGGCTTCTACCGCCGCCCCGGCGCGGGCCCGGCCGGGCACTTCCGGACGTCCGTGCACGCCTCGCCGCTGTACGCACGCGCCGTGGCGCGGCTGCTGTGCCGGGTCGACGAGACGCTGGGACGGCCGCCGGCGCTGGACTTCGTGGACATGGCGGCCGGGCGGGGCGAACTGGTCACCGGGGTGCTCGGCGCGCTCCCCGCGGACGTGGCGGACCGGGTGCGCCCGTACGCGGTCGAGCTGGCCGCGCGGCCCGAGGGTCTTGACGACCGGATCGTGTGGCGGGACGAGCCGCCCGAGGGCGTCACGGGGCTGCTGTTCGCCAACGAGTGGCTGGACAACGTGCCGGTGGACGTCGCCGAGGTGGACGCGTCCGGCACCCCGCGGTACGTGCTGGTGCGGGCGGACGGCGCCGAACGGCTCGGGGAGCCGGTCGCAGGCGCCGACGCCGGCTGGCTGGACCGGTGGTGGCCGCTGCCGCCCGAGGAGGGCCTGCGCGCGGAGATCGGGCTGCCCCGGGACCGGGCCTGGACGGCGGCCGTCGCCACGCTGGAGCGCGGCGCCGCCGTCGCCGTGGACTACGCGCACACCGCCGGCGCGCGCCCGCCCTTCGGGACGCTGACCGCGTTCCGGGAGGGCCGGGAGACGGCGCCCGTGCCGGACGGCTCCCGCGACCTCACGGCGCACGTCGCGCTGGACGCGTGCGCCACCGCCCCCGCCCTGCCGGGCGCCCGCCTGCTGACGCAGCGGGACGCCCTGCGCGCCCTGGGCGTCACGGGCGGGCGCCCCCCGCTGTCCCTGGCGAGCAGCGACCCGGCCGGCTACGTCCGCGCCCTCGCCGCCGCCGGGGAGGCCTCCGAGCTGACCGCGCAGGGCGGCCTCGGCGACTTCGGGTGGCTGGTGCAGCCGGTGGGCGCCGGAGACGTCCTGGCCGGCTGACAGCCGCTTCCCGGAGTACGTGCCGCGCTACTTGTCGATGTCGCCGACGACGAAGAACATCGACCCCAGGATCGCCACCATGTCCGCGACCAGCGTGCCCGGCAGCAGCTCGGTGAGCGCCTGGATGTTGTTGTACGACGCCGAGCGCAGCTTCAGCCGGTACGGCGTCTTCTCGCCCTTGCTGACCAGGTAGTAGCCGTTGATGCCGAGCGGGTTCTCGGTCCACGCGTACGTGTGCCCCTCGGGCGCCTTGAGCACCTTCGGGAGCCGCTGGTTGACCGGGCCGGGCGGCAGCTCCGCCAGCCGGTCGAGGCAGGCGTCGGCGAGGTCCAGGGAGTTGTGCGTCTGCTCCAGCAGGCACTCGAAGCGGGCCAGGCAGTCGCCCTCCTCGCGGGTGACCACCTTGAGGACGTCGCCCAGCTCGCCGTAGGCCAGATACGGTTCGTCGCGGCGCAGGTCGAAGTCGACGCCGGAGGCCCGCCCGATCGGCCCGCTCACCCCGTACGCGTGCACCGCCTCCGGCGACAGCGCGCCGACGCCCCGGGTGCGGCCGCGGAAGATCTCGTTGCCGAGCACCAGGTCGTCGATGCGGTCCATGTGCGAGCGCACCTCGGCGACCGCGGCACGCGCGCGTCCCGTCCAGCCCGCCGGGAGGTCCTCCTTGAGGCCGCCGACACGGTTGAACATGTAGTGCATGCGCCCGCCGGAGACCTCCTCCATGACGTGCTGGAGCTTCTCGCGCTCGGTGAAGGCGTAGAAGATCGGGGTGATGCCGCCGAGCTCCAGCGGATAGGAGCCGAGGAACATCAGGTGGTTGAGCACCCGGTTCAGCTCGGCGAGCAGCGTGCGCAGCCACACCGCGCGCTCGGGGACCTCCATGCCGAGCATCCGCTCCACGGCGAGGACCACGCCCAGCTCGTTGGAGAACGCCGACAGCCAGTCGTGCCGGTTGGCCAGCACGATGATCTGCCGGTAGTCACGGGCCTCGAACAGCTTCTCCGCGCCCCGGTGCATGTAGCCGATCACGGGCTCCGCCCGGACGATCCGCTCGCCGTCCAGCACGAGCTTCAGCCGCAGCACGCCGTGCGTGGACGGGTGCTGCGGGCCGATGTTGAGCACCATGTCGGTGCTCTCCGCCGCGCCGCCGATTCCGACCATGGTCTCGGTCGTAGGAGTCATGCACACAGTCTGTCCTACGTACGCTGGCTCCATGGAAACGGGGAGCCCGCAGGACATGGGTACGGCGGACGTGCCGGACGCGTCGGACGCGCCTACGACGGCGGACGGCGGCGCGGAGCCGGTCTGGCGGGCGCTGCCGCCCGGGCTGCTGACGATGCGGCGGCTGCTGCTGGTGGTGTGGCTGGGGCTGCTGACCCTGGCCACCGCCCTGGTCCCGGGCCTGCTGGCCGGGCCCGCCTGGGGCGCCTTCGCGGTGCTGCCGCTGGCCCTGCTGCTGTCCGGCTGGGTGATGCTGGAGCGCAACTGGCGCTCCTGGCGGTACGCCGAGCGCGCCGACGACCTGCTGATCAGCCGCGGTGTCCTCTGGCACGAGGAGACGGTCGTGCCGTACGGGCGGATGCAGCTCGTGGAGGTCACCTCCGGGCCCGTCGAGCGGCACTTCGGGCTGGCCAGCGTCCAGCTGCACACGGCCGCCGCGGCCACCGACGCGACCATCCCCGGGCTCGACCCGGCGGAGGCGGAGCGGCTGCGCGACCGGCTCACCGAGCTGGGCGAGGCCCGTTCGGCGGGGCTGTGACCGCGCCCGGCGTCCCGGAGGACGTGCCCGGCCGGCCGCTGGTGACCGAGCGGCGGCTGCACCCCGTCACGCCGCTGCGGCGGGCGTGGGCGCCGGTGGCCGTCCTGATGGGCTGGGTGGTGCACGACCCCGACGGGGCGCAGCGCCAGCTCACCCGGCTGACCACGACCACGCTGCTGGTCGGGCTCGCCGTGCTCATCCCGGCCGCCGCCCTCTACGGCTTCCTGAGCTGGTGGTTCACCCACTTCGCGGTGACCGACGGGGAGCTGCGGGTGCGCACCGGGCTGCTGTTCCGGCGCACCGCGCACATCCGGCTGGAGCGGATCCAGGCCATCGACGTCACCCAGCCCCTGCTGGCGCGGGTCGCGGGGGTGGCGAAGCTGAAACTCGACGTCGTCGGCGCCGACAAGAAGGACGAGCTGGCCTTCCTCGGGGCCGGCGAGGCGCGGGCGCTGCGCGCGGAACTGCTGGCGCGGGCCGCCGGGTTCGCCCCGGAGACCGCGCACGAGGTGGGCGAGGCGCCCGCACGGCAGATGCTGCGGGTGCCGCCGCGCGTGCTGGCCGTGTCGCTGCTGCTGACGGGGGCGCCCTGGGCCTGGCTGCTGGTCGCCTCCGTCGCGCTGCCGCTGCTGTGGCTCGCCACCCACAGCCTGTGGACGGTGCTCGCGGCGGGCGTGCCGATGCTCGGCGCGGCCGGCGCGAGCAGCGTGGGCCGCTTCGTCGCCGAGTACGACTGGACGCTGGCCGAGTCGCCCGACGGGCTGCGCATCGACCACGGGCTCCTCGACCAGGCGCACGAGACGGTGCCGCCCGGACGGGTGCAGACCGTGCGGCTGGTCGAGCCGCTGCTGTGGCGGCGGAGGGGCTGGGTGCGCGTGGAGCTGGACGTGGCCGGGTCGTCCAACTCCCTGCTGCTGCCGGTGGCTCCGCGCGCGATGGCGGAGTCGGTCGTCGCGCGCGTGCTGCCCGGGGTGACCGTGCCCCCGCCCGAGGCGTTCTCCCGCCCGCCGCGCGGGGCGCGGTGGTGCGTGCCGGTGTGGTGGCGGGGCCACGGGTTCGCCGTCACGGACGCGGTGTTCGCCGCCCGGCGCGGTCTGCTGCGGCGCACCCTGGCGCTGGTGCCGCACGCCAAGGTGCAGAGCGTGCGGCTCGCCCAGGGACCCTGGCAGCGGACGCACGGCCTCGCCGACGTGCACGTGGACACCGGCGCCGGCGGCACCGTCACCGCCCGGCTCCGCCCCGCCGACGAGGCCGCCGCCCTGCTCCACGCCCAGGCCGAACGCTCCCGCACCGGCCGCCGCGACGCCCTCCCGGACCGCTGGATGGCCTGACCGACGGCGCCGTACCTACGTGGCCTGACCGGCGTCCGTACATGCGAAAGGGGCCCCCGCCGGTCGGGCGGGGGCCCCTTCGCTGTCCACGGGCGTCAGGACACCGCGCTGCGCAGGCCCTGGACGTCGATACGCTCGGTCTCGTCGTGGGCCGTCAGGTCGATGACCTGGCCGGCGCGCGTCTCCTCGGAGGCGGGCTTGTACTGCGCCTCCTCCTCCGCCTTGTGCAGCGCGAGCGCCTCCTGGCCGACGACGTCGGCGAGGTCCTCGTTCTGCACGGCGTCCAGGGCGGAGCGCCGCGCGTCCTGCTTGGTGCCGAAGAAGTCGAACCCGTCGTCCTGCACGGGCCGCCGCACCGGCTGCGTCGGCGGGACGACCGCCACGGCGGTCGGCACGGTGAAGTGCCCGGCGGGCCGCCGCACGGCCGGGGCGGCGGAGGCGGCCGGTGCGGTGGGGGCGGCCGCGCGCTCATGGTCGCCGGCCGCCCGGGACTGCCCCCCGGCCTCGTCCTCCTGCGCCGGCTCGGGCTTGCGCCGCTTGGCCGGGCCGGGCCCGTCGTCCTCGGGGGTGCCGCCGTCCTTGCCGGCGGTGCTCTGCGGGGCGTCCCCGGCCTTCGCGGCCCCGGGGGCGCTCTCCTTGCGCGCGGCCGGCACGGAGGGCTTCGCGGCCGTCTCCTCCGGCGCGTCGGAGTCCGCCTCCCGGGTGGCCTTCCCGGCCGTCTCCCCGGTGGCCTTCCCGTCCGCCTCCCCGGCCGTCGCCTCGGGCTGCGGCTCGTCCTTCGGCCCGCGCTGCCCCGCGAACCGCGCCAGTGCCGCGTCGGCCTTCAGGTACAGCTTCGAACCCTCCGGGGAGAAGACGCCGGAGGTCGTCTCCTCCTGGGCGTCCTCCGTGCGCTCGGCGTCCGCCGTCGTCTCCGTCTCCGGCGTCTCCGTCTCCGGCTCGGAAGCGGCGGACTCGGCTGCGGCGGGCTCCGGGTCGGGCGTCGCCGACGCGCCCGCGGGCAGGGCGCGGGCCGGGACGGCCGCCTCGATCTCCAGCACCCGGCGTTCCTCGAGGACGTTCGCCCGCTCGGCCTCGGCCGCCGCGTACCGGCGCAGCAGCGCGGCGTGCTCGTTGCGCAGTCCCGCCAGTTCCGCGCGCTTGGCGCGCAGCCGCTGCTCCAGCTTCTGGCGCAGCTCGCGCGACTCCTCGAGGTCCGACTCGAGTTCGGCGACGCGCTCCTCGAAACGCCACTCGTCGCTCGCCCGCGCGCGCGTGAGATCGGCGACGCGTTTGCCCGCCTGGGCGTCCCAGTGACGCATCACGACGGCGCCCACGACCGCCGTGGCCGCGGCGGCCGCGGCCAGGAGACGGAGCACCACCGGTTGGGTGAACACCCAGGGCCCCAGGGCGCAGACGACGGAGACGCCTGCGATCGCCGACGGGGGCAGCATCCTGTGCAGAGGCGGGGAATGACGGTGACGTCCACGTGGCATGGCCAGAAACTTACCGCGCGTAGGCGAATGATGGTGGCCCGCCCCGTAAAAAGAAAGCCACACGCAACGTTTCACAGGCCGTCAGCGAACGGGGCCGTGCGTGAATAGCGGTAAACCGGATTTACTTCAAGATCGTTTATGCGGCCCGCCCGGCGCGCAACTCGTCCTCCGTACATTCCGGTTGACCGCCGCCCCGGCCCCGCCGGACGCCCCGCCCCGGCGCCCCCGCCGCCCTCCCCCACCGGCCCGTCCCACGCCCGTTCCGCACCCGCCTCTCGCCCGTTCCGCCCCCGCCCCGCCCTCCGATTCCGCCCCGCCCTCCGATTCCGCCCGCCGGCACCCTCCCGTCCCGCCCCTCTCCGATCCGTTTCCCCGCCTCGCCGCGAACCCCGTTTCCGTCCCCTTTCCCGCTCACCCCCGCCTTCCGCGCGCCCCCTCACCGCAATGCGGCCCGAAAGGCCCCGCCAATGTCCGCCCACGGCGTTTCCCGCGCGCCGGGCCCGCGCGGCACCACGCACCCTCCCTGGGCCTACGCTGAACGTATGAGCACTCACAGCGGACGCCGTCAGGTCGCGGGCCTCCCCCACCGGGACCGGTGCGCGGTCATGGGAGTCGTGAACGTCACCCCCGACTCCTTCTCCGACGGCGGACGCTGGTTCGACACCACCACGGCCGTCAAGCACGGCCTCGACCTGGTCGCCCAGGGCGCCGACCTGGTGGACGTCGGCGGCGAGTCCACCCGCCCCGGCGCCACCCGCGTCGACGAGGCGGAGGAGCTCAGGCGCGTCGTCCCGGTGGTCCGCGGTCTCGTCGCGGAAGGCGTCACCGTCTCCGTCGACACCATGCGCGCCTCCGTCGCCGAGCAGGCGCTCGCGGCCGGCGCCGCCCTGGTCAACGACGTCAGCGGCGGCCTCGCCGACCCCGCCATGACCGGCGTCGTCGCCGCCGCGGGCGCCCCGTTCGTCGTCATGCACTGGCGTGGCTTCCTGGAGGGCGGGAACGTACGGGGCGTGTACGACGACGTGGTCACCGAGGTCGCCGACGAGCTCCACGCGCGCGTGGAGGCCGTCCTGGAGGCCGGCATCGCCGCCGACCGTGTGATCGTCGACCCCGGTCTCGGCTTCTCCAAGGACGCCGAGCACGACCTGGCGCTGCTCGCCCGACTCGACCGCCTGCTGGGCCTCGGCCACCCCCTGCTCGTCGCCGCGTCCCGCAAGCGGTTCCTCGGCCGGGTGCTGGCGGGCTCCGACGCCCCGCCTCCGCCCGCCCGCGAACGCGACGCGGCCACCGCCGCCGTCACCGCCCTGGCGGCCCAGGCGGGCGCCTGGGCGGTGCGCGTGCACGAGGTCCGGGCCAGCGCCGACGCCGTACGGGTGGTCCGCGCGATACAGCGAGCCCGCCCCGACGACCGGCCCACATCCCCCGAGCACGGTGCGGAAGGAGCCCGGTGACCGCACCCCACACCGACGTCGAGCAGGTCGAGGCCGCCAACACCGCCTTCTACGAGGCACTGGAGAGAGGCGACTTCGAAGAGGTCGCGTCGGCCTGGCTCACCCCTTCCGACCTCGGCGTCGACGAGTCGTACCACGACCCCGCCGACAGCGGCGTGGTCTCCTGCGTGCACCCCGGCTGGCCGGTGCTGACCGGACGCGGCGAGGTGCTCCGCTCGTACGCGCTGATCATGGCGAACACCGACTACATCCAGTTCTTCCTCACCGACGTGCACGTCTCCGTGACCGGGGACACCGCCCTGGTGACCTGTACGGAGAACATCCTCAGCGGCGGACCCGCCCCCGAGGCCGGCGAGGAGCTGGGGCCGCTGGTCGGGCAGCTCGTCGTCGCCACCAACGTCTACCGGCGCACCCCCTCCGGCTGGAAGCTCTGGTCCCACCACGCCTCCCCGGTGCTCGCCGAGGAGGACGACGACGAGGACGACGACACCCCGACCCCGCCCTGACCCGCGAGACGTGGCGGTTCTCACCCCGCCGGGCACGGCCGCCGGGACCGGCGCCCGCCGCGGGTAGATTCGGGAGAAGGCCGGTGTGCCGACCGCACAGGGCACCGACCGGCCGGACCGACGACAGCAGGAGTGATTCGCGTGGATCGTGTCGCGCTGAGCGGCCTGAGGGCCCGCGGGCACCACGGTGTGTTCCCCAAGGAGCGCGAGGAGGGCCAGACCTTCCTCGTGGACCTCGTCCTCGGCCTGGACACCCGCCCGGCCGCCGCCGACGACGACCTGACGAAGACCGTGCACTACGGCATCGTGGCCGAGGAGGTGGTGGCCGTCGTCGAGGGCGAGCCCGTCAACCTCGTCGAGACCCTCGCCGAGCGCATCGCCCAGGTCTGCCTGAAGCACGACGTCGTGCAGGAGGTCGAGGTGCGCGTCCACAAGCCGGACGCGCCGATCACCGTGCCCTTCGACGACGTGACCGTCACCATCACCCGGAGCCGCGCATGACCAGGCCGACCACCTCGGGCCACACCGACCCGACCGTCCAGCCCGTCCCCGCCTCCGTGGTCGAGCAGGTGGACGCCGCCGACACCACCCTCCAGAACCCCAAACGGGCCGTGGTGTCCCTCGGCGCCAACCTGGGCAACCGCCTGGAGACCCTCCAGGGGGCCGTGGACGCCCTGGAGGACACCCCGGGCATCCGGGTCAAGGCGGTCTCCCCCGTGTACGAGACGGAGCCGTGGGGCGTCGAGCCCGGCAGCCAGCCGTCCTACTTCAACGCGGTCGCCGTGCTGAAGACGACCCTGCCGCCGTCCTCCCTGCTGGAGCGCGCCCAGGCCGTCGAGGAGGCCTTCCACCGCGTACGGGACGAGCGCTGGGGCCCGCGCACCCTGGACGTCGACATCGTCGCCTACGCCGACCTGCACTCCGACGACCCGCGGCTCACCCTCCCGCACCCGCGCGCCCACGAGCGCGCCTTCGTGCTCGCGCCCTGGCTCGACATCGACCCCGCCGCCGAGCTCCCCGGACGCGGTCCGGTGGCGGACCTGCTGGACGCGGTCACCCGGGACGGTGTCACGCCGCGCGCCGACCTGGAACTCCGGCTGCCCGAGTAGCCGTTAAGGTCGAGGACGGCCACAGCCCGGGGCCACCGGCCCGGGGAACGCGAAGGGACACCGTGAAAGAGCTGCGCATCAGGGTGCTGGCGGGCGTCTTCGTCGTCGCCGGAGTCCTGTCCTGGGCCGGCGCCCGCCTGTGGAACTCGCTGGGGACCCTCCCGAGCGTGCCCGTGGCCGCGCCGATCGTCCTCGCCCTGATCGCCACGGTCCTCGCGGCCACCGCGCTCTCCCTGCGCGCCCGCCTCAAGGCCCAGCGCGAGCGCCGGCCGGACGCCAAGGGCGTCGACCCGCTGCAGGCGGCCCGCGCGGTCGTGTTCGGACAGGCCAGCGCCCTGGTGGCGGCCCTCGTCGCCGGCCTCTACGGCGGCACGTTCGTGGTGCTGCTGGGCTCCCTCGACATCCCCGCCCGCCGCGACCAGGCCATCTACGCCGGCTTCTCCGTGGTGGCGGGCATCGGCGTGATAGCGGCGGCCAAGTTCCTGGAGCACGTCTGCAAGCTCCCGGACGACGAGGACGACGACCACCCGGGCACGGCCCCGGCGAGCTGACGGCCGTACGGGCACAGACACAGGCAGAAGGAAAGGGGCACGGTTCGCGCGAACCGTGCCCCTTTCCTTCTGCCCGAACGGCGTCAGCGCGCCATGATCAGGCTCATCGCCTCGTTGCGGGTCGCCGCGTCCCGCAGCTGGCCCCGCACCGCCGAGGTGATCGTCTTGGCGCCGGGCTTGCGGATGCCCCGCATCGACATGCACATGTGCTCGCACTCCACGACCACGATGACGCCGCGCGGCTCCAGGATCTCCATCAGGGAGTCCGCGATCTGCGTGGTGAGTCGTTCCTGCACCTGCGGGCGCCGGGCGTAGACGTCCACCAGCCGGGCCAGCTTGGACAGGCCGGTGATCTTGCCGCTGGTCGACGGGATGTACCCGACGTGCGCCACGCCCCGGAACGGCACCAGGTGGTGCTCACAGGTCGAGTACACCTCGATGTCCTTGACCAGCACCATCTCGTCGTGCCCGATGTCGAACGTCGTCGTCAGCACGTCCTCGGGCTTCTGCCACAGCCCCGCGAAGATCTCCCGGTAGGCACGGGCCACACGCGCCGGAGTCTCCTGCAGACCCTCACGGTCCGGGTCCTCGCCCACCGCGATCAGCAGCTCGCGCACGGCGTTCCGGGCCCGCTTCTCGTCGAACTCACCGACGGGGGCTATGCCGTCCAGCGTCACGGGGTCGGTCATGGGTGCCTCGTTCCTGTGCCTGCACGCGTGACGGGCACGCGTGTTGAACCGCGGTTACGCAAAATGCCGCGTCCCCCAGGCTAGAACCAGGGGGACGCGGCATCCATTCCGGGCCCGGTGGGGCGCCGAGAGCCTGCGGTCAGCTCTCGGGGCGCTCCTCCGGGGTCCGCTCCGGCTGCGGGGCGGGGTCCGTCGTGGCGGTCTTCGCGGTGGAGATGGCCGGCGTGGCGCCGTTCGCCCCGTTCGTCAGGGCCAGCTCCTTGGGGGAGAGGACCGGCGGGCGGGTGGACGGCGTACGGCGCGAGGAGCCGGTCCAGGCGGGCCTGGGCGGGCGCTTGACGATCGGCGCGAAGATCTCGGCGATCTCCTCCTTGCCCAGCGTCTCCTTCTCCAGGAGGGCCAGGACCAGGTTGTCGAGGACGTCGCGGTTCTCGACGAGGATCTCCCACGCCTCGTTGTGCGCGGTCTCGATGAGCTTCTTGACCTCTTCGTCGACCAGCGCGGCGACCTCTTCCGAGTAGTCGCGCTGGTGAGCCATCTCACGGCCGAGGAACGGCTCGGTGTTGTCGCCGCCGAACTTGATGGCGCCGAGCCGCTCGGTCATGCCGTACTGCGTGACCATCGCGCGGGCCAGACCCGTGGCCTTCTCGATGTCGTTGGCGGCACCGGTGGTCGGGTCGTGGAAGACGAGCTCCTCCGCCGCGCGGCCGCCCAGCATGTACGCCAGCTGGTCCAGCATCTCGTTGCGCGTGGTGGAGTACTTGTCCTCGTCCGGCAGGACCATGGTGTAGCCGAGGGCGCGGCCTCTCGACAGGATGGTGATCTTGTGGACCGGGTCGGAGTTCGGCGAGGCCGCCGCGACCAGGGCGTGTCCGCCCTCGTGGTACGCGGTGATCTTCTTCTCCTTGTCGGACATGATCCGGGTCCGCTTCTGCGGGCCCGCGACGACGCGGTCGATCGCCTCGTCGAGCATCTTGTTGTCGATCAGCTTCTGGTCGCTGCGCGCGGTGAGCAGCGCGGCCTCGTTCAGCACGTTGGCCAGGTCGGCGCCCGTCATGCCGGGCGTGCGGCGGGCGACGGCGCCGAGGTCGACGTCCGGGGCGACCGGCTTGCCCTTCTGGTGCACCTTGAGGATCTCGAGGCGGCCCTGCATGTCCGGGCGGTCCACCGCGATCTGGCGGTCGAAGCGGCCGGGACGCAGCAGCGCCGGGTCCAGGATGTCCGGGCGGTTCGTCGCGGCGATGAGGATCACGCCGCCCTTGACGTCGAAGCCGTCCATCTCGACGAGCAGCTGGTTCAGCGTCTGCTCGCGCTCGTCGTGACCGCCGCCGAGGCCGGCGCCGCGGTGGCGGCCGACCGCGTCGATCTCGTCGACGAAGACGATCGCCGGGGCGTTCGCCTTGGCCTGCTCGAACAGGTCACGGACACGGGAGGCGCCGACACCGACGAACATCTCGACGAAGTCGGAACCCGAGATCGAGTAGAACGGGACGCCCGCCTCGCCCGCGACGGCGCGCGCGAGCAGGGTCTTGCCGGTGCCGGGCGGGCCGTAGAGCAGCACGCCCTTGGGGATCTTGGCGCCCACGGCCTGGAACTTCGCCGGCTCCTGGAGGAACTCCTTGATCTCGTGGAGCTCCTCGACGGCCTCGTCGGAGCCCGCGACATCGGCGAACGTCGTCTTCGGGGTGTCCTTGGTGATGAGCTTCGCCTTGGACTTCCCGAAGTTCATGACACGGGAGCCGCCGCCCTGCATCTGGTTCATCAGGAACAGGAAGACGACCACGATGAGGACGAAGGGCAGCAGCGACAGCAGAATGCTCACGAAGGGGTTCTGCTTCGACGGCGAGACCGTGTAGCCGTCGGGGATCTGCTCGTTCTGGAACTTGTCCTGCAGCGTGCTGGCGATGGTGACGCCCTGGTCGCCGATGTAGCTCGCCTGGATCTTCGAGCTGCCCTCGACCTTCTGGCCGTCCTTGAGCTGGACCTTGACGGTCTGCTCGTCGCCGGTGGTCAGCTTGGCCGACTCGACCTTGTTCTCGTTGATCGCCTGGACGACCTGGCCCGTGTCCACCGTCTTGTAGCCGCCGGACGAGCCGACGACCTGCATCAACACGACCACGGCAAGGACGGCCAGCACGATCCACATGACCGGCCCACGGAAGTATCGCTTCACGTCCATCCATACGGAGCGGTGCCGCCCCGTCCCTCCTGCCATAGTGAGTTTGATAAAGGCTGTTCTTCGGACGGTACCCCAGCATGGGCCCCCGACGCTGCGAGGGACGGCCGGCAGTGGCGTCCACGCATGCTCCAACGCCGCGGAGCCCGCCGGGGTTCCCGATCACGTACGGCAGCCGGGGCCGCCGCGGTTCACCCGCCGTAGACGTGGGGCGCGAGCGTCCCGACGAACAGCAGGTTGCGGTACTTCTCGGCGTAGTCCAGGCCGTAGCCGACGACGAACTCGTTGGGGATGTCGAAACCGGCCCACTCGACGTCGATGGCGACCTTGGCGGCCTCGGGCTTGCGCAGCAGCGTGCACACCTTGAGGGAGGCGGGCTCGCGCGAGCCGAGGTTGGAGATCAGCCAGGACAGGGTCAGTCCGGAGTCGATGATGTCCTCGACGATCAGGACGTGCCGGCCCTTGATGTCCGTGTCGAGGTCCTTGAGGATCCGCACCACGCCCGAGGACTGCGTGCCCGCCCCGTACGAGGACACGGCCATCCAGTCCATCGTGACGGGGGTGGACAGCGCCCGGGCGAGGTCGGCCATCACCATCACCGCGCCCTTGAGCACGCCGACGATCAGCAGGTCCTTGCCCGCGTACTCCGCGTCGATCTTCGCCGCCAGCTCCACCAGCTTGGCGTCGATCTCTTCCTTGGTGATGAGCACCTTCTCGAGGTCGGCACCCATGTCGTTCGCGTCCACCCGCATCACTTTCGGTCGTCCCACCGGCCGGTCCGGTCCGCCCCGCGACCCGTGCGGTCGGTGGGGTCCGGATTCAGCCCTGCCGAATCACCAGTCTGCCACCCTGCCGACGGGCGACGACCCGGCCGGGGAGATTGATGGCCCCCTGACCTCGCCAGCCGGTGATCAGCCGGTCGACCTCCTCGATGTGCCGGGCGAACAGCGAACCGGCCGGTGCGCCGGCCTCGATGGCGGCCCGGCGCAGCACCCGGCGGCGCACGGCGGGCGGCAGGTCGTTGAGGGCGGCGCACTCCAGGCGGCCGTCGGCGTCCCGGACGCCGGCCGCGGCCTTCCCGGCCCAGGCGTCGAGGGCGTCGGCGTCGTCACGGGAGAGCTGGGCCGTACGGGCGAGGGCCTCGACGACGCCCTTGCCGAGGGCCTTCTCCAGGGCGGGCAGGCCCTCGTGGCGCAGCCGGGAGCGGGTGTAGGCGGGGTCGGTGTTGTGCGGGTCGTCCCAGACGGGCAGGGACTGGACCATGCAGGCCGTGCGGGCGGTCTGCCGGTCGAGCTGGAGGAAGGGGCGCCGGTAACGGCCGTCGGCCCCCGAGACCGCGGCCATGCCGGACAGGGAGCGGATGCCGGAGCCGCGGGCGAGGCCGAGCAGCACCGTCTCGGCCTGGTCGTCGCGGGTGTGGCCGAGCAGGACGGCGGCGGCGCGACGGCGCTCGGCGGCGGCGTCGAGGGCGGCGTAGCGGGCGTCCCGGGCGGCGGCCTCGGGTCCGCCGTCGCGGCCGACGGTGACCGCGACGGACTCGACGGGGTTCAGGCCGAGTTCGCGCAGGCGCGAGGCGACCTCGGCGGCGCGCAGGTCGGAGCCCGCCTGGAGGCCGTGGTCGACGGTGACGCCGCCGGCGCGCAGACCGGCGCGGGGGGCTTCGAAGGCGAGGGCGGAGGCGAGCGCCATGGAGTCGGCGCCGCCGGAGCAGGCCACGAGCACGAGCGGGGAGGAGGACCGCTCGTCGGGCGAGAGGCGGCCGGGCGTCCGGCCGTGTTCGGCGAGGATGTCGTTCAGGACGCGGCGGACCGCCAGGCGTATCGCCGCGACCGCAGGATGGGGACCCATGTCCGGTTCCCTTCATGATGTTGTTCCGGGGGGGGGTTGAGCCCGGGGACGGTCACGCAGAGTGTGTAGATGGTGACAGAACCGGGCCGTTCCCCGAGCATTGCACGCCTGCCCTGGGCTCACGGTCCCTCGGACGGGTGATTGGCGGGGCGTCCGTCTGCCGCCGCCCGGACACCCTGCGCGACGGGGGCGCGGTGCCTATGCCTCCGGTTTGCGGTGCACCCGCGTGATCCAGTCCGCCGGTTTGCCGATCTCCGCCTTGGTGGGGAGGGTGTTCGGCGACGTCCACACCCGGTTGAAGCCCTCCATGCCGACCTCGTCGACGACCGCGCGGACGAAACGCTCGCCGTCGCGGTACTGCCGGAGCTTGGCGTCCAGGCCGAGCAGCTTGCGCAGCGCCATGTCGAGCCGGGAGGCGCCCTTGGCGCGGCGCTGCTGGAACTTCTCCCGGATCTCGGCGACGCTCGGCACGACCTCGGGGCCCACGCCGTCCATGACGTAGTCGGCGTGCCCCTCAAGGAGCGACATCACGGCGGTGAGCCGGCCGAGGATCTCCCGCTGGGCCGGGGTCTGCACGATCTCCACGAGGGAGCGCCCCTCGTCGCCCTCCTCGCCCTCGGGGCGTCCGCCGACCAGCGACTGGGCGGCCTCGCGCACCCGCTCGAGCACGGTCATCGGGTCGACGTCGGTCTCGCTCAGGAACGCCTGGATCTCGCCCTCGAGGTGGTCCCGCAGCCAGGGCACGGCGGTGAACTGGGTGCGGTGGGTCTCCTCGTGGAGCGTCACCCACAGGCGGAAGTCGTGCGGCTCGACGTCCAGTTCCCGCTCGACGTGGACGATGTTGGGGGCGACCAGCAGCAGCCGTCCGCCGCCGTGGGCGCCGGCCGGGAGGTCCCGGGTGGCGGGGGCGAAGGTCTCGTACTGGCCGAGGACCCGGGAGGCGAGGAACGACAGCAGCATGCCCAGCTCCACGCCGGTCACCTTGCCGCCGACGGCACCCATGACCATGGTGCCGGGGCTGGTGCCGCGCCGTTCCTGCATCTTGTCGAGCAGGGGTTTGAGCAGCTCGCGGAAGCCGGCGACGTTGGCCCGCACCCAGCCGGGGCGGTCGACCACGAGGAGGGGCGTGTCATGGGTCTCGGGGGTGCCGAGACCGGTGAAGCCGCGGACGTGTTCCTCCGCGGAGCGCGCGTGGCGGCGGAGCTCCGCGACGACGGCGCGGGCCTCGTCCCGGCTCACGTCGGGGCCCGGCCGCATGAGCCTGGTCGCGGTCGCGACCGCGAGGTTCCAGTCGACCATGGATGAGGCAGCACCACCGATGCTCGTCATGTGTCAACGGTACGTGAGGGGTGGGGAAACGGGCAGATCCGCACGGCCCGCGGTCCTGCAGGGGCGCGGGGAACTGCGGCCTACAGGGGCGCGGGGAACTGCGCGAAGGGGGTCCGGGGGCGAAGCCCCCGAAGACGGGAGGGCAGGACGCGGAACGTCCGCGCAGTTCCCCGCGCCCTTAGGGGCGGCACCCGCACGCCGCCAAGGCGGAGGCGGCCTTGTCCAGGGCCGCCTGCGCCGCGTCCGGCCCCGTCGTGTCGTTGGCGAGGAACGCGAACGCCAGCAGGCGGCCGTCGCGGTCCACGACCGTTCCGGCCAGCGTGTTGACGCCGGTCAGCGTGCCGGTCTTGGCGCGGACCACGCCCGCCGCGCCGTCGGCGTAGCGGCCGGAGAGGGTGCCGGTGAAGCCGGCGACGGGGAGGCCGGTGAGGACCGGGCGCAGCTCCGGGTGGGCGGGGTCGCCGGCCGTGACGAGGAGGGCGGTGAGCAGGTCGGCGGTGAGCCGCCCGGCGCGGTCCAGGCCGCTGCCGTCCTTGATCACCACGCCCTTCACCGGCAGCCCCAACTGCTTCAGGCGGGCGGTGACCGCCGCGCCCGCGCCGGCGAAGTCGGCCGGCTTGCCGGTGGCCACGGCGGTGTGCCGGGCGAGCGCCTCGGCGAGGTCGTTGTCGCTGTTGGTCAGCATGCGCTCGACGAGCGCGGAGAGCGGCGGCGAGGACACCGTCGCGAGGGTGGTCGCGCGCGTGCTCGACTTCGACGGGCCGGGCGGCGTGGCCGTGATCCCGTGCTCCTTCAGCAGGTCGCCGAACGTGCGGGCGGCGTCGGCCGCGGGGTCGGCGACGCGCGGGGCGGGCCCGCTGGAGGAGTCGTCGGTGCGGCCCTCGTCGGCCATCAGCGGGGTGACGTCGGCGATGTTCGGGTTGACCCCGATCGGGTGGGTCGTGCCGCCCTTGTAGAGGGTCGTGTCGTACGACAGCGTCACCTTCCGCACGCCCCGCTTGGCGAGGGCCGCCGCGGTACGGGCGGCCAGGTCGCGCAGGCTCGCGGACCCCTTGGCGTTCTTGCGGGCGGTGAGCGTGGGGTCGCCGCCGCCGACCAGCACGACCTCCTTGGTGTCGGGCTCGTAGACCGTGCGGGTGGTGAGCCGGTGGTCGGGGCCCAGCGCGGACAGCGCGGCGACCGCGGTGGCGATCTTCGTGGTGGAGGCGGGGGTGAGCGCGTTGCCGGAGTCGGCGCTGTACAGGCGGCGGCCGGTGGCGGCGTCGACCACGGCGGCGGAGCGGCGGCCCAGCGCCGGGTCCTTCAGCAGCGGGTCGAGGACGGCGGCGAGCGCCTTCCCGGCGGGCGCCGAGCGCGCGGCGGTGGCGGTGCCGCCGAGGCCGGTGAGCACGGACGGGGCAGGCGGGGCGGCCTGCGGCCCGCGCGGCTGGGTGCCGGCGCGCGCCCGGGAGCCTTCGTGATCTGTGCCACGCGAGGCTTCCAGGGCCACGGCCCGGTGCCGCTCGGCCGTACGCTGACCCGAGGAGTCCCAGGGGCCGGCGGCGGTCGCCACTCCCGCGGCCAGCGCCAGACCGGCGGTGGCGGCGGTCGCGGTGTACCACCCGGCTCCGGGCCGCGCGACCCGTGGGGCCTGCGGCGATCCCGGCCGGCGCCCCCTGGTGAACCACGGCCCGGTGGCCGCGGCGACCCGCGCCAGACGCGGTCGTACGGCGTCCGCGATCCGCACGACGTGCGGTACCGCGGCCCGCCAAGGCCTCAGCTCTGGCACGACCACCAGCCCCTTTCGCGATCACACACCTGCGTGAGGGACACTTAACCACCAGAACGATGTGCTGATCATGGAGGAGCGTCCGGTGGAGTTCGACGTCACGATCGAGATCCCGAAGGGTTCGCGGAACAAGTACGAGGTGGACCACGAGACGGGTCGGATCCGCCTGGACCGTCGGCTCTTCACCTCGACCGCCTACCCGACCGACTACGGCTTCGTCGAGAACACCCTCGGCGAGGACGGCGACCCGCTGGACGCGCTGGTCATCCTGGACGAGCCGACGTTCCCGGGCTGCCTGATCCGCTGCCGCGCCATCGGCATGTTCCGCATGACCGACGAGGCCGGCGGCGACGACAAGCTGCTGTGCGTCCCGTCCACGGACCCGCGCGTGGAGCACCTGCGCGACATCCACCACGTGTCGGAGTTCGACCGGCTGGAGATCCAGCACTTCTTCGAGGTCTACAAGGACCTGGAGCCGGGCAAGTCGGTCGAGGGCGCCAACTGGGTCGGCCGGGTCGACGCCGAGACCGAGATCGAGCGGTCCTACAAGCGGTTCAAGGAGCAGGGCGGCCACTGAGCCCCCTCGCCCCAGGACGTGACGACGGGCCGCACGCGCAGGCGTGCGGCCCGTCGTCGTGCTGTGTGCCGGGTGCGCGTGCGCATACTGGCGCGACAGGGGGCACACTGAGGGACGGTGTCGTCAGCAGGGAGAGAAAGGCACGTGACGGACGCGGAGGACCGCAAGCCGCAGTCGGACGAGGCGAGGAGCGCCTTCGTACCCCCTTCGCATCTCGCGGCGCCGGCCGACAGCGAGTCGTCGACGACGTCCGAGTTCGCGGTGCCCGACGGGCTGGCCGTGCCGAAGCCGGGCTCGTCCGAGGCCGAGACCACCTCGGAGTTCTCCCTTCCGGACGGTCTGGGCGTCGCACCGCCCCCGCCGCACGAGCCGGAGGGTTCGGCGTTCAGCACGCCGAGGACGTACAGCGCCAAGCAGGCCGCCGCCTTCACCCCGCCGACCGGTGTCCCGCTGGTCCGGCTGACCAAGGACGTGCCCTGGCAGGACCGGATGCGCACGATGCTGCGCATGCCGGTGACCGAGCGGCCCGCCCCCGAGCCGGTGCAGCGGCACGACGAGGCCGGCCCGGCCGTGCCGCGCGTGCTGGACCTGAGCCTGCGTATCGGTGAGCTGCTGCTGGCGGGCGGCGAGGGCGCCGAGGACGTCGAGGCGGCGATGTTCGCCGTGTGCCGCTCCTACGGCCTGGACCGCTGCGAGCCCAACGTCACCTTCACCCTGCTCGCCGTCTCCTACCAGCCGTCCCTGGTCGACGACCCGGTGACCGCCTCCCGCACGGTGCGCCGCCGCTCCCCCGACTACACCCGGCTGGCGGCCGTCTACCAGCTGGTGGACGACCTCAGCGACGCCGAGACCCAGGTGACCCTCGAGGAGGCGTACCGGCGGCTGGCGGAGATCCGCCGCAACCGGCACCCCTACCCGGGCTGGGCGCTGACGGCCGCGAGCGGGCTGCTGGCCGGCTCCGCCTCGGTGCTGGTCGGCGGTCAGCTGCTGGTGTTCGTCGCGGCGGCGGTCGGCGCGATGCTCGGCGACCGGCTGGCCTGGCTGTGCGCCGGGCGCGGGCTGCCGGAGTTCTACCAGTTCACGGTGGCCGCGACGCCTCCGGCCGCGATCGGGGTGGCGCTGACCCTGGCGCACGCGGACGTGAAGGCCTCCGCGGTGATCACCGGTGGGCTGTTCGCGCTGCTGCCCGGACGGGCGCTGGTGGCGGGCGTGCAGGACGGTCTCACCGGCTTCTACATCACGGCGTCCGCGCGTCTGCTGGAGGTGCTGTACTTCTTCGTCGGCATCGTGATCGGCGTGCTGACGGTGCTGTACTTCGGCGTGCAGCTGGGCGCCAACCTGGTCCCGGACGCCGCGCTCGGCGCGCCGGAGCCGCAGCCGGTGCTCCAGACCGCCGCGTCCCTGGGGCTGTCGCTCGCGTTCGCGGTGCTGCTCCAGCAGGAGCGGGCCACGGTGCTGATGGTGACGCTGAACGGCGGGGTCGCCTGGGTGGTGTACGGGGCGATGCACGACACGGGCGACATCTCGCCGGTGGCGTCCACGGCGGTGGCCGCCGGTGTGGTGGGTCTGTTCGGGCAGCTGCTGGCCCGGTACCGGTTCGCGTCGGCGCTGCCGTACACCACGGCCGCGATCGGGCCGCTGCTGCCTGGTTCGGCCACGTACTTCGGTCTGCTGGGCATCGCGCAGAACGAGGTGGACTCGGGTCTGACCTCGCTCACCAAGGCGGTGGCGCTGGCGATGGCCATCGCGATCGGGGTGAACCTCGGTTCGGAGATCTCCCGGCTGTTCCTGCGGATCGGCTCCGCGGAGAAGCGGCGGGCGGCGAAGCGGACGCGAGGGTTCTAGCCCGCGCGGGCCGCCCGCCGCCCGGCCGGGGTGCTCAGTAGCCGCCGCCGTTGTACGGCTGCCGCGGGTCGTACTGCTGGTCGTACCGCTGCTGGTCGTACTGCTGCTGGTCGTAGCCCTGGTCGTTCCCGTAGGGCTGCCGGTCCGGCTGCTGCCGCGGGTAGCCGTTGCCGCCGCCGTACGGCTGCTGCTGCGGGTAGCCGCCCTGGTCGCCGTAGTGCTGCGGGCGGGGCTGCTGGGGCGCGGCGGCCGGGGGGATGCGGCGCAGCTGGGTGGTGGCGTCGTCCATGACCGGCGGCTGCGCGTGCGTCGCGGCGGCCGGGGCCTCGGCGGCGGCGCGCTTCTTCTTCCCGCGCTCGCGCAGGTACTCGATCAGGATCGGCACCACGGAGACGAGGACGATCAGGACGAGGATCGCCTCGACGTTGTTCTTGATGAGCGAGATCTGGCCCAGCCAGTAGCCGGCGAGCGTGACGCCCGTGCCCCAGGCGACGCCGCCGATGAGGTTGTACGTGAGGAACGTGCGGTACTTCATCCGGCCGGCGCCGGCCACGATGGGCGCGAAGGTCCGCACGATGGGCACGAAGCGGGCCAGGACGATCGCCTTCGGCCCGTACTTCTCCATGAACTCGTGGGCCTTCTCCAGGTTCTCCTGCTTGAACAGCTTGGAGTTGGGCCGGCTGAACAGCCGGGGCCCGAAGAACTTGCCGATCATGTAGCCGACCTGGTCGCCGAGCACGGCGGCGAGCACGATCAGCGTGCACACCAGCCACAGGGGCTGGCTGATGTAGGTGCCCTCGGCCACGAAAAGGCCCGCCGTGAACAGCAGGGAGTCGCCGGGCAGGAACGCGAAGAGTCCGGATTCCGCGAAGACGATCAGCAGGATGCCGGGGAGGCTGAAGGTCTCGATGAGGTAGTCCGGGCTCAGCCACTCGGGGCCGAGCGCAAGCGTGGTCACGGGGATGTGGCTCCTGCAGCTGGGGGTCAAGGGCGGGGCTGGCTGCCCAAATTATGAACGCAGCCGTCGAAGCCCGGGTTCCGCGGGGGTACCCAGGATGCACTGTGCCCCGCCCCGGCGAAAGCCGCGAGCCGGCGCCGTGGGGGAATCACCGCTGGTCGTGGCCCGGACCGGCCGGGCCACGACCGCTCAGACGGTGTGCCGTACGGCGTTGGCGAGGATCGCGTCCCGCATGTACGCGGCCAGTCCCGGCTTGGCCTGGTCGATGTTGCGGGTGAACCGCTCGTCGTTGACGTACATCTCCCCCAGGCAGGTGTGCATCTCGTAGCCGCAGTCGTAGTGGTTGCGGGAGATGCCCTGGCGGTGGTCCTCGGCGACGTCCATCGCCGCCTCCGACTCCGCCGGCTCGCCCGCGTCCATCAGGGCGACGAACCGCCGGGTCAGCTCGTCGGCCTCGCGCTGGATCCGCTGCCAGTCCTCCTTGGTGTAGGAGGCCGTCCTCTCCCGCGACTGGCGGTAGGCGTCGGTGTCGCCCCAGCGCTCCTGCACCTCCTCCTGGTACTGGTCGGGGTCGAAGTCGCCGAAGACCTCGAACTTCTCCTCGGGTGTCAGGTTGATCCCCATCGTGCGTGCCTCCATGGCCTGTTCCACGGCCGCCGCCATCTTCTGGAGCCGTTCGATCCGGGCGGTCAGCAGATCGTGCTGGCGGCGCAGGTGCGCGCGCGGGTCCGCGGCCGGGTCGTCGAGCAGCGCGGCGACCTCCTCGAGCGGGAAGCCGAGCTCGCGGTAGAACAGGATCTGCTGAAGCCGGTCGAGGTCGGCGTCGCTGTAGCGCCGGTGCCCCGCGTGGCTGCGCTCGCTCGGCACGAGCAGGCCGATGGCGTCGTAGTGGTGCAGGGTGCGCACCGTGACCCCGGCGAAACCGGCCACCTGTCCTACGGAGTAGCTCACTTCCGCTCCTTTCCGTTCCGCGCTCAAGGCTGGGTCCTCACGCCACGTGAGGTGCAAGCGGGTTCCCGATTAATCCCTTTCACCCCTTTATCGTGTGCGCGTGGCCCAGGACAGCACGCAGTCGGCGACCGGCACCGCCCCGGCGGCCTCGGCACGCGCCCTCCTGCCGACCATCGTGCCCGCGCTGCTGGTCGGCGTGGTGACGAGCCTGGTCCTGCTGGGGGTGAGCGCGGCCGCCGAGGAGCTCCAGCGCGCGCTCTGGCGGGACCTGCCGGACGCGCTCGGCGTCGGTCGTTACTCCGTGGCGTGGATGTTCGCGGTGCTGGTGGCCACCGGTGTCGCGGTCGGGCTGGTGGTGTGGAAGGTCCCCGGGCACGCGGGCCCCGACCCGGCGACCACAGGGCTGGAGGCGCCGGTGCTGCCGCTCGCGGTGCTGCCCGGACTGCTGCTGGTGACCGCGCTCGTGCTGGCCGGCGGGCCGAGTCTGGGACCGGAGAACCCGATCATCGCCGTGAACGTCTCGCTGGCGGTGTGGTTCGGCGCCCGCGCCTTCCCGGCGACGGCCGGACGCGGGTGGGTGGCCCTCGCCGAGGCGGGGACCATCGGCGCGCTGTTCGGCACGCCGGTCGCCGCCGCGCTGGTGATCTCCGAGGCGCTGGCCGGGCAGCGCGTCAAGGGCCAGTTGTGGGACAGCCTGTTCGCGCCGCTGGCCGCCGCCGGGGCGGGCGCCCTGACCACCACGCTGGTGTCCCGGCCGAGCTTCGACCTGCACCTGCCGCCGTTCGGGCAGCCCGGCTGGGGCGACCTGCTGGCGTCGCTCGTGGTGGCCTCGGCGGGCGCGCTGCTCGGGATGTGCGCGGTGTACGTCTTCCCGTACACGCACGGGGTGTTCGCGCGGCTGCGGCATCCGATGCTGATGCTCCCGGCCGGCGGCGTGGTCCTGGGCGCGCTCGCGGCCCTGGGCGGGCACCTCACCCTCTTCAAGGGGCTCGACGAGATCGCCGAGCTGGCCGCCGACCCCGACGGCTGGACGGCCGGCGAGTTCGCCGTGATGACGGTGGTGAAGCTGGCCGCGATGCTGGTCGCCGCGTCCTGCGGCTTCCGCGGCGGGCGGATCTTCCCGTCGGTGTTCGCGGGGACCGCGCTCGGCCTGTGCGCGCACGCGCTGGTGCCCGAGGTGCATCCGGCCGTCGGGGTGTCGGCCGGCGTCCTGGGCCTGCTGCTGGCCGTCACCCGGCAGGGCTGGGTGAGCCTGTTCGTCGCGGCCGTCCTGGTCGCCTCCCCCGGCATGCTCGCCCTGCTGTGCCTCGCCTCCCTCCCCGCCTGGCTGCTCGTCACCGGCCGCCCGCACATGCAGCTGCGGCCGGACGGGACGGCCGTCAGGTGACCCCCGCTCCCCCGGCGGCCCGCTCCGGGCCGCCCGACCCCTTACGGAGGACCCATGCCGCTGCACCCTGGCCGGCCTGCCGGTGAGCGCCCGATGTCCGTCAACCCCTTCCTGGGTCCCGCGAACCCGGTCGGGGACATGACCTCGGCGCCGCCCAAGCACCGGCTGCCGGACGGTCCCATGGCCCCGTCGACGGCGTACCAGCTGGTGCACGACGAGCTGATGCTGGACGGCAACGCCCGGCTGAACCTGGCCACCTTCGTCACCACCTGGATGGAGCCGCAGGCCGGGCTGCTGATGGCGGAGTGCCGCGACAAGAACATGATCGACAAGGACGAGTACCCGCGCACCGCCGAACTGGAGCGCCGCTGCGTGGCGATGCTCGCCGACCTGTGGAACGCGCCCGACCCGGCGAAGGCCGTGGGCTGTTCGACCACCGGGTCCAGCGAGGCGTGCATGCTGGCGGGCCTGGCGCTGAAACGGCGCTGGTCGCTGCGCAACGCCGGCCGCTACCCCTCGCGGGAGGCCCGCCCCAACCTGGTGATGGGCGTCAACGTCCAGGTCTGCTGGGAGAAGTTCTGCACCTTCTGGGAGGTGGAGCCCCGTCAGGTGCCCATGGAGGGCGACCGGTTCCACCTCGACCCGGCGGCCGCGGTGGAGCTGTGCGACGAGAACACCATCGGGGTCGTCGGCATCCTCGGCTCCACCTTCGACGGGTCCTACGAGCCGGTCGCCGAGCTGTGCGCGGCCCTGGACGGCCTCCAGGAGCGCACCGGCCTGGACGTCCCGGTGCACGTCGACGGGGCGTCGGGGGCGATGATCGCGCCGTTCCTCGACGAGGACCTGGTGTGGGACTTCCGCCTGCCGCGCGTGGCGTCGGTCAACACCTCGGGGCACAAGTACGGGCTGGTGTACCCGGGGGTGGGCTGGGTGCTGTGGCGGGACGCGGCGGCGCTGCCCGAGGAGCTGGTCTTCCGGGTGAACTACCTGGGCGGCGACATGCCGACCTTCGCCCTGAACTTCTCCCGGCCGGGCGCCCAGGTCGTGGCGCAGTACTACTCCTTCCTGCGCCTGGGCCGGGACGGCTACCGCGCGGTGCAGCAGGCGGCGCGGGACGTGGCCACGGGACTGTCCGCGCGGATCGAGGCGCTCGGCGACTTCAGGCTGCTCACCCGGGGCGACGAGCTGCCCGTGTTCGCCTTCACCACCGCGCCGGACGTGACGGCGTTCGACGTGTTCGACGTGGCGCGCCGGCTGCGGGAGAACGGCTGGCTGGTGCCCGCGTACACCTTCCCGGCGAACCGTCAGGACCTGGCGGTGCTCCGGGTGGTGTGCCGCAACGGCTTCTCGGAGGACCTCGCCGGCCTCTTCGCGGAGGACCTGACCAGGCTGCTGCCCGAGCTGAGAAGCCAGTCCCACCCGCTCACCCGGGACCGGAACGCGGCGACCGGGTTCCACCACTGAGCGAGTGGTCCGGCTCCCGTGCGGGCCCCCGGACGGGAGCCGGACCACCCTGCCTCAGCGGCTCAGCCGCGCGAACCGGCGTACCGCCAGCGGGAAGAACACCGCGAGCAGGGCGAGGGGCCAGAGGACCGCGGCCCAGGCGTGGCCCGGTTCGGCGCCGGGCGCGCCGAACAGGTCCCGTACGGCCGAGGCCGTGTGGGAGATCGGGTTCCACTCCACGACCGTGGCCAGCCAGCCGGGCATGGACTCGGGGACGGCGAAGGCGTTGGACAGGAAGCCGAACGGCCAGACCAGGATCTGCACCGCCTGCACCATCTCCGGCCTGCCCGCCACCAGCGCCAGGTGGATGCCGACCCACAGCATCGCGAACCGGAGCAGCAGGAGCAGTCCCACCGCGCCCAGGAACGCGGCCGGGCCGGCGTGCGTGCGCCAGCCGAGCGCGGCGGCCACGCCGAGCAGCGCCGTGAGGCCGAGCACCGACTGGAGCATGTCGGCGGCGGAGCGGCCCACCAGGACCGCTCCGTCGGTCATCGGCATGGACCGGAAGCGGTCGACGACCCCCTTGTTCATGTCCTGGGTGACGGCGATCATCGTGCCTTCCAGGCCGAAGGCCATGCTGAGCGCGAGCATCCCCGGCAGCAGATAGTCGAGGTACTCGCCGCCCACGCCCCGGCCGCCGCCGATGAGGTAGCCGAACATCAGCAGCAGCATCAACGGGAAGACCAGGTTCACCACCACCGCGGCCGGCTGCCGTCCCCAGCGGGCCAGCTCCCGGCGGGTCATGGTCCAGGAGTCGGTCAGTGCGTACACCGTGCTGCTCATGCTGCCTCCTTCACTCGCTCGTCGCGCCCGGTGAGGTGCAGGAACACCTCGTCGAGCGTGGGCCTGCGCAGGGCGACGTCCTCGGCCTCGACGCCTGCCTCCTCCAGGGCCCGCACCACGGCCGTGAGGGCCGCCATGCGGTCGGTGACCGGCGCGCTCAGCAGCCGCCGGTCGGCGTCCACGGTGACCGCGTCCCGCTCCACGGGCAGCAGGCCCGCCGCCGCCTCCAGCTGTCCGGCGTCGCGCAGCACGACGTCGATGCGGTCGCCGCCGGTGGCCGTCTTGAGCGCGTCCACCGTGCCGTCCGCGACGACCCGGCCGGCGTCCACCATCGACACCCGGTCGGCCAGCTGGTCGGCCTCCTCCAGGTACTGGGTGGTGAGCAGGACCGTCGTCCCGCCGCCGACCAGGGAGCGCACCGCGTCCCACACCTCCGCGCGGCCGCGCGGGTCGAGTCCGGTGGTCGGTTCGTCCAGGAAGAGCACCTCCGGTTCGGTGATCAGGGAGGCGGCGAGGTCGAGCCGGCGCCGCATGCCGCCGCTGTACCGCGCCACCGCCTTCGCCCCGGTGCCGGAGAGACCGAAGCGCTCCAGCAGTTCGTCCGCCCGGGCGCGGGCCCGCCGGGCGCCCAGGTGGTAGAGGCGGCCGAACAGTTCGAGGTTCTGCCGGCCGCCGAGTTCCTCGTCGAGTGCCGCGTGCTGGCCGAGCAGGCCGATGCGCAGGCGCACCCGGTACGCCTCGCGCACCACGTCGTGCCCCGCCACCACGACCCGGCCGGAGTCGGGGCGCAGCAGCGTGGACAGGACCCGGACGAGGGTGGTCTTGCCCGCGCCGTTCGGCCCGAGCACCGCGTGGACCGTGCCACGGGCGACCGTGAGGTCGAGTCCGTCCAGTGCGGCCGTGCCCGCGCCCTTGGGTCCCCGGTACGTCTTGCGTGCTTCTTCGACGGTGATCGCCGCGTCGGACACTGAAGCCCCCTTAGTAGTCAAAGTTGACTAGCGCTGCACCGTATTACCCGTGCCCCTCGCTCGTCAAACTTGATTACTCGGAATCTTCCCGACGCCGGCCCGTCTCCCCGGTCGCGAACGGGTTCTCCTCGCCCTCGGCCAGCACGCCGACGAACGGCTCGCCCTCCCCGGCGAACGTGTAGGCGCCGCCCCGGATCCGCGCGATGAGGTCCCGCGTCCACGCGGCCCCGCTGTCGGCCGAGTGGACCCAGAAGTCCATGATCTCGCCGATGTGCCCGAGCTGACCGGGCCCGTCCTCGGGGATGTAGTACTCGGTGACCGCCCTGCGCCACTCCTCGATCGACGCGAGCCGCCGCTCCAGCAGGGCGAGGGCCTCCGCACGCTCCAGGTCGACCATCAGGCCGAGCCCGGCCGACAGCACGTCCGGCTTCTGGTCGTAGGAGGTCAGCGCCTCGCGCAGCAGCCGGAAGTACTCCTCGGTGCCCTGGGCGGTGACCTCGTACTCGGTGCGCGGCGGGCCGCCGGCCGTGGAGGGGGCGGTCTCGTGCGCGACCAGCAGCCCCTGCTTGGCCATCTGCTTCAGCGCGTGGTAGATCGAGCCGGGCTTGGCGTTGGACCACTCGTGCGCGCCCCAGTACTCCAGGTCGTTGCGCACCTGGTAGCCGTGGGCCCGCCCGTGCTGGCGCACCGCGCCGAGCACGAGGAGACGGATCACTGACATGCCGCCCAGCGTAGGCCGCGCCCGGACGGCGCCGGGAGCGGCCTGCGGGAAGGGGCCGTACGGCTCAGAACGGGAAGCGGCTGCGGCCGTGCTGCACCGAGATCCACTTGGTGGTGGTGAAGGCGTCCAGCCAGGTGTCGCCGTTCAGCCGGCCCACACCCGAGTGCTTCTCGCCGCCGAAGGGGACGATCGGCTCGTCGTGCACGGTGCCGTCGTTGACGTGGAACATCCCGGTGTCGATGCGCCGGGCGAAGCGCACGCCCCGCTCGACGTCCCCGGTGTGCACGGCGCCGCTGAGCCCGTAGGGGGTGTCGTTCACCAGGCGCACCGCCTCCTCCTCCCCGTCGAACGGGACGAGGAAGGCGACGGGGCCGAAGACCTCCTGGCGCAGCAGGGCGGAACCGGCGGGCAGCCCGGTGACCACGGACGGCTCGACCAGGTTGCCGGTGCGCGCGCCGTGCACCAGGGCGGTGGCGCCCTCGGCGAGGGCCTGCGCGACGACGCCCGCGAGGTGGTCCGCCTGCCGGGAGTTGATCACCGGGCCGATGACGGTTTCCGGGTCGCGCGGGTCGCCGGCCTTGAGCGTGCGCACCTTGGCGACGAACTTCGCGGTGAACTCGTCGGCCACCGCCCGGTCGACCAGGATGCGGTTGGCGGCCATGCAGACCTGGCCCTGGTGCACGTACCGGCTGAACACGGCCGCGTCCACGGCGTAGTCCACGTCGGCGTCGTCCAGGACCACCAGCGCGCTGTTGCCGCCCAGCTCCAGCACCGCGCGCTTGAAGAGGGAGGCGCAGACGGTCGCCACGTGCCGGCCGACCTCGTCGGAGCCGGTGAACGAGATGACCTTCGGCACCGGGTGCTCGATGAAGGCGTCGCCTATCTCCGCGATGTCGGTGATCACGACGTTGAGCACCCCGGGGGGCAGCCCCGCGTCCTCGAAGATCTTGGCGATCAGGGTGCCGCCGACCACCGGCGTGTCCTGGTGCGGCTTGAGGACCACGCCGTTGCCCAGCGCGAGCGCGGGGGCGACGGACTTCAGCGCCAGGAAGAAGGGGAAGTTGAACGGGCCGATCACGCCGACCACGCCGGCCGGCTCGCGGTGGACGCGGTTCTCCTTGCCGTCCACCGGCGAGGGGAGGATCCGCCCCTCGGGGGCCAGTGCCAGGTGCGCCGACTCGCGCAGGAACTCCTTCGCCAGGTGCAGCTCGAAGCCGGCCTTCAGCCGGGTGCCGCCCAGCTCGGCGACGATCGCCTCGGCGATGCGCTCCTCGCGCTCCTCGAGCAGCCGGAGCGCCTTCTCGAGCACCGCGCGGCGGGCGTACGGGTTGGCCGCCGCCCATTCCTTCTGCGCGCGGGCGGCCGCCCGGTACGCCTGGTCGACCTCGCCGGCCGTGGCGATGGTGACCGACGCGAGCTTCTCGTCGTCGTAGGGGTTGAAGTCGATGATGTCCCAGGCGCCGGTGCCGGGGCGCCACTCGCCGCCGATGTACTGCTGAGCCAGGTCGGTGAAGTACGACGACATGCGATCCCTCGATCCCTTGCTGCGTCAGCAGAAAACCGGTCGGCACACCGTGAGTGTGATGTCACGTCATCGTACGTGTGATGAAAGGGAGTTGAAGGGGGTCTCCGAGCCAGTCAGGGGCGTCCTCAGGCCAGCTGGAGGAGCTCTCAGGACAGCTGGAGGAGTCCCCGGAGCAGGTCGCGGCTCTCGGCGGGGCCCGGGCTGTCGTGCTGGAGCTCCTTGAGCGCCTTCTCGTACTGGGCCACGTCCTCGGGCTTGTCGAGATAGAGCGCGCTGGTGAGCTGCTCCAGGTACACCACGTCCGAGAGGTCGGACTCGGGGAAGCTGAGGATGGTGAAGGCGCCGGACTCCCCGGAGTGCCCGCCCATGCTGAACGGCACCACCTGGAGCCGGACGTTGGGCCGCTCGGAGACCTCGATCAGATGCTGGAGCTGGCCGCGCATCACCGCGCGGTCCCCGTACGGCCGGCGCAGCGCCGCCTCGTCGAGCACCACGTGGAACTCGGGGGCGTTCTCCGCGACCAGGTACTTCTGCCGCTCCAGACGCAGCGCCACCCGGCGCTCCACGTCGGCGTCGCTCGCGCTCTTCATGCCGCGCCGCACCACCGCGCGGGCGTACTCCTCGGTCTGGAGCAGACCGTGCACGAACTGCACCTCGTAGGCGCGCAGCAGCGAGGCCGCACCCTCCAGGCCGACATAGGTGGGGAACCAGCTGGGCAGGACGTCCGAGTAACTGTGCCACCAGCCCGCCACGTTGGCCTCCCTGGCGAGGGAGACCAGCGAGGCCCGCTCCTGCTCGTCCGTGATGCCGTACAGCGTCAGCAGGTCCTCCACGTCCCTGGTCTTGAAGCTCACCCGGCCCAGCTCCATCCGGCTGATCTTCGACTCGGAGGCGCGGATCGAGTACCCCGCGGCCTCGCGCGTGATCCCCCGCGCCTCACGCAGTCGCCTGAGTTGTGATCCGAGCAGCATGCGCCGCACCACCGATCCCGGCTCTCCCGCGCTCACGTCCGACAGCCTCCCCAACGTCTTCAGGGCCCGCAGTCTGCCACTAAAACACTCCGAGCAGTACTCGACCGGTTACGCAAACGGAATCAGGCCGCTCGATCCGGTCAGGAAGCGGCACGGAAGGGGCACGGCGACGCAACGAGGGGGCAAGAGAACAGCCAGGGAGAAGACACGAGGATGACGGAAAAATTGCCCAACAAACCAGAACGGTAGGGCTGATTTCGGTCAGCTGCACGTGCATCTGCCCTTGCATCTGCTGTGCGCATCCGAAACCATGGTCCCCGCACCACCGCCGCCTCGCTACGACCGCGAATTCCGGGAGTGCCTCGCATGGGGACGAATGGATCGACCATGCTCGAGCCGTTACGGCAGGGCCTTCCGCCGCTGAACTTCGCGGCCGCCTCCGACGCCGCCTTCTGCGCCCTGCACGCCCGCTACGAAGCGGTGCGCGAGGCACGGCAGTTCACCCGCCGCACCCTCGACCAGTGGCATCTCGGCGACCGGTTCGACGACGTCTGCCTGGTCGTCTCCGAACTCGTCACCAACGCCCTGCGCCACGGACTCCCGGCGAACGCCCCGCGCCTGGCTGCCCCGCAGCCCCCGGTGCGGCTGCACCTGCTGCGGTGGACCGAGCGGCTGGTGTGCGCGGTGCGCGACCCCAGCGACGAGAGCCCGGTCACCCGGGACCCGCGGGACCTGCCCGACGACTGCTCCGCCGAGTCCGGCCGCGGGCTGTTCCTGGTGGACTCCTTCAGCGACGGCTGGGGCTGGCAGCCGCTGTCGGGCGCACTCGGCGGCAAGGTGGTGTGGGCGCTCTTCCGGCTCCCGCAGCCCTGATCCCGGCGTGGCGCACGTGCGCGTCACTTGTCTACGCGCGTCGCGCGCGGGCGTCTCGGCCGTAGGTGCTGCCGGGCGACCGGGGGCGCCGGGGGTTTCGGAAGGCCCGGGGGTGCCGGGGACCCGCGGGTTCCGGTGTCCGCGCCGGGTCAGCCGGCGACCAGGTGGTCGAACTCGCCGTCCTTCACGCCCAGCAGCATGGCCTCGATCTCCGCGCGGGTGTAGACGAGCGCGGGGCCGTCGGGGAAGCGGGAGTTGCGCACCGCGACCTCCCCGCCCGGCAGCCGGGCGAACTCCACGCAGGACCCCTGCGAGTTGCTGTGCCTGCTCTTCTGCCAGGCCACACCGTCCAGCCGGGTGGCCGCCATGCCGTTGTACACGCCGGACGCGCCGGCACCGTCGTGCCCGTCACCGTCGTACACGTCGTGGTCCACAGGTCGCTCCCCGCTGGTGCACTGGCTGGTGTGACCATCGATGCAGTGGTCAACTGACCCGGATCATAGCTTCGTTCATGTGCACATGCATGAGCGTATGCACGTGCACGGCGGGTGTCGGCGCGATTACAGCCTCACCGGCCGCACGGCGCCCGCTTTGACGGACGCTTTACCGGGCCCCGCTGCCTTAGAGACGCACGCGCGCGCGTTTGTGTTCCCTCCTGTGCCCTTTCGATGGGCGGGCGGTGAGGTGCTGCGGGCGGCCCGGCGGTGATGGTGCGAGGTCCGTCACCCACCCCTGGCCGGACGCGGGGCGGTTCCTGTTAGCTGGCAGCGGTCGTCCGGCTGCCCGGGCCGGCGTCAGGGAGGGGACCAGCGGTGACTACGGAGGCCTCGGTGGAGCACTTCGGCCCGGCACGCGCGCGTGGGGGACGTTCCCGGCGGGCCCGGTGGGCGCTCGCGGCCGTGGGGCTGGCGGGCGCGCTGACGCTGACGGCGTGCGGCGACGACGGCGACGGCGGCTCGGACGACTCCGCGGGCACGCCCACCCCGTCCGTCACACGGACCGCGGACTCCGGCGGCGGCACCGGCGGCACGGGGGGCTCCGACGGCGCGCCGGCGGGCGACCTCCAGGGCAGCTGGCTCACCACCGCGGACGGCAAGGCCGTGGTCCTGATGGTCAACGGCGAGGAGGCGGCCCTCTTCGTCACCGGCGGCACGGTGTGCAGCGGCACGGCGAAGGGCGACGGCGACGCGACCCTCACCCTCACGTGCCCGACCGGCGACGGCGACCGCACCAAGGGCACGGTGGAGTCGGTCGACGGGTCGTCCCTCACGGTCACCTGGGAGGGCGCGGCCGGCACGGAGACGTACACGAAGGCGGAGGGCGGCAGCCTGCCCCCGGGCCTGCCGACGGAGGGCCTGGGTTCGTAGGGGCGGCCACGGGTGGGCGCGGACGGCGCCCGCAGTCGGCGACGGGCCCGCACCCCGACGTCAGCGGCGCCGGCCCAACCGCCTCCGGGTGGCGGCGACCGCCTCCTCGGCCGCCCGACTGCCCTCCTCCCACCCCGCCACATCACCCACCCCCCGCAACCGCGTACTCGTCGTGGACGGAAACAACCGCTCCACCCGCTCCCCCACAGCGACCTCCCGCGACGCCAGCACGGGCAACAGATCGCCCTCCACCGGCACCTCGGCCGCAGCCGCCGCCAACCGCTCCCCCACCCTGTGGGCGTACGCGGCGAGAAAAGCCTGCCGAAACGTCTTCGTCCGCTTCCGGCCGCCCGCCCGCTGCGCCGCCTCCGCCTTGGTCATCGCGGTGGTCGCCTGCACCAGCAGCGAGGTGAACAGCAGCTCGACCGCCTCCAGGTCGGGCGCGAAGCCCACCACCGTGGAGAAGCCGAACGGCTCGTTCCACACCGCCCGGCAGTGGTTCGCCGAGGCCACCGCGTCCAGCAGCACCGCCTTGGCCTGCTCGTAGGGCGGGTCCACACCGATCCGGACGGCGTCCGGACCCTCCGCGGCGGACGTGCGCGCGGCGAGCAGCGCCTCGTCGACGCTGTGCCGCGCCATCAGCTCCTGCGCCTTGGCGCTCAGCGCCTCCGCCTCCTCCGGGAACCCGGTCGCCTCCGCCTTGGCCAGCAGCGCCCGGATGCGTCCGAGCATGCGGGACTCCGGCTTCCGCTCCCGCCCGGCGGACGGCGAGGCCCCCGCCGCCTCGTCGAGGGGCTCCAGCGCGGGCAGCCGCAGCAGCAGCCGGTACAGCTCCAGGACGGCGGTGGCGTACGAGAACCGGTCACCGCGCGGCGCGGGCTTCCCCGCCCGCAGCTCGGCGAGCTGCGCCTCCCACCGCGCCCCGCGCGTCCGCCCGTCCCGTCGCGCCTCGGCCAGGATCAGCGCGCCGGCCAGACGGACGTGCGTCTCGTCCAGCTCCCGCCGCACCACCCGTACGACGTCGGCGGGCTGCCACCCGCGCTGCCAGGCGGCCGCGACGAAGTCCTCGCCGCGGCGGGCGAGTTCGGCGTCCGCCGTGGGGTCCGCGGCGAGCAGGGAGGCGCCCGTGTCGAGGGTGTCGTCGCCCGTGTCGTAGAGGGCGGAACGGAAGGCGCGGTCGACGGCGGAGGACGTACTCACGGGGCCGATCGTGCCACGCCGCGACCCGTCACCCGAAAGTGTCAACCACGGGTTGACACCCTCCTACTGTCAACTTACGGTTGACACATGACGACGAACCCCGCCATCAAGTCATCCATCCGTCTCGACGACCTCATCGCGGCCATCAAGAAGGTCCACGAGGAGCCGCTCGAACAGCTCCAGGACGCGGTGCTCGCCGGTGAGCACCTCGGCGACGTCGCCGACCATCTGATCGGTCACTTCGTCGACCAGGCCCGGCGCTCCGGCGCCTCCTGGACCGACATCGGCCGGAGCATGGGCGTCACCCGGCAGGCCGCCCAGAAGCGCTTCGTCCCCCAGGGCGGCAACGACCTCGACCCGAGCCAGGGCTTCAACCGCTACACGCCCCGCGCCCGCAACACCGTCATGGCCGCGCACAACGAGGCGAAGGCCGCCCGCAACGCCGAGGGGCTCCCCGAGCACCTGGTCCTCGGCCTGCTCGCCGAGCCGCAGGGCCTGGCCGTCAAGGCGATCACCGAGCAGGGCGTCACCGTCGACGCGGTCCGCGAGGCCGCGCGCGCGGCGCTGCCCGCCGCCGTCGAGGACGCCCCGGAGCTGGTGCCGTACGGCCCGGCCGCCAAGAAGGTGCTCGAACTGACCTTCCGCGAGGCGCTGCGCCTCGGCCACAACTACATCGGCACCGAGCACATCCTGCTCGCCCTCCTCGAGCACGAGAACGGCACCGGCGTGCTCAGCTCCCTCGGCGTCACCAAGGCCGCCGCCGAGGAGTACCTGGCGAAGATGCTCGCGCAGTACGTGGAGACGGACTCCGAGGACGAGGCGACGCGGGAGAGCTGATCCACGGCCCGGCCCGGCACCCCTCCCACCAGGCCGTTGTCACACCCTCCTGCGACACTCGCGTACATGGCCGGCCGGTGGGCGCTCGCTCCGGCCGAGGACGGTGGCGTGGACGTCGCCCCCCTCGGCCCCGACGGGCTGCCCTCCGGCCCGGTGCGGCGCGAGACGGACCCTGCCGAGGCCGTACGGAGCCGCCCGGGCGTCGCCCGGTGGGTGTGGCGGTCCACCGCCGAGGTCTACCCGCGCCTGCTCGCCACGGGGGTGCGAGTGGAGCGGGCGTACGACGTGGAGGCCGCCGAGACCCTGCTCCTCGGCCACGAGGGGCGGTACGGGGAGCCGCGTTCGGCCGCGGCGGCCCTGGCCCGGCTGCGCGGCGGCCCCGTACCGCCCGACCCGCCCCAGCGGCAGGCGGACCCGGGAGCCCAGTCGTCCCTGTTCGACCCGCAGGCGGCCCCGCTGCCGCTGACCGACCTGCTCGCGGTCTACGCCGAGCAGCAGCGGCGCACCGACGCCACCGCGCACCCGGACCGGATGCGGCTGCTGGTCACCGCCGAGTCGGCGGGCATGCTGATCGCCGCCGAGATGAACCGCGCCGGGCTGCCCTGGCGCGCGGACGTGCACCGCGCGCTGCTGCACGACCTGCTGGGCGAGCGGTACGCGGGCGGGGGCGAGCCGCGCCGGCTGGCCGAGCTGGCCGACGAGGTGTCCGCCGCCTTCGGCCGCCGCGTCCGGCCCGACCTCCCGGCCGACGTGGTCAAGGCGTTCGCGCAGGCCGGGGTCAAGGTGACCTCCACCCGCCGCTGGGAGCTGCGGTCGGTGGACCACCCGGCGGTGAAGCCGCTCCTGGAGTACAAGAAGCTGTACCGGATCTGGGTGGCGCACGGCTGGTCCTGGCTCCAGGACTGGGTGCGCGACGGCCGCTTCCGCCCCGAGTTCCTCGCGGGCGGCACGGTGACCGGCCGCTGGGTCACCCACGGCGGGGGCGCCCTCCAGATACCCAAGGTGATCCGCCGCGCGGCCGTCGCCGACCCCGGCTGGCGGCTCGTCGTCGCCGACGCCGACCAGATGGAGCCGCGGGTGCTGGCGGCCATCTCCCGCGACCCCGCGCTGATGGAGGTCGCGGGCCGGGAGAGCGACCTCTACCAGGCGGTGTCCGAGCGCGCCTTCTCCGGCGACCGCGACCGCGCCAAGATCGCCGTCCTCGGCGCGGTGTACGGACAGACCTCGGGCGACGGCCTGAAGAACCTCGCCGCGCTGCGCCGCCGCTTCCCCCGGGCCGTGGCGTACGTCGACGAGGCGGCCCGCGCGGGCGAGGAGGGCCGGCTGGTGCGCACCTGGCTGGGCCGCACCTGCCCGCCGGCCGCGCGGACGACGGACGACGCGGTGGAGGAGGCGGGCATCCCGGTGGCGAGGGACGATCCGGACTCCGAGACGGCCCGCCCGTGGACCCCCGGCTACACCTCGACCGACGCCCGCGCCCGGGGCCGCTTCGCCCGCAACTTCGTGGTGCAGGGCAGCGCGGCCGACTGGGCGCTGCTGCTGCTCGCGGGGCTCCGGCAGGCGCTGACCGGCATGGCGGCCGAGCTGGTGTTCTTCCAGCACGACGAGGTGATCGTGCACTGCCCCGAGGAGGAGACGCGGGCGGTGACGGCGGCGATCCGTGAGGCCGCCGAGCAGGCGGGGCGGATCGCGTTCGGCGAGACGCCGGTGCGGTTCCCGTTCACCACGGCGGTGGTGAAGTGCTACGCCGACGCGAAGTGACACCCCGCCGGGGCGTGCGCGCAGGGTTCGGCCGCCCGTTCGCGGGCGAAGTCCCGCACGAGGTCGTACGGCACGAAGCGCCCGTACGCGGTCTCCTCCAGCAGCGCCACGTCGGCCAGCCGCTCCAGCGCCGCCTCGGCCCGGGCCTCGTCGACGCCGGTGAGCCGGGCCAGCGAGGGGGCGTCGTAGGAGGGCAGGTCGAGAGCGCCGATGTGGCGCAGGGCGAGGGCCGCGTCCCGGTCGGTACGGCGCTCGGAGGCGGTGAGCGCGGCGAAGGCGGCGTCCAGTGAGCGGCGGACGCCGAGGTCGTCGTAGTCGAGGAGGTCCAGCCTGCTCTCGGCGGCGGCGAGCTGGGCGGCGAACGCGTCCGGCGTGAGGGCTCGGCGCGCGGCGAGCCGGGCCGCGACCACGCGCAGCGCCAGCGGGAGCCGCCCGGTGAGGGCGACCAGCGGGTGCCGGGCGGTGATCCCGTCCCGCCCGGACGCGGCCCGCAGCAGCGCGGCGCTCTCCTCGTCGCTCAACGGCGGGAGCGGGAAACGGGCGGCGCCGTCGAGGGCGGTGAGGGGCGACCGGCTGGTGACGACGACACCGCACCCGGGCCCGGCGGGCAGCACCGGCCGTATCTGGGCGGCGCTCACGGCGTCGTCCAGCACGAGCAGGGTGCGGGTGGGGGCGAGCAGGGACCGCAGCAACGCGGAGGCGGTGTCGGGGTGTTCGGGGACGGCACACGAGGGGACGCCGAGGTCGCGGAGGAGTGCGGCGAGGATCTGCTCGGCGGTGAGGGGCGCGGAACCGGGCTCGGCGCCGCGCAGGTTGAGGTACAGCCGGCCTCCGCTGAAACGTTCCTCCAGGGCATGCGCGACGTGCAGTGCGAGGGCGCTCTTGCCGATGCCGACGGTGCCGCTGAGGACGACGAGACGGGTCGCGCCGTCCGTGGCGGAGAGCGCGTGGGTGATGCCCTCGCGGGCGTCGGCGCGGCCGACGAAGTGGGCGGGGGCGGGGGGAAGTCGGCCGGGTGGCACTTGACCGGGCGGGAATTGAGCTGGTGGCAGCTGAGCGGACGGCAGGTGACCGGACGACACCTGAACGAACGGCGTCTGAGCGATCGGCGTCTGAGCGGGCCGCACCCACAGGGACGCGCCGTCCCGCGTCCCGCTCCCCCGCAGCACCTCCACATGGGCGTCGCGCACGGCGGGCCCCGGCTCCACGCCGAGTTGGTCGGTGAGGCGGGCGCGCAGGTCGCGGTGGACGACGAGGGCCTCGGCCTGGCGGCCGGTGCGGTGCAGGGTGAGCATGAGCTGGCGGTGGTAGGCCTCCCGCAGCGGATGCTCCTCGGCGAGGGCGGCCAGCTCGGGCACGAGGTCGGCCAGACGGTCACCCAGGGCGAGTTCGGCGTCGTACCGCCACTCGTGGAGCAGCAGCCGCGCCTCCTGGAGGCGGCGCACGAGGGCGTACCCGCCCACGTCGGGGGCGAGCCCGCCCAGCGGAGTCCCCCGCCACAGCCGGAGCGCGGCCCGGCACTCCCCGCGCACCCGCTCCCAGTCGCCCTCGGCGCGGGCGGCACGGGCGGCGGCGACGTGGGTGTCGAAGACCTGGACGTCCAGTTCGCCGTCGTCGACGCGGAGGACGTACCCCGTGGGCACGGTGAGGAGCCGGCCGGGCTCGTCGAGGAGGCGGCGCAGGCGGGCGACGTGGTTGTGCAGCGAGGGCAGCGCGGAGACGGGCGGCGCCCCGCCCCACAGGGCGTCCTTCAGCACCTCGACGGAGACGACCCGCCCGGCGTCGAGCAGCAGGACGGTGAGGAGGGTGCGGAGCTTGGGGCTGGTCACGGGAACGACGGGGACGCCGCCTGGGGTGCGGGGCGCCTGACCGCGGGCCGGCTCACCGCCGTGGAGGACCGGCGTCCCCAGCAGTCCGAAGCGCAGTCCGCGTCGTGTCACGCCGCACCACTGCCTTCCGGCTGACCGAAACGGAACCCATTGGCCTTATGTTAGCCATCCGTTGGCAAGGTTTGATGTGATCACTACACCGGATCCGGCCCGGGGGTGCGCGCGAAGGACGCGCTGCTCGGGGGAGTGTCGCCGCCGGCCGATCCGCGTCACGAGGTTCCCGGTCGCCAGAGGTGAACGACCGGGGCCTCGTTCTTTTCGGCCCCGCCCCGGTCAGCCGGCCCGCCCCGGTTCCTCGGTGGCGGCGAGCCCCTCGACCGCCAGCTTGTGCTCCTTCGGGTACCGGTCGGCGCCCGGCACGGCCAGCGCGGTCCGGAACTGCTCCCGGGCCTCGGCCCGCCGCCCCGCCACCAGGCAGGTGCGGCCCAGCCTGCACCTCAGGTCCATTTCCCGCCGGTCGTGGTCGGGATCGTCGAGCGGGTCCGGTGTCCCGTGCTGCGCGAGGGCGCGCCGGAACACGTCCGCCGCCGCGTCCAGGTTCCCGGCGGTGTGCTCCGCCGTGCCGAGCCGGGCCAGCGTCAGGGTGTGGAGGAGTACGTCACCGGTCCGCTGGATCAGGTCGGCCACCCGGCGGAACAGGACCCTGGCCGCCGACGGGTCGAGATACAGGTGCAGGTCGAGGTTGGAGGTCAGCGCCCTGCTCAGGGCCCTCGGCCGCCCGATGGCCCTGCCGCGGGTGTGGGCCTCCCGGAAACAGGCCAGCGCCTCCTCGTCCCTGCCCTGGCGGTGGCGGACGAACCCGAGGGCGAAGGAGGCCATCGCGACGAGCCAGTGGTCGTCGTACCGCTCGGCGAGCTCCCGCCCCGCGACGAGCACGGACACCCCTTCCTCGCCGGCGGCGTCCGGTCCCGCGGCTCCCAGCCCGGTCATCGCCCCGAGTCCGACGAGCGCCCGCCCCTCCTCGTGCCGCTCCCCGCGCTCACGGCTGAGGTCGAGCGCCGTCCGCAGGCGACCGCAGGCCTCCGGGAAGCGCGCCCGGTGCGTGAGCGTGTACCCGAGGCAGTTGTGCAGCGCGGGCGCCATCCGCCGGTCCGCCGCCGCGTCGACGTGCGGCAGCGCGGTCTCGAGGGCCGCCTGGCACTCGTGCAGGCGGCCGCGGCCGACGAAGTGGTCCGTCAGGGCCTCGGCGATCCAGCAGGCGTGGTCGGCCTCGCCCGACGCCACCGCGTGACCGACGACGTCCGCCAGCTCCCCGCCCGCCTCGTCCAGCCACACCGCGGCCTCCCGCCAGTCGGTGAACGACGTCCCGGACGGCCCCGGACCGGTGGGATAGCCGCCGGCGCCCCAGTCGCTGGCCACACGGGCCGCGTCCAGGTAGAGGCGCAGCGCCGCCTCGCGTGCCGGACCCGTCTCGGCGGGCGCGGCCTCGGCCAGCCGTCGCGCGTGGACCCGCACCAGGTCGTGCAGCCGGTAGCGGCCCGGCCGGGGCTGCTGGAGCAGGCTCGTGTCGACCAGGCTTTCCATGATCCGCTCGGCGTCACGGGCGGACCGGCCGAGCATCGCCGCGGGGGTGCGCACGTCGAACTCCACGGTCGGCGCCAGCCCCAGTGTCCTGAAGCCCCGCCGCTGCTCCGGCGGCAGCTGGTCGTACGACAGCCGGAAGGCCGCCTCCACGCTGCGGTCACCGGCGCTGAGTTCGCCCAGGCGCCCCTCGTCGTCCGCCATCCGGTCCACCAGATACGCCAGCGTCCACGCCGGCCGGGTCTGCAACCGGGTGCCCGCGATACGCAGCGCCAGCGGCAGCCCGGCGCACAGCCGGACCAGTTCCCGCGTCGCCTCCGGCTCCCGGTCCGTGCGCTCCCGGCCGACGATCTGCCGCAGCAGCGAGGCCGCCTCGCCGGCGCCGAGGGTCTCCAGCGTGACCCGGCGGTCGGCGTCCAGGCCCGCCAGCCGCTGTCTGCCGGTGACGATCACCGTGCTGCCGGGCCCGGCGGGCAGCAACGGCCAAAGCTGCCGGGTGTCCGCCGCGTCGTCGAGGACGAGCAGCAGACGCAGCGGGCTGGTGACCGCCCGCCAGACGGTCATGAGGTCGTCGAGGTCGTCCGGCACCTCGCTGCCGTCCGCGCCGAGGGAGCGCAGCAGCCGCCGCAGCACCCGTTCCGGTGCGGGCCTGCCGCGTTCGCGGCTGTGGGCGTGCAGGTCCACGAAGAGGCACCCGTCGGGGTAGCGGTCGCGGATGCGGTGGGCCGCCCGCACGACGAGGGCCGTCTTGCCGACCCCGGCGGGGCCGTCCACGGCGACGACGGAGACCGCGTCGGCGGGACCGGGAGCCGTCAGGACGGACAACTCGGCCTCCCGTCCGACCAGTTGGCCGGTGTCGCCCGGCAGCTGGTTGACGGGGCTCCGTTGGGGCGGCGGCTGCACGGTGGTCGTCTGCCGCTCCGTGGCGCCGAGGAGCGTGGCGTCGTCCTGACGCAGCACCGCCTCGTGCACCCGGCGCAGTTCCTCGCCCGGGTCGACCCCCAGCTCGTCGGCGAGACGCCTGCGCATGTCCTCATACGCGTGCAGGGCCTCCGCCTGGCGTTCGCAGCCGTAGAGGGCGCGCATGCGCAGGGCCAGCACCGACTCGTCGTACCGGTCCGCCTCGGGCAGACGCGCCAGGTCGTCCAGGGCGTCGCCGTACCGGCCGAGGTCGACCAGACAGGAGAGCCGGGCCAGCCGCAGGGTCCGCCGACGCTCCAGGAGCCGTTCCCGCTCGGCCGCGGCGAACGGCCCGGAGAGATGGGCCAGCGGCTCGCCCTGGAACAGCGCGAGCGCCTTGGCCAACTGCTCGGCGGCGCCTGCCCGATCGCCGGACGCCTTGGTCCGCAGCGCCCGGTCGCCCAGCTCGGCGAGGTCCGCGAGGTCGAGGCGGACGTCGTCCAGGACGAAGCGGTACCAGCCCTTCCCGCTGCGGATCACCGACTCCGTGTGGCGGGTGCCCGCACGGTCGAGCGTTCTGCGCAGCGGATTGACGTGACTGGCCAGCACCTTGGTGCCGGAAGCGGGCGGGTCCGCTCCCCAGACGCCGTCGAGCAGGTGCTCGTGGCTCACCAGGGCGCCGTCCCGGAGCAGCAGGGCGGCCAGCACGGTCTGCCGTCTGAGGGGTCCCAGGTGCAGTGGGCTCCCGTCCCGCCACGCCCGCAGCGGGCCCAGCACCTCGATGCGCAGCCGCCGAGAATCCCCGCCCACCCCGAGCCTCCGCTCCCGCACTTCATCGGTCGTTCATCAGCATTGCAGCACCCCCGGACACAGTGGCCGTGCTCGTACGCACAACCCGCACATCCGAAGGGGCCCACGTTGACCGGAGCGGAACTGGTGGCCACCGCGCTGACCACGGGAGCGGCGGCCGGACTGACGGGCACGTCCCGCGGAACCGTCCACGACCTCCACGACGCGCTGAGACAAGCGGTCCGCCGACGCGTGACGGGCCCTGACGGCACGGGCGGACGCCACGGCGTCCGGGTCCTCGACGCCCATGCGACGGACCCGGACGTATGGGGAACCCGACTGCTCCGCGTCCTCGTCGCCTGTGGTGCGGGAGAGGACGAGGACGTCCTCCGGGCGGCCCGCGCACTCCTCCGCGCGGAACGCGGCCCGGCCGCGCGTGCGACGGACGAGCCCTGACGACCGTTCCCTCCGCGGCGTTCCGCGGCCGGGACCGCCGCCACCGGGTCAGCCCGGCGGCATCCCGCGCTCGGCGATGCCGCTCTCGTAGGCGACGATGACCAGTTGGGCGCGGTCGCGGGCGTTCAGCTTGGAGAGCAGTCTGCTCACGTGGGTCTTCACGGTGGGCAGGCTGATCACCAGGTGCTCGGCGATCTCCGCGTTCGACAGACCCTTGGCGATCAGCACGAGCACCTCCTGTTCGCGCCGGGTGAGCCCGACGAGCCGGGGGGCCGGCCGGGCGGCCGTGTCCTGGTGGGAGAAGTTCGCGATGACGCGGCGCGTGACCGAGGGGGCCAGCACGCCCTCACCCGTGGCGATGACACGGATGCCCGCGACCAGGTCGTCCGGCGAGGCGTCCTTCAGCATGAAACCGCTCGCGCCCGCCTGGAGGGCCGGGTAGACGTACTCGTCCATGTCGAACATGGTGAGGGCCAGCACCCGCACGCCCGCCGTCGACGCGTCGGAGCAGATCTCGCGGGTGGCGGCGATCCCGTCCATGACGGGCATCCGCAGGTCCATCAGGACGACGTCGGGTGTCAGTTCACGGGCGAGCGCGACGGCCTCGGCGCCGTCCCCCGCCTCCCCCACCGTCTCCATGCCGGGAGTCGAGTCGACGAGGACCCGGAAGCTCCCGCGCAGCAGCGCCTGGTCGTCCGCGATCAGGACCCGGACCGCCTCGGCCATTCCGCATCCCTCGTACCTCGGGTCGCCGCCGTGCCCCGGCGGTCCGACACCTCGTCGGCCTGTCTCCCCGGCACCCTACCGGCCGGGCCGGTGACCGCCGTCAGGTTTCCGCCGCCACCAGTTCCCCCGTCCCGTCGTCCCCGACGGTGACGGTGACGCCGTAGGGCTCCGCGAGCCGCGCGAAGTCGGTGAAGATTTCCTTGGCGTCGGCCGGACCGGCCAGCCGGGGCCGTCCCCGCCGGTGCACGGGCTGCCCGAAGCCCAGGTCGACCGGGTGCAGCCGGGCTCCGGTGAAGACCCCGTCGTCGAAGGTGAGCACCGGGACGAGCGACTGCCAGTACCGGCGGTGCGGGACGAACATCCGCCGGCCGTGGGCGGTGATCCGCTCGAAGTACCCGCCAGGGGTGAGGGCCTCGTCCGTCCCGGCCCGCGCGTAGTCCTCGGCGGGGACGCGGTCGGCCAGTTCGATCTGGCTGACGATGTTGCCCAGGCTGTGGAAGACGGGCCGGCCCCGGTGGAGTTCCGCGCCGCGCAGCATGTGCGGGCCGTGTCCGACCACGGCGTCGGCGCCGGCGTCGATCACCGCGCGGGCGAAGTCCCGCAGGAACTCGGCGGGGGTCTCGGGGGTCGGGCCGGGTTCGTGGGAGTGCACGCTGACCAGGACCAGGTCCGCGCGGCGGCGCGCCTCGGCGACCCAGCGGGTGATGTCGTGGACGTCCCGCGGGTCGCAGGCGGTGGTCAGGCCCGGGGTGTCCGCGGTCTCGAACCGGGTGCCGAACAGCGCGAGCCGGCCCGGGCCGGGCATGGCGGGGTCGAACCCGAGCAGGGTGCGCGCCTCGGCCCGCCGGGACCGCAGCCCGGTGGCGCCGTCGATCTCCCGCAACACCTCCAGCTGCGTGGACGTCACCCGGAGGGTCACCCCGTGCCGCAGCGGGCTGATTCCCGGCCGGCCCGGCAGGTCCGGGGACGGGGCGGCCGCCTCCTGCCCGTCCCGGAAGGTGGCGGTGCACGCGATCAGCGCCAGGCTGCCGGCCGGCCGGTCCGCATACACCGGGCGCCGGGCCGCGGTGAGGTCGGCGCCGATCCCCGCGAACGGCAGCCCCTTGGCGCGCAGCAGGTCCACGGTGCCGAGGACGCCCTCCGGGCCGAGGTCGAGGGCGTGGTTGTTGGCGCAGCTCAGGGCCGAGAAGCCCATCGCCGTCACATCGTCGAGGACGGCGGGGTCCGCGATCAGGCCGCCTCCGCTGGCCGCGTCCGGTACGGGGTGGCCGCGTCCGGTGGCGGGCGCGACCTCCAGGTTGGTGAAGGCGAAGTCGGCCCCGTGCAGCACCTCGCCCAGCCGGCCGGCGGCCGGGTCGGAGGTGAGCGGCGCACCCCGCGTCACCATGCAGTCCCCGGTCAGGGCCACGGTCAGGCGGCTCATGAACGGCTCTCCTCCACCGCCCGCACGAAGTCCTTCGCCCGGTCGGGTCCGGAGAGCTCGACGCGCTTGCCGTCCACCTTCACGGTCGGGGTGAGCGCCACCCCGCTGGAGGCGGCGACGTCGGACACGTACGTCACCCAGGGCCGGTACGTGCCGTCGCGCACGCACCGTTCGAAGGACGCGCCGGTGATGCCGGCGTCCCGGCCGAGGGCGACCAGGCGGTCGGTGTCGAGGCCGGGGCCCTGCTCCGGCGGCTGTTCGTCGAAGAGCGCCGCCGTGTACGGCTCGAACTTGTCCTGGTCCGCGGCGCAGGCGGCGGCGGACGCGGCCCGGGTGGAGTAGCCGGCGGGGGCGCTGCGGTCGTCGAGGAAGGCGACCGGATGGTGGACGACGCGCACCTCTCCGCGTTCCTGCATCCTCCTCAGTTCGGGTGCGAGGGCCTTCTCGGTGATCCGGCACTCGGGGCAGAGGTAGTCGAGGTAGAGATCGACGCGGACCGGGCCGTCGGACGTGACGAGTCCGGCCTGGTCGGCGGCCACGCCGGCCGGGACCTCCTCCGGCGCGTCGCCGGGCTCGGTGTCGGTGGCCCGGACGAGGCCGGCGCCGACGAGCGCGGCGCCGAGCACCGTGACCACCGCCGCGAGCGACACCAGCACCGTGCGGCGACGGCGGCGGCGCCGGTGCACCATGTCCCGGACCTGGGCGTCCGTCGACGGCTGCATGTCTAACGCTCCTTCGTCTCCAGGACCAGGCGGTCCAGGGCGTATCGGGTTCGCGGGCGGGTGATCAGGAACGCGGCGGCGCCGAGGAAGGCAAGGTCACGCACGATGTCGATGACGTAGCCGCGTTCCGCCCCGCCGGTGAGGGTGCCGCCGCTGCTGAAGCAGCCGCAGTCGATGGACATCCCGCGCGCCCACACCGAGGTGATGGCGGCGATGTACGTGACCATCAGCAGGGCGGTGACGGCCGCCACGGCGCGGGTGGCGAGCCCGGCGAGGAGCAGCAGGGCGAGCGCCAGCTCGACGAACGCCACGGCGGCGCCGACGAGTTGTGCGCTTTCTTCGGGGACGAGCCGGTAGAGGGCGACCGTACGGCCGGCCTCCGTGAGGTCCTGGACCTTCACCCAGCCCGCGTAGCCCAGGACCGCCGCGAGGACGATCCGGGCCGCGGTGCCCGCCCAGGTCCGCACGATCGTCATGGCCGGTCCCCTTTCACTGCGTCCGGGAGAACCGGTAGGTGGCGAGGCCCAGTACGGCGGCGGTGAGGGCGGCCAGCACGCCGAGTTCCGCGTACACGGGCGGGTTCCAGTCACCGAGCATCAGCCGGGTCTGCTCCGAGGTGAGGACGTCGGGGCCGGGCAGGGTCCGGCGCACGGCGTCGACGCCGTAGGTCAGCGGGTTCAGCTTGACGACGGTGTCGAGCCAGCCCGGCAGCCCGTTGGGCGGGAACATCGCGCCGGAGAAGAACATCAGCGGCATGAGGCTGAGGTTCACCACGATCTGGAAGGTGTCGACCTGCCGGATGGTGACCGCGGCGAGCAGACCGAACGAGGTGAACAGCAGCGACACCAGCAGCAGTTCGATGAGGACGACCAGCAGCATCGGTGTGTACCGGACACCCGCGATGCCTCCGACCGCGAGCAGGGCGAGGCCGTAGACGGCGCCCGTGGTGGCTCCGCCGAGCGCGAGGCCGAGGACGATGCTCGACCGCGGGAACGGGGAGACGAGCATCTGGCGCAGCATGCCGAGCCGGCGGTCCCAGACGAGCGAGATGCCCACGGCGATGGCCGGGGCCTGCACGGACATCACGAGCGCGCCCGGGAACAGGTAGGCCCGGTAGTCGTTCAGCTGGGCCTTGCCGAGCGTGGACGACGCCGCTTCCAGCCCCGTGCCCAGCACGACCAGGAACAGCAGCGGGGTGACCAGGCCCATGACGAGACGCAGCGGGTTGTGCCGCAGCCGGGTCATCTCACGCCGCCACAGCAGCGCGTAGGGCCGGACGGTGTGCCAGGTCCGCCCCTCGGACGGGGGTGCGGCCGGTTTCGTCACGGTGACGCTCGGCGGGATGTCGGTCCGGGTCATCGCAGTCCCTCCCCGAGGCTGTCGAGCGAGCGGCCGTCGGACCCGCTGTCCCGGATCGCGGTCCCGGTGTGGTGCAGGTAGACGTCGTCGAGCGAGGGCGGGGTGACGGTCACCGACCGCACGGTCAGGCCCAGTCCGGTGCACAGGCGGGGCACTGTGGAGGCGCCGTCCTGCACCCTCAGCCGCAGCCCGCCGGGGGTGGTCTCGGCCGTCAGCCCGAAGCGGTCGGACAGCAGGTCAGCGGCCAGCCGGTCGTCCTCGGTGCGCAGGTCGACGACGTCGGCCCCGATGACGGACTTCAGCTCCGCGGGTGAGCCCTCCGTGACCAGCTTGCCGCGGTCGAAGATCGCGATGCGGTCGCAGTGCTCGGCCTCCTCCAGCTGGTGCGTGGTGAAGAAGACCGTGATGCCCTGCTCCTCGCGGAGCCGGTCCAGGTGGTGCCAGACGGCCGCGCGGGTCTGCGTGTCGAGGCCGGTGGTCGGCTCGTCGAGGAAGAGCACGCGCGGGGAGCCGAGCAGCCCGCGGGCGATCTCCAGGCGCCGGCGCAGGCCGGTGGAGAAGTGCCGTACGGGGGTCCTGTCGCGTCCCGTGAGCTCCATCATGTCGAGCATCGCAGCGACCGCGGTGCGTGCCTCGGCCCGGCCCAGACCGCACAGATCGGCCTGGAAGCGCAGGTTCTCGGTGGCCGTGAGCTCCAGGTCGAGCGTCGACTCCTGGAAGACGATGCCGATCCTGCGCCGCACCTCGGCGGCGTGCGTGGTGACGTCGAACCCGGCCACCTCCGCGCGGCCCGCCGTGGGCCTGAGCAGCGTGGTGAGCATGCTGATCGTGGTGGTCTTGCCGGCGCCGTTCGGTCCCAGGAACCCGAAGGTGGCGCCCTCGGGGACGGTCAGGTCGAGGCCGTTCACGGCCGGCGTGGTGCCGTAGTACGCGTAGAGGCCCTCGGCCCGGATCGCCGTCATGAGCCGCTCCCGGTACGGCGCACGGCCAGCACGGTGCGGAACACGCCGACCTCCCCGGGCTCGTCCACCGGACGGCCGCCGGCCTCGACCCAGGCGTGCGCGGCGAAGGGCTGCACCCGGAAGCCGGTGCACCAGTCGGCCCACCTGCCCCGGACACGGAGCAGCAGCACCGTGGCGACGGACCGCTGGAGGCAGCCGAGGCCCGCGCAGCGGGTGCTGACCGAGACGACGGACCGCCGGGCGCGGGCCACCTGGGCGTACCCGGCGGGCCGGGAGCCCTTGCTCAGTACGCGCAGCACCCGGTGCAGCCGGGCCGGGGGCAGCCGGACCAGCAGGCGGGCGGCGCCGGCCGCGCATCTCGGGGCGACCTGCCGGTGCAGCGGGAGGCGCGTGGTCTGTTCTGCGACGGCGGGCGTGGTCACTGCGCCACCTCCACGAGGTCGGCCTCGCTCAGCGCGCGGACCAGGGCCAGCACGTCCTGGTGCACCCGCTCCTCGCTGACGGGAGCGGACTCCGACAGGCTCGCGGCGGCCGCGGCGGGGGTGTCGCCGTCGAGCAGCTTGTGCAGAATCGCGGAGCCCGAGGCGTTCAGCTGGTAGTAGCGGCCGCGGCGGCCGTCGAGCAGGACCGCCCCGGAATCGACGGGCGTGAGGGTGACGTCGCGGGCAAGACTCAGTTTCATCGGCTCTCTCCGGTGTCCTGGGGGTGCGCCCTCAGCCAGCTCTCGCACGCCACCGTGGTCTGGATCGGCTGGAGGTGATGGGACATCGGCCCGGGGTTGAGCACCGCGGACCGGAAGGCGTCCGGGTCGACCAGGCCGAGCCGGGCCAGGAGCGAGTCCTCGCAGAGGTCCAGGATCCGGTCCCGGTTGCGTTCGATGCCCCGGAACGTCTCGGCGCTGAACTCGCCCTTGTCGCGCCGGGCGAGGAAGTCGCCGGGCACGGTGCCCCGTACGGCGGTGGTCAGCAGCGGCTTGAACCGTCCGGCCGCCAGCCGCTCGTCGATCCGGGTGGCGAGGGCCGCCTCGAGGACCCGGTCGTCGAGGAACGGCGCCTCCCAGACCAGGCCGGTGCCGGCGACGGCGGTGTTGACCTGCCGGACGGTGTTCCCCTCGAACACGAGGGAGGACAGCGCCTGGTGCCGTGCCCGGTCGGCGTCCAGCGGTTCCGGGGTCCGTTCGGCTGCCGTGGTCAGCAGGTCCCGCACGGCGGCCACCGCGTCCGGGGTGGCCCAGGCGGGCATGCGCGGCGCGAACACCCAGCCGAAGTCGGGCTCGTTGACCGGCGGAGGCGGGGCGGTGATCCGCCCGGCGACCTCCGTCAGGTTCCGCGCGAACGTCGAACGGTCCGCGAGCTGCCGCAGGGTGCTGCGCCAGGGCCAGCGGTTGGCCAGCCGGTAGCGGTTCACCAGCCGCAGGCCGTCGGCGGGGCGGATCCGGGCGAGGGACCAGGCGCAGGCGGGCATCCGGCCGAAGAGTTCGTCCCCGCCGAACCCGGACAGGTGCAGGGCCGCGCCCTCGGCGGTGGCCCGCCCGGCGAGGTCCCGGATGTGCGCGAGTCCGGAGGCCCACGTCGAGGGGCCTTCGGGGGCCGCGTTGACGGTGTCGGCGGTGTAGCCGATGTCGAACAGGTTGGCGGCGCGGTCCGCGGCGAGCATGTGGTGACGGGCGTGCGGAAGGTGCGCGGCGGCCTTGCGGGCCCAGGCGGTGTCCTCGTTGGCCTCGTCGAGCGGCATGACGTGATAGGTGACCAGGTCGGCGCCGGCCGCGTCGGCGAGGAAGCACAGGCTGGTGGAGTCGAGCCCGCCGGAGAGGTCCGCGCTGATCGTGCGGTGGGGGTCCACACGGGTCGTGAGGGCGTCCGTCAGCGCGGAACGGACGGCCCCGGCACCTTCCTCCAGCGAGAGGGTCGCCTCGGGCAGTTCCCACCACCGGACGCTGCGGGCCCGGCCGTCGGCGCCGAGTTCCAGCCAGTGGCCGGTGGGCAGCGCGTCCACGCCGCGGCGGACCGGGCGCAGCGAGAGCGGCCAGGGCGCCCCGCCGGGTGCCAGCAGCCGTGCGGCCAGCAAGGTCTCGTCGAGGTCCGCGCCGGTGAGGCGCAGCAGCGGTCGCACGGCGCTCGCGGCGACCGTCACCCCGTCGACCCGGGTGGTGAACACCTGCCGTACGCCGGCCACGGAACCCTGGAGGCGGACCGCGCCGTCCAGGGAGGCCGCGAGGTGGAAGACCCCGGGCAGCCGGGACGCGACCCGGTCGACGTCGTGCAGCGAGCGCATCCGGCCGAGCGCGGAGGCCCATCCCGCGCCGTCGGGCCTGGTGTGTCCGAACACCGCCAGCCGGCGGGTGCCGGCCTCGGTCACCGTCGCCTCGCCCTCGGCCCAGCTCCCCACGATCCAGGGCCGTCCCGACGCGTGGTCGATCCGCTTCGCCGCCCCCACCCGGTCCGCCAGCGCGGCGCCGGCGGGACAGTCCGGAAGCACGGTGAATTCCATGTCGTCTCACTCCCCCCGGGCGGTGCCGGTGTGCCGCGAGGGGCACACCGGCACCGGTGCGATCACCAGAAGCAGACGACGGCGTAACCGCAGCCGGCGAAGTCGTTGCAGCTCCCGACGCCGAGGCACTTGGTGAGCTCGTCGAAGTCGCCGATCTCCTGCAGGGCGGGCGGCTCGTAGATCGCGGTCATGGTTCCTCCCGTGGGTCGAACGGCCCGGGCCGACCTTTTCGGCTCCGTGACCTGTCCGGGAACCTACGGAGGGCCGTGTCCCACGTGCATGGGGCACATGACCCAGGCGCGTCCCGTCACCCGTCCCACGAGCGGTGCCGGAGCCAGCCGGCGGTCAGGGCGGCCGCGGTCCACGCGAGCAGCACGACGAGGCCGGTGAGGGCGTCGCCCGAGTCGACGGTGAGCATCTCGGTGCCGGCCCGGTCGGGGAACCAGCGCGCCACCTCCTTCGTCGCCCCGATGACGGACAGGATCTGGGAGCCGACCAGCACCAGCGGCAGCAGCACGGCCAGCGGGAGGACGACGCTGCGGGCGGCGGCCGCCACCCCGACGGCGAGCAGGCTCATGAGGGTCAGGTAGACGACCGCGCCGGCCAGGGCTCGCGGGACACCGTCCGCGTCGATCGTCGACCCGTGCGGGCCCAGGGCGAGTTGGGTGACCAGGTACGACACGACCGTGACCGGCAGGGCGACGGCCAGGGCCGCGGCGGCGGTGACGGCCGTCTTGGCCAGGTAGAACCGGCCGCGCCGGGGCACCGCGAGCAGCGAGACCCGCATCATGCCCGAGGTGTACTCGCCCGACATCATCAGCACCCCGAACACGATCAGGGCGAGCTGGCCGTAGAGGATGCCGTCCAGGCCGGCCTGCTCGGGCGTGAAGTCGGAACGCAGCCCGGGGTTGTCGGACTCGATCGCGCCCTTGGCCGACCAGCCGCCCAGCGCGGCGATGAACACGCTGACGGCGGCGAACAGCAGCAGCGCGGCGGACGTGGCGCGCACCGCCCGCAGTTTGGTGAACTCCGCCCGCGCTGCCGCGAGGGTCTCAGACATGCGTGGGGTCTCCTCCGTCGTCGACGAGCTTGAGGAAGGTCTCCTCCAGCGAGCCGGTGTGGGTGCTCAGTTCCTCGACCGGGACGCCGGCCGCCGCGGCGATCCGGTTCACCTCGCCCGCCGGCAGGCCGTCCACCTCCAGGCCGCCGTCCGCGGCCGGCCGTACCGCGGTGGCGCCCTTCGCCTGGAACTCCTGCGCGGCCCGCAGCGGTTCGGGGGTCCTGACCCGTACGAACGTCCGGCCGTGGCGTCCGATGAACTCCGACACGCTTGTCTCGGCGAGGAGCCGGCCCCGGCTGATCACGATCAGCTCGTCGGCGACCTGCGCCATCTCGGCCATCAGATGGCTGGAGACGAGGACGGTACGGCCCTCGGCGGCCTTGGCGCGCAGCAGTTCGCGAAGCCACCGGATGCCCTCGGCGTCGAGCCCGTTGACCGGCTCGTCGAGCACCAGGGCCTGGGGGTCGCCGAGGAGGGCGGCCGCCAGGCCCAGACGCTGTGCCATGCCCAGGGAGAAGGTGCCGACCCGCTTGCGGGCGGCTCCCGTGAGACCGACCGCGTCGAGCACCTCGTCCGCCCGCCGGCGGGGGATGCGGTTGCTGCGTGCCAGCCACGACAGGTGGCCGACGGCGGTCATGCCACGGTGCGGGGCCGACGTCTCCAGGAGCGCGCCGACGTGCCGGAGGGGGTAGGTCAGGTCGTGGTAGGCGCGTCCGCCGACGGTGGCCGTGCCGCTGTCGGGGCGGGTCAGGCCGAGCATCATCCGCATCGTCGTGGACTTCCCGGCGCCGTTGGGCCCGAGGAAGCCGGTGACGACCCCTGGTCGCACCGTGAAGGACAGGTCGTCGACGACGGTGGCGGGCCCGTACCGCTTGGTCAGTCTCTCAACAAGCATCACGCGTCGAGTCTCGCGGTGGGCGCCCCGCGACCACATCGGCCCGCGGTCGGGAACCCGGCGGGGTGCGGCACGGGCGTCCCTCATACCCGAGGATGAGCCGGGGTCGGTCAGGTCCTAGAACGGCAGGGTGGCCGTCACCCGGAAGCCGCCGCCGGGCCGGGGGCCCGCGCTGAGGGTGCCGCCGTGCGCGGCGGTCCGTTCCTTCATGCCGACCAGCCCCATGCCGCCGCCGGGCACCGTGGTCCGGCGTCCGGGGCCGGGCCCGTCGTCGGTCACGTCCACGGTCAGCACGCCCTCCCGCGCCGTGACCTCCACCCGGCAGCCGGTCGGCGCGGCGTGCTTGACCACGTTGGTGAGGGCCTCCTGGACGATGCGGAACGCCGCCAGCGCGACGCCCTCGGGCGGCTCCTGGTCGTACCGGGTGCGCAGTTCGACCCGGACGCCTGCCGCCTCGGCGGTGTCGAGCAGCGCCGGCAGGTCCGCCAGGCCGCGGGCGGGCCGCAAATCCCCAGCCTCGCTCCGGTCCTCACCGCGCAGCACGGTCAGGGTGGCGCGCATGTCGCGCAGCGCCCGGCGGCTGACGTCCTCGATGACCGCCAGGGCCTCCTTCGCCTCCTCCGGACGGGTGGCCACGACGTGGTTGGCGATGCCGGCCTTGACGGCGATGAGTCCCACGCTGTGGGTGACGACGTCGTGGATGTCACGGGCGATACGCAGGCGCTCCTCGGTCCTGGCCTGCTCGGCGGCGTGCTCGATGGCACGCCGGGTACTGCGTCTGCGCTCCCTGACCGCCGAGCCGGCCGCCCAGGTCGCGCCGAGCACGAGGAGGCCGAACACGGCCTGCACCGTGGTGCTGCCGCCCTGGTAGGACTGCCCGCCCGACAGCGTGAGCAGGGCGGCGACCGCCGCGCACAGCCCGGCGACGGCGACGGCCGACACGCCGGGGTCGCGCCGCCGCGTGGCGGCCACCGTGTAGACGGCGTAGGAGGCGGCCAGGAACGAGGCGGGTCCGAGGCCGGCGGCCAACGCCCCGCACGCGGCGGCCAGGACGACGACGAAGACCGGGACGGGCCACAACCGCCGTGCTGCCAGGGGGAGTCCGGCGCCCAGGGACAGCAGCCACAGGATGCCGCCGCCCGTCCCGCCGTCGACGGCCGGCCGCAGCAGCGACACCTGCGGCAGGAGCGTGAACGCGCAGGCCGCCGCCGCGTCCAACACGAGCGCACGCCTCCGGGACCCTCCACCCATGCCCTCGAACGTAGGTGTTCGCTCCACGACCCGTCCAACGGGCGGAACGCCGTGCGTCCGCGTGTCGCGCCGGGCGGTGACCGTTTCGGCCAGTGTCGTCCGCCGCACACCACGGCCCCCACGGGCGTGCGGTCCCGCGGGTCGCGCGCCCGGAGCCGCCCCCACCACCACCGACGCCGGGAAAGGGAGTGTTCGGCGGGGTCCGGCCGATACTCACCCCTCGTACGGATCAGGGGTGTTGACGACCTTGCGTTCTCTCAGGACGCGTCCACATACTCGGCATCACGAGCGCCTTGCCGCTCCGGAACAACACCATGCCTGCGCCGACAGGCCATGGCCACGGGGGCCACTGAACACCACAACTGACCACGTCACGCCCGGAGTCGGCCGCATACGGACCGACCCTTCGTCGCGTGTGCCCCCGGGACCGTCCGGCGCCGTCCGCACCACGCCGACGCATTTCTGGGGGATGTACGAGATGACCGTCAACCTGTTCGTGGTCAGCGACAACCCGGTGTCCCTCGCCGGGCTGGAAGCGATTGTCGATCAGGATGAGGAGTGCACTCTCGTCGGCCGTGCCACGGACGACTCCGACGACCTGCGATGTCTGTCGGACCTGGCCGGCACCGCCCGCCACCCCGACGTGGTCGTCCTGAGCGAACCGTCCTCCAGGAGAACCGTCTCCGCACGCGTCCGGCACATCGCCTCCGCCTTCCCCGACGAGGCGTCCCGGCCGCACATGATCGTGGTGGCGCAGAACGACGACGACGAGATGATCGTCGCGGCCCTCCGGGCCGGCGTCAACGGCTACCTCTCCCGCCTCGGTTCGGCCGACGAACTGCTGCGCTCCCTGAAGGTCGTCGCCCGGGGCTGCGCCGTCTTCTGCCCCAGCGTCGCCGCCCGTTTGAGCCGCTACTTCTCCGCCATGCAGGGCCCGCACGACAGCGCCGGGTTCCCGGGACTGACCAGCCGCGAGCTGGAGATACTGGAGCTGCTGGCCGGCGGCCTGGGAAACCGGCAGATCGCCCGCCGGCTCTTCCTGGCCGAGAAGACCGTCCGCAACTACGTCTCACGCATCTTCGCCAAACTCGAGGTGCACGACCGGGCGACGGCGGTGGTGGTGGCCCGGGACGCGGGCTTCGGCGAGCCGGCCGGGGAACTGCTCCGGCACAGCGCGTGAGCGCACCGGCACGACGAAGCCCCGCTCGGACACTGTCCGCGCGGGGCTCGAAAAAGAGCCGCCTTCGGGATTCGAACCCGAGACCTACGCATTACGAGTGCGTTGCTCTGGCCATCTGAGCTAAGGCGGCGTGCCGTGTGCACCATGGTGCGATCAGCGACGTCGGTAAGTCTACACAGTTTCCGAGGGTGCTTCGTACCGCCCCCGGAGGCGGGGCGGGGCCGTCGCCTCCGGGGGTGGCCGTACCCGCTACGAGCAGCGCTTTCCGTCCGCCGGAGGGGTGCCCTTCAGCAGGTACGTGTTGATCGCCGCGTCGATGCAGGAGCTGCCGCGGCCGTACGCCGTGTGGCCGTCGCCGTCGTAGGTGAGGAGGCGGGCCGAGGAGAGCTGGCCGGCCAGGCCCTCCGCCCAGCGGTACGGGGTCGCCGGGTCCCGGGTGGTGCCGACGACCACGATCGGCGCCGCGCCCTTCGCCTCGATGCGCTGCGCCTCGCCGGTGGCCCGCACCGGCCAGTACGCGCAGTTCAGCGAGGCCCAGGCCAGGCCCTCGCCGAACACCGGGGACGCCTTCTCGAAGTCGGGGAGCGCCGCCCGCACCTGGTCCGGAGACTCGAAGGCGGGCGGCAGGTCCAGGCAGTTGACGGCCGCGTTGGCGGACATCAGGTTGCTGTACGCGCCGCCCGCGTCCCGCTCGTAGTAGCTGTCGGAGAGCACGAGCAGCCCCGCCCCGTCGCCCTCCTTCATCGCCGACGTCAGCGCCTCGCGCAGCCGCGGCCAGGCCGCCTCGTCGTACATCGCCGCGATCACGCCCATCGTCGCCAGCGACTCGGTCAGCTCGCGCCCGTCGGCGTCCCCGGCGGGCATCGGGCGCGCGTCGAGCTTCTCGAAGAACGCCGTCAGGTTCTCGCCGGCCTTCTCCGCACTCGTGCCCTTGCCGCCCAGCGGGCAGTCGCTGCGCCGCACGCAGTCCTTCGCGAACGCCGTGAACGCCGTGGCGAAGCCCTCCGTCTGCTCCAGGTTGAGCCGGCGCGCGCTCAGCGACGGGTCCATCGCGCCGTCCAGCACCAGCCGCCCGGTGCGCTCCGGGAACAGTCCCGCGTACGTCGCGCCCAGCAGCGTGCCGTACGAGGCGCCGACGTACGTCAGCTTCTCGTCGCCGAGCACCGCGCGCACGATGTCCATGTCCCGGGCCGCCTCCACGGTCGACACATGGCGCAGCAGCTTAGGCTTCTTCGCCCCGCACCCCTCGGCGAACGTCCGGTACGCCGAGACCAGCGCCTCGGTCTCCTTCGCGTCGTCCGGCGTGGTGTCCGTGCGGGTGTACGCGTCCATCGCGGGCCCGTTCAGGCACTCGACGGGCTCGCTGCGGGCGACGCCGCGCGGGTCGACGGCCACCATGTCGTAGCGGGCGCGCACCTCGGCCGGGTAGCCGATGCCCGCGTACATCTGGAGGTAGCCGACCGCCGAGCCGCCCGGGCCGCCCGGGTTGACCAGCAGGGAGCCCAGCCGCTTGCCGGGGCCGGTGGCCTTCTTGCGGGCGACGGCGAGACGGACGTCCCCGGCGGACGGTTCGGCGTAGTCGAGCGGGGCCTTCACCGTGGCGCACTGGAAGCCGGGGACGCCGCAGTCGCGCCACGCCGGTTCCTGTGCGTAGTACGGGGCGAGGGCCGCGGGGGTCGAGCCGGGCAGCGGGGCGAGCGCGGCGGCCGCTCCCGCCACCGGCGAACCGGCCCTGCTGGTGGTCGAGGTCCCAGAGGTCCCCGAGGAGCAGCCCGCCAGCAGCAGCGCGGCCGTGGCGATCAGGGCGGCTGCGGTACGGGTCCTGCGTGGGGTGCGCCGTGTGTGCATACCGCGAGCGTAACGGTGAGCGACCGGGCGGACGCTCTGTGCACACGCCGTGCCCCGGACGAGTTACGGCGGCCCGCCGGCGCGGCCCCGCGTGCGAGCGCCGTTCAGCCCGCTCGGCCCGCTCAGCCCGCCCTGAGCGCCATCGTCATCGCCTCCACCGCCAGCAGCGGCGCCACGTTGCGGTCCAGGGCCTCCCCGCAGGCCGCGATCGCCTCGATGCGGCGCAGCGTGGACTCGGGGGTGCTGCCGCGGGCCAGGCGCTCCAGCGCGTCCTCGGCGTCGGTGTTGGCGAGGGCGATGCGGGAGCCGAGCTGGAGGGCGAGGACGTCGCGGTAGAAGCTGGTGAGGTCGGCCAGGGCGACGTCGAGGCTGTCGCGCTGGGTGCGCGTCCTGCGCCGCTTCTGCATGTCCTCCAAGTCCTTGACCGCGCCCGCCGTGCCGCGCGGGAGGCGGCCGCCCTGGGCCGCGCCCAGCGCCGCCTTCAGATCCTCGGTCTCCTTGCCGTCCATCTCCTCGGCGAGCTGCTTGGCGTCCTCGGCGGCCGCGTCGACGAGCTCCTGGGCGGCCCTCAGCGCGCCGCCGACGTCCTCGACGCGCAGCGGCAGCTTCAGCACGGCGGCGCGGCGGGCGCGCGCGGCCGGGTCGGTGGCCAGGCGGCGCGCCCGGTCGACATGGCCCTGGGTGGCGCGGGCGACGGCGGCGGCGACGTCCGGTTCGATGCCCTCGCGGCGGACGAGCATGTCGGCGACGGCCTCCACCGACGGCGTGCTCAGGACGAGGTGGCGGCAGCGCGAGCGGATCGTCGGCAGGACGTCCTCGACGGACGGGGCGCACAGCATCCAGACCGTGCGGGGGGCGGGCTCCTCGACGGCCTTCAGGACGGCGTTGGCGGACTTCTCGTTGAGCCGCTCGGCGTCCTCGACGAGGATCACCTGCCAGCGGCCGTTGGCCGGGGCGGTGAACGACTTGCGCACGGTGTCGCGCATGTCCTTGACCAGGATCTCCGCGCCGACCGCGGCCACCGTGGAGACGTCGGCGTGAGTGCCGACGAGCGCGGTGTGGCAGCCGTCGCAGAAGCCGCAGCCGGGGACGCCGCCCAGGGCCCGGTCGGGACTGACGCACTGGAGCGCGGCGGCGAAGGCGCGCGCCGCCTGGTTGCGGCCCGCGCCGGGCGGGCCGGTGAACAGCCACGCGTGCGTCATGCGGGACGCCTCGGGCGGGGGCGCGTCGCTCGCCGCGGCGGTGACGAACGCGTCGGCGTCCCGGGCGGCGGCGGCGAGCTGCTCGCTCACCCGCTCCTGCCCGACCAGGTCGTCCCACACGGTCATGGGTCAGCCCGCCCTTCCGTCGCGTCCGTCGCATCCGTGCTGTGCCGGATCCATTGTGCGGGTCCGGACCGACACGCCCGTCCCCTCCGCCCCGAACACGGCCCGTCCCTTCCGCCCCGAACACGGCCCGTCCCCTCCGCCCGGACCGCCCGGAACACGGCGGTGCCGGGCGCGCCCGCAGGCACGCCCGGCACGGTACAGCCGCGTCTCGGCGCCGGCGCCGGCCGCGTCTCAGCGGCGGCGCCACCGTCCGCCGCCGCGGCCCTCGTCGTCGCCGTGGTCGTCCTCGCGCGGGCCGAGCAGTTCGTCGGCCAGCGACGGCAGGTCGTCCAGCGGAGTCTCCTCCGCCCAGTCGGGGCGCTCCCGGCGGCGCGGGGCGCTCTGGGCGTCGACCTGCGGCAGCTCCCGCGTACGGTCGTCGGGCCCCTCCGGGCCGCCCGCGGGACCGGACTCGCCCCCGCGCACCGGCGGCAGCACGGCCGTCTCGTCCGCCGCGCCCGGCGGGACGGGCGGCAGCACCGCCGTCTCGTCCGCCGCGCCCGGCACCTGCGGCCGGGGCAGCTCGGTCGTCACCTCCGCGTCGGCGGGCGCCTGCCGGCCGGAGTCCCGCGCGCCGTCCTCGTCCCGTACGCGGTCGTCCCGTACGCGCTCGTCCCGTACGCGCGGCAGGACGGCCGTCTCGTCCACCGGACCGCCCGTCGCGTTCGTCGGCGTCACCACCGGCGTCGGCACGGTCACCGCCTCGCCGGCGTCCTGGCGCGCGGCGGGCGGGGCCGGGGGCTCGGAGGGGGTTGCCGTGGTGCGCGGGCCCGCCTCCGCCGCGGCCGCCGCGCGCTCGGCCAGCTGCCGGGCCTGCTCCGCCCGCAGCAGGGCCTCCTCGGCCTTGCGCTGCTTCTCCAGGCGCTGCGCCTCGGCCTCGGCACGCAGCCGCGCCTCTTCCTCCGCCTGCTTGCGGCGGCGCTCCTCCTCGGCCTTGCGGCGCGCCTCCTCCTCGGCGCGCGCCTTCTCCTCGGCGAGCAGCCGCTGCCGCTCCTCCTCCGCGCGGCGGCGTGCCTCCTCGGCGCGCTGCCGGGCCTCCTCCGCCTGGCGCTCGGCCTCACGCCGCTGCGCCTCCTCCAGTTCACGCCGCTTGCGCTCCTCCTCCTCGGCGCGCAGCTTGGCGAGCTGCTCCTGGCGCTCCCGCTCCAGGCGCTCCTCCTCGGCCTTGCGGGCCGCCTCCTCCTCCGCCTTGCGGCGGGCCTCCTCCTCGGCCTTGCGGCGCGCCTCCTCGCGGGCGGCGATCTCGGCCTCGGACAGCGGCAGGACGCGGTCGAGCCGGTGCCGGATCACCGTGGTGACGGCCTCCGGCTCCTGGCCGGCGTCGACCACCAGGTAGCGGCCGGGGTCGGCGGCGGCCAGGGTGAGGAAACCGGAGCGCACGCGCGCGTGGAACTCCGCGGGCTCCGACTCCAGCCGGTCCGGCGCCTCGGTGAACCGCTCGCGCGCGGTCTCCGGCGCCACGTCGAGCAGCACCGTCAGGTTCGGCACGAGTCCGGCGGTGGCCCAGCGGTTGATCCGGGCGATCTCGGTCGGCGACAGGTCGCGTCCGGCGCCCTGGTAGGCGACGGAGGAGTCGATGTACCGGTCGCTGATGACCACCGCGCCGCGCTCCAGCGCCGGGCGCACGACGGTGTCCACGTGCTCCGCGCGGTCCGCCGCGTACAGCAGGGCCTCGGCGCGGTGCGAGAGGCCGGCGCTGGAGACGTCGAGCAGGATCGAGCGCAGCCGCTTGCCGACCGGGGTCGCCCCGGGCTCGCGGGTGAGGACGACCTCGTGGCCCTTGGCGCGGATCCAGTCGGCGAGGGCCTCGGCCTGGGTGGACTTCCCCGCGCCGTCGCCGCCCTCCAGGGCGATGAAGAAGCCGGTGCCCGCGGACGCGGGGGCGGGGTCGTCGCCGCCGAGCAGCGCGTCCCGCAGGTCCTGCCGCAGCGGCACGCCGGAGCGGTCGTCGACCTTGGCCAGGACCAGCGCGGCGACCGGCAGCAGCAGTGCGCCGACCAGCATGAGCGTGAAGGCGGCGCCGCCGTGCGCGAAGACGAACCTGCCGTTCTCCAGGCGGTGCGGGCCGATCGCCGCCGCGACGACGGGGGCGACGACCGCGCCGAGCCCCACGTACACGCGGACCACGGCGTGCAGGTGCTCGGTGACCCGGGACCGGCGCTGCTCCTCGGTCTCCTGGTCGAGCAGGGCGTGCGCGATGTTGGCGGCCATGCCCGCGCCGGCGCCGGCCAGCGCCAGGATCAGCAGCACGCTGGTGACGTCCGGGACGAGTCCGGCGGCGAGCAGCGCGAGACCCGTGAAGGCGAGGGTGAGGGCGAGCATCCGCCGCCGGGACAGCGACGGCAGCAGGGCGGGCGCCGTGCGGATGCCGACGACCACGCCGCCGGTGAGCGCGCCCACCATCAGGCCGAACAGGACGGGTCCGCCGCCCAGGTCCTTGGCGTGCAGCACGGACACGGCGACGGCGGCCGCCACCGCGCCGGCCACGGCCGCGCCCGCGAGCACCAGCAGCGGCAGCGCGCCGGTGCGGCCCTTGTCGGGTCCGGCGGCGTGCCGCGGGCGGCGCAGGCCCTCCAGCGGGGAGCGCGGGCGGGGCGTGCGGGCGCCGGGCAGTTCGAGGAAGGTGACGACGGACAGCGACGCGGCGAACAGTCCGGCCGCGACGTACGAGGCGAGGGCCGCCTGGTGCTCGCCGAACCACTCGATGCCCGTGCCCAGCAGGTTGTTGCACAGGGCGGCGGCGACGAGCGTCAGGGCGGCGAGCGGTATCGCCACGAAGCCGGTGCGCAGCGACAGGCGGCGCAGGGCGTCCAGGTGGTCGGGCAGCGGCCGGATGCTGGCGCCCTCGGGCGGCGGCGCGGGCAGCAGCGCGGGCGCGGCGCCCTCACGGGACACCGTCCAGAAACGCTCGGCGACCCCGGCCACGAACGCGGTGACGAGGAGGAGCGCCAGGGCGTTGTCGGGCGTCCAGTCGATCCACAGCGGCGCGACGATCAGCAGGGCGGCGCGCAGTCCGTCCGCGCCGACCATGGTCCAGCGGCGGTCCAGCGGTCCGTCCTGCGAGGTGAGCGACGTGAGCGGGCCGAGGAGCACGGCGCCGAACAGCAGCGTCGCGAGGATCCGTACGCCGAAAACGGTCGCCACTGCGAACGCCGCCCCGCGGTACCCGCCGCCGAACGCCTGCTCGACGACCGAGGCCTGGAGGGCGAGGAGCACCAGCACGAGGAGGGCGAGGACGTCACCGACCCCGCCCACGAGCTGTGCGCTCCACAACCGTTTCACCTGCGGTCGGCGCAGCAGGGCGCGGACGGCACGCTCGCGGGAGTCCGCGACAAGGGCGTCGTCGGGGGCCGGTGGGGAGGCCGTGGGCTGCTCGGCTCGCGTCATGCGTTCAGCCTATCGGCCCGCGGCGACACCCCGGGGCCGACGCGCCTGACATGCACACGTCCCGACATAGAACCGTGCCGGGACGTTCGCATTCCGAACGCCGGGCGGCGGAGCCCGGCGTTCGGGGGATGCGGATCAGGGACGGGGGGCACGGCACGGGGGTCACCGCACCGGGATCAGTCCTCCGCGCCGTTCGCCGCGGCCGTCTTCCCGGCGGCGGTCTTCTTCGCCGTCGTCTTCTTGGCGGCCGTGGTCTTCTTCGCCGCGGTCGTCTTGGCCGCCGCGGTCTTCTTCGCCGGCGCCTTCTTGGCCGTCGTCTTCTTGGCGGTCTTCTTCGCCGTCTTCTTGGCGGGACCCTTGGCACGCTTCTCGGCCAGCAGTTCGAACCCGCGCTCCGGCGTGATCGTCTCCACGCTGTCGCCCGAGCGCAGCGTCGCGTTGGTCTCGCCGTCGGTGACGTACGGGCCGAAGCGGCCGTCCTTCACCACGACCGGCTTTTCGCTGACCGGGTCGGTGCCCAGCTCCTTCAGCGGCGGCTTGGCCGCGGCCCGGCCACGCTGCTTGGGCTGGGCGTAGATCGCCTGCGCCTCCTCCAGCGTGATGGTGAAGATCTGGTCCTCCGCCTGGAGCGACCGCGAGTCCGTGCCCTTCTTCAGGTACGGGCCGTAGCGGCCGTTCTGCGCGGTGATCTCCTGGCCGTCGGCGTCCACGCCGACCACGCGCGGCAGCGACATCAGCTTCAGCGCGTCGTCGAGCGTCACCGTGTCCAGGGACATCGACTTGAAGAGCGAGGCGGTACGCGGCTTGACCGCGTTCTTGCCGGTCTTCGGCGTGCCCTCGGGCAGGACCTCCGTGACGTACGGGCCGTAACGGCCGTCCTTGGCGACGATCGTGTGCCCGGTCGCCGGGTCGGTGCCCAGCTCGAAGTCGCCGCTCGGCTTGGCGAGCAGCTCCTCGGCCAGCTCGACGGTCAGCTCGTCGGGCGCCAGGTCGGCCGGGATGTCGGCGCGCTGGTGCTCCTCGGTGTCCTTCTCGCCGCGCTCGATGTACGGGCCGTAGCGCCCGACCCGCAGCACGATGCCGTTGCCCACCGGGAACGACGACACCTCGCGCGCGTCGATCGCGCCCAGGTCGGTCACCAGCTCCTTGAGACCGCCGAGGTGGTCCCCGTCGCCGTTGCCCGCGTCGGCCGCGCCGCCGTTGCCCGCGCCCTCGCCGAAGTAGAAGCGCTTCAGCCACGGCACGGCGCGGGCCTCGCCGCGCGCGATGCGGTCGAGGTCGTCCTCCATCTTCGCGGTGAAGTCGTAGTCGACGAGCCGGCCGAAGTGCTTCTCCAGCAGGTTGACCACGGCGAAGGAGAGGAACGACGGCACCAGGGCCGTGCCCTTCTTGAACACGTAGCCGCGGTCGAGGATCGTGCCGATGATCGACGCGTACGTCGACGGGCGGCCGATCTCCCGCTCCTCCAGCTCCTTGACCAGCGATGCCTCGGTGTAGCGGGCCGGAGGCTTGGTGGCGTGCCCGTCGACCGAGATCTCCTCGGCGCTCAGCGCGTCGCCCTCGGCGACCTGCGGCAGCCGGCGCTCGCGGTCGTCCAGCTCGGCGTTCGGGTCGTCGGCGCCCTCGACGTAGGCCTTGAGGAAGCCGTGGAAGGTGATCGTCTTGCCGGACGCGCTGAACTCGACGTCCCGGCCGTCGGCGGCCGTCCCGCCGATCTTCACCGTCACGCTGTTGCCGGTCGCGTCCTTCATCTGCGAGGCGACGGTCCGCTTCCAGATCAACTCGTAGAGCTTGAACTGGTCGCCGGTGAGACCCGTCTCGGCGGGCGTGCGGAAACGGTCCCCCGAAGGACGGATCGCCTCGTGCGCCTCCTGCGCGTTCTTCACCTTGCCCGCGTAGGTGCGCGGCTGCGGCGGCAGGTAGTCGGCTCCGTACAGCTGCGTGACCTGGGCGCGGGCGGCGGCGACCGCCGTCTCGCTCAGGGTCGTCGAGTCCGTACGCATGTAAGTGATGTAGCCGTTCTCGTACAGCTTCTGCGCGACCTGCATCGTGGCCTTCGCGCCGAAGCCGAGCTTGCGGCTCGCCTCCTGCTGCAACGTCGTCGTACGGAACGGGGCGTACGGCGAGCGGCGGTACGGCTTGGACTCGACCGAGCGGACCGCGAACCGCGCGTCCTGAAGGGCGGCGGCGAGCGCGCGGGCGTTCGCCTCGTCGAGGTGGAGGGTGTTCGCGCTCTTCAGCTGACCCAGCGAGTCGAAGTCGCGGCCCTGCGCGACCCGGCGTCCGTCGACCGTCTGCAACCGCGCGACCAGCGTCGACGGGTCGCTCGCGTCACCGGCGCGGCCGGTGGAGAAGGTGCCGGTCAGGTCCCAGTACTCGGCGGAGCGGAACGCCATGCGCTCGCGCTCCCGCTCGACCACGAGACGCGTCGCGACGGACTGGACGCGGCCTGCCGACAGCTTCGGCATGACCTTCTTCCACAGGACCGGCGAGACCTCGTAGCCGTAGAGGCGGTCGAGGATGCGGCGGGTCTCCTGGGCGTCGACCAGCTTCTGGTTGAGCTCACGCGGGTTGGCCACGGCCTCCCGGATCGCGTCCTTGGTGATCTCGTGGAACACCATGCGCTTGACCGGGATCTTCGGCTTGAGCACTTCCTGGAGGTGCCACGCGATGGCCTCGCCCTCGCGGTCCTCATCGGTGGCGAGGAAAAGTTCGTCGGACTCCTTCAGCAGGTCCTTGAGCTTCTTGACCTGCGCCTTCTTGTCCGCGTTGACCACATAGATCGGCTGGAAGTCATGGTCGACGTCCACACCGAGGCGGCGCACCTCGCCGGTGTACTTCTCCGGAACCTCGGCGGCGCCGCTGGGAAGGTCGCGAATGTGCCCGACGCTCGCCTCGACGATGTAGCCGGGGCCGAGATAGCCCTTGATCGTCTTCGCCTTGGCAGGCGACTCGACGATGACGAGTCGGCGGCCGCCGTTCGCGGTCTCGCTGGTCGGGGACAACTTCGCTCTTCTCTCCGTCGACGCTCGGGCCTCCCCAGGCGCTTCTCCCCGGGGTCGGGTCATGGTGACGCTGCGGAGTGTGACGGTACATCCCGCCCCCGTGTCAAACGGGAAAAGCCCGCAACGGCCACTCGAACGGTAACCCGACTACCGCCGTTCCTGCCGCCCGGAGTGTCCAGACTCCGCCCGCCCTTATGCGGAGCGCGATCCTTCGCTTACCGGCGGCGTCCGGAACCCGACGCGTCTCAGAGGCGGGTGAAGCACCAGGCGCCGAGCGCCAGGGCGACGGTCGCGACGGTCCCGGCGACCGTGGTCGATGCGACGCGGTTCACACCGAGGGCAACCGGGCGGTGCTGCCGCGCGCGGGTCACCGTCCAGGCCAGCAAAGCGGCGCCGAACAGGCAGAACACCGTCCCCGCGAAGATCGCCGGCCCACTCTCCATGCCGCCCGCGCCCCCTCTCGTCCGTCCCTGCGCCGACTGCTGGGGACGCTGCCACGCCTGGGCGGCGAGAGGACGAACCGAAGGTGAACGAAGGGGCTCGGGAGGACGGCGAGGGAACGTAAACGGGCCTACCCGACCCGCGTACAAAAATCTTCGCGACTTGAGCGGGCGGCGCCAGCTGCGGGCATTCGTGCCGCTGGGCGATGGGGGCACCTCCCGCTCGAGCGAAGCCGAGAGTGGGGGAGGGTGGGCGCAGCGGCACCTCGTCGGCGCCGAGCAGCGCACCCCACCCCCGGCCCAGCCCAGACGCCTCACCCCACCGGATTCAGAAACCCCTGCTCCACCAACACCCGAATCTGAGCCGGCGTACGGTCGCGCAACAGCACAGGATCCTCCCCCAGCAGCTGCGCAATGGCATCCAAGATCCGCCCCGCGCTCATGCTCCCGTCGCACACCCCGGCAAACCCCGCCCCGATGGTGTCCACCTTCGTGGCCCGCCGCATCCCCCGGTTCTGCCGCAGCACAACATGCTCAGGATCCTCCGCCCCCGGCAGCCCCACCTGCTCCTGCACCACCTCGTCGGCCAGCGCGAAGCACGTCTCGAGCAGCGCCGCGTCGTCGTGCGCCCGCAGATGATCCAGCCGTTCGAAGTGCGCCCGGACCGTGTCGCCCAGCGGCTGCTCCACCGGATGCGGCCACTCCTCCACCGTGACCGACGGCACGGCCGCGTCCGACCGCCGCAGGGTGATCCACCCGAAGCCGACCGCCCTCACCTTCCGCGCCTCGAACTCGTCCAGCCACGCGTCGTACCGCGCCCGGTACTCCGCCTCGTCCCCACGGTGGTCGCCCGCGTCCCGCAGCCACAGCTCGGCGTACTGCGTCACGTCCTGCACCTCACGCTGCACGATCCACGCGTCGCAGCCGCGCGGCACCCACGAGCGGAGCCGGTCCTGCCAGTCCTCCCCCTCCACGTGCTGCCAGTTGGCGAGGAACTGCGCGTAGCCGCCCGGGTTGAGCCGCTCCCCCGCCTGCTGGACGAGCGTGCGGCACAGGTCGTCCCCGCCCATCCCGCCGTCGCGGTAGGTGAGCCGCGCCCCGGGCGAGATGACGAACGGCGGGTTGGACACGATCAGGTCGTACGTCTCGTCGTCCCGCAGCGGGGTGAACAGCGACCCCTCGCGCAGATCGGCGGCCGGGACCCCGGACAGCGCCAGGGTGAGCGCCGTGATGTGCAGGGCGCGCGGGTTGACGTCGGTGGCGGTCACGCGCGTGGCGTGCCGGGCGGCGTGCAGCGCCTGGATGCCGGACCCGGTGCCGACGTCGAGCGCCGAGCTGACGGGCGTACGGACGGTGATGCCGGCCAGGGTGGTGGACGCGCCGCCGACGCCGAGCACCACGCCCGGGTCGCGGCTGCCGATGCCCCCGGCGCCGCCGACCGCGCACCCGAGGTCCGACACCACGAACCAGTCCTCGCCGTCGGACCCGCCGTACGGCCGTACGTCCACGGCCGCCGCGAGCGCGTCGCCGCCCGCACTCCGCAGCCACCCGCTCTCCAGGCACACGTCGACGGGCAGGACGGCGTCCAGGCCCGCCCGCGGCACCGGCTGCTGGAGCAGGAACAGCCGCACGAGCAGCTCCAGCGGACTGTCCCCACGGGTGGCGCGGAGCGCGGGGACGGTCTCGCTGCGGGCCAGCGCCGCGTACGCGGGGGCGCCGAGCAGGTCGAGGAGTCCGTCGGCGGTGAAGGAGGCGCCGAGCAGCGCCTCCCGCAGCCGGGCGGCGGCGTCGGTGCGGTCGGACAAGGGCAGGGGCGGCAGGCTGGCGTCACTCACGCCCCCCATTGTGGCCGCCGCCCCCACCCGGCGCGCACCCGCGGCCGCTGAGCAGCCGTCAGCGACCCGGGCGGGCGGCACCAGGCTCCGCCGTCAGCTCTTGGTCGCGCCCGCCGACGCCGTGGCCGTCTGGCAGCTGGCCTGCCGGGACATGGCCTCGCCGACCTCGCCCTCCTCCAGCGTGCTGAGGGCGTCGCTGCCGCTCTTGCTCAGCTTGTCCAGCTCGGCCGCGATGTCCTTGAGACCGTCCGCGAAGTCCGCCTGGTCCTTGGTGTTGAGACCGTCGACCTGCTTCTTCAGGGTGGCGTAGGACGCGGAGATGCTGTTGAGCTCCTTCACGGCGTCCTGCTGCTTCTGCTCGCCGTTGTCGACGTCGGGCGCGCCGGCCTTGCTCACGGCCGCGCCGATCGCCTTGTAGGCGTCGGACATGTCCTGGAAGGCCTTGGAGTCGGCCTGCTGCACGGCCTGGGGCGTGCTGTTGTCCGAGGTCTCCTTCTGGATCGCGGTGTTGGCCGCCTTGATCTTGGCGGCCTGCGGCTGCACGGCGTCGCAGACCTCCTTCGCCCAGGCGTCCAGCTTCTCGTCGCTGTCGTCGCCGCCGCATCCCGTCAGCGCCAGTACCAGTACCGCACCGCCGGACAGTGCGGCCGCGAGCTTCTTGTTCACCGGATTGGTCCCTTCCATGGCCTTCGGCCCCGGAACATACACGCCGGATGGCCTACACCCACTTGTCGGTCGTCCGGTACAAGCGTTTTTGTAGCCATTTGCACCAGGCGAGACAAGGGTCACGGGACGAAAACCGTGCGGGCGGGCGGCGCGTCAATCCGCGCCGCCCGCCCGCACCTTGGTCCGGTGTCCGGCGTGCCCTACCGGGAAACCACCGCCGGGTCCGGTGAGTTGGACTCGGGTTTCGCGTCGCCCTCGTCGTCGTCCACCGCGATCCCGCGCCGCTTGGACACGTACACCGCGGCGACGATGACCAGCGCAGAGACGACCGCGATCAGCACCCGCATCCCGACGCTTTCGTCCTCGCCGTAGGAGAAGTTGATGACCGCGGGCGCGATGAGCAGCGCCACCAGGTTCATCACCTTCAGCAGGGGGTTGATCGCGGGTCCCGCGGTGTCCTTGAACGGGTCGCCGACCGTGTCGCCGATGACGGTGGCCGCGTGGGCCTCACTGCCCTTGCCGCCGTGGTTGCCGTCCTCGACGAGCTTCTTCGCGTTGTCCCACGCGCCGCCGGAGTTGGCGAGGAACACCGCCATCAGCGTGCCCGCGCCGATCGCGCCGGCCAGGAAGGCGCCCAGCGCGCCCACACCGAGCGTGAACCCGATGAAGATGGGCGCCATCACGGCGAGCAGACCGGGCGTGGCGAGCTCCCGCAGGGCGTCCTTGGTGCAGATGTCGACGACCTTGCCGTACTCCGGTTTCTCGCTGTAGTCCATGATCCCGGGCTTTTCGCGGAACTGCCGCCGCACCTCGTAGACCACCGAACCCGCCGACCGCGACACCGCGTTGATCGCCAGCCCCGAGAAGAGGAAGACGACCGCCGCGCCCGCGATCAGGCCGACGAGGTTGTTGGGCTGCGAGATGTCCATCATCAGCGTCAGCGGCGCGCCCTCGCCGCTGAGCCGTTCGCCCACGTCCCGCGCGCCGGTGGTGATGGCGTCCCGGTACGAGCCGAACAGCGCCGCCGCCGCGAGGACGGCCGTGGCGATGGCGATGCCCTTGGTGATGGCCTTCGTGGTGTTGCCGACCGCGTCCAGGTTGGTGAGCACCTGGGCGCCCGCGCCCTCGACCTCGCCGGACATCTCGGCGATGCCCTGCGCGTTGTCGGAGACCGGGCCGAAGGTGTCCATGGCGACGATCACACCGACCGTGGTGAGCAGACCGGTGCCGGCCAGCGCCACCGCGAACAGCGCCAGCATGATCGACGTGCCGCCGAGCAGGAACGCCCCGTACACCCCGAGGCCGATCAACAGGGCGGTGTAGACGGCCGATTCCAGACCCACGGAGATGCCGGCGAGGACCACCGTGGCCGGCCCCGTCAGCGAGGTCTTCCCGATGTCCCGCACGGGACGCCGGGTGGTCTCGGTGAAGTAGCCGGTGAGCTGCTGGATCAGCGCGGCGAGCACGATGCCGATGGCCACCGCGACCAGCGCGAGGACCCGCGGGTCGCCGCTCTTGCCCAGGACCGCCGTGTCGGTCACCCCGTCGAGGTCGGCGTACGACGACGGCAGGTAGACGAACGTGGCGATCGCGACGAGGACGAGCGAGATCACCGCGGAGATGAAGAAGCCGCGGTTGATCGCGCTCATGCCGCTGCGGTCGGTGCGCCGGGGCGCCACCGCGAAGATGCCGATCATCGCGGTGATCACACCGATCGCGGGGACGAGCAGCGGGAACGCCAGTCCCGCGTCGCCGAACGCCGCGGACCCGAGGATCAGCGCGGCCACCAGCGTCACGGCGTACGACTCGAAGAGGTCGGCCGCCATGCCCGCGCAGTCGCCGACGTTGTCGCCCACGTTGTCGGCGATGGTCGCGGCATTGCGCGGATCGTCCTCCGGAATGCCCTGCTCGACCTTGCCGACCAGGTCGGCGCCGACGTCGGCGGCCTTGGTGAAGATGCCGCCGCCGACACGCATGAACATGGCGATCAGGGCGGCCCCGAGGCCGAAGCCCTCGAGCACCTTCGGCGCGTCGGCCGCGTACACCAGCACGACACAGGCGGCGCCGAGCAGACCCAGCCCCACCGTGAACATGCCGACCACACCGCCCGTACGGAAAGCGATCTTCATCGCCTTGTGCGAAACGGTGGTGAGATCCTTTTCCGGCTCGCCCTCCGCCGGAGTGGCTTCCCGGGCCGCGGCGGCGACCCGGACATTGCTGCGGACGGCGAGCCACATGCCGATATAGCCGGTGGCCGCCGAGAACGCCGCTCCGATCAAGAAGAACACCGATCGCCCGGCACGCTGATTCCAGTCGTCCGCGGGCAGCAGCATGAGCAGGAAGAAAACGATCACGGCGAATACGCCGAGGGTGCGCAGCTGGCGGGCCAGATAGGCGTTGGCGCCCTCCTGGACCGCGGCCGCGATCTTCTTCATGCCGTCGGTGCCCTCGCCGGCCGCGAGCACCTGGCGCACCAGGACCGCCGCGACGGCCAGCGCCGCCAGGGCCACGATGCCGATGGTCACCACGAGCACGCGGTTCTCGTCGGTCAGCACGGCGGCTGCGAGGGATGTGGGTTGGCCCGACTCGTATGAGATGGAAAGCCCCGCCATTCGTCCTCCTTGACGCTTGGGCTGAGCTCAAGATGTGGACGGGATTGTAGGTACCGGAACCTGATCTAAACAGACCGCGAGAAATGTAAATGGCGTGCAGTCGCCCTTCACGATTGATCTCGGCCGAACGGCAGGCGATCGGTCGGCCGGAAATCGGTAATGCCTTTGAGGCATTCTCGTGATCGCATTTTCCCGGGCACGGAGGATCGTGAACGAATTCACGCGATCAACCGCTGGGAACCACTGTAAGCGCGGTCCCCGGCACCCGCACATGCCGAAGGGCCCCCACGCAGGGGCCCTTCGGAAAACGGTCGGCGTACGGGTGAACCGGTCAGGTGAACAGCGCGGCCGGCGGCGTGGTGGGCCACCTCATGCGGATCGATCCGCCGCTTTCCCCGGCACTGACCTCGACGTCGTCGACGAGGCCGCTGATGACCGCGAGGCCCATCTCGTCCTCCTCGGTCTCCGTGTCGGCGTCGCCGAGCACCTCACCGGCCGAGCGGGCACGAACGGGAGCGTGCGGGGCCTCGTCGCCGACCTCGATGGAGAACTGCTTCTCCTCCTCGATCAGCAGCACCCGCACGGGCGCCGAGATGCCGCCGTGCTGATGCAGTCCGACGGCGCGGGTGCAGGCCTCGCCCACGGCGAGCCTCACCTCGTCGAGGACGGCCTCGTCCACTCCGGCCCTGCGCGCCACCGCCGCCGCCACGAGCCGGGCGGTCCGGACGTGCTCGGGCAGCGCGCTGAAGCGGAGTTCGACGGTGGCCATGCATCCCCCTCGCGACTACGGGCGTGCGGTGAAGGGGCCGGGCCGCCGAACGCCCGGCCCCCTTCGTGTCTCTCGTGCTGCCCGGGCACGACCGCCCGGGAGCGGGTGGTCAGTCGGTCGCCGCCACCGCTTCCTCGACCGAGGTGTGGATCGGGAACACCTTGGTGAGGCCGGTGATGCGGAAGATCTTCAGAATGCGCTCCTGGTTGCAGACCAGGCGCAGCGAGCCCTCGTGGGCTCGTACCCGCTTCAGGCCGCCGACCAGCACGCCGAGTCCGGTGGAGTCGAGGAAGTCCACACCTTCCATGTCGACGACAAGGTGGAAACTGCCGTCGTTCACCAGCTCGACCAGCTGCTCGCGCAGCTTGGGCGCGGTATATACGTCGATTTCGCCACCGACCCTGACGATCGTGCGATCGCCCACGGTCTCGGTCGACAGGGACAGGTCCACGGATCCTCCAGCACCTAGCTATCGAGCGGTCGCCCTTGGGACATCTCGGCTCAGCCCCCGGGACGGTTCGCCAGCCGCCATGGCATTCAATCACTTACCGGCAGGCGTGCACGACGCCTTGGCCCCATTGTCCGTCACGCCGGTGACACACTCGGTGCCGATGGCCAAGAATCACCGATCCGATCGACCCCCGACGGACACGCGATCCGGGACCGCCGCGCCGGGCGACGTCCTGGACCGGCTCACGTCCGGACCGAGCCGGGCTTCGCGCATTACTCATACGGAGCACTTGCCCCCGCGTGCGGGTCGGCATGCCGTCTGGCCGGACCGGATCCGCGCGGAGGTGATCGCCGCGGTGCGGGACGCGGGAATCGAACACCCCTGGGCCCACCAGGCGCGGGCCGCCGAGCACGCCCTGGACGGCGAGTCGGTGGTGGTCGCCACCGGCACCGCCTCCGGCAAGTCCCTGTCGTACCTCGTACCCGTGCTGTCCACGCTGCTGGACGGCTCCGAGGCGCCGAACGGCCGGGGCGCCACCGCCCTCTACCTCGCCCCCACGAAGGCCCTCGCCGCGGACCAGTGCCGGTCCGTGAAGGAACTTTCACAGCCATTGGGCCATTCGGTGCGCGCGGCGGTCCACGACGGCGACACTCCGTTCGAAGAACGCGAATGGATCCGCCAGTACGCCAACTACGTCCTGACCAACCCCGACATGCTGCACCGCGGCATCCTGCCGTCCCACCCCCGCTGGTCCTCCTTCCTGAAGGCGCTCAAGTACGTCGTGATCGACGAGTGCCACACCTACCGGGGCGTGTTCGGCTCGCACGTGGCCCAGGTGCTGCGCCGGCTGCGGCGGCTGTGCGCCCGCTACGGCGCGTCGCCGGTGTTCCTGCTCGCCTCGGCGACCGCCGCCGAGCCGGCCGTCGCCGCCCGCCGCCTCACCGGCCTGCCCGTGGTCGAGGTGGCGGACGACGCCTCACCCCGCGGTGAACTGGTGTTCGCCCTCTGGGAGCCGCCGCTGACCGAGCTGCACGGCGAAAAGGGCGCCCCGGTCCGCCGCACCGCCACCGCCGAGGCCGCCGACCTGCTCACCGACCTCGCCGTGCAGGGCGTCCGCTCGGTCGCCTTCGTCCGCTCCCGGCGCGGCGCCGAGCTGATCTCCGTGATCGCCCAGGAGCGCCTCGCCGAGGTCGACCGGCCCCTGGCCCGGCGGGTCGCCGCCTACCGGGGCGGCTACCTCCCCGAGGAACGCCGCGCCCTCGAACGCGCCCTGCACTCCGGTGAGCTTCTCGGCCTCGCCGCCACCAACGCCCTCGAACTCGGCATGGACGTCTCCGGCCTGGACGCCGTGGTCATCGCCGGCTACCCGGGCACCCGCGCCTCCCTGTGGCAGCAGGCCGGCCGCGCGGGACGCTCCGGGCAGGGCGCGCTCGCGGTGCTGGTGGCCCGCGACGATCCGCTGGACACCTTCCTCGTGCACCACCCCGAGGCGCTCTTCGACCGTCCCGTGGAGTCCACCGTCCTCGACCCCGACAACCCGTACGTCCTCGCCCCCCACCTGTGCGCGGCCGCCGAGGAACTGCCCCTCACCGACGAGGACCTCGCCCTCTTCGGCCCCACCGCCGAGGAGCTGCTGCCGCAGCTGGAGGCCGCGAAGCTGCTGCGCCGCCGGACGCGGGCCTGGCACTGGACCCGCCGCGAGCGGGCCGCCGACCTCACCGACATCCGCGGGCAGGGCGGCCGCCCCGTCCAGGTCGTCGAGGAGGGGACGGGCCGGCTGCTGGGCACCGTCGACGAGGGCGCGGCGCACACCAGCGTCCACGAGGGCGCCGTCCACCTGCACCAGGGCCGCACCTACGTCGTCCGCTCCCTCGACCTGGAGGACTCCGTCGCCCTGGTCGAGCAGGCGTCCCCGTCCTACACGACCGTGGCCCGGGACACGACGTCCATCTCCGTCCTGGAGACGGACACCGAGATCCCCTGGGGCGACGGACGTCTGTGCTTCGGCTCCGTCGAGGTCACCAACCAGGTCGTCTCCTTCCTGCGGCGGCGGGTCATCACCGGCGAAGTGCTCGGCGAGACGAAACTCGACCTCCCTCCTCGTACGCTGCGCACCCGAGCCGTGTGGTGGACGGTCACCGAGGACCAGCTGGACCGGGCCCGCGTCGACCCGGAGATCCTCGGTGGCGCCCTGCACGCGGCCGAGCACGCCTCGATCGGCATGCTGCCGCTGTTCGCCACCTGCGACCGCTGGGACATCGGAGGCGTCTCGGTCCCGCTGCACCCCGACACCCTGCTGCCCACGGTCTTCGTCTACGACGGCCACCCGGGCGGCGCGGGCTTCGCGGAACGCGCCTTCCACACCGCCCGCTCCTGGCTCACCGCAACCCGCCAGGCCATCGCCTCCTGCGAGTGCGAGGCCGGCTGTCCCTCGTGCATCCAGTCCCCCAAGTGCGGCAACGGCAACGACCCCTTGCACAAGCGGGGCGCCGTGCGGCTCCTGGACGTGCTGCTGGAGGGGGCGCCCGAGGAGAAGACCGACGGGACGGAGGAGGCCGGTGCCGCCGGGCCCGCCGGCGCCGTGGCTCCCGAGGGGGACGGCGACCGGATCAGTGCGCCGGCGGACGGCCCGGCGGAGGAGGCGCCGGACCGCCAGGTCCCGCCCGTGCCCTGACCTCCGCCGTGAACGGCCCCGCGCCGGACGCCACCGACACGTCCGACACCTCGCCGGTCATCACGCACCGCACCAGCCGCGCGTCCTGGGCGCGGGCCACCCGGTCCGCCCGCGCGCACGCCTCCGCCGCACCGCGCGCCCAGTGGTCGGCGGCGGCGAGCGCGGCGAGATCCGCGCCGCCGGCCGCCCGGTGACGGACCACCACGGCGTGCCCCAGGGCGAGCACCACCCCGAACACCACGCACAGCACGGCGATCGCACCGACACACCAGACAGAGGCGGAGCCGCGGTCCGTCGGACTCCGCGAGCCGTCCCTCACGTCCCCCTCCCCGCGTCCACGGGAACCACCGCCTCCTCGGCCGCCGCGACGGCCTCCTCCCTCAGCTCGAAGGGCAGCGCCCGCAGCATCGGCGCCCTGGCCACGACGGTCACCCGGACCTCCTCGGCGTCCCGGCGGACCGTGATCCGCGCACCGGCCGGCGCGGCCTCCCGGGTCACCTCGACCACCGCGTCCGGCGGATCCTGCCGGGCCGCCGCCCGAGCCCCTGCCCGCGCCGCGTCCACACACTTGATCTGCGCGGCCACCACCATCAGCCCCCACACCAGCGCCGCCATGACCAGCACCAGCACGGGCAGCACCAGCGCCGACTCCGCCGTCACGAACCCGCGGTCGCGCCATCCGCCGCACCATCTGCGGTCCCACCGGTCGTGCCATCTGCCGCGCCACCTGTCACATCCGGCCATCGAGGGCCTGCTGCACGATGTTCCGCAGAGCCGTGCTGACCGGGCCGCTGTTGACCACCCGGTAGAGCACCACGGCGAACGCCACCGCCGCCACGATGCCCATCGCGTACTCCGAGGTCACCATCCCGGCGTCCCTCCGCGCCCCGCGCACCCGCGCCGTCAGGGCACGCAGCCGCGCCCGCACCACCTGATACATCCGAACCTCCGTACGTGCCATGTCACTTGCCGTCCTTCGCCGTCCGTCGTCCTGTCCCGTCGTCGTCCGTCTCCGTCGTCCGCTCACCCGCCTCCCCCCAGCACCCCGCCCGCGAGGCCGATCACCACGGGCAGGACACCGACGGCGATGAAGGCGGGCAGGAAGCACAGCCCCACCGGGGCGCTGATCAGGACCGCCGCCCGCCGGGCCCGCGCGGTCGCCGCTCGGGCCCACTCGGCCCGCGCCTCGGCGGCGAGCCGGCCCACCGGGGCGGCCAACGGGAGGCCGGACACATCGGCCCGCTCCAGCAGCCGGGCCAGCGAAGCCGCGCCGGGCAGGGCGGCCAGCCGGCCCCAGGCCTCCCCCGGCTCACCGCCGAGCCGCACCTCCGCGGCGCCCCGCGCCAAGGCGTCACCGACCGGGCCGCCCAGGGTCTCCCCGACCGCCTGCGCGGCCGGTACCGGCCCGGCGCCCGCCGCGATGCACGCGGACAGCAGGTCGGCGGCGAGCGGGAGTTGGCGTGCCGCCTGCGCGGTGTCCGGCACCGGCGCCTGGGCGTCCGCCCGCGTCCGGCGCCGCTGCCACCGCCACAGTCCCGCCGCCAGGACCAGCCCGAGCCCCACGCCGTGGAGCCCGCCCACCGTCACCCACCCGGCGCCCACGACCGCCACGTACGGCAGCCGTCCGCGCGCCGCCCTGAGCAGCGGGAGGTGGGCGCCAGGCCTTCGACGCTCCCGGGCGGAGAGCGCGTCGAGCCGCCGCCGTGTCCGCCGTTCGCACCGCAGGCGCTGCCACCAGGCCCACGCCCCGACGAGCACCGCCGCGATCCCCACGACCGTCCCCAGCCTGTGGACGACGTCGCCGCTCATGACGCCGCCTTCTCGGCACCGCTCATGACGCCGCCTCCTCCGCACCGCGCATGATCCGCAGCGCCCACCACAGGCCCAGCCCCTCCAGCACCCCGCCGGCCGCCAGACAGACCGCCCCCTGCGGCGTGTGCAGCAGGACGTGCAGCGGGTCGGCGCCCAGGGCCGCGCCGAGCGCCAGCCCCACCACCGGGAGTCCCGCGAGCATCACCGCCGTGGTCCGCGCCCCGGACAACTGGGCGCGCAGGTCGGCACGCTGGTCCCGCTCGGCGCGCAGTGCCGCCTCCAGCCGGTCGAGGCCGTCCGCGAGACCCGCGCCCTGGTCCACCGCCACGCGCCAGCACGCGGCGAGACCGCGCAGCCCCTCGGCGCCGGGCTGCCGGGCCGCCGCGAGCGCGTCCGGCACGTCCCCGCCGAACCGCGCCGCCGCCAGCACGGCCGCCTGCATGTCGCCGAGCCCTCCGGAGTCCCGAGCGGCCGGCCACAGCGCCTCGCCCGGCTGCCGTCCCGCCCGCAGCTCCCCGGCGAGCGACCCGCACAGCGCGATCACCGCGTCCGCGCGGCCGTCCCGCTCCTTGCGCACGGCCGCGGCCCGCCGCGCCTTCCGCAGCAGAGGAACCCCGGCCGCCCCCGCGACGACCGGCAGCACCGACGCCCCGAGCACCGCCAGCACCACACCGACGGCCAAGGACGCCCACTCGACGCGCGGTCGCCGCCGGAGCCGGTCGCCGGCCCGCAGCAGTGCCCCTGACCATCCCGCCGGGCGTGGGTCGTCCCCGGTGAGCGCCCGCGCCCGCCTGGCCTCCGTGTGTCCGCCGCCGCCCAGCAGCCAGGCCGCGGTCCCCAGGCACGCCGCCGCCGCGCCCATCGACGTCCCGGTCGCCCCGCTCATGCGCCGACCGCCTCTCGACCTGCCCGGGCCTCCTCGTCGCGCGCGGCGCGCAGCAGGTGCCGCAGGCGCGGCCAGCCCGGCTCGGCGACGAAGGTCTCCGGTCCCCACCGCAGCGCCGGCGCCGTCCGCACCAGCCCCGAGGCGTCCCGCTCCAGCACGTGCACCTCGGCGATGCGCCGTCTGCCGCTCCGGTCCCGCACCAGGTGCAGCACCACCGACAGGGCGGCCGCGAGCTGGCTGTGGAGGGCCAACCGGTCCAGCCCCGCCGCCGTGCCGAGCGCCTCCAGCCGGGCGGGCACGTCGCTCGCCGCGTTGGCGTGCACCGTCCCCGAGCCGTCGTGGCCCGTGTTGAGCGCGGCGAGCAGATGCACCACCTCGGGGCCGCGCACCTCGCCCACGACCAGCCGGTCCGGTCTCATCCGCAAGGCCTGGCGCACCAGGTCCTCCAGGGTCACCAGTCCCGCGCCCTCCTGGTTGGCGGGCCGGGTCTCCAGCCGCACGACATGGGGGTGGTCGGGCCGCAGTTCGGCCGAGTCCTCCGCCAGCACGATCCGCTCGTCCGGCGCGACCAGCCCCAGCAGAGCGCTGAGCAGGGTCGTCTTGCCCGTCCCCGTGCCGCCGCTGACCAGGAAGGACAGCCGCGCGTCCATCAGGGCGCGCAGCACCCGGTCGCCGCCCGGCGGCACCGTCCCGGCCGCGACCAGTTCGTCGAGGGTGAAGGCGCGCGGCCGTACCACCCGCAGGGACAGGCAGGTGCCGCCGACCGCGACCGGGGGCAGCACCGCGTGCAGCCGGGTGCCGTCGGGGAGCCGGGCGTCGACCCAGGGCCGGGCGTCGTCCAGGCGCCGTCCGGCCACCGCGGCGAGCCGCTGCGCCAGGCGCCGCACGGACGACTCGTCCGGGAAGGACACCGGGGTGAGCGTCAGGCCGCCGCCGCGGTCCACCCAGACCCGGTCCGGCGCCGACACCAGCACGTCGGTCACGGTCGGGTCGGACAGCAGCCGCTCCAGCGGTCCGCTGCCGACCAGCTCGGACCGCAACTGCTCGGCCGCTCCGAGCACTTCCGCGTCGCCGAGCACCCGCCCCTGTTCGCGCAGGGCCTGCGCCACCCGTGCGGGCGTCGGCTCGGCCCCGCTCTCGGCCAGCCGTCGCCGCACCCCGTCGAGCAGGCCGGGCGGCATCCCCGCCCCGGTCGTCTCCATGCCGTTCATACCGCTCATGCCGCCCTCGCCTCCACCAGCGCGCGCTCCCAGAACTCCCGGCAGAAGCGGGCCAGCGGGCCCCGGCCTGTCACCCCGGGCGGCCGTCCCGTGCCGTACGGGCGCTGGAGGGCGGGCTCGACGGGCACGTCCCCGACAAGGGGCAGGCCGAGCAGCCGGGCCACCTCGCGGTCGTCCAGGCCGGGTGCGTACGGTCCGCGGACGGCGACGCGCAGGTCGCGCAGGACCATGCCCACGGCGGACGCGACGCGGCCGGCCGCCGCGACGGCGCGCAGCTCCGCGGGGACCACGAGCACCGCCAGGTCGAGCTGGGCGAGGACCTCGGCGACGCCTTCGTCGACGCGTCGCGGGAGGTCGACCACGACGGCTCCGCCGCCGCGCCGGGCGGCGGCGAGAACCGCGCGCACGGCCCGGGGCGGCACCGAGAGACAGTCGCCGCGGTCCCAGCTCAGCACCCGCAACGCGTGCAGCTCGGGAAGGGACTCCTCGAGTGCCCCGCCGCCGACCCGGCCGTGCGACGAGGCGAAGGCGGGCCAGCGCAGCCCTTCGGCCGTCTCGCCGCCGAGCGCCACGTCCAGTCCGCCGCCCAGCGGGTCGGCGTCCACCAGCAGGGTGCGCAGCCCCTCGCGGGCGGAGGTGACGGCGAGCGCGCAGGCGAGGGTGGAGGCACCCGCGCCGCCGCGTCCGCCGATGACGCCGACGGTCAGGGCGGGCCGTCCGACGCCTTCGGCCACGTCGGCGATGCGGTCGACGAGCCACTGCTCGCCGTCGGGCAGCATCAGCACGTGGTCGGCGCCGATCTCGACGGCCCGCCGCCAGACGCCGGGGTCGTCCTGGTCGCGGCCGACGAGCACCACTCCCTGTCTGCGGGGCGCGCCGCGGGCCCGCCGGGCGGCGTCGTCGCCGACCAGGACCAGGGGCGCGGCCTCCCAGCTTCCGCGCGGCCCGGGCAGTCCGTGGTGGACCTCCGGGGTGGCGCCGGCGGCCGCGCACAGGCGCAGCAGGTCGTCGAGGAGTGCCGTGTCCTCGGTGACGATCAGCGGTGCGCCCGGCCGGTGGCCTCCGGGCGGCGGGTCGTGTGTGACGGTTCCGGTTCCGGTCATGTCGTCCCCAGTGCTCGCTGCCTCGCGGGGCCCGGGGCCCCGCCGGTTCCAGGTGGGGGAGGACCGCGCTGCGGCCTCCCGCGGACCGGCCGGCGAAAACCGGCCGTACGCTTCCCGGCGCATCGGAAGCGGGTGGGAACTCGCTCCGAGCGGGATGCGTGGGAATGACAGTGCAGCGGTCCCGGAAATCGTGGGGATCTTGGTGGAAAACTGTGGACGAGACGGTGCCTGTGAATATCGCGGTCACCCATACCGGTGAGACCGTCACGGCTTCTGTGCGACAACCGCAGAGCAGTCCGACCGCTACCCTCCGTCACCTATCACGCACATGACAATCAATTCCTCACACGAGCCCGCGCGGGAGAAGGAAGGGGAGCAAGCGGCGGAAAATGCGTCCGGACATGCGACGACCCCCGCCGGGGGGAGAGCGGGGGTCGTCCCCACGGCCGACTCGGGGGGGGGAGGAGTCGGACCGGGTTAGCACGGTCGCGAACGATCCGTGACTTCCATGGTGTACCCGAGGGCCCTCTCAGGCAAACCCACGCGCCACACCTTACGCCGAATGGGCTGCGCCTATGCTCAGGAACGTGGAAAACCACTTGTCGCCCCGCACCGCCGCCTTCTTCGACCTGGACAAGACGGTCATTGCGAAGTCGAGCACACTCACCTTCAGCAAGTCCTTCTACCAAGGCGGCCTGATCAACCGCAGGGCCGTCCTGCGGACCGCGTACTCCCAGTTCGTGTTCCTCGCCGGCGGCGCGGATCACGACCAGATGGAACGGATGCGGAAGTATCTGTCCGCACTGTGCCGCGGGTGGAACGTCCAGCAGGTCAAGGAGATCGTCGCGGAGACCCTGCACGACCTGATCGACCCGATCATCTACGACGAGGCGGCCACCCTCATCGAGGATCACCACGCCGCCGGCCGCGACGTGGTGATCGTGTCCACCTCCGGCGCCGAGGTGGTCGAGCCGATCGGCGAGCTGCTGGGCGCCGACCGGGTCGTGGCCACCCGCATGGTGGTCGGCGACGACGGCTGCTTCACCGGCGAGGTGGAGTACTACGCCTACGGCCCGACCAAGGCGGAGGCGGTCCGGGAGCTGGCCGCGTCCGAGGGCTACGACCTGGCCCGCTGCTACGCCTACAGCGACTCGGTGACCGACATCCCGATGCTCGAGGCCGTCGGCCACCCGCACGCCGTGAACCCGGACCGCGCGCTGCGCCGGGAAGCGCTGACGCGCGAGTGGCCGATCCTCGATTTCCACCGTCCGGTACGGCTGAAGCAGCGTTTCCCGGCGTTCTCCGTTCCGCCGCGTCCCGCCCTTGTCGCGGCGGCCGCGATAGGCGCGGCGGCGGCCACCGCGGGCCTTGTCTGGTATGCCAGCCGGCGCCGCTCGACGGTTGCCTGAACATACCTTTTCTTCGCCACGCGTCCCGTCCGGGACGCGTTCGCCATTTCGGCGTCCGTTTACTACTCGTTTGAACGGAAAAGTAAAGGAACGGCGGCCAGGACTTCCCCTCTCCGGGAAGCCGGAGTACAAAGGAGTTGTCGGCCCGCGAGACCAAGGACGTCCGAGAGGACGACCTCCAGAACGCTTGAGGCCCCACGGACCGCGCATGGAAACCGCGCACCCACGCGACGTCGACCCGTCGATTACGGGCCAGCCGCACCAGGCCGGGCAAAGTTCCCCGGCCTGATGGGCACATATCGAGGACGCTTGGTAACGCGGCGGACGTGCCAGCGGCGGTACGAGTATTCGTACCGCCGCATTTCTCGCGCGGGGCCCCTCCACCCCGGCCCGTGTGACCTACCGGCCGGTCAGGCGGCTCCGCGCTGCAACGCCTCGCACACCGCCGTCGACTCGCGCGCGCCGAGCCCGACCGCGCGCCCGCAGTGGGCGATCCAGGCCGCCATGCCCTCCGGCGTGCCGGACAGGTAACCCCTAAGCGCCTCGAGGTAGGCGTCCCGCCCCAGCTCGGCGTGGCCGACCTCGGCCGGGCACACCGACTTCGGGTCAAGGCCGCTGCCGACCAGGACGATCCGCTCGGCCGTGCGCGCGACCAGGCCGTTGTGGGACGTGAAGGGGCGCAGCGCGAGCAGCTCGCCGTGCACCACGGCCGCCGTCACCAGCGCCGGCGCCGAACCGCCCGCGATGACGATCTCGGCCAGCCCTTCCAGCCGGCCGTGCATCTCGGCGGCGCCCGGCAGGGGCAGGTCGATCAGGGGTTCGTCGACCGGCTCACCCGTCTGCCGGGGCCGGCCCACGTGCTCGGCCTTGTCGGCCGCGGCGACCAGGTGCAGCCGCGCCAGCACCCGCAACGGCGACTGCCGCCAGATCGACAGCAGCTGACCCGCCTCGGCCGTCAGCCGCAGCGCCGCGCCCACGGTGCGCGCCTCGTCGTCGCCGCTGAAGTCGCTGCGGCGCCGCACCTCCTCCAGCGCCCAGTCCGCGCCGGACAGCGCCGCCGAACCCCGGGCGCCGCGCAGGGCCGCCTCGGAGGTGATCTCGTTGCTGCGCCGCCGCATGACCCGGTGCCCGTAGACCCGGTCCACGGCCTTGCGCACGGACTCCACGGAGTCGGCCACTCCGGGCAGGTTGCCCAGGGCCGCGAGGGGATCGGCGGTCGCGCCCGTCGTACTCATGAGTACGACCCTACGCACCCTGAACGCCCACCCCACGATGGAGTGGTCTTCCTCACGCCCGGCTGTGACGTACAGCTACTCCCCTACTACGCTTTGTGAACATGAAAATTGCTTTCGTTGGGAAGGGCGGGAGCGGAAAGACGACCCTGTCCTCCCTGTTCATCCGTCATCTCGCGGCCGAGGGCGCCCCGGTCGTCGCCGTGGACGCCGACATCAACCAGCATCTCGGGGCCGCGCTGGGCCTGGACGAGTCCGAGGCCGCCGCCCTCCCCGCGATGGGCGAGCACCTCCGGCTGATCAAGGACTACCTGCGCGGCGCCAACCCGCGCATCGCGTCCGCGGACACGATGATCAAGACGACCCCGCCCGGCGAGGGCTCCCGGCTGCTGCGGGTCCTGGAGGACAACCCGGTCTACGACGCCTGCGCGCGTCCCGTCGGGCTGGACGGCGGCACGGTCCGCCTGATGGTCACCGGCCCCTTCACCGACGCCGACCTGGGGGTCGCCTGCTACCACTCCAAGACCGGGGCGGTGGAGCTCTGTCTGAACCACCTGGTGGACGGCCCCGGCGAGTACGTCGTGGTCGACATGACGGCCGGCTCGGACTCGTTCGCCTCCGGCATGTTCACCCGCTTCGACATGACGTTCCTCGTCGCCGAACCGACCCGGAAGGGCGTCTCCGTCTACCGCCAGTACAAGGAGTACGCCCGCGACTTCGGCGTGGCGCTGAAGGTCGTCGGCAACAAGGTGCAGGGCCCGGACGACCTGGACTTCCTCCGCGCTGAGGTGGGGGACGACCTGCTGGTGACCGTGGGCCACTCGGACTGGGTGCGGGCCATGGAGAAGGGCCGCCCGCCCCGCTTCGCCGCCCTGGAGGAGTCCAACCGGCTCGCCCTGCGCACGCTGCGCGAGGCCGCCGACGCGACGTACGAGCTGCGGGACTGGGAGCGGTACACGCGCCAGATGGTGCAGTTCCACCTCAAGAACGCCCGGTCGTGGGGGAACGAGCGCACCGGGGCCGACCTGGCGGCGCAGGTCGACCCCGGTTTCGTGCTCGGCGAGAGCGTCACCGCCGGGGCCTGAGTCTCACTCCTTCGCGGCGGGGGAACCCGGCGCGCCCTTGGGGGCCGGGGCGGGGCCGGAGGCCAGGAAGGCCTTCCAGCCCTGCTTCGGAGCCTCGCCGACGTCCAGCGAGCGCAGCTTCTCCAGGGTCGCCGGGTCCTGCGCGTCCAGCCAGTCCGCCAGTTGGCGGAAGGAGACGCACCGCACGTCGGACTTGGTGCACACCGTCTCGATGACCTCCTCGACGGCCCGCATGTAGGTGCCGCCGTTCCAGGACTCGAAGTGGTTGCCGATGATCAGCGGCGCCCGGTTGCCGTCGTAGGCGCGCTCGAAGCCCTGGAGCAGGCCGTCCCGCATCTGGTCGCCCCACATCTCGTGCTTGTCGGGGTCGCCCTGGGTGGTGGTGCCGGACTGGTTGACCATGAAGTTGTAGTCCATGGTGAGCTGCTCGAAGGAGTGCCCGGGGAAGGGCACGAGCTGCATCGACAGGTCCCACAGGCCTGCCTTCTTCTCGGGCCAGATCTGGTTGTTGACGCCGCTGGTGTCGTAGCGGAAGCCCAGCTCCCGGGCGGCCTTCCTGAAGTTCTTCTGCCCTTCCAGGCAGGGCGTGCGGGCCCCGACGAGTTCCTTGTCGTAGTCGAAGGGCAGCGGGGCCTCGTCCTTCATGCCGGCGTTGGTCTTCCAGGTCTTCACGAACTGCTTGGCCTGGGCGATCTCCTCCTTCCACTCCTCCACCGACCACTCGCCGACCCCGCCGTCGCTGCCGCAGAAGTGGCCGTTGAAGTGGGTCCCGATCTCGTTGCCCTCGAGCCAGGCCAGCCGCAGCTGCTTCACGGTGTCGGCGATGCCCTGCTGGTCGTTGAAGCCGATGTCGGAGCGGCCCGGCGAGTGCTGCGGCGGGTGGTACAGGTCGCGCTTCTCCTCCGGCAGGAGGTACACGCCGCTCAGGAAGTACGTCATGGTCGCGTCGTTCTCCTTGGCGACCTTGCGGAAGTGGGAGAACAGCTTCTGGCTGTCCTCGCCCGCGCCGTCCCAGGAGAACACCACGAACTGCGGCGGCTTCTCACCGGGCTTCAGCCGCTCCGGTTTCGGCAGATGCGGCTGGGCGCCGGTGTAGGCGGTGGACCCGTCGCCGATCAGCCGGACGACGTTCTTGGGCGCGGGCGCCGGCTGCGCCTTCTCCCGTTCCTGCCCGCCCGCACCGCCTCCGCCGGTTCCGCAGCCGGCGAGCGCGGTGAGGCAGACCGCGGTGATCACGGTGCCCGTGGCGATCCTGTGGGTGGCGGCCATTCGCCCACCTTCTTCCTTCTCTCGGGCCGAGCTCGATGAGGCGTTGTGCGGCACTGCGCCGGTCCACGCCGACCGCGCCGTCAACGTCGCACGGAGGGAAGAAATGAATTAATACGACAAGCCGATGAAATGGCCACTTCACCCTTCGGGGTGATGCTTGCCGCCATTTGCCCGGAAAGTCTATGCCGGGCCTTTACTCTCAATTACGATCTGTTTACCGAGAGTTGCTTCGCGCTCACGGTTCCGCTCTGTGTTCGTCCCAGCGTTCGTCCCGCCGTTCACCTCAGCGTTCGTCTCGCCGTTCACCTCAGAGTTCGTCCCGCCGTTCACCTCAGCGTTCGTCCCACCGTTGATCCCGCCGTTCTGGGGCCGTGCCCCACGGCCGCGACCGCTCCCCCGGAGCGGGCCCCCACCGTCACGCGACCGCGCAGACCCGAAGGAGACGGGAGTCCATGTCAGCCTGCGTTCCCGCCGGCGCCGCCGAATCGGCGCACATCGAGCGAGCCCACCCCCCGCACAGCCCGCCGCACGGCCGCCGCCCGCGCTTCCGCGTCGCGGGCGCCGATCTGTCGGCCGCCGTCGCGGTCTTCCTCATCGCCCTCCCCCTGTCCCTCGGCATCGCGCTCGCCACCGGCGCGCCCCTCCAGGCCGGCCTGGTCGCCGCGGCGGTGGGCGGGCTCGTCGCCGGACGGCTCGGCGGCTCCCCGCTCCAGGTGAGCGGCCCGGCGGCGGGGCTCACGGTCGTCACCGCCGACCTCATCCACCAGTACGGCTGGCGGGCCACCTGCGCCGTCACCGTCCTGGCCGGCCTGGTCCAGCTGGGGCTCGGCTGTCTGCGCGTGGCGCGCGGCGCCCTCGCCGTGAGTCCCGCGATCGTGCACGGCATGCTCGCCGGCATCGGCGTCACCATCGCCGTCGCCCAGGCGCACATCGTCCTCGGGGGCGAGCCGCAGAGCTCCGTGCCCGACAACCTCCAGGCTCTGCCTGCCCAGTTGGCGCGTCTCGACCCCGCCGCCCTCGCGGTGAGCGTGCTGACCCTGGCCGCCCTGCTGCTCTGGCCCCGGCTGCCCGGCCGCGCCGGACGCCTGCTGCGGCGGGTGCCGGCCGCCCTCGTCGCCGTCGCCGGCGCCACCGCGGTCGCCGCGGCGGCCGGGCTGGTGCTGCCCGTCGTGGACCTGCCGTCGTGGCGCAGCCACGCGCTGGCGGGACTGCCCGACGGCCCGGTGCTCGGTCTCGCCGCGGCCGTGCTGACCACGGCGCTGGTGTGCAGCGTGCAGTCGCTGCTCGGCGCGGTGGCCGTGGACAAGCTGGCGTCCGCCAGGCCCGGCGCGGGGCATGTCGTCCGCTCCGACCTGGACCGGGAACTGCTCGGTCAGGGCGCGGCCAACGTCGTCTCCGGCGCCCTCGGCGGTCTGCCGGTGGCCGGCGTCGCCGTCCGCAGCACGGCGAACGTCCACGCGGGCGCCGTCAGCCGGAACTCCACGATGGTCCACGGCGTGCTGGTGGTGGCGGCCGCGCTGCTCCTGGTCCCGCTGCTGGAGCTGATCCCGCTCGCCTCGCTCGCCACCCTGGTCATGGCGGTCGGTCTCCGGATGGTGTCCCTGCACCACATCCGCACGGTGACGCGCCATCGCGAGGTCCTGGTCTACGCCGTCACCGCCCTCGGGGTGATCTGCCTCGGGGTGCTGGAGGGTGTGGTGCTCGGCATCGCCGTGGCCGTGGGCGTGGCCCTGCACCGGCTCACCCGGACCCGGATCACCCACGAGGAGGAGGGCGGCGTTCATCACGTGCACGTGCGCGGGCAGTTGACGTTCCTCGCGGTGCCGCGGCTCAGCCGCGCGTTGCATCTGGTGCCTCAAGGCGCCGACGCGGTGGTGGCGTTGGACGGGTCCTTCATGGACCACGCGGCATACGAGACGCTTCAGGACTGGCAGAGCACGCACACCGCGCGCGGCGGCACCGTGGAGATCACCGGCCGGCGCACCGGCGTGCGGATCGCCGAACCCGGAGACCTCGCCTCCGGGCACGCTCCCGGCGGGGAGGCCGGAACCACGGGCGACTGCCGCTGCCGCCCCTGGACGGCCTGGCGCAACCACCAGTGCGACCGGCCCTCCCCCGTCCCGGACACCGAGGCCCTCCCGGACGAGGCCGCCGGGAGCGTCGAGACGGACCCGCGGACCGGCACAACCCCAGACGCTCCGGCCCGCGGACGCACCCCGGGCGGCACCCAACTGGTGCGCGGGCTCAGCACGTTCCAGCGCAGGACGGCGCCCCTGGTGCGCGGCGAGCTGGCCCGGCTGGCGCGTGAGGGCCAGCGGCCGTCCCAGCTGTTCCTGACCTGCGCCGACTCCCGCGTGGTCACCTCGATGATCACCTCCAGCGGTCCCGGAGACCTGTTCGTGGTGCGCAACGTCGGCAATCTCGTGCCGCCGCCCGGCGCGGAGAGCGGCGACGACTCGGTGGCGGCCGCGATCGAGTACGCCGTCGACGTGCTGGCGGTGCGGTCGATCACGGTGTGCGGCCACTCGGGATGCGGCGCCATGCAGGCCCTGCTCGACTCCCGCCCCGCCTCCCCCGCCGCCACACCGCTGGGGCGCTGGCTCCGGCACGGCAGGCCGAGCCTCGAACGGCTGCGCGACACCGGTACGCCCGCGCCCCGGCTGGCCGGGCGGGCCCCCGCGGACGACGTCGAGCAGCTCTGCCTGACCAACGTCGTGCAGCAGCTGGAGCATCTGCGCGCCCACGAGTCGGTCGCCCGCGCGATGAAGAAGGGACGGCTCGAACTGCACGGGGTGTACTTCCACGTGGGTGAGGCCCAGGCGTATCTGCTCGCCGAACGGGAGGAGGACAGGGTGTTCGACCGGGTACGCGACGTGGATCTGGCGGTGTGACGGACGCCCGGGTGTGAGAGGCGTTACACCTCTTGAACCGGGTTGCCCCCCGTCCCGTGGGAAGGGGTGTCGGGCAGCCGCACGACAGAGCCCCGACAGGTCTAAACCAATTTCCCGTCGACCCTTGTCAGCGCACCCCCGGGTCTGATGAGCTGTGGCCTGGGACACAACGGACACCCTGGGAAAGGCAGATGCCGTGAGCAATGAAAGCCTGGCCAACCTCCTGAAGGAGGAGCGACGCTTCGCACCCCCCGCCGACCTGGCCGCGAACGCCAACGTCACCGCGGAGGCGTATGAACAGGCCAAGGCTGACAGGCTCGGCTTCTGGGCCGAGCAGGCCCGCCGGCTGACCTGGGCCAAGGAGCCCACCGAGACCCTCGACTGGTCGAACCCGCCGTTCGCCAAGTGGTTCCAGGACGGCGAGCTCAACGTCGCCTACAACTGCGTCGACCGGCACGTGGAGGCCGGGCTCGGCGACCGGGTCGCGATCCACTTCGAGGGCGAGCCGGGCGACAGCCGCTCCATCACCTACGCCCAGCTCAAGGACGAGGTGTCCAGGGCCGCCAACGCCCTGCTGGAGCTCGGGGTCCGCAAGGGCGACCGGGTCGCCGTCTACATGCCGATGATCCCGGAGACCGCCGTCGCGATGCTGGCCTGCGCCCGCATCGGCGCCGCGCACTCGGTCGTCTTCGGCGGCTTCTCGGCGGACGCGCTCGCCACCCGCATCCAGGACGCCGACGCGCGGGTCGTCATCACCGCCGACGGCGGCTACCGGCGCGGCAAGCCCTCCGCCCTGAAGCCGGCCGTGGACGAGGCCGTCACCCGGGTGGACAACGTGGAGCACGTCCTCGTCGTCCGCCGCACCGGCCAGGACGTCGCCTGGACCGAGGGCCGCGACGTGTGGTGGCACGACGTGGTCGACCGGCAGAGCAGCGAGCACACCCCGGAGGCGTTCGGCGCCGAGCACCCGCTGTTCATCCTCTACACCTCGGGCACCACGGGTAAGCCGAAGGGCATCCTGCACACCTCCGGCGGCTATCTGACCCAGACGTCGTACACGCACTGGGCGGTGTTCGACCTCAAGCCGGAGACGGACGTGTACTGGTGCACGGCCGACGTCGGCTGGGTCACCGGGCACTCGTACATCGTCTACGGGCCGCTGGCCAACGGCGCCACCCAGGTCATGTACGAGGGCACGCCGGACACGCCCCACCAGGGCCGCTTCTGGGAGATCGTGCAGAAGTACGGCGTGACGATCCTCTACACGGCGCCCACCGCGATCCGGACGTTCATGAAGTGGGGCGACGACATCCCCGCCAAGTTCGACCTGTCGTCGCTGCGCGTGCTCGGTTCCGTCGGCGAGCCGATCAACCCCGAGGCGTGGATCTGGTACCGCAAGAACATCGGCGCGGACCGCACCCCGGTCGTCGACACCTGGTGGCAGACCGAGACCGGCGGCATCATGATCTCCCCGCTGCCGGGCGTGACCTCCGCCAAGCCGGGCTCCGCCCAGACCCCGCTGCCGGGCATCTCCGCCACGGTCGTGGACGACGAGGCGAACGAGGTGGGCAACGGAGGCGGCGGCTACCTGGTGCTGACCGAGCCGTGGCCGTCGATGCTGCGCACCATCTGGGGCGACGACCAGCGGTTCCTCGACACCTACTGGTCGCGCTTCGAGGGCAAGTACTTCGCCGGTGACGGCGCGAAGAAGGACGACGACGGCGACATCTGGCTGCTCGGCCGGGTGGACGACGTGATGCTGGTGTCCGGCCACAACATCTCCACCACGGAGGTCGAGTCCGCGCTGGTCTCCCACCCGTCGGTCGCCGAGGCGGCCGTGGTGGGCGCGGCGGACGAGACCACCGGCCAGGCGATCGTCGCCTTCGTCATCCTGCGGGGCACGGCGGCCGAGAGCGAGGACCTCGTCGGCGAGCTGCGCAACCACGTGGGCACCACGCTGGGCCCGATCGCCAAGCCGAAGCGAATCCTGCCGGTGGCCGAGCTGCCGAAGACCCGCTCCGGCAAGATCATGCGCCGTCTCCTGCGGGACGTCGCGGAGAACCGCCAGCTCGGGGACGTCACCACGCTGACGGACTCCACGGTCATGGACCTCATCCAGGCGAAGCTGCCGGCGGCGCCGAGCGAGGACTGACCGGGCGCCTGGCCGCACGCGGGCGGGATCGGACGAGCCCCAGTCCGATTCCGCCCGCCCGGCCGGGTGCGTCGCCGCCCGTGCCCCCGCTCGTGGGGACACGGGCGGTTCCCGTCCCCGGGGGCCCCGCCTCGCCCGCCGGACCCGCCGCGCACCCCGCCTCGCCGCGGGGCGTCCCATCTCGTCCGCCCGACGACCGCCCCGCCCGACGACCGCCCCGCGCAGCGATCCGCAGCGGTCCGCGGCGGTCCGCGCGGCCCCCGTCGATGCCGCTGGTGCGCCCCGTACGCACGTTGGCTACCCTCGACACCAACAAGCTGTCTCATGGCGCGCCGGGAAGTCTGGTCGGCACACGATTCGTGCTGCCCGACCACCGGAGGAAACGCCCGTGACCGCCCCCGCCCCCCGCAAGGCCTTCGGCCGGCTCTCGCTGCCCGAGCGGAACTTCGTCGCGAACGCGCTGCGCACCGAGACCGTCGGGGGCGTCCTGCTGCTGCTCGCCGCCGTCGCCGCCCTGGTGTGGGCGAACATACCCGCGCTGCACGACAGCTACGAGAGCGTCAGCCACTGGCACATCGGCCCCGCGTCGCTCGGGCTGAACCTGTCCGTGGCGCACTGGGCGGCCGACGGCCTGCTCGCCGTCTTCTTCTTCGTCGCCGGCATCGAACTCAAGCGGGAACTGGTCGCCGGTGACCTGCGCGACCCCAAGGCGGCCGCGCTCCCCGTCGCCGCCGCGCTGTGCGGCATGATCGCCCCCGCCGTCGTCTACACGCTCACCAGCGGAGCGGGCGGCGGTTCCCTCGCCGGCTGGGCCGTGCCCACGGCCACGGACATCGCGTTCGCGCTGGCCGTGCTCGCCGTCATCGGCACGTCGCTGCCCAGCGCGCTGCGCGCCTTCCTGCTCACCCTCGCGGTCGTGGACGACCTGTTCGCGATCCTGATCATCGCGCTGTTCTTCACCGACGGACTGAACTTCGCGGCGCTCGGCGGCGCGGTCGCGGGCCTGGTGGTCTTCTGGCTGCTGCTGCGCAGGCGGGTGCGCGGCTGGTACGTGTACGTGCCGCTGGCCGTGGTGATCTGGGGGCTGATGTACAACAGCGGCATCCACGCCACCATCGCGGGCGTCGCGATGGGTCTGATGCTGCGCTGCCACCGGGAGGAGGGCGAGGAGCACTCCCTGGGCGAGCGCATCGAGCACCGCGTCCGGCCCCTGTCGGCGGGTCTCGCGGTCCCGCTGTTCGCGCTGTTCAGCGCCGGTGTCGCGGTCTCCGGTGACGCGCTCGCGAAGGTGTTCACGCAGCCCGAGACGCTCGGCGTCGTCCTCGGTCTGGTGGCCGGCAAGACGCTCGGCGTCTTCGGCGGCACCTGGCTGACGTCCCGTTTCACGCGCGCCTCGCTCAGCGACGACCTGGAGTGGGCGGACGTGTTCGCGGTGGCCACGCTCGCCGGCATCGGCTTCACCGTGTCGCTGCTCATCGGGGAGCTGGCGTTCGAGGACGACGCGGCGTTGACGGACAGCGTGAAGGCGGCCGTCCTGGCCGGCTCGCTGATCGCGACCGCCCTGGCGACCGTGCTGCTGAAGATCAGGAACGCCCGGTACCGCAGGCTGGCCGACGAGGAGGAGCGGGACGAGGACCAGGACGGCGTCCCGGACGTCTACGAGCAGGACGACCCGGAGTACCACCTGCGCATGGCCCGCATCCTCGAGAAGAAGGCCGCCGAGCACCGGCGGCTCGCCCGCGAGAAGGCCGCCGCACGAGACGCGCTTGCACAAGTGCCGGGCGGGGCAGGCGATCGGCACGACGGTCCGGCATGATCTGACGAGACGGTACAAAAGACGGGATCGTCCCGCGCAGGCACGACGGACGTACGCGAGGCGTACGGAGAAGAGGGAGACCGCGATGAGCGCACCCGACGGCAGCCCGGTCGGCGCCGAACGCAGCATCGGCCAGCTGTTCGCCACGGCGACGGCGGAGATGTCGGCGCTGGTGCACGACGAGATCGCGCTGGCGAAGGCGCAGCTCAGGCAGGACGTGAAGCGGGGCGCGACGAGCGGCGGCGCGTTCATGGCGGCGGGCGTGCTGCTGCTGTTCTCCCTGCCGATGCTGAACTTCGCGCTCGCCTACGGCATCCGCACCTGGAGCGGCTGGAACATGGCGGTGTGCTTCCTGCTGTCGTTCGCGGCGAACTGCCTCGTCGCCGGCGTCCTCGCGCTGATCGGCATCACCTTCGCCAAGAAGGCCAAGAAGGGCCGCGGCCCGCAGAAGGTCGCCGCCTCGGTGAAGGAGACGGCCGGCGTCCTGCAGAAGGCCAAGCCGCATCCGCGTCCGGCCCTTCCCGAGCACCGTGGCCCCGAGGCCGTCGAGGCTGTGGCACGCTCGTCCTCATGACGGACCCCGCCACTCCTCCGGCGCAGCCTCCCTCGGTCGTACGCCTGGACCTCCCGGACGCCCCCGGACTCGTCCACCGTGACGTCGCCGCCAACGGCGCCCGCTTCCACATCGCGGAGCTGGGCGACGGCCCGCTGGTGCTGCTGCTGCACGGCTTCCCGCAGTTCTGGTGGACCTGGCGGCACCAGCTGACCGCGCTCGCCGACGCCGGGTTCCGGGCCGTCGCCATGGACCTGCGGGGCGTCGGCGGCAGCGACCGCACCCCGCGCGGCTACGACCCGGCCAACCTCGCCCTCGACATCACCGGCGTCGTCCGCTCCCTGGGCGAGCCGGACGCCGCGTTGGTCGGCCACGACCTGGGCGGTTACCTCGCCTGGACGGCCGCGGCGATGCGCCCCAAGCTCGTACGGCGGCTCGCGGTGTCCTCGATGCCGCACCCGAGGCGCTGGCGCTCCTCGATGCTCGCCGACGCCCGGCAGACGGCCGCCCAGTCGCACATCTGGGGTTTCCAGCGGCCCTGGATCCCGGAACGGCAGCTGACCGCGGACGACGGGGCGATGGTGGCGCGGCTCATCACGGAGTGGTCCGGGCCGCAGCCGCCCGACGAGAAGACCCTGGAGACCTACCGGCGCGCCATGTGCATCCCGTCCACGGCGCACTGCTCGATCGAGCCGTACCGGTGGATGGTGCGGTCGCTGGCGCGCCCGGACGGCATCCAGTTCAACCGCAGGATGAAGCGCCCGGTGCGGGTGCCGACGCTGCATCTGCACGGCTCGCTGGACCCGGTGGTGCGCACGCGCAGCGCCGCGGGATCGGGGCAGTACGTCGAAGCGCCGTACCGCTGGCGGCTGTTCGACGGACTGGGGCACTTCCCGCACGAGGAGGACCCGGTCACCTTCTCGACCGAGCTGATCAACTGGCTGAAGGATCCCGAGCCGGACCGGTAAGGCGTGAACGCTTGTCCTGCGAACGCCAATTGCCTGGCGCATAGGCCAATTGGCGGCCCCTCAGGCGGTTATCGACCTTGGGGCAGGGGCACACGTCCGGGTATGGGCTGGACGCACGACTACAGTGACGCAAGCCGCAATCGCCGCTCGGCGAGCGGTGTGGGCTCCCACCAGCGAGGCGGTGCACCACAGATGGCAGCTACGGATCTCAGGGTCGGCATCCCGCGCATTCTCCGCCGCCGCGCGCGCTGGGTGTCGGTCCGGCTGCGTCACCCACGCGGCTGACGGTCCGCCCGGGCGTCCCTGAGGGGCCCGCGACATCCGGCCGTCCCTGGCGACCCCGCGAGACATCCGGCCGTCCCTGGCGACCCCGCGAGACATCCGGCGTTCCTGACGTCCGGCCGTTCCTGACGAGCCGTCGGCATCCGGTCCGGTTCCCGCTCACAGCGCGCACTTGTCGCTGTCGACCTCCTGGGCGGCGCTGCGGCCCCGGGCGATGTCCTCGCGGATCTCGTCCACGGTGAGCGCGTATCCCGTCTCGGCGTCGTCCAGCGACTTCGCGAAGATGACGCCGTAGACCTCGCCCTTCGGGGTGAGGAGCGGACCGCCGGAGTTGCCCTGACGGACCGTCGCGAACAGCGAGTACACGTCGCGGCGCACCGTGCCCCGGTGGTAGATGTCGGGGCCGTTGGCCGTGATGCGCCCGCGCAGCCGCGCCGCGCGGACGTCGTACGCGCCGTTCTCCGGGAAGCCGGCGACGATCGCGCTGTCCCCGCTGCTCGCGTCCTCCGTGGCGAACCGCAGCACGGGCGCGTCCAGGTCGGGCACGTCGAGCACGGCGATGTCGCGCTTCCAGTCGTAGAGGACGACCGTGGCGTCGTACCGGCGGCCCTCGCCGCCTATCTGCACGACGGGCTCGTCGACGCCGCCCACCACATGGGCGTTGGTCATGACGCGCCGGTCGTCGAAGACGAAGCCGGTGCCCTCCAGGACCTTGCCGCAGCTCGTCGCCGTGCCCGTCACCTTGACGATGGAGCGCTGCGCGCGGGCGGCGACGGGGCTGCCCGCGAGCGCCGGGTCCGGCGGACGGACGTCCGTGATGGGCTCGTTGGCGAACGGGCTGAAGACCTGCGGGAAGCCGTTCTGCGCGAGGACGGAGGAGAAGTCGGCGAACCAGATGTCGGCCTGGTCCGGCAGCGCCCGGGACACGCCGAGCAGCACCTTGGAGCCGCGCACCTCCTTGCCGAGCGTCGGCAGCGTCGTCCCGGCGAGGGCGGAGCCGATCAGCCAGGCGACCAGCAGCATCGCGACGACGTTGACGAGGGCGCCGCCGGTGGCGTCCAGCGCCCGGGCCGGGGACCAGGTGATGTAGCGGCGCAGCTTGTTGCCCAGATGGGTGGTCAGGGCCTGGCCGACCGAGGCGCACACTATGACGACCACCACCGCCACGACGGCCGCGGTGGTGCCCACCTCGGAGTCGTCGGTGAGCGCGTCCCAGATGACGGGCAGTGTGTAGACGGCGACCAGACCGCCGCCGAGGAAGCCGATCACCGACAGGATGCCGACGACGAAGCCCTGTCGGAAGCCGACCACGGCGAACCACACGGCTGCCACCAGCAGCAGGATGTCCAGCACGTTCACCGATTCAAGCCTCGCCTCGTCCTACGCAGCACGGCGCCCACCCTGTCACGCCCGCCAGTCCAGCGGGACCTGCTTCTCCCGATCCCAGGGGCGCTCCCAGCCCGCGAAGTGCAGCAACCGGTCGATGACCCCCGCGGTGAACCCCCACACGAGGGCCGACTCGACCGTGAACGCGGGTCCGCGGAAGCCGCTGGGGTGGATCGCGGTGGCACGGTTGTCCGGGTGGGTGAGGTCGGCCACGGGCACGGTGAACACCCGCGCCGTCTCGTTCGGGTCGACGACGCCGACCGGGCTGGGCGCACGCCACCAGCCGAGCACCGGCGTGACGACGAACTCGCTGACGGGGATGTAGAGCGCCGGCAGCACGCCGAAGAGCTGCACACCGGACGGGTCGAGTCCGGTCTCCTCCTCGGCCTCGCGCAGCGCCGCGCGCAGCGGACCGTCGCCCTGCGGGTCGCCGTCCCCGGGGTCGAGGGCGCCGCCCGGGAAGGACGGCTGCCCGGCGTGCGAGCGCAGCGAACTGGCCCGCTCCATGAGCAGCAGCTCGGGCCCGCGCTCGCCCTCGCCGAAGAGAATGAGGACGGCCGACTGCCGTCCCGAGCCGTCCCGCGGCGGCAGGAAGCGGCTGAGCTGCGTGGGCCGGACCGTCTCGGCGGCGCGGACCACCGGGTCCAGCCACTGGGGCAGCCCGTCCCTGCTCAGGGACACCGGACCCCCTTGCGTCCCGCTCGCCCGCGTCATGCCCACCCCCGTCGTCCGGCCCCGTCCCACGGGTCCAACGCGCGGCGGTCCCGAGATCGTTCCGCGGCGCGCAGGGGCGCCCCGCCTGCCCTCATCCGGCCCCCAGAGGCGGGGCCGCCCTGCCGCCGGCGTCCAGATACGCCTGCGGCGGCTTCAGCCGCTGGCCCGGTTGGCCGGCCTTCTCGTACTTCAGCAGCTTCTTCGCCTTCTCCGGGTCCGTCTCGCCCTCGCCGTAGGCCGGGCAGAGCGGGGCGATCGGGCAGGCGCCGCAGGCGGGCTTGCGGGCGTGGCAGATGCGGCGGCCGTGCCAGATGACGTGGTGGGACAGGTCGGTCCAGTCGCTCTTCGGGAACAGCGCGCCGACCGCCGCCTCGATCTTGTCCGGGTCGGTCTCGTCGGTCCACTTCCAGCGGCGCACCAGGCGCTGGAAGTGGGTGTCGACGGTGATGCCGGGGCGCCCGAAGGCGTTGCCGAGCACGACGAACGCGGTCTTGCGGCCGACGCCGGGCAGCTTGACCAGGTCCTCCAGCCGCCCCGGCACCTCCCCGCCGAACTGCTCCACCAGCGCCTTCGACAGCCCGATGACCGACTTGGTCTTGGCGCGGAAGAAGCCGGTGGGGCGGAGGATCTCCTCCACCTCTTCCGGGCTGGCGGCCGCCAGGTCCTCGGGGGCGGGGTACTTCGCGAACAGCGCGGGGGTCGTCTGGTTGACGCGCAGGTCGGTGGTCTGGGCCGACAGCACGGTGGCGACGACGAGTTGGAAGGGGTTGTCGAAGTCCAGCTCGGGGTGGGCGTACGGGTACACCTCGGCGAGCTCGCGGTTGATCCGGCGCGCCCGGCGCACCAGCGCGGTACGGGACTCGCCCCGCGGATGCGCGGCCACCGTCTTCGCCGGGGCGGCCGGGACGGAGGCGGTCGCCTTCTTGGGGGCGACGAGCTGCTTCTTGGGGGCGGGGGCCTTCTTGAGGGGGGCGGGCTTCTTGGCGGCGGCCTTCTGGGCGGCGGGCGCCTTCTTGGAAGGGGCGGCCTTCTTCGCCGGGGCGGAGGCGCCCTTCCTCGCCGGGGCGGCTTTCTTCCCCGTGGCGGCCTTGCTCGCCGGGGCAGCCCTCTTCCCGGAAGCGGAGGCGGCCTCCCTGGCCGCGGCAGGCGCCCCGGCGGCAGCCGTCTTCGCGGCTTTCGCCGTCTTCCTACCGCCATCGGAGCCCTGTTCGCCCACAGCGGAATCGCGTTCTGCACTCACCCGCGCAGCCCCCTCGGCCTGTGCTCTCACCGGCGATTTGGACACCCGGCCAGCCTACGACCCGGTACGGACATCCGCCCCGGCCCCAGAGGATCGGCGTCCAATTGGACCCCTGCCGCATACCCGGGCCGACCTGTGCGGCATCCTTGTGACAGATCACACTGTTTGCACGGTCCGGCAAAATGGGAACCACGGTCCCCTGGCACGCAGGGGAACCAAGATCCCCTGAGCAGGTCGAAGAGGAGAGAACTCGTGGACGACGTTCTGCGGCGGAACCCGCTTTTCGCGGCGCTCGATGACGAGCAGGCCGCGGAGCTTCGCGCCTCCATGAGTGAGGTGACCCTGGCACGGGGCGACTCACTGTTCCACGAGGGCGACCCGGGCGACCGCCTGTACGTGGTCACCGAGGGCAAGGTGAAGCTGCACCGCACCTCCCCCGACGGCCGCGAGAACATGCTGGCCGTGGTCGGCCCCGGCGAGCTGATCGGTGAGCTGTCCCTCTTCGACCCGGGTCCGCGCACCGCGACCGCCACGGCGCTCACCGAGGTGAAGCTGCTGGGCCTGGGCCACGGCGACCTGACCCCTTGGCTGAGCGCCCGCCCCGAGGTGGCCACGGCGCTGCTGCGCGCCGTCGCCCGCCGGCTGCGCAAGACCAACGACGCCATGTCCGACCTGGTCTTCTCCGACGTCCCGGGCCGTGTCGCGCGCGCCCTGCTGGACCTCTCCCGCCGCTTCGGCGTGCAGTCGGAGGAGGGCATCCACGTGGTGCACGACCTCACGCAGGAGGAGCTGGCCCAGCTGGTCGGCGCGTCCCGCGAGACGGTCAACAAGGCCCTGGCGGACTTCGCCCAGCGCGGCTGGCTGCGGCTGGAGGCACGTGCGGTGATCCTGCTGGACGTGGAGCGGCTCGCCAAGCGCTCCCGCTGACGCGTTCCCACAAACCTTCCGCGCCCCTACGGCCCCCGGCCGTGGGGGCGCGGCCGTGCCGTGCCGTGTCGTGTCGTGTCGTGCCGTGTCGTGTCGTGCCGTGCCGTGCCGTGAGGGATCTAAAGGATCCCGTGCTCCTTCAGGTACTCCAGCTGCGCCCGTACGGAGAGTTCCGCGGCCGGCCACAGGGAGCGGTCGACGTCGGCGTAGACGTGGGCGACGACCTCGGAGGGCGTGCGGTGGCCGTTCTCGACGGCGGTCTCCACCTGGGCGAGCCGGTGGGCGCGGTGCGCGAGGTAGTACTCGACGGCGCCCTGGGCGTCGTCGAGCACCGGCCCGTGTCCCGGCAGGACCGTGTGGACGCCGTCGTCGACGGTGAGGGACCTGAGCCGGCGCAGGGTGTCGAGGTAGTCGCCGAGGCGGCCGTCGGGGTGGGCGACGACGGTCGTGCCGCGCCCCAGCACGGTGTCGCCGGTGAGGACCGCCCGGTCCGCCGGCAGATGGAAGCACAGGGAGTCCGCCGTGTGCCCCGGGGCCGGGACGACCCGCAGCTCCAGACCGCCCACGGTGACGACGTCCCCGGCGGTCAGCCCCTCGTCGCCGAGCCGCAGCGCCGGGTCCAGGGCGCGCACCTTCGTGCCGGTCAGCTCGGCGAACCGGGCGGCGCCCTCGGCGTGGTCGGGGTGACCGTGCGTCAGCAGGGTGAGGGCGACCCGCTTGCCGGCCTGCTCGGCGGTGCCGACGACATGCCGCAGATGCCCGTCGTCCAGCGGGCCCGGGTCGACGACGACGGCGAGGTCGGAGTCCGGCTCGGACAGGATCCAGGTGTTCGTGCCGTCCAGGGTCATCGCCGAGGCGTTCGGGGCGAGCACGTTGACGGCCCGCGCGGTCGCGGGACCGGACAGGACCCCGCCGCGCGGCTGGCCGGGGAGGGCGGTGGCGTCCGTCATGAGGGGGCTCCCCCGGTCGGGATGTGCTTGGTGAACTCGTCGTGCCCGGGCCAGGAGAGGACGATCTCGCCGTCCACCAGGCGCGCGGAGGCCAGCACCGGCGTGAGGTCCCGCGCGGGCGCCGCGTCGAGCGCCTCCGCGGCCGTGCCGTACGCGGTGAGCTGGCGCAGGGTCGCGATGGTCGGGGGCATCATCAGCAGCTCGCCCCGGTCGTACCCGTCGGCCGCCTCGCGCGCGGTGATCCACACGGTGCGGTCGGCCTCCGTGGAGGCGTTGCGGGTGCGCTGGCCCTCGGGGAGGGCGGCGACGAAGAACCAGGTGTCGTAGCGGCGCGGCTCGAACTCGGGGGTGATCCAGCGGGTCCAGGCGCCCAGCAGGTCGGAGCGCAATACCAGGCCGCGCCGGTCGAGGAACTCCGCGAAGGACAGCTCGCGCGCGACGAGGGCGGCGCGGTCCGCCTCCCAGTCCGCGCCGGTGGTGTCGCCGACCACGGCGTCCGGGGCTGGCCCGGCGAGCAGCACGCCGGCCTCCTCGTAGGTTTCCCGCACGGCCGCGCAGACGATCGCCTGGGCGCCGGCGCGGTCCACGCCGAGCCGGCCGGCCCACCAGTCGAGCGAGGGCCCGGCCCAGCGGACGTGCCGGTCGTCGTCACGCGGGTCGACGCCGCCGCCGGGGTAGGCGTACGCGCCGCCCGCGAACGCCATGGACGTACGGCGGCGCAGCATGTGCACGGCGGGTCCGGCGCCGGGGCCGGTGTCCTTGAGGAGCATGACGGTGGCGGCGCGCTTCGGCGTGACGGGGGTGAGGTCACCGCTCGCCAGCGCTCTGATCCGCCCGGGCCACTCCGGCGGGTACCACTGCCCGCCAGCCTGCGCATTCGCCATGGCCGGAGGCTATCCCGAGACGCCCGGATGTTCGAGTGCCCCTCGGGGCGGACGGGAGGGGGCGGCGGCCGGTGCGGCGGAGGCCCCGAGGGCGGAAGGCCGACGGCCGGGGCGAGGCGGGAGGTCGCCGAGATCGTCGGCGGACCGGGGCATCTCTTGGGGTCGGGCGGCTCGACAGCGGCCGGAAGGAAGGGTTGCCGGTCGTCCGTCCCGTGCCGGGTGCGGGCCGCCGCCGGCGTGTCGGTGTTCCGGCGCCGCCGACGGGCCACGGCCCTGGCCAGCGAAGGTCGCGTGCGGGCGCTGCGACCCGGAGGCTGTCGGAGGGCCGCTGTACCCCCGCCTCGCGACGGACACCCCCATGAAAGGCCCCGGGCCGTCCCTCAACCCCGTACCCCCGGCCGCCGAGACTCGGCGGCCGGACGCGCCGCGCCCCGGCGGGCGTGGGGCCGGCCGGGGCGGCGTACGGGGAACGGGGAACTCCCCTAGGTCAGCGGAGGGCGCCCGGAGGGCTACGCCTCCGTGAGTTCCACCTGCATCTCGACCTCGACCGGCGCGTCCAGCGGCAGGACCGCGACGCCGACCGCGCTGCGGGCGTGCACGCCCTTGTCGCCGAGCACCTCGCCCAGAAGTTCACTCGCGCCGTTGACGACGCCCGGCTGCCCGGTGAAGTCCGCGGCGGAGGCGACGAAGCCGACGACCTTCACGACGCGCGCGACCCGGTCCAGGTCGCCGACGACGGACTTGACCGCGGCGAGCGCGTTCAGCGCGCAGGTGCGGGCCAGCTCCTTGGCCTCCTCGGCGGTGACCTCCGCGCCGACCTTGCCGGTCACCGGCAGCTTGCCGTCCACCATCGGCAGCTGGCCGGAGGTGAACACGTACCGGCCGGAGACGACCGCCGGCTGGTACGAGGCGAGCGGCGGGACGACCTCGGGCAGGCTCAGGCCCAGCTCGGCCAGCCTGGACTCGACGACGCCGCTCATGCCTGCTTCTCGCGCTTCAGGTAGGCCACCAGCTGCTCGGGGTTGTTCGGCCCGGGCACGACCTGGACGAGCTCCCAGCCGTCCTCGCCCCAGGTGTCCAGAATCTGCTTCGTCGCGTGGACGAGAAGCGGCACAGTCGCGTATTCCCACTTGGTCATGCGGCCGACTCTAGCCGCTGCCGCGCCCGCCGCCCGCGTCGCCGTCGCGCCCGCCCGGGACGGCACACGGAGGCGGGAACGTCACCCGGAGCCGCCGCCACGCGCGGTGACCATTTAGGCTCGAAGACGTGAGCAGGCTCCAGGTCGTGAGTGGCAAGGGCGGAACCGGCAAGACCACGGTGGCCGCCGCTCTGGCGCTGGCCCTGGCCGAGGAGGGGAAGCGGACGCTTCTCGTCGAGGTCGAGGGCCGGCAGGGCATCGCGCAGCTCTTCGAGACGCAGGCGCTGCCGTACGAGGAGCGGAAGATCGCCGTCGCTCCCGGGGGCGGGGAGGTGTACGCGCTCGCCATCGACCCCGAACTGGCCCTTCTGGACTATCTCCAGATGTTCTACAAGCTCGGCAGCGCCGGCCGGGCGCTGCGCAAGCTCGGCGCGATCGACTTCGCCACCACCATCGCCCCCGGCGTCCGTGACGTCCTGCTCACCGGCAAGGCGTGCGAGGCGGTGCGGCGCAAGGACCGCGGCGGCCGGTTCGTCTACGACTACGTCGTGATGGACGCCCCGCCGACCGGCCGCATCACCCGTTTCCTCAACGTCAACGACGAGGTGGCCGGGCTCGCCAAGATCGGCCCGATACACAATCAGGCGCAGGCCGTCATGCGCGTGCTGAAGTCGCCGGAGACGGCCGTGCACCTGGTGACCCTGCTGGAGGAGATGCCGGTCCAGGAGACCGCGGACGGCATCGCGGAGCTGCGCGCGGCCCGGCTGCCGGTGGGGCGCGTCATCGTGAACATGGTGCGCCCCCAGGTGCTGGACGCCGGCGACCTGGAGCTCGTCGGGGACATCCCCCGTTCCGCCGTCGCGCGGTCGCTGTCCTCGGCCGGGCTCGGCGGCGCGCGGCGCGGCGGGCACGCGGAGCGGCTGGTGGAGCCGCTGCTCGCGCAGGCGGAGGAGTACGCCGAGCGGTACGCGCTGGAGACCGAGCAGCGTGCGGTACTGGCGGAGCTGGGCGTGCCGCTGCACGAACTCCCCCTGCTCGCCGAGGGGATGGATCTGGCCGGGCTGTACGCGCTGGCGCGGAAGCTGCGCGGACAGGGCGTGTCATGAGCGGCCACACCCGTTCCTCGGACCGTCACCCGCGCCACCGCATCGCCCCCGTCACGAGTCGGACCCACCGGAAGCAGGGGATGTCATGAGCCGTCGTCCGGAACCGGCGCAGGACCAGGACCCGGTCCGTGAGCACCTGTCGCCCGCCCGCGCGCTGGAGATCGACCCGCTGATCGAGAATCCGGACACCCGGATCGTGGTGTGCTGCGGCTCGGGCGGCGTCGGCAAGACGACCACGGCCGCGGCGCTGGGCCTGCGGGCGGCGGAGCGGGGCCGCAAGGTGGTGGTCCTCACCATCGACCCGGCGCGCCGGCTCGCCCAGTCCATGGGCATCGACTCCCTCGACAACACCCCCCGCCGGGTCAAGGGCATCGACGACTCCGCGGGCGGCGAACTGCACGCGATGATGCTCGACATGAAGCGCACGTTCGACGAGATCGTCGAGGCGCACGCGGACCCCGAGCGGGCCGCCGCGATTCTGGGCAACCCCTTCTACCAGTCGCTCTCCGCGGGCTTCGCCGGCACGCAGGAGTACATGGCGATGGAGAAGCTGGGGCAGCTGCGGTCGCGGGACGAGTGGGACCTGATCGTGGTCGACACCCCGCCGTCGCGTTCCGCGCTGGACTTCCTGGACGCGCCCAAGCGGCTCGGCTCCTTCCTCGACGGCAAGCTGATCCGGGTGCTGCTGGCGCCGGCCAAGGTGGGCGGCCGTGCGGGGATGAAGTTCCTGAACGTCGGGATGTCGATGATGACCGGCGCGCTCGGCAAGGTGCTCGGCGGTCAGCTGCTGCGGGACGTGCAGACGTTCGTGGCGGCGATGGACTCCATGTTCGGCGGGTTCCGTACGCGCGCGGACGCCACGTACAAGCTGCTCCAGGCGCCGGGTACGGCGTTCCTGGTGGTCGCGGCCCCGGAGCGGGACGCGCTGCGGGAGGCGGCGTACTTCGTGGAGCGGCTGGCCGCGGAGGACATGCCGCTCGCGGGCCTGGTGCTGAACCGGGTGCACGGCAGCGGGGCCGGCCGGCTGTCGGCGGAGCGGGCGCTGGCCGCCGCGGAAAATCTTGAGGACTCCCGCATTGTGGATCAGCCGGACGGGAAAGCTGGACTTCGTAACTCTCCCGACACGTACGGCAGTTCAGAACCATCCGCGCGTAACGTCACCGACGGAGGCTCCCCCGCCACCGAGGACGTCACCGACGCGGCTCCCGAAGACGACCCGACCACGGTGGACGCGGCGGACGCGGAAGGCGACACGGATGCCGAGCGCTCCGTGGAGCGTCTCACCGCCGGCCTGCTGAGGCTGCACGCGGAGCGGATGCAGCTGCTCGCGCGCGAGCGGCGGACGCGTGACCGTTTCACGGCACTCCACCCCGAGGTGGCGATGACCGAGGTGGCCGCCCTGCCCGGCGACGTCCACGACCTCGCGGGCCTGCGCGACATCGGCGAACGGCTGGCCGCCGGGCGCACGGAGTTGTCGGACACGCCCTGAGGGGCGCGCCCGGCGTCCCTTTCCGGGCGGTGACGACTCGCGCGCGGGCTTGTATTCGAGCGGCTCGGAGCAGCGCGGGCCGGCATTGGGCGCGCTCTCCGCACACCGGTCGGTGACCACGCGTACGCCCCACGCGCCGGCGCGCGCCTCAGGCGTCACAGGGCGCAACGCACCACCATGGCCGACCCTCAAGCACCCGCGCACGCCCAGCTCACAAAGACGTCCCCGCGCACGACGGGGCACAACGGCGCCCAACAGGGCACCCCAGGCCTCTCCGCCTGCGCGCCACCACCGAAGACGCCCCACGCAGACCCGGTCACGGACCCAACAGGACCGGGCGCGCCGAGGACGATCCCCCGAGCACCCTCACCGGGAGCCTCCCGCTCTCAGCTCACCGCGGCGTAGTCCTCGTAGACCTGGTCGTCGTTGAGCGGCACGACGCCCGTGCCCCGCTCGTACTCCGAGCGCGCGGTCTCCAGCAGCCGGCGCCAGGAGGTCACGGTCGGCCGCCGGCGCAGCAGCGCACGGCGCTCACGCTCCGTCATGCCTCCCCACACGCCGAATTCGACGCGGTTGTCCAGCGCGTCGGCCAGGCACTCCGTGCGCACCGGGCAGCCGGTGCACACCGCCTTGGCCCTGTTCTGCGCTGCTCCTTGAACGAACAGTTCATCCGGATCGGTAGTGCGGCAGGCAGCCTGCGCACTCCAGTCGGTAACCCAGCCCATACCGGCGCCGTCCTCTCCCGAATCGAGGCTCCCCCACGGCGGCAGCGGCATATTCACCGCCGCCAGTTGAGGACGTTACGGAAGGTGGGCACAGCGCAACACCCCCAGCGGGCCCAATCTTGAATGGTCCGAACGGACTATGGGTAAGCGGCAGATCACCCGGGGGAGTGAGGGGGCGACATGCGTAACGAATCGGGCATTTCGGGTCAGTTCAGTTACGTCACAACGGGCATCGTGTGACACACGAGGCGATCCGGACACGGTCTCCACGTTCCTCGACCGAACTTGCACGAAGAAAGTCGAGAGGATCCGGAACGATTCGGGGTCGCCGGACGTATTGATACGTGGCCTCACTGCTGTGACAGTTGAGTGCAGCTTAGGCCAAGGCATATACGCTTGTCCGGCGAATGAGAACGTAGGCTGCTCCCATGCCAAAGAAGCGCTCGGGCGGTGGTCTGTCTCCCACGCAGCAGGCCGCCAAGTTCCTCGGTGTCAGTGTCCTGGCCGGTGCCGTCATGGCCGGTATCGCACTGCCCGCCGTGGGCGCGCTGGGCCTGGCGGCCAAGGGGTCGGTGGAGAGCTTCGACGAGCTCCCGGCCAACCTGAAGACGCCGCCGCTGAGCCAGCGCACCACCATCCTCGACGCCGACGGCGGCCTCATCGCCACCGTCTACTCGCGCGACCGCACGGTGGTCGACCTCAAGGACATCTCGCCGTACATGCAGAAGGCGATCGTCGCCATCGAGGACTCGCGCTTCTACGAGCACGGGGCGATCGACCTGAAGGGCGTCCTGCGCGCGCTCAACAAGAACGCCCGCAGCGGCGAGGTCTCCGAAGGCGCCTCGACGCTCACCCAGCAGTACGTGAAGAACGTCTTCGTCGAGGAGGCGGGCGACGACCCGACGAAGGTCGCGCAGGCCACCCAGCAGACCATCGGCCGCAAGATCCAGGAGCTGAAGTACGCGATCCAGGTCGAGGAGGAGCTGGGCAAGAAGAAGATCCTCGAGAACTACCTGAACATCACGTTCTTCGGCCAGCAGGCCTACGGCGTCGAGGCCGCGTCCCAGCGCTACTTCTCCAAGCCCGCCAAGGACCTCAACCTCCAGGAGTCGGCCCTCCTCGCCGGCATCGTCCAGTCACCGAGCCGCTACGACCCGGTGAACGACGAGGCGGAGGCGAAGAAGCGGCGCAACGTCGTCCTGAAGCGGATGGCCGAGGTCGGCGACATCTCGCCCGAGCAGGCCGCCGAGGCGATGCGCTCCCCGCTCGGCCTCAAGGTCAGCAAGCCGCAGAACGGCTGCACGACGGCGGTCAAGGGCGCCGGCTTCTTCTGCGCCTACGTCCGGAACGTGTTCCTCAACGACCCGGTCTTCGGCAAGGACAAGCAGACCCGGGCGAAGCTGTGGAACCAGGGCGGCCTCACCATCCGCACCACGCTCGACCCGAAGGCCCAGGAGTCCGTCCAGCAGTCGCTGAAGGACCACGTCAACAAGAGCGACGAGGTCGCGGCCGCGGCCACCCTGGTCGAGCCGGGCACCGGCAAGATCGTGGGGATGGGCCAGTCGAAGCCGTACGGCTCCAACGCCAAGGAGCACGAGACCGAGATCAACTACTCGGTGAACTACGAGATGGGGACGAGCGCCGGCTTCCCGACGGGATCGACGTTCAAGCCGTTCGTGGCCGCCGCCGCCCTGGAGGCGGGCCGCCCGCCGACGCAGGAGTACCCGTCCCCGTACGAGCTGACGGTCCCGAGCCCCATCCAGACGTGCGGCAAGCCCTACACGAACGACGACGGCACCAAGATCCCGAACGAGAACGAGTCGGAGAAGGGCCCGTACCAGCTGAAGGAGGCGATGGCCCTCTCGGTCAACACCTACTTCATCGAGATGGTCGCGGACATCGGTCTCTGCCCGGTCGCCGAGATGGCCGAGAAGCTGCACGTACGGCAGGGCAGCGGCAAGAAGATGCCCCAGGTCCCGTCGATCGCGCTCGGCACGGAGTCCGTCTCGCCGCTGACCATGGCCTCCGCGTACGCCGCCTTCGCCAACCGCGGCATGTACTGCACGCCCGTCGCGATCGAGTCGGTCACGCAGCGGGTGGGCAACAAGAACGAGAGCCTCGAGGTCCCGAAGTCCTCCTGCTCGCGGGCGATGTCGGAGAACACGGCCGACACCATCAACGCCCTGCTCAAGGGCGTGGTCGACTCCGGCACCGGCCAGCAGGCCGGCCTCGGCGACCGTGACAACGCGGGCAAGACCGGTACGACCGACGAGCGGCGCAACGCCTGGTTCGTCGGCTACACGCCGAACCTGTCGGGCGCCGTCTGGGTCGGCAGCGCCACCCAGCAGGTCAAGATGCAGAACATCACCATCGGCGGCGTCTACCACGAGCTCGTCTACGGCGCCGACACCCCGGGCCCGATCTGGAAGGACGCCATGACCGGCGCCCTCGAGGGCAAGGAGGCGGAGTCCTTCGTCCCGGTGCACATCCCGGACCCGAAGCCGAAGAAGCCCGACGACCGCGACCGTGACCGCGACGACGACGGCAACGGCGACGGCGGCTTCATCGGCGGCCTGATCAACGGCGGCAACGGCAACGGCGGCAACGGCGACGGGGGCGGTGACGGCGGCAACGGCGGCGAACCCGACCCGGAGTTCTCCATCCCCGAGGGCTTCATCCAGGGGCCGGGGAACGGACCGGGCGGACGCGACTGACGCCGGTCACCTGACAGTCCACGCGACTAGGGGTGCGGCCCCCTCCCTGGGCAGGGAGGGGGCCGCACCCCGTTCTCGTTCTGGTGAAGCTGGGTCAGCCCGCGAGCAGCTTCTTCACGGCGGCGGCCACCCGGCCGCCCTCCGCCTGGCCGGCCACCTTCGGGTTCACGATCTTCATGACGGCGCCCATGGCGCGCGGCCCCTCGGCGCCGGCGGCGCGGGCCTCCTCGACCGCCTGGGCGACGATCGCGTTCAGCTCGTCGTCGGACAGCTGCTTGGGCAGGTAGCCGGCGAGCACCTCGCCCTCCGCCTTCTCCCGCTCGGCCTGCTCGGGGCGGCCGCCCTGCGCGAAGGCGTCCGCGGCCTCACGGCGCTTCTTGGCCTCGCGGGCGATCACCTTCTGCACCTCGTCGTCGGAGAGCTCGCGCTTCTCCTTGCCCGCGACCTCCTCCTTGGTGATCGCGGCGAGCGTCAGCCGGAGCGTCGAGGAGCGGAGCTCGTCGCGCTCCTTGATCGCGGCGTTGAGGTCATCCTGCAGCTTCGACTTGAGCGTGGTCATGACTTGATTGTCGCAGGTGCGGGGGAGGCGGCGCCTGCTGATTTGCGGGGCCGTCGTTGCCCCTGAGTGCCCGTGGGGTGTGCGGAGGGACCGTCAGGGTCTGACACGATGGGCGTATGCGCGCGCGATACGGAATCCCCCTGGGAATCACGGCGGCCGGCGCCGCCGGACTGCTGTACGCCGCGGGCTTCGAGGCCCGCTCCTTCCGCCTCCGACGGGTGACCGTCCCCGTCCTCCCCTCCGGGATGCGCCCCCTGCGCGTGCTGCAGGTGTCCGACATCCACATGGTCGGCGGCCAGCGCAAGAAGCAGCGCTGGCTGCGCTCCCTGGCCGGACTGCGTCCCGACTTCGTGATCAACACGGGCGACAACCTGTCCGACCCCGAGGGCGTCCCCGAGGTCCTGGACGCGCTCGGCCCGCTGATGGAGTTCCCCGGCGCGTACGTCTTCGGCTCCAACGACTACTACGGCCCCCGGCTGCGCAACCCCGCCCGCTACCTGGTCGAGAAGGTGCAGGGCCGCCACGGCCTGAACGGCAACCCGCCGGTCGTCGACGCCGTCCACAACCCGTGGGAGGACCTGCGGGACGGCTTCGACTCGGCGGGCTGGCTCAACCTGACCAACACGCGGGGCACCCTGAAGATCGAGGGCACGTCGATCGAGCTGACGGGACTGGACGACCCGCACATCAAGCGGGACCGGTACGCGGAGGTGGCGGGCGGCCCGTCGACCGGGGCGGACTTCTCGATGGGCGTCGTGCACGCGCCGTACCTGCGCGTGCTGGACGCGTTCGCGGCCGACGGCTACCCGCTGATCCTCGCCGGGCACACGCACGGCGGGCAGCTGTGCATCCCGTTCTACGGCGCCCTGGTCACCAACTGCGACCTGGACACGGACCGGGTGAAGGGCCTGTCCACGCACACGGCGGAGGGCCACAGGTCGTACCTGCACGTTTCGGCAGGCTGCGGCACCAGCCGCTACACGCCGGTGCGCTTCGCGTGCCCGCCGGAGGCGACGCTGCTGACGCTGGTGAGCCGCTGAGCCGCTGAGTCGCTGGCGCTGAGCCGCTGAGTCGCTGGCGCTGAGCCGCTGAGGCGGCGCTGAGGCGCTGAGTTCGAGCTTGATCCGCTGAGCGGCCGACCGGTGGGGTAACCCGACCGGCCCACGCCACGTCGCCGCGCCACCGCCCCCGGCCCACGCTGGGGGCATGACCGCGCCGATACCCAGGGACCTCCCGGACATCCCCGCCCTCCCGCGGACGGCTCCGCAGGTGCTTCCCTCCGTCGTCCCCGCCCGAGCCGTCGTCCCGCCGGTGCGCCGCCCGCTGACCGCGGCGTACCGGCTGGCCCTGGCGGTGCTGGCGACGGCGGCCGTACTGATCGAGATCCTCCTCGGCAGCCCCACCCGGGTCCTGAGCTACTTCGTGATCCAGAGCACGGTGCTGCTGGCCCTGGTGACGCTGGCCTCGGCGCGCCGGGCGTGGACGGCCCGCCATCCCCTGCCGGGCGCCGTGACCGGGGCGGCGCTCCTGTACGTGGTCGTCGCGTCCCTGGTCCACCACATCGCCCTCGCGGACGCCGCGCCGGCCTATGCCATGACGGCGGGTTCCGGCGGAGGCGCGGCATGGCTCGAGCCGGTCGCGGGCCACCTGCTGCACACGGTGCTGCCGGTCGCCGCGCTGCTGGACTGGCTGGTCCTGACCCCGCCGGCCCGCATGCACCTGCGCCAGGCGACGACGTGGCTCCTGTATCCGCTGGCGTACCTGGCCTTCACCCTCACCCGCGGCGAACTGCTTCCCGGCTCCACCGCCGCCCGCTACCTCTACCCGTTCCTCGACGTCGCCCGGCACGGCTACCGGAGCGTGCTCGCCAACGCGCTGCTCGTCGGCCTGGCGATCTACGCCGTGGCGGTCCTGCTGGTGGCCCTGGACCACACCCGCCCCAAAACCAGATTTCGTCTCTAGCCACCAGTGGGCTAAAGTAAACGTCGTCGCCGCGACAGCAGCGACACCGGGGTGTGGCGCAGCTTGGCAGCGCGCTTCGTTCGGGACGAAGAGGTCGTGGGTTCAAATCCCGCCACCCCGACAGCCGTAACAGCAGGTGAGGCACCTACTGATGTGAGTAGGTGCCTCACCTGTTTTCGGGTGCGTGTCTATCTGCGTGACTACCGCTTCCCGCGTGCCTACGGGCGCTGCGGATCAGCGCCGAAGATCCCGTCCATGACCACGGCACCGGTCTGGATCACGGGCCGGATCTGCTTCCGGTAGACCTCCTCGGTCACGGCCGTCCCCGAGTGCCCCACGAGGCGTGAGATCACTTCCAGCGGGACGCCGCGGTCGGACAGCAGGGACACGAAGCTGTGCCGGAGTTCCCGGGGCGTCCACTCGTCGGGGTTGATCCCGTCGATGCCCTTGAGCGCTTGCCGGAAGGCACGACGCACATTGGCCGCGTCCAGCGGCTTGCCCACGGCCGAGGAGAAGACGAGCCCGTGTTCCTCCCACTTGTCGCCGGCGGCGAGCCGATCCCAGCCCTGATTCTCGAACTGCTGCCAGAGGGCTTCGACGCAGCGCGTCGGCAGCGCGAGCGTGCGCCGGGACTTCCGGGTCTTGGTGTCCCCGCCCCGCCGGACCGAGCGCCAGACCGCGATGTGCGGAGGCTGCGGCGGGTCCGCGTCCGGCTTGCCTTTGAGGAAGACGTGGTCCCAGGTGAGCGCCCGCAGTTCCTCGGTACGGGCACCGGTCAGCAGGGCGACGACGATGTACGCGTACATCGAGGTCCCCTCGGCGCCCTTGAGCACGGCTTCGGCTTGGGCGTAGGTGAGCGCCTTAGAAGGGCGCCCCGCTTGCCCCTGGGGCACCGAGCACAGCTCGACGACGTTCCGCTTCACCTTGTCCCGAGCCATGGCCCGCTTGACAGCACGGTTCAGGCACGAGTGGATCGCCTGGAGCGTGCGCGTACTGAGCGTCTTCGCCTTGGCAGCCAGCCAGCGGTCGACGTCCTCCGCGCTCAGGTCGCGGAGCTTGCGTGCGCCGAGTGACGGGATGACGTGCTTCTGGCTCAGCAGCGTCGTCGTCTCGACGGTGCGCGGGTCGAGACCGGCCAGGCCGTAAGTGAGCCAGTCCGTCACCGCGTCCTCGACCGTGTAGTTGGTGGGCGCGATCGCAAGACCGTCCTCGTGGTCCCGCAACACCTCCTTGAGCTTGTTCTTCGCCTCCGTCTTGGTCTTGCCACTCCCCCGCTTGACGATCCGCTTGCCGCTCGGATCGAAGCCGAGGTTCGCCGTGGCGATCCACCGTTGCCGCTTCTCGTCCCAGTGCAGGCCGCCATCCCCGCGGCTCCGACGCTTGGTCATCAGGCCGCACGCTCCATCTGTTCCGCGATGAAGTCGCCCAGGGCGGAGGCCGGGATACGCCGGCATCGGCCGATGGTGACCGAGGGAAGCCGTCGTGTGCGGATCAGGTCGTACACGGTGGACCGGCCGAGCCTGAGACGGGCCATCACCTCAGCGACGGTGAGCAGTTCGTCATCGCGCACGGTCGGGTTCTCCTTCTGCGTTGTGAGAAGCGGGGTGCGAGGAAGTGAAAAGGGCTTCTGCATCCGTGAGACCGGTGCCGGCGAAGCGCCAGTGCGAGAGGACGAGCACGGTGTCCGGGTCGGGCAGGGGGTGACCGGCTTCGGTCGCGCGTTCGCGGGCCAAAGCTTCGTTGTGGTCGGCGCGTGCCTGGCGGAGAGCGCCGAGGGTGACGGAGTAGGCGCGGGACTTGGTGGAGAAGTGGCCGCGGAAACCGAGCATGTGGGCCCATTTGCGCAGGCGGAGGTCTTCCAGTTCGGGGAGCGCCCCGAGATGCCAGCAGGTGAGGATCATGCGCCGGGCGTGGTCGGTGACGCCGGAGCCGATCAGGTCGGTGATCGGGTTGCGGATGGGCCGGTCGAGGGTGCCGGCGGTTTCGGCTCCCTTGGTGGCGTACTTGGCGATGTAGGCGGCCACGGCGCGGCTGGACAGTTCCGAAGTGCCGTCGAAGTCGGCTGAGCGGATGGGGCGGATGTCAAGCTGGTCGCCGAAGCGGAAGGCGTACGCGTGGCCGTCGAGGACCGGACCGGGTGCCTCGGCCTCCCTGGCCGCCCAGCGGATCGCATCGGTAAGGAGTTCGGCCGTGGCCCAGGCTGGCGGGGTGTCCTCGGCACCGTCCGGGCCGTCGAGGCGAATGACGGCGTGGAAGTGGACGGCACCGCGCCGCTGGTACTCGGCGACCTTGGCGTAGGAGACCTTGAGGCAGTGCCGCAGCGCCGAACGACTCAGGCCCGCGCGGGAGGCGAGGTGCTGGCGCAGGTAGGTGGTGAAGCGGCCCCAGAGCATCCCCGCATGGGCGTTCCACAGAACGGCCGCGCGGTAGTCGTATCGGTCCGGGTCCAGGGGTGTGCCGAGGGCGGGGTCGTCGTCCGGGTGAAGGCGTCCGCAGCGGCACCTTCCACCGCCAGGGCGGTTGTGCACGGGGCCGAAGGACGGTGCGGTGAAGGTGGCGAAGACGCGCGGGTGTTGGGCCACGGCCGGGCCGATGCCTTTGCCGCCGCTCAGGCCGGCCGTGACGAGGTGGAAGGTGTCTTTGCGGTACACCTCGGCGCAGGATGCGCAGCGGGTGGCGCGGCGGTTGTTGCAGCGGATGAGGAGTTGTCCGGCCGGGAGGTCGCGGTCGGCGAATTCCCGGACGATCTCCCCGGTGGTGGCGTGGATGTCGAGCCGGTGGCCCTCCATTCGGATGGGCTGCTCACAGCCGCCGAGGCGCTGGATTTGGTGGGCGTAGGTGCTGAGGTCGCCGTGGCGGGCAAGTGCTGCCAGCTGGCGGAAGGCTGCGGTCGGAGCCGCAGGAGTCATGTGCGGTGTCCTCCTTACGTGGGCGTGCGGTTGAGTTTGTCGAGGGGCTAGACAGTGCGAAAAGACCGGGGAGGTCGGGGCAGTGGTGTCAGCGGCGGGCGATGACGGAGCGGACGGTGAGGGCACACACGGCCACGGATGCGGCGGTGAGGGCGACGGCGAGGAGCATGGAGACCAACACGGCGCCGACGACCAGGACCACGGCGGTGCCGCCGCCGACCAGGGCGAGCACGGTGCCCGGCGTGAGCTGGACGGCCGGACGGGCCGGGGCCGGGGTAGCGGGTGCCGGCGGCGGGGCCGGGGTGTCCGGCGTGATGGTGGTCGGTTCGACGACCGCGGGCGGGGTGGTCAGGCCGGTGGGCTGCGGCATGGTCGGGACCTTCGGTCGGAACATGAGCGGTCTCCCTTCGCGGGTCACTTGAGGGCGGGGTCGATGACGGGGGCGAGCAGGCTGTCGGCGAGGAGGTAGCCGCCGAGGAGCAGTACGGCGATGAGCCACCAGGGCGGACGGATGAGCTTGACGCCAAGGACGCCGACGACGAGCAGGGCGAGCCAGAGCGGAACGTCCATGTCGGTGGTCTCCTGTCAGGCCGGGCAGCGGTGGGTACGGGCGGCGAGTTCGGCGGCGGCACGGCTGTCGTACTCGGCGGAGAAGTCGCAGCGGGGAGCGGTGCAGGCGGCCAGGTGGCGGTTCCGGCCGCGTTCGACGTAGGAGGCGACGTTGACGGGGCCGATGCGTCGGAGGTTGCGGAAACGGCGGTTCACGGTGGGGCTCCTCTCAGAGGTGTGCGGCGACGGATACGGTCATGGACGGGGGCAGGCCGAGCTGAGTACGTACGGCATCGGGGTCGGCGGGCCGGCCGGTGGCCGAACGGTGTTCCTCGGCCAAGGCCCGGACGCGGTCGACGAGGGCGGGCGGCAGGGCGACGGCTGGAGCAGGCGCCGGGGCGGGAGCGGTGGCCGGTGCAGCAGCAGGCTCGGGAGTCGGTTCGGGATCGGCGCTGTACGGAACCTTGTGATCGGGCCCCTCCACGTCGGACGAACCGCCGTCAGGAGCCGTAGCGCCGTCCGTCGCGGGAGAGGCGGCGGGCCCTTCCAGGGTGTGCGGAGCGTGGGCCAGCAGCGTGCCGCCGAAGAAGGCGACAGCCGGCCAGCCCGCGACCGTCACGCGGAGCCAGGCGGGTACGTCGTCCAAGTCGAGGAGGCCGGCCGTGGCGACGTTGGCACCCAGGGACGCGGCCAGGGCTACGAGGAACCACAGACGCGGACCGCCGGCCGCCTGGCCCACTCGCTGCGACTGGCGCATCCGACGCCAGGCGGCGACCAGGAGCAGGTCGACACTCACGGGGTAGGCCCACGCCTTCCAGCCGTCCTGTCCGGCCGCCGCGGCGACGTCGTGCAGGTGGGAGAAGGACAGGGCACCGGCGATGACGGCCTGCACGATCACGGCGTCCACGCGGACCAGGTGGGCACGCATCGGCTCGGGCTCCTTCGGTTCGGGCATGGCAGGGGTAGGGACTTGGCGTGAGGCGGTCACGCCGACCGTTGGAGGGGAAGTGCGGCTACCCGGTCACCGGGCGCGCGGAGGGCTGCGCGGCGGGAACAGCGGAAGGCTGCGCCACGACAGGTCGGAAGGCCTCCAGGCGGGGAAGTTCCGAAATGAGGCCCGAAGTGTCGCGGCAGACGGCCGCCGCGTCTTCGAGGGTGAGGTGTGGGGAGCGGACCCGGGACCAGCCGCCGGAGGAGTCACCGACCACCGCGACTCCGGGTCGTTCGGCCGGGATCCTGGTGGCCGCCAGCGCCGCTTCCGGTGCGATGTCGCCGAGCGCCATGTTGGCGGACGTCTCGTCGTTGACGCGATGGCAGACCCGACCGGTGAGCTGGGCGCGGAGCATGGTGGCGCCCTTGCCGAGTTCGGCGCCGAAGCGCTGCCCGCACACCTCTAGATAGATGCCGGCCGCGCGCCCGAGCTGGGCGAGGCGGATCAGCTTGGTGACCATGGCGTCTCGCCGCTTCTCGTCGTCCTTGCTCGCGGCGAGGAAGAGTTCGGCGACCTCGTCGACGACGACCACGACCGGCACCGGCCGCGTCTTCTCCGGCAGGCCCCAGACGTCCGAGGTGAGCACGGCATCCGGACCGGCCCCGCCCCTCATGCCGATGAGGCGGAAGCGTGCCTCCATCTCGTCCACCAGGACGTCAAGGAGGTCGTTCGCGCGGTCCGGTGTGTCGGCGAGCGCCGACAACCGGGCCGCGAAGGGCGCCAGTTCGACGCCCCACTTGCAGTCGATGCCGACGAGTGCGACGGGCTGCCGAGCCAGCCCGCAGAGCAGGTTGCGCAGGTACACGGACTTGCCCGACTGTGTTGCGCCGAGGATGAGTTCGTGCGGCACGGTGCGGAAGTCCCGCACGTGCCAGTGCCCGTCCTCGCGCAGCGCCAGGGGCAGGGTCAGCGGTTCGGTCCGCAGCCACCGACGAGGGGGCCGGACGTCGGTGAGGACGTCCCAGCCGACCAACCGGAGTTCCAGCCGTCCCGGCTTGGTGGGCCGGACGTGCACGGCGTGCGCACCCCAGGCATGCCGTAGCCGGTCGGCGGACGCGTTGAAGTCTTCGGGTGCCTGGCCGGCCGCCATACGTAGCCGCATCACAAGTCCGGACCCGGTCGGCAGTGGCAGCGACCGACGAGGCGGCACGGGAGCGGCCTGCCGCCCCAGCATCCGGGCTGTTGCACGGCGCACGGCCGAGGCGGGCACCGTCAGCCCGCAGGCGTCCATTGTGGCCCGATACGTGGCGAGCACCCGCAGCGTCACAGCCGGATACCCGACCAACCACCAGAACAGGACCGGCAGCCGACGACGCACAGCGACCAGCGCAGCCGCCACCAGCAGCGCTAACAGCAGAACCCACAGGGCATCGGTCATGGCGCTCAGCCCTGCACCGCGGCCGGGGTACCGACCATGACTGCATCCGCCCGGTAGGCGATGCCGTGCCGAGTACGGCCGCCGAACTCGCTCTCCCAGGGCCGCGCGATCAGACCGGACAGGAACACCGGCGCGCCCATGACCAGTCCCTCGCCGATGCCCTTCTCGGGCACGGTGACCTTGATCATGTCCGAGCCGCCCTGGGCAATGAACACCAACTCCATGACCATGAGCCGGTCGTTGGTGACCGGGTCCACGGCCACCTCGCCGGTCTGCCGGTCCCTCACCTTGACCTCGGGGAGCTTGGTGACCAGCAGAGTGGCGGACGAGGTGTCCACGGGGATGACACGCATTTTGAACCTCACGTGATTCGGGCGCCCTCGTGGACGCCGAGCCGTTGAATACCCCCCTAGACAGCACAGGGAGGCGACCACCCCAACCGTCCAGGGGGGTTGACGACCACCGTAAACCGACGCCCCGTCAACTGTCTAGGGGGGTATACGAGCGTGTCGCGCGAGCGTCGATGGGACCACCCGATCTCGCAGCGGCCAGCGACGCCATTCGGGAGCCCTTCGCACGCTCCTCGACCACCACCGTCACGGGTTGTCGAGCAGGCCCAGCGCTGTATCCGGGCGGCAGTGCACGCACGCTGGCACGCCATGCCGCAGAGCTTCAACCACCTGCTCGCGGGACGCGGGACGACACCGGCCCGACTTCGCCGCTGCCCAGCAGTCCCCGGCATGGACGGCATCCACGTTCTTCCGGTTGAGCCCGTACTGGAGCAGCCAGTCCGAAGGCGGCGGCCGCATCTCCTCACCTCGACGCCGCTCAGCCTCGCGCCGCTCCTCGTCCGCGATCCAACCGTCGAGCTGCCGCACGGCAGCCGTCGCCTGCTGCACGACCACACGGCGCGCGAAGCGCAGCAGCTCCAGTCGGGACGGTTGGTCGCTCACACGTTCGATTCTATGGTTGGGTGTGCGGCTACGACGAGGGCACCCAGTGGAGAACCGTGGCGTCGTCCCTCGCCTTTCCGCGAGGCCATCGCTGCCCGTCGGGATCGCTGTTCTCCGCTTCCCGTACACGGCGGATGAGTTCGTCCGGGCTGGCGGACGCGAGCACGTCCAGCACGTCCGTCCAGTCGGCGAGGCCGAACCGGTCTACGAGGCGTGTCGCGCCGTCGCTCAGCAAGGTCACGGACGCCAGCGACTCCAGCGGCACCGTTCCGGTGAGGGCGTGCTCGGCTGCCCGGGGTTCGGGGCCGGCGATCCAGAAGCCGCCCGGCCGGTTACGGAGTCCCGTCAGGTCGTCGCGGTACTGGGCCAGGGCGGCAGCGTGCTCGGGCGTGCCGGTGGGTAGTCGGTCGACCGGCGCGCGGAGTTGCTTTCCGACCTGGTCCAGACGGTCGTCGGTGACAGCGGTCGTCTTCCCGTCCTGACCGGCGAGGAGGAGGGTCGAGTCACCGAGGACGAGGTACTCCAGCGCTCCCCCGCCGACGCGGACCGCGACGACCGTGCTGGTCGGGCTGGCCCGGTAGGTCAGATCGCACGTGTCCTCGTGCAGGGATCGAACGCCGCGGAGCGCGTCGGCGAGACAGTCGGCGAGCGGCCGGACGGGATCTCCAGCGATGTTGCCCAGCAGCAGTCCGCCCAGCGTCGAGGAGAACCACGCGATACCGTGCACGCATCCGGTCTCGGCCCCGGCGACGCCGGCACCGTCGAGGAGGACGGCCGCACCGGGAGCGGCGGCCGCGAAGTCCTCGTTCTGCTGGTCTGGTTCGGCGGACAGCGTGCCGAGGACGACGTTCACGCCGTCACCTCCTCGCCGTGCAGGTAGAGGGGGCAGAGGAGTTCGACGGATTGCGGTTCTTCGGTCTCGGGGTCGTACTCGACACTCACCAGTGTGGAGAAGTGCCGCTCCCCCACCTGTCCCCATAGCGTGCTGAGGTCTGAGGTGAGCAGGTGGACGACGCCGAGGGAGCCTGCCGTGTGGATGCCGGCGATGGCGAGCACCGAGCCGTTGCCGTCCGGGCGGGGCAGTCGGCCCAGGTATCCGACATCGTGCGGGCGGCTCGGTTCAAGGTCCGCCCCTGCGTGGTACACCGTGCCAGTACGCCGGTCCACCAGCGCCCAGGGCTCACCCTCCGAGTGTTCCCAGGCGAGTACCGGGTCCTGGGCGTACAGGTCGCGCATGGCCTGAGACATGCCCGGCCCACAGACGACAACCAGGCCGTCACGGTTGAGGTCGACCTCGCCACTCACCTGCACGTGGCCGGAGCTGACGTCCAGCCCGTACGACTTCGCCAGCTCCTCCAGCCGCTTGCCGGAGTTCATGTCGGCCATGGCAACAACCGAGCGCTTCTTCGTGTCGTCCCACCGGAGTGGCGTCACCACCGTGACGGAGCCCGTCCCGAGGAAGGCCCCCTCGGGAGCCGGGCCGGTGTGCCGGATCTGATGGATGCGACCGCGGCTCAGGCCGGCCTTCTCGGCGATCTGCGCGTAGGACATTCCTTGCGCGTGGAGGTCCTGAACCACGCGGCGGCGGAGCCGGGCAAGTTCGGTAACCTCCTGCTGCGCAGCGGCCAACCTCGTGGTGACCTCGCGCAGGAGCAGGTACGGATCATCGATCGCCATGATCCGCTGCAACTCGTCCGACATGACCACACCTCCCAGAAGTACCCAGGAGTCTAGGGCCCTAGACGGAATGGGCGGGAGGCGCCGTCCCGTACGACTTTCAACGACGAAGAAACGCGACCGCCGCCGAGGCACACCCCGAGGAGTCACCCGTCACCGCCGGCACAGCAACGGCCGCCTATCAGCGGACGGTGCGCGATCACGCACCCTCCCAGGCCAGCTCCGCCCACACGGAACGCCCGTCGGGCCAGTTCTTCACACCCCAGTCCTTCGCGCAGGCCGCGATCAGCAGCAGCCCGCGCCCGCCCTCTTCTTGGCTGGTCACATCGCACAGGTGCGGGACCCGTTCGCCGCCCTGGTCGACCACCTCGATACGGACGAAGCCGTCACCGAAGCCGACGACCACGAGGAACCAGCCGCCTTCCGCCCCACTCAGCGAGTGCCGCACGGCATTGGTGGCCAATTCGCTGACGACCAGGGTGGCGTCATCGACCGGTCCCTTCTCGGCGACTAAGGCAGCGACGAAGTGACGGGCCTGGACCACTTGCTCGGCCAAACCGGGGAAAGCGCGGCACCACTTGGTACGCATGGCAAGCTCCTTGTCTGCGTCTAGGGGACTAGACAGCGCGACGGCAGGTTATGCCCGCGGGAAGGCAGCACGCTAGGCATGTAGAGGAATTATTCCTCTAAGGGGTGACCGTGTCTCCCAGCTCACGGAACTCCTTCATCACCCGCAACAACAGCTCACGCGCCTCGTCCCCGAAGACGGCTGCTTCTTGGAAGCGGTCGAAGGTCTCCTCGTACGCAGCCACCTCGGCGGAGTCGACCGACACCCGCTCACCAGTGAACGCCTCGATCACGACAGCCTGCTCGTCGCACAGCGTGAAACCGTGACGAGGCAGAAGCGGCACCGGGCAGCGCCACGGGATGACGCCGAGCCGGACGGTACTCAGGCTCTCGACGGCGAACAACCGGTCCAACTGGGCGAGCATCAGCGCCGGCGTGCCCGGCCAGGTTCGCAGCACGGCTTCCGTCAGCACGAACACCGACTCGCGCCCAGGCTCGTACAACACACTCTGCCGCTCCACACGGGCAGCGACAGCCCGACCAACCGCCTCAGGGGTCGAGTCCGGCACACTCTCGAAGACGTGGCGGGCGTACTCGGCGCTCTGGAGCAGGGCAGGCAGAACGACGCACTGGAAGGACCGAACCGACCGAGCACCGCGGACCGCGTCATCAACGACGAGCCCAACGGGCAGCCCCGCCGGCTGGGAGTCGGTGGCGATCGCAGACTCAACGGCGACGAGCAGGTCATGGACTTCCCCGGCCGCCGACTCATCGAGGTTGAGTGCTCGGCACAGCCGGTCCAGCACATCGGCGCTGGGGACCATGCGCCCGGTTTCCACCTTGGAGACCGTCGGCTGACCAACGCCGGCCCGCTGAGCCAGAGCAGCACCCGTCAGACCAGCCTCCGCACGCAGAGCCCGAAGACGTGCCCCAAACACCCTCATCCGCTCGCGCCGTTCACTCCCCATACCCAGGTTTCTACACCACGAGCCGATAGCGACCAGGCGCAAGAGCGGCATCAACAGCCGCCAGCGTGAGTGTGATTCAAAGTCTCTGTACTAGTTCAAGGCGGCTCGCTCCGCTCCCCGCGCGCGGCCCGGCCCCCGGCCGGGCCTGCGCTCCTGTCTCCGCCCCGCTCCAGCCCGGCCGACGCCCGCGCCGCGCTCCTGGCGATCAGGCGCCTGATGCCAGAGAAGAGGTACGCCGTGGCTGGGGCGGTCGACTCCACGGCTCCAGGCAGCCACTTTGGCACGGGCCTCGAAGATCATGGCCCCAACGTCGTGCTTTAACGGGCAGGTCCACAGACTGCCCGACGCGCCGGAAGGTTACGGGGCCATGATCACTCGCGCTAGAGCAGCTCCGGCCCAAAGTCGCTCCGTAAGTTGTTTGGCGGTCCGGAAGAGTGGGGGTGTGGCTCTGAAGTCGCTTGCCTTCGGTGGCTCCGGTGGAGTGGCCGCCCCGCTCTTCGGGACGCCTGGCCGCTGATTGAGATCTGCGCACTGATCGCTGTTTACGGAGCTGACGGCGGGTGTTCCTCGGGCCGAACGGCATGCTGCCTTAACCGAGGAGACGCACATGGCCGAGCAGCTGACCCGCCTCTGGGTCGGGATCGACGCCGGTAAAGCCCATCACTGGCTCGCCGCGGTCGACGAAACCGGAGCAACGATCTGGAGCAAGAAGGTCCCCAACGACGAGAGCGAGATCCTGACCGCCCTCGGCGAGATCTTCGCCCTCTGCGACCAGGTGCACTGGGCCGTTGACATCGCCGGCACCGCATCCGCGTTGTTGCTGGCCTTACTCGCCGCCCACGGCCAACAGGCCGTCTACGTTCCCGGCCGGACGGTCAACCGGATGTCCGGGTCCTACCGCGGTGAAGCCAAGACCGACGCCCGCGACGCCTACGTGATCGCAGACACCGCCCGGCTGCGGCGGGACTTCACCTCCATCAGAGTCCCCGCCCAGCTGGCAGCTGACCTGGCTCTGCTGACCGCCCACCGCACCGACCTGATCGCCGACCGCGTCCGCATGCTCAACCGACTCCGCGACATGCTCACCGGGATCTTCCCCGCTCTGGAGCGGGCCTTCGACTACACCGATCAGAAAGGCGCACTCATCCTGCTCACCCGCCACCAGACCCCGGCAGCCATACGGCGGCACGGCCAAGCCCGCCTCACCACCTGGCTCAAGGGACGCAATGTCCGCAACCCCGACGCAGTCGCCGCCACAGCCCTGCAGGCCGCCAGGACTCAGCACGTCACGCTG
>NZ_JBHRWL010000018.1:0-14721 GCF_042647945.1 Streptomyces lusitanus
GTTCCGGTGTCTGGCGACACCGGAACCGGCCCCTCTTCTCACAACTCGGCCGCGGCGGCTCCCCCTCCGTGCCGCCGCGGCCGGTCCCCGTGCGGGAAAAGGTCTACCGGCCGTCCCGGTCCAGGGCGGGCGGGGCCGGGGCGTGCTGGTCCAGGGTGGTGACCTCGCCGATGCTCGGCGGGGCGGGCGCGTGCTGGTCGAGCGTGGTGACCTCGGGGTCGTCCGTGCTCGGCGGCGTCGGCGCGTGCTGGTCCTGCGTGGTGAACTCCGGCTCGTTCGTGGCTTCGCTCATGATGTGTACAACCCCCATGTATCGGACTGGCGTTGCGGTTGAACGGCCCGCTCGGCGACTCCCCCGATGGCCGCCGAACGGGCGTTCTAGCGGGTCTCAGAGTAGTGATGAGCCCCTCGGATCCGCCTGCCCCCCGACGCGACGCATCCGTTCCATGAGAGTGGCAGCCCGCCATAAACGTTCGATGAACGCCGCCGGCGGGCGGCCCTCAGGCCGCCCTCGCGCCGCCCTCAAGCCGCCCTCAGGCCGCCGACAGCGGGGCGAGCAGCCGGCGCACCTGGACGGCCTCGGCGGAGCCCGTCTCGTCGTACAGGGTCAGCGCCTCGCGCCAGCAGGCGCGCGCCCGGTCGCCCTGGTCCAGGGTGTCCAGCGCCCGGCCGAGCAGGGTGAGGGCGTTGGCCCGCATCCAGTCGCCGCCGATGCAGCCCATCGCCAGGGCCTGCTCCGCGTGCCGGGCGGCCCGCGCGGGGCGGCCGGCCCGCAGGTGCACCTCGGCGATGCGGTAGTGGGTCGTGCCCTCCCACAGCGACTGCCGGTTCTGCGCGAAGATGCACAGCGCCTCGTCGAGCTGGGCCAGCGCCTCCGACGCGCGCCCCGCCTGGCTGAGCACGATGCCGGAGGCGTACCGGGCGTTCGCCAGCCGCATCGACATGCCCAGCTCGTCGTAGATCTCGACGCCCCGCCGGGCGAGTTCGACGGCCTCGCTGCTGCGGTCCATGGAGGCGAGGGTGCGGGAGAGGTTGCAGACGGCGCTCGCCTCGCCGGGCCGGTTGCCGTCGGCGCGGAAGGCGTCGATCGCGCGCAGGAAGTAGCCCTCGGCGTCCGCGTACCGCGCGGTGCACAGGGCGATGATGCCGAGCTGGTTCGGGGCGGCGCCGTTCGCCCACGGGTCGTCCGCCTCCCGCAGCAGCGCGTCCGCCCGCATCGTCTCCTCCTCGGCGGCCTCGAACCGGCCCGCCTGGCTGAGCACCTGGGCGACGGTGACCCGGGCCCGCACCTCGGCGCGGGCGTCCCCGAGGGTGGCCGCCGCCTCGCACGCGGCCTGCGCGGTCGTGCGGTACTGGCGCGAGTTCACCCCGGACTCCGCGAGGTCGATGGCGGCGACCAGCAGGTCGACGGCCCGGCGCACCATGGCCGCGTCCAGCGACTGCCGCACGCATGCGAGCAGCGGCCCGGCCTCGCTGTGCAGCCAGTCCAGCGCCTGCTGCGCGCCGCCGAACTCCTCGCCCGCGAACCGGCCCTTCTCCAGGTGCGCCACGGTCCGGTCGCCGGGCCGCTCGATGCCGTACACCCGCACCGCCTTCGCCAGGTAGTGGTCCAGCAGCCGCGACCGGGCGGCCTCCCGCTCGGCGGGCGGCTGCTCGTCCCGCTCGGCGCACGCACGCGCGTAGAGCCGTACGAGATCGTGGAAGCGGTAGCGGCCGGGGGCCGCCGACTCCAGCAGGGACGTGTCGACGAGGGACTCCAGCAGGTCCTCCGTGTCGTCCGCGGCCAGGTCCAGCAGGGCGGACGCGGCGGCCAGGGAGATGTCGGGGCCGTCGGCCAGGCCCAGAAGCCGGAACGCGCGCGCCTGCGCCGCGTCCAGCGCGCCGTAGCCCAGCTCGAAGGTGGCCGCCACCGCCAGGTCGCCCGCCTGGAGCTCGTCGAGGCGGCGGCGCTCGTCGGCGAGCTTCGCCGCGAGGAAGGACACCGTCCAGGTGCGGCGGGCGGCCAGCCGGGAGGCGGCGATGCGGATGGCCAGCGGCAGGAAGCCGCAGGCGGCCACCACGTCCAGGGCGGCCTCCCGCTCGGAGCGCACCCGCTCCTCGCCGACGATCTTCGTGAAGAGGGCCAGCGCCTCCTCCGGCGACATCACGTCCAGGTCGACCAGGTGCGCCCCGGCCAGGTCCAGCATGCGTACCCGGGACGTCACCAGGGCGGCGCAGCCCGCCGTGCCCGGCAGCAGCGGCCGTACCTGCGCCGCGTCGCGCGCGTTGTCCAGCAGCACCAGCACCCGGCGGCCGTCCAGCACCGAGCGGTACAGCGCCGCCCGCTCCTCCAGGGAGTCGGGGATCGCCGTGTCGGCGGTGCCGAGGGCGCGCAGGAAGGAGCCGAGGACCGTCTCCGGCTCGGCGGCGCTGGCGCCGGCGCCCTGGAGGTCGACGTAGAGCTGGCCGTCGGGGAACGCGTCGCGGGCGGCGTGCGCCACGTGCACGGCGAGGGTGGTCTTGCCGACGCCGCCGATCCCGGCGAGGGCGGACACCGCCATCACCTGGCCGTGCTCGCCGGTGGCCGACGCCAGCACCTCGCCCAGCTCCCGCACGAAGGCCGCGCGGCCCGTGAAGTCCGGTACGGACGCGGGAAGTTGCGCCGGGCGTACGGGCGCGGGCTCCGCCTGCGCCGGCGCGGCGGGCGGTCCGGCGAGGGCCGGGTCGGCCTCGAGGATGCGCTGTTGCAGCTCGCTAAGGTCCGGGCGCGGGTCGACGCCCAGCTCGTCGGCGAGCAGCCGGCGGGTGTCGGCGTACACCGCGAGCGCCTCCGCCTGGCGGCCGCTGCGGTACAGCGCCACCATCAGCAGCTCGCGCAGCCGCTCCCGCAGCGGGTGCGCGGCGGTCAGCGCGGTCAGCTCGGAGACGGCCTCCGCGTGGCAGCCCTGCTCCAGGTCCATGTCCAGCCGCGTCTCGACGAGTTGGAGCCGCCACTCCTCCAGGCGGACGCGCTGCGCCTCCGCGTACGGGCCGGGCACCCCGGCCAGCGTCTCGCCGTCCCACAGCGCCAGCGCCTGGTTGAGCAGGTCGCGGGCGCGGCACAGGTCTCCGGTGTAGCGGGCCTTCTCGGCCTGCGCCGCCAGCTCCTGCGCGGCCCCGAGGTCCAGCGCGCCCTCGCCGAGCCCGCGCACGGCGTAGCCGCCGGACTCGCTGACCAGGACGCCGGGGTCCAGCACCTTCCGCAGCCGGGACGCGTAGGTGCGCACCGCGGCCAGCGCCTGCGAGGGGGGTTCCTCGCCCCACAGGGCGTCGATCAGCTCGGCGGCCGTGGCGGTGCGGCCCTCGCGCAGCAACAGGGCGGCCAACAGGGCGCGTTGCTGCGGGCTGCCCGTGGCGACCGGTGCCTCGCCACGCCAGGCGCGCACCGGACCCAGTACGCCGAACCGCAGCGCCACCGGCTCCGGGGAGGAGCCGGGACCCCGCTGCTCGGGTCCTCGCGGCACACCGTCCATGCAGTCCCCCTATGCATTCCGAGCAACTACGCCAGTTTGCCTTCTCCTGACGCATGAGTCAGCCGTGCGAGACACCGATCACACGGGGATCGACGGGCCGCCACGGACTCCCCACATGTGTGACCTCATCCGTCCAGATCCACCCGTACCGTGAGCAGTTCGGCCCCGAGCGCCCGCACGGCGGTGCTGTTGAACCGGGGGAGGGCGCGCAGCCGGGCGACCGGGTCGTCGTCGGGCAGCGGACGGGCGGTGCCGGTGTGCCAGCGGCCCCGGATGCGCACCCGCACCCGGGGGTCCGCCGCGATGTTGCGGACGTACTGGGAGCGTTCGCCGAACTCCGACACCAGCCAGAAGGTGTCGCCGACGCGCCGCCCGCCCACCGGGGTGGTGCGGGGCAGGCCCGACACACGGCCGGTGGTCTCCAGCAGGGTCTGGAACGGCATCCGCCGCAGCAGGGGGTTCCCGACGCGGCGCTGGAGGGCCGTGACGACGCGGTATCGGCGTTCGGCGCGAGAAGTCATCGTGACGCCGAGCCTACCGGCGGCCGAGGAAGACGGGGTTGGTGAAAGCGGCCAAGCTTCCGGGCAGCGGCCCGGCGGCGGCCGGGTGCCGCACCTCCGCGCGCACGTACGCGGCGTACGCCGGGGTGGTCCGCCACTCCACGGCCCCGTCCCCGCCCGCCGGCAGCGGCGCGGAGGTGTGCAGCACGCCCTGGTCGGTGACGAGGCGGACGGTGCAGCCGGGGGCGCCGGTGACCTCGGCGCGGACGGTGACGGGGGAGTCGTCCGCGACCCGCAGCCGCTCGCCGATCCCCGCGTGTTCGCCGCGCGGGCCGGACACTGAGAAGGCGACGGAGACGTCCGCGGACTCGGCGACGTAGGCGCGGCCCGCGCGGATGCCGTCCTGGATCGCGCGGCGGCTCAGGTCGTCGGCGAGCACCACGGTCTGCGGCAGGCCCACCACGTCCGGGTCGCGGTGCGCGTCGCTGCTGCCCATGGCCGGGATCCAGGCGCGGCCCTCCCGCACGGACGCGACCAGCATGCCGTCCCAGTCGGCCAGCGCCACCTCGTCGTCGGGCGTCCAGGGGCCGTTCCACACCTCCACCGCGTCCGCCTCGCCGAAGCCGAACTTCCAGGTGCAGCCGATGCAGGTGGCGTGCGGATGGGCGGGCACGACCAGGCCGCCGGCCCGGCGGATCCGCCGGGCGAACCGGCCGAAGCGGTTGTCGCGGGCACGGTAGCGCCAGTCGACGAAGGTGCCCGGGTCGGTGCCGACCGCCACCACGTGCCCGTTGCGGGTGGTGACCTCCTCGCCGAGCAGCACGAGCAGGTCGTCACCGGCCGCCTCGGCCCAGTGGGCGTGCGCGGAGGAGGTGTTGTGGTCGCTGGAGTTGACGAAGTCCAGCCCGGCCGCGCGCGCGAGCGCGGCGATCTCCGCGGGCGTGCGCCGGCCGTCGGAGTGCCAGGAGTGCAGATGGCAGTCGCCCCGGTACCAGGCCCGCCCCCGCCCCTTCGCCCGCTCCGGCGGATACACGGGCCGGGGCGTGCGGCCCTGCTCGCCGAACGTCAGCGTCACGGTGATCTCGTACGCCAGGCCCTGCGGGGCGACCGTGTACGGGCCCAGCGCGATGTGCCAGGTGCCCGCGCGCACCGGGCCGGGGACGTAGCCGGGGGTGGCCTCGTCGGCGCGCAGGAAGAACTCGGTGCGCGCCCCGCCGGACCAGCCGCGGAAGCCCTCGCCGCCGAGGCCGGTGCCGCGCTCGTCGAAGACGCCGATGTCGAGGGCGTTGCCCGCGGTGCCGGCCGGGACCTGGGGCCGGTCGTAGGTGTAGGCGACCTTGATCTCGCGTACGCCGTGCGGCACTTCGACCGGCACGTACACGAAGTCGGGGGAGCCGGTGGGCAGGGTGCCCCGTACGGTCCTGGACTGGCTGTGGCCGCCCTCGGCCGCGGAGGCGAAGCTCACGCTCCCCAACGTAAGCGCGGCGGCGGCGCCCGTCAGGAAGACGGCGCGCCGTCCGATGCCGGCCTGATGCTCCTCGCACATGCTGCTGCTCCCGGGTGTCGGTGAGGACAGGGGTGGGTGATGCAGGGGTGGTGCGGTGCAACCTTCGTATTGAGCAGTGAACTGCCGTGGAAGGGAAGGGAATCGACGGATTTCGTGCCGTGTCCGGGGCGGTCGTCGGCGTGATCCGAGGTGGCCGCCGGCGTGATGCCGACCGGTCGGTATGGACAGGAGGGGAGCGGGCGGGTATGCATGGGGCGTCGTCCGCGTACGAAAGGCCGCCCATGCGCATCGCCGTCACGATCTTCCTCACCGACGAGACGATCACCCCGGTCCGGCTGGCCCGGGAGCTGGAACAGCGGGGCTTCGCCGGGCTGTACCTGCCCGAGCACACCCACATCCCCGTCGAGCGCACCACCCCCTACCCGGCGGGCGGCGAGCTGCCCCGCGAGTACGGCCGCACCCTCGACCCCTTCGTGGCGCTCGGCCAGGCCGCGGCCGTCACCGAGCGGCTCGGGCTCGGCACCGGCATCACGCTCGCCGCGCAGCACGACCCGATCGACCTCGCCAAGCAGATCGCGACCCTGGACCACCTCTCCGGCGGCCGGTTCACCCTGGGCGTCGGCTTCGGCTGGAACGTGGAGGAGGCCGCCGACCACGGCGTGGAGTGGCGCACCCGGCGCGCCCTGGTGCGCGACCGGATCGGCCTGATGCGCGCCCTGTGGGCCGACGAACCGACGCCCTACGACGGGGAGTTCGGCGCCGTCCGGGCGAGCGTCGCGTACCCCAAGCCGGTGCAGAAGCCGCGCGGCCCGGTGAGCGGCCCGCGCACCCTGGTCGGCGGGGCGGCCGGACCGAAGCTGTTCGCCGACATCTGCGCCTACGCCGACGGCTGGCTGCCGATCGGCGGGCGCGGCCTGACCGAGGCGCTGCCCGCCCTGCGTACCGCCTGGGCCGAGGCCGGCCGCGACCCGGCCGCCCTCCAGGTCGTCCCGTACGCGGTCCGTCCCAGCGCGGGCAAGCTGGAGCACTTCGCGGAGCTGGGCGTCGAGGAGGTCGTGGCGCAGCTGCCGCCGGCCGGGGAGACGGAGGCGCTGCGGGCGCTGGACGCGCTCCAGCCGTTCGTGGACGGTCAGGGGTCCTGATCACGCCGAACGTATGCTCAGAGGATGACGACTTCCGCGACGTCCGGAACCGGCGGCCCGACCGAGAACTCCCTGCGCCGCGCGCTCAGGCGCGCCCGCGACGGCGTCTCCCTGGACGTCTCCGAGGCCGCGGTGCTGCTCCAGGCCCGCGGTGAGCAGCTGACGGACCTGTCCGCCTCGGCCGCCCGGGTCCGCGACGCGGGCCTGGAGGCTGCGGGGCGGCCCGGCGTCATCACGTACTCCAAGAGCGTGTTCATTCCGCTGACGCGGCTGTGCCGGGACAAGTGCCACTACTGCACGTTCGTCACCGTGCCCGGCAAGCTGCGCCGGGCCGGACACGGGATGTTCATGTCGCCGGACGAGGTGCTGGACATCGCCCGCAAGGGCGCCGCGCTCGGCTGCAAGGAAGCCCTCATCACCCTCGGCGACAAGCCCGAGGACCGCTGGCCCGAGGCGCGCGAGTGGCTCGACGCGCACGGCTACGACGACACGATCGCCTACGTCCGCGCCATCTCGATCCGCATCCTGGAGGAGACCGGCCTCCTCCCGCACCTCAACCCGGGCGTGCTGTCCTGGACGGACTTCCAGCGGCTCAAGCCGGTCGCGCCGTCCATGGGCATGATGCTGGAGACCACCGCGACCCGCCTGTGGTCCGAGCCCGGCGGCCCTCACTTCGGCTCCCCCGACAAGGAACCGGCCGTGCGGCTGCGGGTCCTGGAGGACGCCGGCCGCTCCTCCGTGCCCTTCACCTCCGGCATCCTCATCGGCATCGGCGAGACCTACGAGGAGCGCGCGGAGTCCCTGTTCGCGCTGCGGAAGATCTCCCGCGCCCACCACGGCATCCAGGAACTGATCATCCAGAACTTCCGCGCCAAGCCGGACACCGCGATGCGCGGCATGCCGGACGCGGAGCTGGACGAGCTGGTCGCCACGGTCGCCGTCGCCCGGCTCGTCCTCGGCCCCACCGCCTGCCTCCAGGCCCCGCCGAACCTGGTCGACGCCGAGTACGGGCGGCTGATCGCGGCCGGCATCGACGACTGGGGCGGGGTTTCCCCGCTCACCATCGACCACGTCAACCCCGAGCGGCCCTGGCCGCAGATCGAGGAACTGGCCGAGCAGTCCCGCGCGGCCGGCTTCGAACTGCGTGAACGGCTCTGCGTCTACCCGGAGTTCGTGCGGCGCGGCGAGCCCTGGCTGGACCCGCGGCTGCGTCCGCACGTCGCCGCGCTCGCCGACCCGGAGACCGGGCTCGCCCTCCCGGACGCGCTGCCCGAGGGGCTGCCCTGGCAGGAGCCGGACGAGGCGTTCACCGCCACCGGCCGCACCGACCTGCACCGGGCCATCGACACCGAGGGCCGCACCGGCGACCGCCGCGCCGACTTCGACGAGGTGTACGGCGACTGGGACGCGCTGCGCGAGGCCGCCGCCCCCGGCATGGTCCCCGAGCGCATCGACACCGACGTCCGCGAGGCGCTGCGCACGGCGGCCGACGACCCGACGAAGCTCACGGACGCGGAGGCGCTGGCGCTGCTGCACGCGGACGGTCCGGCGCTGGACGCGCTGTGCCGGGTCGCGGACGACGTGCGCAGGTCGGCGGTGGGGGACGACGTGACGTACATCGTCACCCGCAACATCAACTTCACCAACGTCTGCTACACCGGCTGCCGCTTCTGCGCGTTCGCGCAGCGCCGCACCGACGCCGACGCGTACACGCTGTCGCTGGAGCAGGTCGCGGACCGCGCCCAGCAGGCGTGGGACGTGGGCGCGGTGGAGGTGTGCATGCAGGGCGGCATCCACCCCGACCTGCCCGGCACCGCCTACTTCGACATCGCGCGGGCCGTGAAGGAACGCGTCCCCGGCATGCACGTCCACGCCTTCTCCCCGATGGAGGTGGTGAACGGCGCGACCCGCACCGGGCTGTCGATCCGCGAGTGGCTCACGGCGGCGAAGGAGGCCGGCCTGGACACCATCCCGGGCACGGCCGCGGAGATCCTCGACGACGAGGTCCGCTGGATCCTCACCAAGGGCAAACTGCCGGCGGCGACCTGGATCGAGGTCGTCGAAACGGCCCACGAGCTGGGCATCCGCTCCTCGTCCACGATGATGTACGGCCATGTCGACCAGCCCCGCCACTGGCTGGGCCACCTGCGCACCCTGGCCGGCATCCAGCAGCGGACGGGCGGCTTCACCGAGTTCGTGACGCTGCCCTTCGTGCACACCAACGCCCCCGTCTACCTGGCCGGCATCGCCCGCCCCGGCCCGACCGTCCGCGACAACCGCGCGGTGACGGCGATGGCACGGCTGCTGCTCCACCCGTGGATCCCCAACATCCAGACGAGCTGGGTCAAACTGGGCGCGGAGGGTGCGGCTCAGATGCTGCGCTCCGGCGCGAACGACCTGGGCGGGACGCTGATGGAGGAGACCATCTCCCGCATGGCGGGCTCCTCCTACGGCTCCTACAAGTCGGTCAAGGACCTGATCGCGGTCGCGGAGGCGGCCGGCCGCCCGGCGAGGCCGCGCACCACCCTCTACGGCGAGGTCCCCGAGGAGCGGCGCCGCGCGGCTCAGGCCTCGGACGGCCATCTGCCGGAGCTGCTGCCGGTCCTCGACTGACTCCGGAGGCGTCTCCCGCTGGCAGTAGGATGATCCGACCCGCTGTCGGTGGCTGAGGAGTGCGTACCGGTGTCTGCCCGTCTTCCTTCGTGGGCCTGGGTGACCGGGCTGACCACGGGGGCGATAGCCGTGGTGGCGGTCCTGGCCGTCCAGGCGGACCAGGGCACCAAGCCTGTCGCCGCCGCCACCCCGCCGAAGGCCACGGCGACGGCGGACCCCAAGCCGTCCGCCGCCCCGCCGGAGAAGCCGCGCACACCGGCCGTGCCGGCCGACTCCGGCACCGGCCGCCGCATCGTCTACTCCCTCGGCCTCAAGCGCGTCTGGCTGGTCGACGCCAGCGACGCCGCCCGCCGCTCCTTCCCGGTGTGGCCCGGCACGGTCGCCCCGGACCCCGGCGCCTACGCGATCGGCACCCGCACGGAGGCCACCACCGGCAGCGACGGCGTCCCGGTGGAGCACATCATGTACTTCGCCCAGAAGTCCGGCGTCTTCGTCGCCTTCTCCAACGCGGTCGACGGCTCCTCACCCCCGCCCGCCGACCCCGGCGCCCAGACGGGCGGCATCCGCGTCGCCAAACAGGACGGCAAGGCCCTCTGGACCTTCGGCACGGCGGGGACGACGGTCCAGGTGGTCAAGTAACCGGCGGTCCGGCTCGCGGGGGCTACTCGGTGCCCTTCGGATGCCGAGGCGACGCCTACACGAGAGACACGGTGCGCCGCGCCTCGTCGACGAGGTGGTGCACGCGGCCACCTGCCGTGACCTCGTACTCCCACTGGGGATGATCCCGGCCGCCGAGGTTCCCCAGGGCGAGCCGGCCGCGCAGGCGGTGCCGGCGGTCCGGGTCCGACCGGGACGTCGGGTCCCGGCGCAGCGCCTCGAAGCAGCGGCGCGTGTTGCCCGGCGCCTCCGCGCCCAGTTCGCCCCACCCCTTCGCTGCCTCGTTCGTCGCGAAGCGCAGACGCCATTCGTTTTCCACCGGCGGCGGCGCGACATCGTCGCCCCGTTTCGGAGTCACGGCGCCGTCACCTCGCCGTGGTCCTCGTCCGGCAGTCGCCGCGTGAGCTTCGCCGTCAGGTCGGGATCGGCCAGGATGCGGGCCGTCGCGCGCCATTCGGCGACGAGGCGGTGCAGGTTGCCGTGGACGTCCAGGTGCGAGGCGTCGTTCGTGGCGTCGACGAGGTCCGCCACGAACTCCCGTACCTCCTCCGTCGACAGGTGGCGCACCCAGGGGAAGACCGAGGGGAGTGCGCGCAGTACGGCCCGCTCGCCGGCGTCGCTGCGGACGAGGGCGCCGAGGAGCCGGGCGGTGATGTCCGCCGTCTCCTCACGCTGTTGGTCATGGCGGGCGGTGGTGAGGTACAGATCCTCTCCGTCCCGGCGCGTGACGTGCACGCGCTGGGCCCGGTCCAGGGTCTCGGCGACACGCTTCGAGTTCTTCGAGAGTTCGGAGAAGGCGACCGTTGGTGTGGACACACGTCGACCGTACTTCGGAACGTATTCCGAAGTCAATCGATACGGTTACTCAGAGTCAGGGGTTCCGGCTGTGACCGCCCTGCCGGATCGGGCCGAGGTGCGTCAGAATGAAGCCGTCGTGACGCGGGGGAAGGGGCGTGCGGGTGGTGCGGGGGCGGGTTTCTCTTCAGGAGCGGGTGCGGCGGCGGACGCGGGCCGGGCTGGTCGCGCGTAGTGCCGAACGGGAGCTGTTCCGGGGGAACTTCGACACCTCGCCCGAGGACGGCCGGCACCGTTTCCTCTTCCATGTGCACGGCACCGCGGGCGTCGGGAAGACCAGGCTGGTCAAGGAGTTCGAGCATCTCGCCCGTGAGCAGGGCGCGTTGACGGCGTACGTCGACGAGACCTCCGGCTCCGTCCCCGAGGTGCTGGAGGCGGTGTGCCGTCAGTTCGCCGCACAGGGACACCGGTTGAAGGACCTCGAGCGGCTGCTCGCGCATCACCGCGAGCGGCGGCACGAGGCGGAGACCGCCGCGCTCGCCGCCCTCGACCCCGCCCCGGACAGCGCCCCCTCCGCGGGCGGCATGGCGCTCGCCCGCGCCGGACTCGCCGGGCTCGGACTCGTCCCCGGCGTCGCCCCGTTCACCGCCGTCCTCGACCCCGAGCGCCTCGCCCACGGCGCCGACCGGCTGCGCTCCGTCCTCGCCGCCCGCTTCCGCAGCCACGAGGACGTCCGCCTGGTCCTCGACCCGGCGAGCGTCCTCACCCCCGTCCTCGCGGACGAACTGGACGCGGTCGCCGCCGACGTCCCCTGGACCGTCCTCCTCCTCGACACCTACGAGCGCACCGGCCCGTTCCTCGACGCCTGGCTGCACGACCTGCTCACCACCGACCGCCACGGCGCCCTGCCCGACACGGTCGTCGTCGTCACCGCGGGCCAGCACCCCGCCGACCCGGCCCGCTGGGGCACGTTCGCCGACTTCATGACCTCCCTGCCGCTCCAGCCGTTCACCGAGGCGGAGGCGCGCGGGCTGCTGGCCGAGCGGGGCGTCACCGCCGAACCCGTCGTCGCCGAGGCGCTCCGCCTCACCGGCGGCCTGCCCGTGCTGCTGTCCACGATCGCCGGCACCCGCCCCGCCGGCCCCGAGGACGTCACCGACCCGAGCGCCACCGCCGTCGCCCGCTTCCTGAAGTGGGAGCAGGACCCCGGCCGCCGGTTCGTCGCCCTCGCGGGCGCGCTGCCGCGGCTGCTGGACGCGGACGTCTTCGCGGTGGCCGCCGACTGTGACCGGGACCGCGCCGAGGAGCTCTACGCCTGGGTGGAGACCCTGCCGTTCGCCGACCGGCTCGGCGGCCGCATCCGCTACCACGACATCGTGCGCGCCCCCATGCTGCGGCTCCAGCGCGGGCGCTCCCCGCGCGGCTGGGCCGACGCCCACCGCAGGCTCGCGGACGCCTTCCGCCACTGGCGCGAGCAGACGGAGACCGGACGGGACACCGGCACGCTGTGGCTCGACGAGACCTGGTGTGAGCTGCGGCTCGGGGAGCTGTACCACCGCCTGTGCGCCTCCGCCCCCACGGCGGTCTCCGACGCCCTGCACGACCTGGTGGAGGCCTGCGACCAGGGGGAGGCGCTCGCCGCACGGTGGATCAGGCTCCTGGCCGACGCGGGGCGGGACTCGGACGCGTCCGGCGTGACCGCGTGGGGCGACCGGCTGTCGGCCGCGCTCGCCTCCGGCGGGACCCAGGCGGTCCTCGACTCCCTGCTCCAGTGGGCGGGACACGCCTCGCCGCTGCCCGTCCCGGGCGGTGTGCTCGGCCACCGGTCCGACCCCGGGCCGGCGACCACGCCGGGCGGCGTCGCGCCCCTCGGCGCGGACTTCGGCGCGGACTTCGGCGCGGGGCCCGCCGGCCTCGACTGGATGCAGGAGGAGCGGGCCCGCTCGTTCACGCCCACCGACGTCACCCTCCCCGCGCCCCTCCTCGCCCGCATCCACCGCGACCGCGCCCTCGCCCACGCCGCGCGGGCCGATCACACCACCGCCGTCGCCGAGCTGAGCGGCGCCCTCGCCCTCACCCCCGACGACGCCCGCACCCTCGCCCTGCGCGGCGAGTACCTGCGCGTCCTCGGCCGCCACACGGAGGCGGTCGCCGACCTGGAGCGGGCCGCCGCCCTCGACCCCGCCGACGCCTACGCCCGCGCCTCCCTCGGCGCCACCCGCCTCGCCCTCGGCCACGTGACGGAGGCCCGTACCGCCCTGGACCAGGCCCTCGCCCTCAAGCCCGACTACACCTGGGCGCTGGTCCGCCGCGCCCGGGTGGCACGGGAGCTGGGCGACCCGGAGGGCCGCCTCACCGCCCTCGACCGCGCCGTCGCCGCGGACCCCGACTCCGCGTGGGCCCACTGCGAACGCGGGGACGCCCTCCGCGCCGCCGACCGCGACCGGGACGCCCTCGCCGCCTACGACCGGGCGCTCGCCCTCGACCCCGGATACGCGTCGGCGTACGCGAGCCGGGGCGCGGCCCACCACCGCCTGGGCCACCTCGCCGAAGCCCTCGCCGACCTGGACCGCGCCCTGGAGCTGAACCCGTCCTACGCCTGGGCGCGCGAGCGGCGCGATGCGGTCGTACAGGACCTCACCGGCTGATTCCGGCCACATCCGACCGCTCGGGTCACACGCCGTACAGCGGACCGGACGCCGATCCGGCCTCGCGGCCGACCGTCCCCGTTCGATTACAGTGCTGGGCGTCGTACGTATGGACGGTCCCGGGGAGGTCTGGGTGGCTGGTACTGCCGGGCCCGTGTGGGGGCGCCGTGAGCAGCAGGATTTCCGCAGCCGGGTGCGCGGAACGATGCTCGGTGTGGCCGTCGGCGACGCGCTGGGCGCGCCCGTCGACGGCCTGGACGTCGACAGCATCCGCCGCACCCACGGCGCGGAGGGCCTGACCGACCTCGCCCCCGCCTACGGCCGGCGCGGCGCCGTCACCCATCACACCCAGCTCACCCTGTTCACGGTCGACGGCCTGATCCGCGCCCAGGTGCGGCGCGACACCGGCGCCTGGCACCCGCCGACCGACCTGCACCGGGCGTATCTGCGCTGGGCCACCACGCAGCGCGACTGGGGCCCGGACGAGCGGCGCAAGGAGGACGGCTGGCTGGCCCGGGAGGAGTGGCTGTACGCCCGCCGCGCCCCGGCCCGCACCCTGCTCCTCGGACTGGGCGACGACACGATGGGCACGCTGGACGCGCCCAAGAACCCCGGCGAGGCCGGCCCGGAGGCGGCGGCCCGGTCGGCGCCGTTCGGGCTGCTGGTCGGCTGGGACCCGCAGCTGGTGGCGCAGCTCGCCGTGGAGTGCGCGGCGCAGACCCACGGCCACCCGGTGGCCTTCCTCGCGGCGGGCGCGTACGCGGTGCTGGTGCACGCGCTGGCCCGGGGCGAGAGCCTGGACACGGCGGTGCAGCGCGCCCTCGCCCTGCTGGCCGTCCGCCCCGGCCACCAGCCGGTGACGGACGCCCTCCAACGCGCCCTGGGCGCGGTACGGCAGGGCATGCCCGGCGCGGAGCGGGTCACGGAACTGGTCGGCAACGCCACCGCCGAGGGCCTGCTGTCCGCCGCCGTGTACTGCGCGCTGGTGGGGGAGGACGTACGGCACGGGCTGTGCCTCGCCGTGAACCACGGCGGCCCCAGCGCCGCGGCGGGCGCGCTGACCGGCGGCCTGCTGGGCGCCCTGCACGGCGAGACGGCCCTCCCGCCGGCCTGGCTGGCCGAACTGGAGGGCCGCCCCACGGTGCTGGAACTGGCCGACGACTTCGCGATGGAAATGACCCAGGGCCCCGCACTCCATGGCCCTGCGGGCTCCTCCCCGGCCTGGCTGACGCGATACCCGCGGGGCGCCTGAGCCGGGTTTCCGCCCCGTCCAGAAGGGGCGCTGCCCCTTTGACTCCGGACCTGCGGGCGGGTGGGGGGTTCTCGCGCAGTTCCCCGCGCCCCTCAGGGGCGCGGGGAACTGCGCGA
>NZ_JBHRWL010000018.1:14733-289708 GCF_042647945.1 Streptomyces lusitanus
AGGGCCGAAGGGGGGTCCGGGGGGCGCAGCCCCCCGAGGGACGGGACGGGAAGGGGCGGCGGGGGCGAGAACTACGTCCGGTCACGCACCGCCGCAGGGGCCGGCACCGCTGCCGACGCACCCGAGTCGTCATCCGTGTTGACCCGCTCGATGATCGCCATCCGCCCCGGAGTGTCCTCCGGCTTCACAAACCCGACCACCACATACAGCACCAACGAAACCGCCAGCGGAATGGACACCTGGTACTCCAACGGCACCCCACCCTCCACCGCCCAGTTCACCGGATAGTTCACCAGCCAGAACGCCACCAGCCCCAGCCCCCAGCTGGTCAGCGCCGCCGTAGGCCCGGACCGCCGGAACGGCCGCAGCAGCCCCAGCATCATCGGAATGGCGATCGGCCCCATCAGCCCGGCCACCCACTTGATCACCACGGTGATGATGTCCTTGAACGTCGGCGAGTCCACCTGCGTGGCCACGGCCATGGACAGCCCCAGGAACACCACGGTCGTGACCCGCGCCGCGACCAGACCCGACCGCTCGCCCCACGCCCGCGCCCGGGCCGACAGCACCGGCGCCACGTCCCGGGTGAACACGGCCGCGATCGCGTTGGCGTCGGAGGAGCACATGGCCATCGTGTGGGAGAAGAACCCGACGATGACCAGCCCCAGCAGCCCGTGCGGCAGCAGCTGCTCGGTCATCAGGGCGTAGGAGTCGGACCCGTCGGCCTTCTGCGACTCCACCAGCAGCGGCGACATCCACATCGGGAAGAACAGCACCAGCGGCCAGACCAGCCACAGCACCGCGGACAGCCGCGCGGACCGCGCCGCCTCACGCGCGTTGGAGGTGGCCATGTACCGCTGGGCCTGGTTGAGCATCCCGCCGTTGTACTCGAACAGCTTGATGAAGAGGAACGCCAGCAGGAACACCGTGCCGTAAGGGCCGACCAGCGGCTTGCCGTGTCCTTGCAGCTCGGGCTGGTCCCACGCGCCGAGGAAGCCGCCGTGGTCGCCGAGCTCCAGCACCACCGCGACGAACATCGCGATGCCGGCCAGCAGCTGGATGACGAACTGCCCGAGTTCCGTCAGCGCGTCCGCCCACAGTCCGCCGATGGTGCAGTAGACGGCGGTGACCGCGCCGGTGATGAGGATGCCCTGGTTCAGCGAGACCCCGGTGAACACCGACAGCAGGGTGGCGATGGCCGCCCACTTCGCGCCCACGTCCACGATCTTCAGCAGCATCCCGGACCAGGCCAGGGCCTGCTGGGTGCGCAGGTCGTAGCGGTTCTTGAGGTACTCCAGCGGCGAGGCCACGTGCAGCCGGGAGCGCAGCCGGTTGATCCGCGGGGCGAACAGCCGGGAGCCGATGGCGATGCCGAGGGCGATGGGGAAGGACCAGGTGACGAACGACGTGACGCCGTAGGTGTAGGCGATGCCGGCGTACCCGGTGAACATCACCGCGCTGTAGCCCGACATGTGGTGGGAGATCCCGGAGAGCCACCAGGGCATCTTGCCGCCGGCGGTGAAGAAGTCGCTGACGTTGTCCACCCGCTTGTGCGACCAGACACCGATGGCGACCATCACGGCGAAGTAGCCGATGAGCACCGCCCAGTCGAGACCGTTCATGTCCCCCCTTCCAGGGTCCGCCTTGTGAACACCGCTCAGCTGGTTGGCACTTCGCCTGAGCGGGGCAGGAACAGGGAAGGGCGCGAAGTGCCCGCTCATCGTGGGCACTGTGGCGGGAGCACGACAAGAAAACGGAGGGTCAAGACCAGGTAAAAACGTTCGTCAGGCTGACCGCTGTTCAGTGTCCTGAACGTGACGGTGACAAGAGAAGGCCCCGGGGAACCCTCCCCGGGGCCGGACTCAGCAGCTCAGCAGGACTCAGCAGGACTCAGCAGGACTCAGCTGGAACAGAGCAGCAACTCAGCGCAGCTCCTCGGGGCAGGGCGTCCCCCGCTCACCCCACTTGTACGGGGCCGCCAGCCGGTACGTCCCCGCCTCGGGCGCCAGCAGCACCGTCCACTGGTCGCCGTTGGCGTCCTCCTCCGTCTCCATCAGGCAGCCGTGCACGTTGTCGAACGTCTTCGGCTCGTCCTCCGGGCGGTTCTCGGACTCCTCCGTCTCCTGCGGCGGGTCCAGCGCCTTGCCCTCGGCGTCCACCAGGCCCAGCCACGGCGAGTACGGCACCCGGATCAGGATCCGGCCCGGCTTCTCCACCCGCAGCGTCCACTCGCCCTGCTCGGCACGCTCCACGACCGTGTTCGGCTCCGCCAGCGGGGTCGGCGCCTGCACCTCGAACAGCTGCCAGTTGGCGTCGCCCCACACCTGCTTCAGATACGGCAGCCCGCGCTGCACCAGCTCCCGCTCGCGCTGGCCGCCGTCGCCGTCCGGCTCGTCCTTCGGCAGCACCACGTAGTGCACGCCCCAGCGCTTCAGCCACTCGTGGTAATTGGCGGCGTTGAGGGTGTCGTCGTAGAAGAGCGGGTTGCGCTCCATGTCGGCCTGCCGGTTCCAGCCGCGCGCCAGGTTCACGTACGGCGCCAGCGCGGACGCCTCGCGGTGCGAGCGGGCCGGGACGACCTCCACCCGGCCCTGCTCGGCGCCGACCTCCTGGAGCTCGTTCACCAGCGGCGCCAGCTCACGCGCCCAGGACGCGGCGGGCGTCGTGTTCACCACGTCGTTCACCGACTTCACACCGATCCAGCAGGTGAAGCCGACCACGGCGACGACCAGCGCGTACCACTTGCGGGACCGGGGCTCGGTGAACGGCAGCGCCGCCACCAGCACCACACCGCCGAAGAGCATCGCGAGACGGGTCATGTTCGACCCGATCTGCGAGCTGATCAGCCAGACCAGCACCACCCCGAGCCCGTACACCGCGGCCGTGATCCGGACCGTCCTCCAGTCCTTCGGCACCAGGACGTACACCAGCACCGAGTACACCAGCGGCAGCACCACCGAGCCGAAGCCCATCGGCTGCGTGCCCGAGAACGGGAACAGCCACGCCGACACCGCCACCACCGCGCTGGGCGCGAGCCCCAGCGCCCAGGCGCCCGGCCGGCGCTTCTGGAGGAACAGCGCCACCGCCACCAGGCCCACGAACAGGCCCGCGACCGGCGAGGCCATCGTCGCGAGCGCCGCCAGCGGGGCCGCGCACAGCGCCTTCGCCCAGCGCTTGTACCGCCACCGGTACGGCCAGCAGAAGACGACCGCGACCGCGCCGAGCGCGAACATCGTGCCCAGCCCGTACGTCACCCGGCCGGACGCGGCGTTGCACAGCAGCGCGAACACGCCCGCGAGCGCGGCCCACAGCGGGTTGCGCACCGACCGGCTGCGCATCAGCACCAGCGTCAGCAGACCCGCCGCCACCGTGCCGGCGATCATCATCGTGGTCCGCACGCCGAGCAGCGACATCAGGTACGGCGACACCACGCTGTACGACACCGGGTGCATCCCGCCGTACCAGGCGAGGTTGTACGCGGAGTCGGGGTGCCGGCCCACGAACTCGGCCCACGCGTCCTGCGCGGCGAGGTCGCCGCCGCTGTTCGCGAAGGTGAAGAACCAGACGACGTGCAGCAGCCCGGACAGCGCGGTGACCGACAGCACGGGGTGGCGGAGCATGCGCTCGCGCACGGCGAGGACGGCGGACGTCATCCGGCCGCTCCGGCCCGGGGGGTCACCACCGGGAGGGCCGCCGGCGGGGGCCTCCCCGTTCGGCGTCGTATGCGGAGGGGGCTCCGGTCGGTGCTCCGACGCGGGTATTCGCGGGCCGGCTCCCGGGCCCGGGTTCGCGTCGTCGGCGCGTGTCGGCTCCGCTGTCGCCACCTTCGGCACTCCCCGTGTTCCCGTTCATCGCCCGTTCACTGCCCGTTTCGTGACGCTAGCACGCACCCCGCGGACCGTCCGCCCGGGTGGGCGGCGGCCCGCGGGGTGCGGCCGTCGTCGATCGGCCGCCGGGTCAGGCGACCCGGGTCAGCTTGTCCGTGAAGCCGGGCTCCACGAGGTCCGCCTTCAGCGCGACCGGCACCTTGACGGCCCCGTTCTTGCCGTCACCCACGGTGAGCGTGCCGACCTCGGTCCCGGCCTTCGCCGTGTGCGGCAGCTCCGTCCCGGCGAACGTCAGCTTCACCTCGAGCCCCGCCCATCCGACGGCCTTGACGTCCTCGGTCACGGCGACGGGCGTACGGCCGCCGAGACCGTCGTCCACGTACCCGACGACGGTGCCCTTCTTCAGGATCTCCGTCGAGGTCAGTGCCTCCTGGGCAGCGCGCAGCGCGGGCTTGCTGACGTCGTTGACCGTCGTCAGGATCGGGGCCTTGTGCTGGCCGAGGATCGCGCCGACGACGGTGACCGCCCGGCCGCCCACCTCCTTGCGGGCGGCGAAGAGCAGGTTGCCGCCGGCCTTGGTGGTGGAGCCGGTCTTGATGCCGATCGCGCCCATCGTGTAGGGCAGCTCGTTGTAGTTGCTCCAGTACTGCCCGCTCGGGTCCGTCCAGCTGGCCGCGCTGGTGATGGCCACCATGGCCGGGTTCCTCATGGCCACGATGCCGAGCTTCGTCTGGTCCTCGGCGGTGGAGACGGTGGTCTCCTTCAGCCCCGAGGGGTCGGTGTACGTCGTGTGGGTCATCCCGAGTTCCTTGGCGGTGTCGTTCATCTTCTTGACGAACGCCTCCTCGGAGCCCGCGTCCCAACGCGCCAGCAGACGCGCGATGTTGTTCGCGGACGGGATCATGACGGCCGACAGCGCCTGCTTCTCGGTGAGGAAGTCACCGGCCTTGACCGTGTTGAGCGTGGACTCGCCGTCCTTGTCGTAGCCGCCCTCCTTCTCCGCCTTCGCGTCGACCTCGATCTTCGGGCCTTCCTCACCGGGCTTCAGCGGGTGGTCGCGCAGGATGATGTACGCCGTCATGGTCTTGGCGACCGAGCCGATGGCGACCGGCTCCTGCTCACCGAAGTGGTCCATGGTGCCGATGCCGTCGCCGCTCATCCAGCCCTGGCCCTCGCCCGGCCAGGGCAGCTTCACCTGGTCGCCGTCGAAGGTGTGGGTGTCCTCCGCGGTCAGCACCAGCGTGGGGGTCGGCAGCGGCCGGACGTTCTGCACGACCGCGAAGACGATCAGCAGCAGGACCACCAGCGGCGTCCAGATCTTGATCCGCCGCACGGCCGTCCGCAGCGGGGTCTGCGGGGGCGGCGGGGTGTTGGTCAGCTCGGCCAGCAGATCCAGCGGCGGCTTCGGCGGCAACGGCTGCTGCGTGGTCCGCTCCGGGCCGACCTGCGGCAGGAACGTCGTCGACTCCGCCGCGGCGGGTCCGCCCTGACGCGGGGTCTGCCGTATGGCGGGGTCGTCCTTGAGCGCGACGAACTTGCTGGTCCGCTCGGCCTCGGCGGCGCCGGCGCGGTTGCGGGCCGCCGCGTCGCCCAGCTTGAGCATGGTGGTCGGCTGGTCGACACCGGGCTCGGCGGGCCGGGGCGCCCGGAAAACGGCGGTGGGCTGATCGACGGGGGCGTCGTCGGCCTTCTTGACGCCCTCGGGGTCGCCGCCCTCGTCGTCGTCCTCGGCCTTGTCGCCGGCCTTGTCGTCGCCGGTCTTGTCGGCCTTGGTGCTGGTGTCCTTGGCCTCGCTGGGCTTGGCCTCGGTGCCCTTGCCGCCGTCGGTCCTGGCGTCGCCGCCCTTGTCGTCGTCCTCGGCCTCGTCAGCCTTGTCGTCCTCGGCCTCGTCAGCCTCGGCGTCGGCGGCCTTGTCAGCCTCGTCGTCGGCGTCGTCCTCGGCGCCCTTGGCGTCGCCGGCCTCGGCGTCGTCGGTCTTCCGGTTCTCACCCTTCGGGCCCTCGCCCTGGGCGTCGTCCTCGGTCGCCTCGCCGGACGGGTCGTCACCGGCGGTTTCGGCCTCGGCGTCCTTGTCGCCCGCCGCGGCCTCCTCCTCCGCGTCGGACGCCGCGTCCGCGTCCGGTTCGTCCGCGTCCTTGGACGTCTCCGCCGACTCCGACTCCGGCTCCGACTCCGGCTCCGCCGACCGCACCCACGCCGCGACGGCCTCCCGCAGACGCCCGTCACCGTTCCCCGCGCTCTCACCAGGGCTGCCGGCGTCGGCGTCGGCATCGACGGGCGCGTCGTCCGCACCCGGCTCACCCTCCGGCCCGGAGGCCGAGGCCTCCCGAACCGTCAGCACGCGCGTCGCCGTGTCGGCCTTCCCCCGGCCCTCGGCGGGCCCCGAGCCGGACCCGGACCCGGCTGCGGTCTTGGAGTCGGCGGAACGCTCCTTCTCCCGCTCACGGGCCACCGCGAGGCGGGGATCGCGCTTCTCGGGAACCGGCCCGGCGCTCCCCGACGTCTGTTCTGCCGACGACTCGCGCTGCTTCGACCTGTCGGGGGACTCGCCCGCCACCGATGCCTCCTCCATGTGCCGCACGCCCCGCGTGCCGCCAACCGAACCGTGAACCGCCCGCCCGTGACATCGCTCCGAAGCGCTGTCCGAACCATGTACCAGTGTCCTGTGTGCGGGCTTGCCCCACGCGGTAGACGAGAACGACATACCTACCGGTTCCACTACGAACCGGTCACGCACCCTCGACAGACCAATGTGAGAGGGGTCACCCTGTCATTCATCCACGCGGGGAGGCATGGATGGGCAGGAGCCGCAGAACACTTCCGGAGGAGCTTCTGCTGCTGGCGTTGGACCCGGCCACGGGTACCACTGCACAGCCGCAGTCGCTCGACCTCGGTCTGGCCGGAGCACAGCTAGTGGAGCTGGCGCTGGCCGGACGGATAGCCCCAGACGGGGATCGTATCGCCGTGGTGGTACCACGGCCGACTGGAGACCCAACACTGGACAGCGCACTGGAGTTGCTGCGAAGGCGCGGCGCCCCCGTGCGGGCCGTCCACTGGATCGGCGGGCCCCGACTCGGGCTCCGCCAGACCTACCTCTCGCATCTGGAGCGGTGCGGCATGGTGCACGCCGTGGCCGGCCAGATGTGCGGGGTCTTGCCGACGACCCGGTACCAGGCGACGGACACCGAGATCAGCCGGGAGATCAGGGCCCGGCTGGACTCCGCGATCCGTACCGGCGTACCGCCGGACCCGCGGACCGCGGCGCTCGCCGCGCTGGCGCACGCGGTGGGCCTCGGCAAGCACCTGTACCCGGGGAACGAGGGTCGCTCCTCGCGCTCCAGGCTGCGGGACCTGATCCGGCACGACCCGATGGGCGGACTCGTCGCGCACGCGGTGATGGACGTCCAGAACGGCGTCGCGGCCCAGCCGCGCCGCAGCTCCGCACCGGCGGGCCGGCAGGCCCCCGGCGGCAGGGGCGCACCGGAACCCGCCCGCGGTGTTCCGGCGCAGCCACGCCGCGGATCCATGGCACGCGCCGTCGCCCACTGACCCGGTCACGGGAGCCGCTGTCCGAGCGGGGCGGAGAGAACACACGGGCTCTCTCCGCCCCGCTCGGCGTGCCCGCGGGCACGCCGGCTCCCGGCCGCGGGGCCGTAGCCTGGCGTGTACCGGTCGTATATCCACCATTTCCCAGCGGTAGTACGCAGGTTGGTGGCAGTCTGCTCATCGAGCAGACACAGAAAGTGGCACGTACGAAGTCCGAGTACACCGCGCAAGCAAGTACACCGTGCAGGTACCAGTACGAGGCACGCAGCCGGAGGTGCACGTCCCGTGGCGTCCAATGTCAACCCCACCGTCCGGCGGCGCCGGCTCGGCCAGGAGCTGCGCCGGCTCCGTGAGCTGAAGGGCATGACGGCCGAGGAGGTCGCGGAGCGGCTGCTGGTGTCGCAGTCGAAGATCAGCCGGCTGGAGAACGGCCGCCGCAGCATCAGCCAGCGCGACGTGCGCGACCTGTGCGGGGTGTACGAGGTCGAGGACCAGCGGATCGTCGACTCGCTGATGCAGATGGCCAAGGACTCCCGCCAGCAGGGCTGGTGGCACGCGTTCGGCGACATCCCGTACAGCGTCTACATCGGTCTGGAGACGGACGCGGAGTCGCTGCGGGTGTACGAGCCGCAGATCATCACCGGCCTGCTCCAGACCCGCGCGTACGCGGAGGCGATCGTGCAGGGCGGCTCGCCGGAGTCGAGCGAGCAGGAGAACGACAAGCGGGTGGAGGTGCGGCTGCGCCGGCAGGGCCGGATCACCGCCGAACAGGACCCGCTGCGGCTGTGGGTGGTGCTCGACGAGGCCGCGCTGCACCGCGTCGTCGGCAGCCGTCAGGTGATGCGCGAGCAGCTCGAACACGTCCTGGAGCTGAGCCAGCTGCCGCACGTCACCGTGCAGGTGCTGCCGTTCGAGGTCGGCGCGCACGCGGGTATCAACGGCCAGTACTCCATCCTGGAGTTCGCCGACGCGGCCGACTCGAGCGTGGTCTACATCGAGGGCGTCACCAGCGACCTGTACCTGGAGAAGCCGCACGACGTGCAGAAGTACACGGTGATGTACGAGCACCTGAGGGCGCAGTCGCTGAACGTGGAGCAGTCGCGGCGGCTGGTGGAGCGGCTCGCGAAGGAGTACGCACGCTGAACTCCCGCGACAGAAGCGCCGGATGATACACCGGAGCCACGTCCGACTGGAAGTCCCGCCTGGAATATGCCACCTGGTCGAGTGAACGGCCACTCCGGACGACGAGGGTGACGAGTAGCGTCGATCACGCCAACCAGCACCGACGGTTGGCGCAATCCGTTCTGCGGTCCACGCCGGAATGCGCAGGCCGGTGACAGCAACTCAGCATCTGGCTACGGAGCGAACATGGCAATTCGTCTGGGCGCCACGGAAACGTGGACGACGTCCTCCTACACCAACAACAACGGCGCGTGCGTGATGGTCAGGTCGACCACCGAGGAGGCGCTGGAGCTCGGGGACACCAAGATCCCCGAGGGGCCGAAGCTGGCGTTCCCGGCCGACGCGTGGAACGCCTTCGTGACCTCGGTCAAGTCCTAGCGCCCCGGCGCAGGCACCGGCACCACCGACAGGCCCTCTCGACGAGTCCGCCGTCCTTGCCGAGAGGGCCGGCTCGCGCCTCACGCCTCCGGCGGGACGAGGACACGGCCGGCCGCAGGCAACCCCGCGACCGGCCGCACGCGTCCAGACCCGCGGGCTCAGCCCGCCGTGACCCCCGCTTCCGTCTCCGCCTCCGCGACCGTCACCGGGAAGGCGACGTCGCACACCGGGTCCTCCGGGCCCGCCGCGTCCCAGTCCGCGAAGTAGATCTCCCGGCAGGGCCCCGCGTACGTCAGCCCCCGCTCCCGCATCCACTCCTCCACCGCCTCGAACGCGGCCAGGATCTGCGGGTGCGCGACCTGCGCCTTGGTGATCCGGGTGCGGGCCAGCCGCATCGCCGGCTCCACCCGCACCGTCGTCCCCCGGGCCCGGCCCCGCTCCGCGGCCCAGGCGCGGGCCGCCGCCTCGTCGGCGACCGGCACGCACGCCTCCGCGGGCCCGTCGCTCTCCACCGACACCTCGGAGTGGTAGACGACGAACGGCGCCCCGGTCACCCCGCCACAGGCGCGGGCGCCCTCCTCCAGGCGGCCCAGCGACGCGCCGATCCACGCCGGCAGCTCGTCCGCCAGGATGTGCCGCGACTCGGTGATCACCACCTGCTCCGGCACGTCCACCGTCTCCACCGTGAACTTCCCGTACATCTCGAGGCTCCTCCCCGACAACCGTCCACGGAGATAGCCGGCGAGCGTCCGCTGCGAGGCGTGCCGCGCCTCGACGTCGGCCCAGTACGCGTCCAGCCGGCGCGCCTGCGCCGCCCCGTCGCCCGCGTCCACCACCTCGGCGATCCGCGCCAGCGGCATGTCCAGCTGCCGCAACAGCGCCACCAGCCGGGCCCGTTCGACCTGGCCCGCCCGGTAGTACCGGTAGCCGGTGTCCGCGTCGACCCGCGCCGGCGCCAGCAGCCCCAGCCGGTCGTACAACCGCAGAGCCTTGGCCGACAGACGGCACCGGGCCGCGAACGCCCCGATGGAGAGCAGTTCCTCGTCCACGTCGACAGTCTCCGTCACCGGGCGGTCCCTCCGCCCGGTGACGCAGACGCTCGCCCTTGACCCAAGGGCAAGGTCAACCGTCAGCCCAGAGCCTTCTCCACGGCCGCCACGACCTCCGCCGACTCCGGCTCGGTCTGCGGCGAGAACCGGGCCACGACGGCGCCGTCCCGGCCGACGAGGAACTTCTCGAAGTTCCAGCGGATGTCCCCGCTGTGCCCCTCGGCGTCGGCGAAGCCCGTCAGCCGCTCGTACAGCGGGTGCCGGCCGTCCCCGTTCACCTCGACCTTCTCGGTCATCGGGAACGTCACCCCGTACGTCGCCGAGCAGAACTCGGCGATCTCCTCCGCGGAGCCCGGCTCCTGCCCCAGGAACTGGTTGCAGGGCACGCCCAGCACGGTGAACCCGCGCTCCGCGTACCGCTCGTGCAGCCGCTCCAGACCCTCGTACTGCGGGGTCAGCCCGCACTTGGAAGCCACGTTCACGACGAGCACGGCACGGCCCGCGTACTGGGAGAGGTCGGCCGGACCGCCGGTCAGGGCGCCGATCTCGACGTCGAGCGGCGAGGCGCTGGTGTTCTCGGTAGTCGTCATGGGCCCGACCCTAGCTCCGCGCCCTGACGATCCCCTGACCGCCCTGACGAGAATCCGCCGCTCCCGGGACCGCCGGACCCCCTGTTCCCCCGTGGCCGCCGCGCCCTACTCCTCGGGGTCCTCGCCCTCCACCAGCCGCTCCGCGATGTCGTCCGCCCAGGCCAGCGCCCAGCGCCGCAGCTCCTCGATCGCGGGCGCGTCCAGCCCCTGCGCGCGGAAACCCCGGTCGTCGAGCCACTCCGTGCCGGTCAGCCGGGACTGCAACTCGGCCAGGTCGAAGGTGTCCGGCGCGTGCCGGCGCCCCAGCTCCTCCAACTCGGCCGGACTCCACCGGTCCGCGGCCGCGTGCACGTCCACCAGGTCACGCGGCAGCCCCCGGTCCGCCAGCGCCCGCACCCGCGTACCGACCAGGTCCTCCAGCGCCAGCGCCGGACCGGCCGCGGTCGTCACCGGCGGCCGCCACAGCACCTCCTTGCGCAGATCGACCCGCCACCGTGCCCCGGACGCCTCGTCCGCCACGACCAGCCGCGCCGCCAGCGGATCGGCCACCGGCGTCTCGACCGCCCACCCGCGCCCCTCCAGTCCCGCCCGCACCGCCCGGGCGATCTCGGCCATGTCCGCGGGATGCTCGGTGGACAGATCCACTCCCTCGCTCACCCGGGCCTCCACCAGCCCGTGCGCCCGTACGGCCTCCCCGCCGGCCAGCACCAGGCCGTACGGCGCCCCGACGGCGAGCAGATCGCCCGCGAGCCGCCCGTGCACGGCGTCCACGCCGAGAGGAGGAGAGGTCATGACCCGATTATCGCGGCGAGGACGCTCCACCACGATCGGGTGAATCCGTCCGGTACAGGGCAACGGGTCGCATACCTCGCAGGTCACCTACGGCGCACGAAGCGAACGACCAGGAGGGATCCAGCACGGTGACCCAGCCGCACGACCCGAGCCGGCAGCCGCACGACCCGAGCCGGCAGCCGCCCTACGCGAACCAGCAGCCGTACCCGCAGCCTCCGGGGTACGGCTTCCCGGGCACCCCGCCCCCGCCGCCCCGGAAGCGGGGCCGCTTCCTGAAGTTCGCGGGCCTCGGCTGCGCGGGCGTGCTCGGCCTCGTCGTCGTGATCGCCGCGCTGTCGGCGACCGGCGGCGGCTCCGACGACGGCGGGAACACGGCCGCCGACTCCTCCGCCGGCGCCGCCACCGGGGCGAAGGAGAAGAGGGAGGAGGAGAAGCCCGAGCAGGGCGACGGCCCGGTGAAGCTCACCGCGGAACGCGCGGAGTTCAGCAAGAGCGTCCTGGCCGACGGCAGCGACTACACCAGCGTGCGGGTCACCGTCGCCAACGACGGTGACGACGAGGTGAGCGTGAACCCGCTCTACTTCACGATCACCGACACCGACGGCACCAAGCACACCGTCGAGCTCGGCGTGGACGAGGAACAGATCGACACGGTGGACCTCGCCCCGGGCGAGAACATCTCCGGCACCGTCACGGGCAAGGGCACCTTCACGCCGGAGTACGTGACCTACACCGACGGCCTGCTGGGCGACCCGGTGCGCGTGGACGTCTCCTGAGGCGTCAGTCCGGCCGTACGACGAAGTACTGGTCCGGGGAGTCCGCCGCGTCCGCCGCGTCCGCACAGGGCTCCTGGACGGCCTCCACGCCCTCGGCGACGGAGTCGTCGGCGGTGCCCACGCACTTGGCGCCCGGCACCGTACGCAACCGGTAGGCGCCGGGGGCGCCGGAGCTCTCGGGGGCGGGCTCGGGCCGGAACAGGGTGGCGTTGGCGCAGTCGTCGCGCGGTTCGAGCATGCCCTTCACCGGGCCGGTGTCCATGACGGTCAGACACCCCTTGCCGAGCTCCGGATGGTGCCACTGGACGCGGTACAGCCCCGCACCGGCCGGCTCGAGATACGTACGCGGCACCGGGACCTCGGCGCAGGGCAGGTGCACGGCGACGGCGCTGCCGTAGGCGCCGCGGCGGTCCCCGTCCGTCCGTGAGGCACAGGTCGGTCCGTCCGGCGGGCCGGATGGTGACCCAGCCGTCGACGGGCGCCTGCCGCTCGGAGTTGGCGACGGGGGTGTCGTCGGGGGCGCCGTCCCGCGGGTCCTCCGCCTGGGACTGCCAGGCCCAGACCCCGGCGCCGGCGACGATGAGGAGGGCGACGGCGGCGAGCGCGAGCAGGGTCTGCCGTCGCCGCCGTGGCGTCCTGGCCGTGGCGTCCTCGCCGTCCTGCCCCACCGCACTCACCTCCTCGTGTTCGTCGCGCGGCGGGGGAGAGGACGCGGGAGGGGACGCGGACGCGGCCGGAGCCGGCTCAGGCGTGTCGCCGGCCCGTCCGCCCCCTTCCGCGATCCGCTCCCTGGCGTCCAGCCAGTCCCCGACCCGCTGTCCGTCCCCGCAGGCGCGCACGAAGGCGGCCAGGACATCGGGCCGGGGCAGGCGGTCGCGCCGGAGAACGTCGGCCAGGGTGCTGCGCGCCAGCACGTCCCCGTTCCGGCCGGCCTGCTCCTCCAGTTCGCGAAAGGTCATCCCCGACAGCTCTTTGAGCCGCCTCATCGACTCGACGAAACCGGCGGCATCCTCGGCCGCGTACGGAGACAACTCACGCAGGTTCCCCATGCGTGCCATCTTGCTGCGGTCGTTGCACGCTGAACAACGGGGAAACCCGCCATGCACGACCCGCATGCCTGATTCGCATGCACGACCCGCATGCCGGGGCCCCGCAGCCGTGTGCGCGTCGACCCTGCGCGGGGTGCCGGGCCGCGGTCTCCCCCTCGCCACGGCCCGTGCCCCCCGCAACGACGACTTTGCCGACCGCGCCGGCCGGGATCAACGGGGAAAGCCTGTCCCGGACAACCGTCACCTTGTCCCAGCAGGTCAGAGGCGTGCGGCGGCCGTGTCCCGGACAGCGGGGGGAGTGCCGCCGGGCGCCCCCGCATAGAATCCGGGCCATGAAGCCCGACGAGCTGATCGTAGACATCGCAACCCGCGTGGAAGCGGGACAGAGCAGTCAGATGTCTCTGACCGTGGTCACCGGTGGTGCCGTCATCACCGGCCGGCTGGCTCCCGAATCCGTGTGGCGGAAGAGGGTCGCGGAGGTACTGAAGGACTCGGACCGGCTCGGCGAGTTCGCCGCCGTCTTCGACGCCCCGGTGAAGCGGGAAGGCCCGCCCACCCACCTCCACTTCCACGTCGCGCGGATCATCCAGGGCACGGTCGGCGTCCCGGAGACGGGCGGCATGTACCGGGTGGCGATCGAGGACGTCAGCGCGTGGACGGTGGGGGACTTCAGCTACTCGTGACGTGGGCCGGCGTTCGGCGGTGTCTTGCGTTCCCTGCCCCGGCCCCTTAAGTTACCGACCAGTAGGCCACAGGTGAACGGAGCGCCGCCATGCCCACGCTGGACCGCCACGAGAACGTCTTCGTCCTCGATCTGGGAGACGGCGAGAACCGCTTCCACCCCGACTGGATCACCGCGGTCGGGGCGGCGCTCGACGAGGTGGAGAAGGCGGAGGGCCCGCGCGCCCTGGTGACGGCGGCGACGGGCAAGTTCTGGTCCAACGGCCTGGACCTGGAGTGGCTGTTCGCCAACGCGGACGCCTACCACGACTACGTGATCTCCGTGCACGAGCTGTTCGCGCGGCTGCTGTCGCTGCCGGTGACGACGGTGGCCGCGCTCCAGGGCCACACGTTCGCGGCCGGGGCGATGCTGTCCCTGGCCCACGACTTCCGCGTGATGCGCGCCGACCGCGGCTACTGGTGCCTGCCGGAGGCGGACATCGACATCCCGTTCACCCCGGGCATGTCGGCGCTGATCCGCGCCCGCCTGACTCCGCAGACGGCGCACGAGGCGATGACGACGGCGCGGCGGTACGGGGGTGTGGACGCGGCGGCGGCGTCGATCGTGGACCGCGCGGTCCCGGAGACGGAGGTCCGCTCCACGGCCCTGTCTCTGGCCGAGTCCCTGACCGGCAAGGCGGGCAACACGCTGGGCACGATCAAGTCCCGCCTGTACGCGGAGGTCTTGACGGCCTTGAGGGACAGGACGAACCCGCTGGGCTGAGGCGTCGTACGGAGGGTCCCGGACCGTACCGGCCCGGGACCCTCACGCCTGCCGATGCCGCGGGCGGACTGACTGTGGGCGCGCCCTCAACCGGAGAGCAGAGCCTTCCCGGCCGCGACGACGGGCAGGCCGACCTCGCCGACCAGGGCGGCGATGCCGGAGATGCGCTGCACGAGGGTGCGCCGGCGTTCCGCGGAGGTCTCCTCGGCGATGGCGCCGGCGGCGGCGTCCACCTCGGCCCGGTCCGCCGCGTCCAAGTGCGGTCGGAGCCGCTCGATTTCGGCGAGCAGAGCCTGGAGCGCCGGCCCTGCCTCGGCCACGCCGACGTTCTTGCCGCCGGCCACGATGTCCCCGGATCCGGTGTGCTCGGCCTTGCCGATGCTGCCCGCCCCGTACTGCTGGATGTGGTCCCCGCTCATGACGCCTGGATGCCCCCGCTGCCGCTGTGCTGTGCCTTGCCGATGCTGCCCGAGCCGTACTGCTTGATGAGGTCGCCGCCCACCGCGTGCTCCACGTTGATGATCATCTGGGCGATCTCGGGGTTGCCGATCGCCTTCGTGATCTCGTGGATCAGCTGGTGGATCTCCTCCTGCCGGGTGGACCAGATGGCCTCACGCTGCGTACCGGAGGTGTTGAGGACGAGTCCGTACACCGGCGGCTTCTGCAATGCCTGGACCAGCTTCCACACCAGGAAGGCCTGGACGCCGAGGAAAAGAATGACGCCCACGACGTCCACGAGGGCGGCGAAAATGCCGCCGAAGAACAACCAGACAAGGGTACGGACGAGAAATTCCTTCCACGCCGCGCCCTTGTCGACCTCTATCATGCGCTGGCCGACGTGAGAGATGTTCCGCAGGGGATAGGCCTCGCCCCCCACCCACAAAACGCCCTCATTGATGGTTACTTGGGCCGCCACAGGACCCTCCTGTCACCTTCTGGACACTGAGGTGTGAAGAGTAGCGAAGGGGATGTGGACATGTGCGGGGATTTCTGATTTTTCGCCTGGTTCTGATATATGCCGCTCTATCTATTCAAAAGCGGTCACGTCGGGGCGCGTATCGCCATGCAAGTGCAGGAGCGAAAACAAACGACCGAATTCGCGCACCCGTGCGGGGTGGGGGGCTCACATCTGGCCGAGGTCGATCTTCACAGGGAAAGGGGCCGCCACCTCGAGAACGCCGGGGAACACGTCACCGTCCCGGTAGGTCCGCGTCGCGGGGTCGAGGGCGTAGGTGTACACGAGCGGAACGCCTGTCGCAGCTTGCTCGATCCGCCAGTAGAAACCGATGCCTGCCTTGGCGTACTGGTCGACCTTCACGATCCGGTCGGTGGTCTCCGAGCCTGGCGAAACCACCTCCGCTACCAGCAGCACGTGCTCAGGACGGGTCGGGGTGACGTCGATCGTGTCCGCGCGGTAGACGACGACGTCCGGGCGGCGATTGGTGAGGGGGACGTCCTGCAGTCGGACGTCGAAGTCCGTGTCGGCGTTCCAGTCGGGGCCGGCTGCGGCGTCCAGTGCGTTCGCAAGAAGCCGGGCCAGCCGCCTGTGCCGCACGGGCACACTCGGACTGATGACGATCATCCCGTCCACGATCTCGATGCCGGCGCACTGCGCCTCGGACCAGGCCTCGTACTCCTCCGCCGTGATGTGCTCACGCATCCACGCGGGGACCACCGCCTCAGCCGTCATGAGGCACCTCCCGGACACCGTGTGGCGAGCCAATCCGCTGGGTTGGGCGTACGGTCTTCCGCCACCCGGCCAGGACGTGTGGCACGAGACCGATGTGAATCTGATCAGTACCATGAAGCGGCTCAAGCAGCCGTGCACGCGACTGCGTCTCGCCGACGACGAGCCGTACGTGACCAGCGACAACAACAGGTTCGTCGACGGTCGGCACCCACTAGGAGACCCAGGCCGTGATGACGGACGAAAGAGACGGAACAAACGAGGCGGAACCCACGGCCCCCGGCTCGCTGGTCATCGACTTGGCCGAGGTACGGGACGCCGAGGCACTTCAACGGCTCCTTCAACGGAGCCTACGTCGAGGCCGCGCATGCCTGGTTGCACGAAGGCCCATTCCCCAGGCTGCGGTTCGAAGCCCGGATGCGGGCTTACCGCCGGGCGTGCGGCCGCTGCTTTCCAGGAGCGCTGTGGAGCGGGAGTACGTACGCCCACGGGCGAAGCAGCACGTGGCCGCGGTTGCCCCTGCAAGGACCGTGAATACGTCCGTGTGGCCCGAGCCGTGGACGGGGACGAACTGCGCGACAGGCTCCACAGGGCACAGCACTCGGGAAACCCCGCGGCACAGCGCCACGCCGGCTACGTGCTGTGGCTGCTCGACCGTCCCGAGATACCGAACACCAGACATGTCTGGTGCACCTGGCTATCCGGCACCCTCACCTGATGGGTTACGGCGCACGCTTCTCCAACTGGACAGGTGGAGCGGCGGGTGACGAGAACACGCCTACGCGTCGAAGTCGTACTCCAGGACATAGGAGGCGGCGTCCAGGATCATCTCGTTGACCTCGACGGGGTGGCCTTCTTCGGTGAACGCGGTGCGGCAGATGAGGATGACCGGGGTACCCGGGGCCAGGCTCAGCTGCGTCAGCTCGTCCGGCGACGGCATGCGTGAGCGGATCTCTTCCCGGAAGTGCACCGGCGCGTGCCCGAGTTCGGAGAGTCGGGCGTAAGTGCCGCCCGGTCCGGTGTCCTCCTGGGTGATGGCGGAGCCGGCTACCAGGGACAGGGGCAGGTAGCTCGTTGCGAGCAGAACCGGCTTGTTGTCCACGACGAAGCGCCGGCGCCTCACACACATGACGGCTTCGGCAGCCAGGTCCATCACCGCACTGATGTGTGCGGGAGCTGTCTCCTCGGAAACGGAGACCTGGTCGACCTCCAGCGCCCTGGACTCGATGTCCGTCGACCAGATCGAGCGGCCGTTGCCCCACTGGTCGCGGGCCAGTCGCTGGATGCCGCGACGGCGGAGCGGGCGGAAGTCCCGGACGAACACGCCGGCCCCCTTCCGGGCCTCGGCGATGCCCTCGTCCCGCAGGACGCCGATGGCCTGCCTGGCCGTCATGCGGGCCACGCCGTGCGCGGCCATGAGGTCGTTCTCTCCCGGGAGCCGATCACCGGGACCGTACTCGCCCGACCGGATCGCCTCGCGCAAAGAGTCTGCGATCCGCTGGTACTTGGGCCGACGGTCATCGGTAGCAGCCATTCCGGAACCCTCCTCGCTTCTCTAGACACCTTAGGCCATAGGTAAGGCGCGGGCTTGCTGCGTGTAGCCGTCCGGTCCCTCGTTCCGGCGGTCCCCACTCGTAATCCTTGACATCTCTAGAGAGGTGTCGGGATGGTCGGGATGTCTAGAGAGGTCGTACTGGCCTCTGTCTGCGTGAAGGGTGTCCCCATGCGGTCCGCGGGTGGCCTCCCTTCCAACAGCGAGGAGAGACTGCTGATGGCCTTTGTGATCGACCACGATCCCTGTGACGAATCGCCGAGACTCGGGTCGATGGTCCTGGACCCGACGCCGGAGTCCGTCTCCCGGGCGCGGCGCTGGTTCCGGAAGCTCATTGCCCCGTACAACCCTGCCTGTTCGGTGGATGACTGCGTTCTGCTGATCTCGGAGCTGGTGACCAACGCGATCCTCTACGGCCAGTCCGACGAGGAATGGGTCGTCCGGGTCGAGTGGTCACGGAAGGGATCGTCACTGCGCGTGGAGGTGCACAACCCGGGATTTCCCGCGAGCGTGCGACTCAGGCGACCGGACGCCGATGACGCTCACGGACGTGGGCTGCTCCTGGTCGACTCCATCGCCGCGTCCTGGTCCTCCGGACCGAGCCGCTTCGGCGGAACGGTCGTTTCCTTCGAGCTGGCTGACGCGTGGCCGCGATGCCGCCCCGCGTGAGAGGGGAAGCCTCAGGGGTTCGATCCGCGCGCGGTTCGACTGTCGCCGTCAATCGGTGCGACGGCTGGCGGGAGTCGCCGGCGTGTGTCCACGTCCGACGTCGTTGATGTCAGCCGTGGATGTCAGATGCTTTCTCATCCGTAGCTCTGGCCGGATCGCTCAGCGAAGGTGGTACCCGGCCGCCACGGCCGAAGGTGTGCCGGCGCACGCCGTCGGCCGCCATGTGGCACCAGGTAGCACCGGGTGCTACGTTGGTCGGTATGAGCGTTCAGCCCGAAATCACCCAACGGGATCTACGCAGCCGGTCCCGAGAGATCATGGATGCCATACAGGGCGGTCAGTCGTTCACCGTCACACGCGACGGACATCCGATCGGCCAGCTCGTCCCGCTGCGTCGACGCCGTCGGTTCGTCTCTCGCCAGGAGTTCGCCGCGATGTCCAGGAGTGCCCCCGGTATCGACCTCGACAGGTTCCGCGCCGATCAGGACGCCACGGCCGACACCTACTCGGACGATCCCTATGGCCGCTGACCGCTCGACGCATCGGCAGGGCCTCCTCGACACCAACATCATGATTCTGCGCCGCTGGGTGGCCCCCGAGGAGTTGCCGGACGAAATGGCGATCACCGCCATCACCCTGGCCGAGTTGTCCGCCGGTCCGCACGAGGTCCGTCGCAATGACGAACAGAGCAGCTACGACGAACACGCCGAACGCGCCCGCAGGCTCGACATCCTGCAACGGGCCGAGAACGAGTTCGACCCCATCCCTTTCGACGTCGAAGCAGCCCGCATCTACGGGCGTATCTGTGCCGCGGTGATCAGCGCCGGTCGCAAGCCACGCCGCCGGGTGGCCGACCTGATGATCGCTGCCATCGCCGTGGCGGAGAACCTTCCGCTCTTCACCACCAACCCCGACGACTTCCTAGGGCTGGACGACCTCCTTACCGTCGTGCCGGTCACCCGCCCGAGGGTGCCCCACGAAGGCTGACGGCAGGGCACGGGTGCGGTGGGGGCACACCGGACTTCATGGTTCGCGTGCGGCACGGATGTGATCACGCAGCAGGGCCGGTTCGAGGGATCAAGCCCCTCGAACCGGCCCTGTGTCGTGTGCCCCCGGCAGGATTCGAACCTGCGACACCTGCTTTAGGAGAGAGGTCGGGTGTCAAGGCAGGTGACCTGCGGATACCTTGGCCAAGCCAGTCGGCACGGTGCTGCCTGCCAATCGCCACTATCAACCGCGGCTGACCCCTGCATCTGGCACGACTGTGGCACGCGGCGAGCAGAGGGCTCGGAACCTGGCCGGCTCCGCCGTTGCCCGGTGGTCAACCGCCGTAGCGGCTGTGCAAATCTTTCGTTCGAGGAGCGCGGCCCGTAGCGCTCACGTTTTTTGCGTAAGGAGTCTAATAAGCTGAGCAAACGAAGAATCATTCCGGATGAGCTCATGAGTATCGATGCGTTCGATTCTCCTATACAGTTCCTGACGTTTACGCTTTGCGTCGAACCTACTCATTCCCACCCACCGCTCGACGCCAGGATCCACCATAATGGGATGAACTAGGGAGTTGTCTTCGAGTCTTTGGAGGAACTCTTGAGAATCCTTCGGGCTCATACCGTCGGTTTCGACTAGTGCGGCAATCTCATCACCTTCCCCCAGTGAAAGAACTGCTGCAATGCTCGGTATTCCCCTCCTGCCCATGGTAGGAACTACCGAGTATGGACGGCTTCCTGGAGCCCCGCTAAGCGCCCTGTGGAGGAGTGCATGGGTAATTTCCTGGTCCAGCTTCCCCTCTACCAGGATCGTTAGATGGCTCAAGGCCCGAGTCGCGACGTAGGGCATGTAAATCTCACCCTCCTCAGTAGCTGCACGTAGCTTGAATCGGAGAACCTCAGCGAATCCGACTTCTGCAGCGACTTCTATGTCGTCTGGACCGAACAGGATAACGTTAAGGACTTTCCCAATCCGGACGGCTTCTACCGCCTCGGTACTGTAGTCCGACATTGAAACGAACACGCAACGGTTCCTACGAGCTTTCCATCTACTTTTCCCCTGAACTGGTAGATTGAGGAGGCGGGGAGGGGGCTTCCATGCCACTTGGCCTCAAGTAGGTAGATCCGCCCGTCGAGACCAAAGGAGCCGTCAATCTCTTCGCCCTGTGGGCGATAATTAGCCCTTGGATGCTGGGTGGAAGAACGCAGGAGCCGCCTCAGCCATTCTTCAAAGACGCGACCACGTGTTTGCGGAGTGATGCTCCTTGCGGGATTCCCAGAGTATGGGTCGATCGATTGGCGCAGAAGGGACAACTCACCTACCAGGGTCATGCTTGACCTTACCAAGCCCCCTTCTGTGATTTGGCGTGTTTCTAGGGCGCCAAGCCACAGACGTGCTCAACTGTCCATGGATCCCGTGCATGCGTGACTCTGTCGCCAACACGCTTTCCAACTGTGTTGGGGGGTCGGTGGGCTATGTGCAGGGGCGTTCACCAGCGTTCATTGGCGGTTCGGCACCGGGCTGGGATCGGCTCCGGGTCTCGGCTGAACGCCGATGAACGGGGCTGAATGAGACGGAAACTGAGACGGCCCGTCCGGCGACCGTTGTCAGTGGCCTCGCTTAGTCTCCGGCCATGAGCGTGATCGGTGAGTACCTGCGTGTCACGGCAGCTGAGCTTGATCGAGCGATCCAAGACCCCGTCTGGGCTCTGGACTTAGTCGAAGAGGCCCAGGACGCCGAGGAGGAGACGGAGCCTGCGCCGGCCGAAGCACGCCACTTCACCACGTACAAGACCTGGGACATGCTCCGCTTCCTGCTGGCGCGTGCCGAGTTCCCCGTGAACGTGATCCACGGTGAGGAGCCGTTCGCCGAGGATGAGGACTGGGGGTACGGGCCTCCGAGGTACCTGCGGCCTGAGCGGGTCCGGCTCGCGGCGGAAGCTCTGCGGGCTACCAGCTACGCCCAGCTAATTAGTGGCGTGGATCCTGCTGAACTGACCCGCGCCAAGGTGTATCCCCTGGGATGGACTGAGCCCGGCTCCCTGGAGTGGGGGCGCCCCTGGTACGACGGCCTCACACAGTTCTTTGAGTCTGCTGCCAGGGCGGACGACGCGATGCTCGTCTGGCTGGACTGACGGGCCACGACAGCGGTGAGACCTCGGGACTGGTGGGGGAGAGGAAGCTCCCGGCTAACACGTGTTCGAGCGATCCTTGTGTAGTCCTCAGCCCCTGGCACCGGTAGATATCCGGCTGTCAGGGGCTGATCGCGTGGGATAGAAACGGTCGCATGGACGCCGCGGTGCTTGAACAGATGTTGGACGAGATCTTCGACCACGCCGTCGTCCACCACGGATACACCAGCTACACGCGCGACTACGAGGTCATCGTCTACGTGACGGCGGATCCCCGCACCGGTGTCGAGCCGGCGTATCTGCGGTATCTCTTCCGGTACTGCGTCGAGGCCCGGTGCGAATCGTCCGTGCTGCCGGAGACCTGGCGTGTCTCTTTGGACGACCGCCTCATCGACCATGAGACCGGCGTCGACCTCGACGGATATGTCTGGGGCGTGAAGTGGCACTCCCTGTACCCAGGTGCGAAGGTCCTCCCGCGGTCGGAAGCGACCCGCCGTTGGGCGCAAGCTGTTGGGATCGACTTCCATGAGGTTCGCATCGAGACCAACGCGCACCGTCTCACGCTGCTCTTCTCGGACTTGCAGGTCAGTGAGGTGGCGGTCGGGTATGCGCCTTTCGTCGCGGAGTAGCGGGCATCCCTTCCCCCTCCGACGCCGAACGGGCGTAGTGGCACGCGTGTGGCACGACCCCGGACACGACGAAGGGCCGGCCCGGGAGGAAACCCCTCCTGAGCTGGCCCTTCTCGCTGTGCCCCCGGCAGGATTCGAACCTGCGACACCCGCTTTAGGAGTGGGATCGAATCCTTGCCGGGGGGTGCCTGGCGCTGCCGTGCGATGCTGTTTCCCCTGTTCAGAACCGCACGGCGAGCCACTTGGTCCGGCTCATGCGGCCCTGTATCGGGCAGTCCGCTCACGCATCGCTCACGCACCTGAGGTACCTCGGTGTCGTGCTGGCGCATCTCCATCTCTTCGTAGTGGAGTCTGCGGGGCCCGGTTCGTTCTTGCGGCCTTCCAGTGCCCTGCGGAGTTGCCGCTCCGGCAACATGTGCAAGCGCCCGTGCGGATTGGCATGAGCACGTCGAGGAGGCCTCTTAGCTGAACCATGGGATGCTGGCTGCTCCCTTTGGCAAAGTGATCGTCACTGCTAGACGATTCTCGTGAGGAACCTTGTGAGTACGCTCGGTAGCTTCATCTGGTCGATCGCTGACCAGCTTCGGGGGCCCTACCGCCCCAACCAGTACGGGACTGTGATTCTTCCGTTCACGATCCTGAGACGGCTCGATTGCGTACTTGAGCCGGACCGTGCGGCGGTACGAGAGCTGGCTGCGAGGTACGAGAACCCGAACCGGCTCAAGGTCGAGGTCAAGAAGGCCACGGGGCGGACGTTCTACAACACCTCCAACTACGAATTCGCGAACCTGCTGGCCGATGCGGATGGACTGGCGGACAACCTCGCTGACTACATTGACCGGTTCTCAGCCGATGTGGACGTGTTCGAGTATTTTGACTTCAAGAAGGAGATCCTGGCCCTGGAGAAGGCTGGACTCCTGCGCGAGATCGTCAAGTCCTTCGGCGCCGTCGACCTGCATCCCAAAGTGGTGTCCAACGCCGACATGGGGGATGCGTTCGAGTACATCATCCGCAAGTTCAACGAGGCCGCGAACGAGACCTCCGGAGACCACTACACGCCGCGCGACGCGATCCGGCTGCTGGTTGACCTGCTCTTCGCTGAGAAGGACGTCGCCCCCTCCGGGGGCAGCATCGTCCGGACGCTGTACGACCCCACCGCCGGCACCGGCGGCATGCTCTCCCTGGCAGAGGAGCACCTGCTGGCCCAGAAGCCCGAGGCGAAGCTCAGCCTGTACGGCCAGGAGTACAACCCGCAGTCATACGCCATCTGCAAGTCCGACCTGCTCGCAAAGGGGCACTACGCGACCAACATCGCCTTCGGAAACACGCTCACTGACGACGCCTTCAAGGGCCGCCAGTTCGACTTTTGCATGTCTAACCCGCCCTACGGGGTGGACTGGAAGCAGTACGCCAAGGCAGTCAAGGCGGAGCGTGACTCCGCCGGCCCCTACGGCCGATTCGCGCCGGGACTCCCCGCGACCTCGGACGGCCAAATGCTCTTCCTGCTCCACTTGGCCCACAAGATGCGTGCCCCCGAGGACGGTGGTGGCCGCGTCGGCATCATCATGAACGGCTCGCCGCTCTTCAACGGCGCTGCCGAATCCGGCCCCTCCAACATCCGCAGGTGGCTGCTGGAGAACGACCTGGTCGAGGCGATCGTCGCGCTGCCGACCAACATGTTCTTCAACACTGGCATTGCCACCTACATCTGGATCCTCGACAACACCAAGCACTCAGACCGTCAGGGCAAGGTCCAGCTCATCGACGGCACGTCGTTCTGGACCAAGATGCGCAAGAACCTCGGGGCCAAGGGACGCGAGATCAGCGACGATGACCGCGCCGAGGTCGTGCGGCTGTACGCCGACTTCGAGGACGCCGACCCCGACCACTCCAAGGTGCTGCGCAACGACGAGTTCGGCTACTGGACCATCACCGTCGAGCGTCCCCTGCTCGATGAGGACGGGAACCCTGTCGTCGACCGCAAGGGCAACCCGAAGCCCGACTCGAAAAAGCGTGACACCGAAAATGTGCCCTTCACCTACGGTGGCTCAACCGCCGGTGCGACAGGAAAACGCGAGGTCATCCAGACGTACTTCGACACGGAGGTGAAGCCGCACGTTCCTGACGCTTGGATCGACTGGTCCAAGACCAAGACCGGCTACGAGATCCCCTTCACCCGCCACTTCTACAAGTACGTACCACCCCGCCCGCTCGCCGAGATCGACGCCGATCTGGAGAAGCAGGTTGCCAAGATCCTTGATCTCCTCCACGAGGTGGAGCAGTGATCACTACCCCGCCGCCAGACTGGCGTGAGACAACGGTGCGGCGAGTATTGCGCCTGCTGGACCGACCTGCTCGGTCGGGGCTCGGTGTTATCACCGCCTATCGGGATGGCACAGTCACTCTGCGTTCGAACCGCCGTGAGGACGGCTACACCTTTTCTGATAGCGAGAACGGTTATCAGGAGATCCGCCCCGGCGACCTGGTCTTCCACGCCCTCGACGGTTTTGCTGGCGCCGTCGGCGTCTCGGACAGTCATGGCAACGGTTCACCCGTCTACCACGTCTGCGAACCTGTGGTGGGCGACGATCCCGCTTACCTTGCCCGCCTGCTACGCCACCTTGGTACCTCCGGGTTCCTCGCCACCCAGGCGCCGAACGTCCGCGAGCGCAGCGTTGACTTCCGTAACTGGAGCACCTTCGCCCGCATTCCTCTTGTATTGCCCCCGGCCGACGAACAGCGAGCCATCGCCTACTACCTCGACCGCGAGACGGCCCGCATCGACACGCTCATCGAGGAGCAGCAGCGGTTGATCGAGATGCTCCGCGAGCGACGCCAAGCCATCATCGATGTGGCCTTTTCGGCGCTTGGTGAGCCTTGCGTGCAATTGCGCCGATACGTCAGATTCCTGACGAGTGGCTCCCGCGGGTGGGCCGATTACTACGCGGATGCGGGCGAGCGATTCGTCCGCATCGGGAACTTGCCGCGAGCCAGCCTCGACCTTCGAGGTGACGTCCAGTTCGTCGACCTGCCAGCGAATGTGACTGAGGGCTCGCGAACGATGCTGGAGGCAGGAGATCTGCTCTTCTCCATCACCGCCTACTTGGGATCGGTCGCCGTGGTTGGGGGCGACTGGGTCGGTGCGTACGTTAGCCAGCATGTGGCTCTCTGCCGTTTGGAGTCAGAGCACGTGGATTCCAGGTTCATTGGGTGGTTCATGCTGACCACCACGGGCCAAGATCAGCTCAAGGAGGGTGCTGCAGGCGGGGCGAAGATGCAGCTGGCGCTCGATGACATCAGGGGACTTCGTGTGCCAGTCGCGCCCATCAACGAACAGCGAAACATCGCTGCATCCCTCGATGAGCAGACCGCAAAGATCGACACGCTCATCGAGGAGACCGAGCGCTTCATCGAGCTCTCCAAGGAGCGTCGGTCGGCGTTGATCACGGCGGCGGTGACGGGGCAGATTGACGTACGCGAGGGGGCGTGATGGCCGATCACAACGAGGTGGTCTTCGAGACGGAGATCTGTAAGTACCTCGAGGCTCACGGTTGGCTGTACTCGGAGAACGACCGTGACGGCGGGGAGTACGACAGGGAGCGGGCGCTGTTCCCGAATGACCTGTACGCGTGGCTGCAGGAGACGCAAAAGCCGGCGTACGAGAAGGCATTGAAGGCGGCGGGCTCGCAGGCGAGGTTCCTCGACGTGCTGACCGCGGCGCTGGACAGGCCGCTGGAGCATGGTGGGGGCACACTGAACATCCTGCGCAACGGGGTGCAGTACATCGGTGGCGGCCGGCTGAAGATGGCGCAGTTCCGCCCCGAGACCTCGCTCAACGCGACCACCACGGCGCACTACGAGGCGATGCGGGTGAGGGTGGTGCGGCAGGTGCACTTCTCGACTGCTGACCAGCGCATCCTCGATCTGGTGTTCTTCATCAACGGTCTTCCGGTGGCCACGGTGGAGTTGAAGACCGACTTCACCCAGTCGCTGGATGAGGCGATCAACCAGTACAAGCAGGACCGCAACCCACTGACTAAGGGGCGGCCCGAGCCGCTGCTGTCCTTCGGACACCGCGCTCTGGTCCACTTCGCGGTCTCGAACGACCTCGCGGCGATGACCACCAGGCTGGAGGGGGAGAAGACCCACTTCCTGCCGTTCAACATCGGCTTCGACAGCGGTGCCGGCAACCCGCCCGGCGCGGACGGACGGTCGTCGACGGCGTACCTGTGGGAACGCGTCTGGGAAAAACACACCTGGCTGAACATCATCGGGCGGCTGATGATCGTGCAGACCAAGGAAGAGTGGGACGTCACCACCGGCACGCCGGTGCGGCGTACGAGCATGCTCTTCCCGCGGTTCCACCAGTGGGAGGCCGTCACGAGCATCGTCGAGGCGGTGAAAGAGGAGGGTGTCGGGCAGCGGTACCTGATTGAGCACTCGGCAGGCTCGGGGAAGACGAACACCATCGCTTGGACGGCTCACAGGCTGGCGCGGCTGCATGTCGATGACCGGAAGGTCTTCGACTCGGTCATCGTGGTCGTGGACCGCACAGTGCTTGACTCCCAGCTGCAAGATGCGATCCGGCAGATCGACGGCACCGGCAAGATCGTCGCGACTATCAGCCCCGAGGACGTACGTAAGGCTGGCGCGAAGTCCAAGTCGGGTCTGTTGGCGCAGGCGTTGAAGAACGGTGAGCTGATCATCGCGGTGACGGTGCAGACCTTCCCGCATGCGCTGGACGAGATTCGGACCGACGCTGGCCTGAAGGGCAAGCGATTCGCTGTCATTGCCGATGAGGCGCATTCCTCCCAGTCGGGTCAGATCTCCTCGAAGCTGAAGCAGGTGCTGACCGCTGAGGAGGTGAAGGTGATCGAGGAGGGTGGAGAGATCGATGTGGAGTCGGTGCTGGCCTCGGAGATGACCGAGCGGGCCGAGTCGGAGAACATCTCCTACTTCGCGTTCACCGCGACGCCGAAGAACAAGACCCTCGAACTGTTCGGCCGCAAGGGGCCCGACGGCAAGCCGCGAGAGTTCCACTTGTACTCGATGAAGCAGGCAATCGAGGAGGGCTACATTCTCGACGTGCTCAAGGGCTATCAGTCCTACGACACCGCGTTGAAGATCGCCGGCAGGGCCGAGAGCGGTGACGGGGGAGAGGTCGAGGAGGCCGCCGCCCGCAAGGGTCTGATGCGGTGGGTTCAGCTGCACCCGACGAACATCAGCGAGAAGGTGCAGATCGTCGTCGAGCACTTCCATGCCAACGTCGCCTACCTCCTCGAAGGCAAGGCGAAGGCGATGGTGGTGACCGACTCGCGCAAATCCGCGGTGAAGTACAAACTGGCCATCGACGCCTACATCGCCAGGCGCCGGGCCGAGGACGCCTCGTACAACTACCGCACCCTAGTCGCCTTCTCTGCCGGGGTGACGATGGTCGAGGCCGAGACCTGGCACAGCGATTGGGGCCCGCAGCCGTCGAAGGATGACGAGTTCACCGAGGCCAACATGAACCCCGGCGCCGGGGCTGATCTGGCAGCCGCATTCAAGGGCGAGACGTACAAGATCATGCTGGTCGCCAACAAGTTCCAGACCGGCTTCGACCAGCCCTTACTCTCGGCGATGTACATAGACAAGAAGCTGTCAGGGGTCACCGCGGTGCAGACGCTCTCGCGGCTCAACCGCACCCATCGCACCGCTGGTGGGGAGCAGAAGCGCAAGACGTTCGTCATCGACTTCGCCAACAAGCCCGAGGACATCAAGGCAGCCTTCGAGCCGTACTTCAAGAACGCGACCCTGGAGACCGAGACCGATCCGTACGTCGTTGTCCACCTGGCTAACAAGCTTGCGCAGGCCGGAATCTACACCGAGGACGACGTTCGCAAGGTCGCCGAGCTGTGGGTGACCCGGAAGGGCAACAATGCGCTCTCGGCGGCGATCAGCCCGGCGCAGCACGGCTTCCGGCGCCGCTACGGGCGGGCGATCGAGGAGGAGGACAAGGTCACGCTCCAGGCGCTCGACCTATTTCGCAAGGATGTCTCCACCTACGTACGTCTCTACGACTTCATGTCCCAGATCGTCGACTACGGCGACCCCTACATGGAGATGCTCTCGATCTTCCTGCGCCTGCTGGAGAAGGTCATCGCCGAGTCCGCCTGGGCGGCCGACGTCGACCTCTCCGACGTGGTACTGGTCGGGGTGAAGCACAACAAGGCAATCCCGGTCAACATCTCGCTCGTGGGCGACGGGCAGCTGAAAGGCATCAGCGCAGCCGGCACGGGAATGAAGAAGGATCCGAAGTACGTCGCGCTCCAGGTCGTCATAGACAAGATGAACGACCTCTTCGGCGCCGAATCGTTCGCTGAGTCCCAGATCAGGGAGTTCGTGCAGGGCCTCGTCCAGCGGTTGCTCGCAGACCCGAACCTGATCAACCAGACCAAGGTGAACTCCAAGAAGCAGTTCGTGGAGTCACCAGACTTCCAAGCAGCCGTTACGGAGGCGGTCGCAGACAACCAGGACGCCCACAACACGATGGCTGACTACTTCTTCACCGACGGGCCGGCCATCAACTCGATCATCGTCGCCCTCGCGGATGCCTTCTACGAAGCAGCGGTCGATCAGCAGGTGGATTCTTAGATACGGCAGTATGCATGTCGCGCCCCCAGCAGACCGTCCAGCTGAATCTCGGGTGGAGCGCACCAGGCCCGCGTCGCGCAGGGTCCGCACGGCGCGGGAGACCTATGAGGCTCGCACCGGTTGGTAGTCGCCGGGGTACAGCGCCACGCCGAGCCGATCCATGCAGTCCCGGAAGGCGTTGCCCTCAACCCGAAGGAGTTGCTCCTCCACGAGCTTCCGCAGCGAATTCCGATCCACGGCAGCCCCTACCGCACGGCTCCCACGCCCGGTGCGGCTAGGTTACTCGGATTAAGCGGCCGTGGTCGGCGTGGGCTGGTCAAGGCGTCTATGGGGTGCTTGGGTAGCGCGTACATCGTGGCAACTCAGTTGATCTACTTCCACCTTGTCCCGATCCTGGAATATTCGTCTCCACCAACGCGAGAGGACGATCATGAACGAGGCATGGGTCAACATCGGCTGGGCGAACAACGCAGTGCGGCTCGATCTAAAGAAGGTGCAGGGCGCCAGCGGGCTCGGCGTGATGCAGCTTCGGTTCCACGTCGAAGCATCTTGTCGAGATGAAGCGGCAGCTCAGAAGCCGCTGTGGTTCGAGGGCGGGTTGTTTGCAGAGGGACTTGGAACGTCGAGTGGGTATGTGAGACGGCTTGTGGTCGAGGACTCACCGGTCACCCTGCACAGCCTGGCCGCTACGACGAACTTCGTCCTGGTGGCCGACATCGACCATCGACAGCTCCAGGTCATCGAGGAGCATCGCACGAGCGGGATGAAGTTCCGGTTGCAGCTCACCGGTACCGCCATGACTGATGGCAACCTCGAACGCATCGGGGTGGGGAATGTCGAGTGCGAGCTCACCCAAAGCGACTGGGCGGCGGTCCTTGAGCAGATGCAGTACCGTCGCCTGCTCCTGATCGAGCTGGACGCACCGGACGCCCACCGGTCGGCTGAGTACAAGTTGGCTCTCGACTTCTACCGCAACGCCGAGAAGCAGTACCTCAAGCAGGAGTGGCGTTTGACGGTAGAAGCGCTCCGTCAGTCGCTTGCGGCGCTCGTCGGGAAAGCAGTTGACGAAGAGGATGAAGCGGCCGACGTGGAAGCTGCGTTTAAGACACTCCGCAGGGAAGCCAACAAGACCAAGATCGGCTACTCGCCGCGTGCCGAGCAGGTGCGGCGTGCGCTCAAGTTCATGTGTGACCTGGGGGCTCATCCGGAAACGGCCGAGACGACCAAGGCTGAGGCGTACTCCACTCTCCTGATGGTCGGTGGACTGCTGCACGGGTGGCAGAGCTGATGCGGAGGAGGAGCGTGCAGTCGCCGGACTCGTAGACGGGGCCGGCCAACCCCGCGCCGGTTTAGCGGTTTTTTGCGCTACTGAATCAAAGTGCCCCGCCGAGCCCAAGGATTAGCTGCGAAATACGGGGCTGGTCAGCAGAGCTGCGGAAAGTTATTTTCCGGATATGCAGAGTTAGGGTAAAATGCGCACATGAATGAACAATCCCCTCTTGAGTTTCCTGACCATCTAGAGTATGTCGCCAACAAGCTCGGCGCAGAGCCATGGATCACCGTCTACGAGTTCACAAAGGGTGAACGCGAGGACGTAAGTTACTACTGCGCGCTCGCTCGTCCTGAGGTTCTGGAAAGATGCCTTGCCAACACCTCGTGGGATCTGCTTATCGGTCACGGGATGCCCGGCTTCTCGTTCTATGGTGACGGTCGGCATGAGTACCACCGCTTCGGCGGTGACGATGGGGTTGAGCCGTTCGTTATTGACCGCGATTTCCACGGCCTGAAGCCGTCCTATCTTGAGCTGTCCGAAGAATTCCGACACTTCCACAACCTCTACGAGGACCGGAAGAAGGGTGTCTTTATCGCCCTGGACGACAACGGTGACGATGTAGAAGTTGTCCGTATGGCGCCGCAGAAGGTTCAGGTTCGGGCGAAGTACCTCAAGGAATATCTGGCGGCCCGCGGCATTGTGATGCTGCTCTTCTTCGAGTTCGACCGTTGGTCCTCGAAGACGCTGGACGAGCTTGGGATTGAAAAGCAGAACGTGGACGAGCAGAAGGCGAACTATCGGTACATCCGGTGGGTAGACATGCTCCCCGGCATCACCGATCCTGCCCGCCGCACCATGGCTCGTATCACGGGAAAGAAGGTTGTCAACGGTTCCGGGAACCCGCTCCCTTCATGGGTTAGGGACCGTAGCGACCAGCAGTACGAGGAGTTTGTCATTGGGGTGGACGAGGAGGGGAATAACATCCTCTACACCTGTGACGAGGAAGAGTTGGCAAACTACTTCGGCAAGAATGCTGGTTCGCCTCACTACTTGACGCCCGTCTTCTTCAACAAGGCCGTCATGGCCAAGTACTACAGCGACCCGGCGAAGTACCAGGTTGAAGACAGTCACCTTTACTGTGGTGGGTACTGGGGCTTGCGCCTCGACAACAATCACCGGGACTACGTGGTCGTCTACCTGGGCGACCTCGGGAAGCTGTCTCACAAGGAACAGCTCTACTGGAAGAGCTTCAATGTCGTGCCTGAAGGAGGCGTGAGCGAGGTTGCGTACCGGCGCGCCATCTTGGGTGAATGGGCTGCTGCCGACGAACCAGCGCTTGCCTTCAAAGCCTCGTACGGGCGTTTCCGTGACGGCTGGCGTGAGCGCTTTGGCTGGGATCTGTTCAAGCCGCTCAAGCCGGAGGATGAACACTACTGGGCGACCCTGCACGTACCTGCGAGCGAGAACCAGCGGGAGTTCGACGACCAGGTCATGTCGCTGTCGAAGGTTCTCGTCGAGCGGTTGAACGAACGCGAGATCGCCAAGCACATCACGGTCGAGCAGAACGACAAGGGTATTACGAAGTTTCAGAAATACCTAGATGAGATTGGGTTTCCCGACCGGCAGGAACTCATCACGCTGCTGCGTAATCTCAACGGTCTACGCAGCGGGCCGGCTCACGTTAAGGGGAGGGACTATCAGCGAGCTGCCGAGCACTTCTCCCTTGACGAGAAGGGCCTCGCTCAAGCGTTCTCAGACTTGCTTGTGAGGGCGACCGAACTCGTTGACAAGCTGGGCATTTTCGCGATGCCGAGCGAACAGTGAGTCGTGCGCGTTTGGTCTGAATGGCCTGAAGCCCCGGCGGCAGGCAGATCGGAGCGTTCTGTTGGAATCAGTTGTTGGGGGATAAGTGAGAGTCTGCTTTCTGATCAACGAAGGTTGGAGCTCGCCGGAGGCCGGAACCTGGGGATGGCTCACCATGAGGGAATCCCTGGTGCGAGCGTTCATGGAATCCGTTCCACGGCATAGGCGCCATGCCCGCTTTTCCACGGGAACTCTTCCACTGTGGCGGCTTGCCCAAGAGGTGGGCAGCACTGAAGCCGCTGCGAACAGCGTTCTCGGCGAGCACTGGGCAGCCTGGAGCACTTTCTTTGGGCCGGACCTTGCCAAGCACGTTGAATCATTTGATATCGCAGGTATGGTCGTGGAATCTCTGGCTCCCTCGGACGCTCGCGCCATGCACATCCGGCTGAAAGGTACGGAGTGGTACCTGGGAGCAGTGCAAATTCGTCCGGAGATTCCGGAGCACTGGGCGGTGTTCCTGAAGGGTATCCCGAGCCGGTTTCGGATCTTCGAAGACTCCCTCTATTTATTTCATAGAGGATATGAGTTGGAAGTCGAAGACAACCGAGACCATGTGGAATATCGTGAGTGGGAATCTTCCGGCCTCTTCTCCTCAGTTCGCTGGGAGGACTCCGGGGTACGGGAGACCGTCTTTGATCCATACGACAACATGCAGCATTTTCGCAGGCTCGGCGAGGCGGACGAACTGCTTCACGGCCAGTTCTCATCTGCGCTGGGTGAGACCCTGATGCGTTGCTCAGACCTGAACCCGAACCTCACTCAACGGCTCCATGCGGCCATCAAGGCGTTCGAGGGCCACGAGACGGCGGAAGAACTGGCGCATGTGTCGTTGTCCTGTCGGCGATTCACCGAAAAACTTGCCGACTGCCTATATCCTCCACGTGATGAGAAGGTAAACGGACGAAAAGTCGGCCAGGCTGAGTACCGGAACCGGCTGTGGGCATACGTCGCGGAAAATGTCACCTCTGACACCTCGCGCGAACTACTCATCGCGAACGTCGAGGACTTGGGAAAGCGGATTGACAAGCTGGACAGCCTGAGCAATAAAGGGCTGCACTCTGACGTTTCGTCCTCAGATGTGAACCGGTTGTTGCTTTCGCTTCTTGTCGTGACACATGACTTGATCTCGCTTCGCCCGCCCGGTGGCGCCTTCTTGTACGAACCGTACGAGACCACCATTCGTACCTTTATGGAGGGGCTGTGGCAACAACAAGAACGTCGGTCTCAGGATGACGAGGAATAGAGTTGTCAGTGGCTGGCGCGGATCATCACGGTGAGGACTGGTGAGCCCGGTGACGGTTGGCTCTGCCCGATGTCCTCGTACCCCCACGACTTGTAGAGCGCATGGACTTTTCCGTCGCCAGCAGCCGGGTTGACCATGAGCGTCACGTACGGTTCATCGCGCGTGGCGAGGAGGGCGTTGTGGATGCGCCGGGCGGTGCCGGTCTTCCTCCAGGCTGGCCGGACGCCGATCTCCTTCAGGGCTACGGCCGGGCGCTCGGTGTACTTCTCGGCCGGCGTCGGGCTGGTGCGCTGCCAGTATCGGTCGCCGTGCTCGATGGTGTTGCCGTAGGCGTAGCCGACTGGATGGCCATCCGCGTATGCGAGGACGGCCGTGAACCCCGGCTCGCTGCCGTGCCGGTCCAGGCGCTCGCCGAACGCGGTGACCGCATAGTTCGGCAGGTGGAGGAGCGGGGCGCGCACGTCGGCGTACACGTCGAGGAGGTCGCCGCGGGCTGTGTCGAGGGTGGTGAAGGTGCGTAGTTCGATGGCGGGAGCCGTGGTCATGCGGCCATCCTCCAGGTTGCGGTGTGCTCGGTCCAGGTCTGGACGGTGGTGCTTCCGGGTGCGGTGGCGCGCAGTGCGGCCCCGAACTCCTGGAGCATGCGCGTGACCCGGGCGTGCTGGGTGGCGGCTTCGGCGGGGACCTTCATCGCGGTGGCCGTGGCGGCGTCGGGGGCGCCCTGTGCCAGCTGGGCGTGTGCGAGCCGGGTGGTGGTGATGGCCCGGGACCGGACCATGTGGGGCCTGAGGGCGGACAGGCAGCGGTGGGCGTGGTACTCGGCGGTCGAGTGGTCGCCGAGCGCCAAGTGCGCGGAGAGGGCCAGGGAGTCCAACTCGGCCTGGTCGTAGAAGGCGAGCATCCACACCGGCCGGTAGTCGGCGGGATCGGCGCGCAGCATGGCGTCCTGAGCCTGATCGAAGGCCCGGCGGGTGCCCGTGCGGTCCTGGGCCGTGCCGTGGATGGCGCCCTGGCGGGCCAGGCCGAGGGAGGCGAACAGGGGGTCTCGGCGGGTGAGGTGCAGGTTGCGGGCGACGTCGTTGGCGGCGAGTGCGTCGGCGGGTCGGCCCATGTGGCGATACATGGTTCCCGCGTGGCTCCAGATGCGGAACTTGATCGCCTGGTCGCCGGACATCTCGGCGAGGGCCTGGGCCTCGCGCATGTGCGCCTTGGCTACGTCGTAGCGCCGGCCGTCGATGGCGGCCCACATCGCGGAGGAGCGGAAGGCGGCTGCGGAGGCGTAGAGGTTGCTGCGTACGCGCTGGGTGGCGCTGCCGGCGTTCTGGAGGTTGAGTGCCTCGTCGGCGAGGGCGGCGGCCCGCTGTTCGATGCCGAGTTGTCCGCCGTGGCGGTGGTCGCTGGCGATGATCTCGGCGAAGCGCTTGTTGAGGCGGTTGACGTCGCTCATGCCGATACGGCGCGGGGATGCGGTGCCGGGTGCGGCCGCTGCGACGGCAGCCGCTGCGATGCTGCCGACGAGGGTACGACGCTTCATGTCGGGGTCCTCCTGCTGCGGTGGGGCCGGGGTGGACGAAGGCCGGCCCCGTGGCACGAACCCTAAAGCGACGGCGGGTAGTCCGGTCACGATCTCAAGTGCCCTGCGCGCGGCCGACTTTGGCCATGTGACCCGGCCTGCCTTCCATGCTCGGACCGATGAGCCGTCGAGTCCTCCAGGGCGTCCGGTCAACCGTTCAATGGCCCCGTTCACGGCCTCGGCGAGGCTGTTGGAGCTGTAGCCGTGTTCGGCCATCCACGCCTCAAGAACGGTGTTGCGGGTGGTGTCCATGCGGGCACGGTAGCCCGCACGATCCCCGCCCGCCAGGTAAAGGGAGAGTCAAAACGCCCTAGGTCGGTCCGTCGGCTGACCACCTGAACGTCCTAACCAACCTGCTGGGAAAGGGAGTTGTCTGGGTGCTGGTCGCTCGCATGCCCACCTCGCGGGCGGCTGTTGACGGCCCGGCCCGCCCCCGAGGTTTCCCCCGCGGGGGCGGGCCGGGCGCCGAGACGACACGAAGGCTCCACCCAATGACGAGTCTGAGAAAACCAGTTGAGGTCCCATCCGTCGGCCACCCCACGTACAGCCAGACCTTCCCGTGCGAGCCGTCCACGGCCGAGATCGGCCGCGACCTCGTCCGAGCCGTCCTCGGTGTGTGGCACATCGACGGCCTCGCCGACCGTGCCGCGCTGATCGTCACGGAGCTGATCGCGAACGCCGCCCGGCACACTCCGTGTCCCGAGATCCGCCTCACGGTCGGGCGGCCGAGCGCGACACGAGTGCGTGTTGGGGTCGTGGACCGGGAACCGACGCGTCTGCCCATACTCGGCCAGGCGGGTGACGACGACGAGTCGGGGCGTGGGCTGCTCCTCGTCGATGCTGTCGCCGACCGCTGGGGCTACGACCTGCATGGCTCGGGCAGACGCCCCTGGGGCAAAGAGGTCTGGGCGGAACTCAGCACCGGGGGCGGCGAGTGAGTATCCCGGCCACGGCACCCTCGCCCCTTCCGGATCTCGCCAGACTCCGGCCCCGCCAGCAGATGGCCATGGACTGCGCCCTCTGCGCCCGCTGGCTGGGAGCGAGTGGGCGACGGCTGGGCGAGATACGCCACTGGGGCCTGCTGTTCCAGCTCTGGGCCTGCGCTCCCCACTGCCAGGCCGCCAGATCGACCATCCCGACCAGCTGAAAAGGGGACGTCCTTCCATGGAGTGGCCGTGGATCACCGGTGACTGCTGGCTCGGCTGCGGGCGTACCGGAGTCCTGGTGATCTGGCTCGGACCGGTGCAGTGGGACGGGCAGCACGCACCCTTCTACGCGTGCGAGCCGTGCCTCGATCGCCTGCAGGCCCAGGCGCTCGCCTACTTCATGGAGCGGCGGCCGGCGTCCGCTTGATCAGACTCCCGGCACACGACTTCCCGGCGTGATGCAGGCAGCCCGCGAGGACTTCCTACGCGGAGCACGTCACCTCGCGCCGGGCAGCCAGGAGCCGTCGAGGAGCAGCCATCCGGCACCGCTCCCGTGGGCACCTGGTGGGTGCTCCAGCCCAGTAACACCACAACGATTACAAGGAGTTGAAGCATGACGCGCAGCACCGTAGTTCCCAGCCGCACCGAAGTACGCCCGCAGATTCCGGGGGCCTCGGACGGCTTCGACCTGGACGTCTCCCTCGTCGAGATCGCCGACCCGGCGGGTCTGGTCAACCTGACCGACGACAACTGCGGATCCACCTGCGGCGCTTGCACCACCAACGTCGCCTAACCCGGCCCTCAGGTCAGCCCGGTCTGGTGCCGCCGCGTCTCCGCGCGGCGGCACCAGCCGCCCGCCCCCTCACCTTCGGAGGTACTTGGTGGTTGCTTCGCCTGCAGCGTTCCGCGCCGGTTCCACCGCTCTCGTGCGTGCCGTGGCCCGGCCCTCGCTGCCGTTTCCTCCATGCCCTGACCTCGACGACCGCTCGCCCAGTGGTGCGTCTGCCTGTGTGGCGTGGCTACGCGCGGCCTGGGCGGACAAGGACGTCGCCGAGGCCCTCCGGTACTCCAGCCCGGTCCTGGCCGCGCAGGTAGGGGCCCTGTGCACGGCCGAGCACCCAGCCCTCCGGGATGTGCAGCGCGCGGCGCTGTCCGTGGCCCGCTACCTGCTGCGAGCCCAACACCGGGCGACGCCCTTCGGCCTGTTCGCCGGCGTGGCCACCGCGGAGTTCGGCACCCAGGCGCGGGCCGACTGGGGCGAGGAGCACGTGGCCGTCGGCCGTGCAGGGGCAGAGTGGTTGGCGGCCCTGGTCGAACGGCTGGAGTCCTGCCCGGACCTCCTCGAACGGCTGCCCGTCGTCGTCACCAACACCGTGACGTACCGGGGAGACCGGCTCATCGTGCCGTTCCAGCCCGACGTCCAGGACGACCGGACTCGCGCGGTCGAAGCGTCTTTGGCCCTGACCGGACCGGTGCACGCGGTCCTTGCCGCGACCCGGGCGCCGATCCGATTCGGCACCCTCGTGGACAAGCTCCAGGCGGAGTTCCCCGGGGCCGGTCCAGAGAAGGCACGTCAACTGCTGGCGGAGCTGATCCGGCGGCGGGTGCTGATCACGGGCCTGCACGCTCCGAGCACCGAGACCGATGCCCTCGGGTACCTGGTGGGCCAACTCGACGCGATCGACGCTGGGAGCCTCGCTCCGGTCTCGGAGACCGTACGCGAGCTCCACGCGGTTCGGGCGGGCCTGGAGGAGTGCGCCACGCACGACGGCCGGGACAGCGTCGCGGCGCGGATGCGAAACATCGTTCCCGGCCTGCGTCGCCACCCCGTCGCGCTCGACCTCCGCCTGGACGCGCAGATCGTTCTACCGGAAGCGGTCGCCCGAGAGATCGAACGCGCCGCTCTCATCCTGACCCGCTTGAGCATCCGCCCGTACGGGACCGCCGCCTGGAACAAGTACCATCAGCGGTTCTACGAGCGGTACGGCATCGGCACGATGGTGCCGCTCGCGGAGGTCGTGGCGGACAGCGGCACCGGCTATCCCGACGGCTACCCAGGCGCTCCGGCCGGCGCACGCAGGCCCCGCGTCTCCGCTCGGGACGACGCCCTCGTACAGCTGGCTCAGGCCGCCGCGCTCGACGGCCGTGACGAAGTGATCCTCACGGACGAACAGATTGAGTCCCTGGACGTGGGGCCCGACAAACCTCGGCTGCCGCCGCACTTGGAGATCGGGGTGCGGGTGCACGCGGTCAGCCTGGCAGAGTTGCAGCGCGGGCGGTTCCGGCTGGAGGTCATAACGGTGTCCCGAGGCGCCGGCGTCTCCACGGGCCGGTTCCTCAGCGTGCTGGCCCCGGCCGACCGCGATGCCCTGGCCGCCGAGCTTGCCGACCTCCCGACCGCGGACGGCAACACCGTGCCCGCGCAGCTTTCTTTCCCGCCCCTGCTTCCGGAGAGCGCCCACGTCACCCGCTCCCCACAGGTTCTACCCACCGTGATCAGCCTTCAGGAGCACCACGCCCCGCAGGACACTGTCCTCACCCTTGAGGACTTGGCTGTGGGGTGCGACGGCCGCCGCATGTACCTTGCCGTCCCTGGGCGAGGCCACCGCGTGGAGGCCGTCGGGATGCACGCCCTGAACCTGCGCACCCATACCCCACCACTGGTGCGGTTCCTCACCGAACTGTCCCGCGCCCAGTGCGCGCAGGTCACCGTCTTCGACTGGGGTGCCGCCGCGGCGATGCCGTTCCTTCCACGTCTGCGGTACGGCCGCACTGTGCTCGCACCGGCACGCTGGCGGCTGGAAGCGTCCGAACTGCCCGGCCATGCCCGCCCTCGGGCCGAGTGGGACGCCGCGCTCAGCGACTGGCGTGCCCGGCGAAGGCTGCCGCGCCGCGTCCACCTTGTAGAGGACGACCGACGTCTCTTCCTCGACCTCGACGAGGTCAGCCACCGGACGCTCATGCGTCAGCATCTCGACCGCGCGGGCCCGGCCGTGCTCGTCGAGGCCCCGGAGCCAGAGGCGTACGGCTGGTGCGGCGGGCGAGCCCACGAGGTCGTAGTTCCACTCAGGGCGACCCGACCGCCGACGTGGCCACCACTGCCCGTCCCCAGCCGGGCCCGTGCCCTGTCTGCGGCCCAGACGCAGACGCCCGCCGCTTCCCCAGTGCTTCTGGCCGCCCTGTACGGCGACCCCCGCCGCCAAGACGTCCTGCTCTCCCGGCACTTGCCCGGCCTCCTCGAACAACTCGGCAACCTGCCGTGGTGGTTCATCCGCTTCCGCGACCCGGACCAACACCTCCGCGTACGCATCGCCCTCCCCGGCCCGAAAGCCTTCGCCGACACAGCCCGAACGGTGAGCGCCTGGGCCGACGAGCTACGAAGCATCGGCCTGCTGGCCGACCTGCGCTATCCCACCTCCTACCGGGAGATGGGCCGCTGGGGCTCCGGCACCGCATGGGAGGCTGCCGAGGAGGTCTTCCGGGCGGACTCGCGCGCCATCCTGGCCCAACTCGCGCAGCCACAACGCCCCGGACTGCGCACGCTAGTGGCGGCCCACACGGTCGCCATCACCTCCGCGTTCCTCGGCACCAGCGAGGCCGGAATGCAGTGGCTGATCGACCACATCCCGCCGACAGCCCCCGCTCCCGTTCCTCGCCCGCAGTTCACCGAGGCCGTACGGCTCGCCGACCCGAGCGACGACTGGGCGGCGCTGCAAAGCGTCCCGGGCGGAGACGCCATCGTGTCCGGCTGGGCCGACCGGGAAGCGGCGCTCGCCGCGTACCGGCCGCACCTGCCCGGCCCGGACACCCAGGGCATCGCCGTCGACGACGTCCTGACCTCCCTGCTGCACGTCCACTTCGTGCGCCACGTCGCCGTGAACTTCCCGGAGGAAGAGGTATGCCTCTACCTCGCTCGTGCCGCCGCCCTGGCCTGGACAGCCCGCACCAGGGGGAAGGCTTCGTGACCGTCCACCCCGCGCTCGGCCTGGTCGACGCCATCGCCGCCCAACTCGCCGACCCCGACACCGTGCCCCTCGGCTCCAGGACGCTGTCCTCGGACCGGCAGCACCTTGCCTACGGCCCTCCCGGAATCGCGCTGCTGCACATCGAGCGGGCCGCGAGCGGCCTCGGCCCGTGGCACCACGCCCACGCCTGGCTCGCCGCCGCCTCCCGGCAGCCGCTCACCAGCGGCCCAGACAGCCACCCGTTCTACGGGGCGCCCGCCTTCGCCCACGCCCTGACCTGTGCCGCCGACCACCTTCCCGGCTCCTACCAACGCGCCCTCGACGCGATGGACGGACAGATCGCCGTCAACGTCGGACGCCGTCTCGACACCGCCCACCGCCGCATCGATGCCGGACGCCTGCCGCAGCTCGCCGAGTTCGACGCCATCCGGGGCCTCACCGGATACGGCACCTACCTACTGCGCCGAAACCCCGGCAGCTCCACGATGCGCGCCGTTCTCGACTACTGCGTGCGCCTCACCGAACCGATCACCCACCACGGCGAGACCCTGCCGGGCTGGTGGACGGAGACCGGTCCCTCCGGCAGCCCGGATGACCGATTCCCCGGCGGACACGCCAACACCGGTATGGCCCATGGCATCGGCGGCGTGCTCGCGCTCCTGGCCCTCGCCGCTCGGAACGGCTCCGTGACCGACGGGCACCACGCGGCACTGCACACCATCCTGACCTGGCTGGACCGCTGGAAGGAGAAGGCCGACGGCGGGCCGGTCTGGCCGTACTGGGTCACTCGGGGCGAGCTGCGCAGGGCGCGTCTCGCCCCGTCCGCGCCCCGGCGACCGTCCTGGTGCTACGGCACCGCCGGCCTCGCCCGCGCCCAGCAACTTGCCGCGCTCGCCCTCGGCGACATCCGACGCCAGATCGACGCGGAGAACGCGCTCGTGGCCGCCCTCACCGATCCCGACCAGCTGAAGGCCACAACGGACAACGGCCTCTGCCACGGGTTCGCCGGCCTCGCCCACGCTGCCGCGCGGACGGCCGACGACGCCCACCCCTCAACCGCGGGAAAACTCCGAGTCGCGATCCCAGCCCTCCTGGCTGCGGTCATCCCACCGGGCACCGACCCCGAACTCATGGCCAAGGCGCTCATCCAGGACCAGGAAGGCAGCTCCGGCCTCCTCGACGGCGCCGCCGGCATAGCCCTGGCCCTCCTCGCGCCCAGCACCGCCGCACCACCCCGGTCCGCCTGGGACGCATGCCTCCTCATCGCTTGATCCACCAACCGAAGGACCCTTATGCCTCCCGACCGCTGGCAGCAGCACAACATCACCTTCGTCGACCGCGAGATGGCACGGCACACCATCGCCGGACGCCTCGGCCCCGCCCTGATCGAGGCCGAGGCCGACGGGCAGCTCACCGGCTGGTGGTTCATGAACAAGCAGCCCTGGCCGCTGCGTTACCTCGCCGACAAGCCCTCACCAGCCATTGAGGCGCTTCTGAGCGATCTCATCGGCGACGGTGTGGCCGTGTCGTGCCTGCCCAGCATCTACGAGCCCGAGACCGACACCTTCGGCGGACCCGAGGCCATGGACGCGGCCCACGAACTGTTCCACAGCGACTCCCGCCACCTGCTCACCTACCAGCTGGGCCCGATGCACTTGGGACGCCGGGAAACCGCCATCCTGCTCGCGAGCGCCATGATGCGCGGCGCTGGACTCGACTGGTTCGAACAGGGCGACGTATGGGCGAAAGTCGCAGCCCTTAGACCAGCCACCAATCCACCACCACGCGAACGAGCCGCCGAACTGACCTCGTCCGTGCAGAAGTTGATGACCGTGGATGCCTACAGCCTCTGCTGCCCGAACGGTCCACTGCACAGGTATGACGAGTGGGTCACTGCCTTCGAACGGACAGGAGCCACGCTCGCCGACCTCGCAGGCCGTGGCGCCCTCACCCGCGGCCTGAGAGCCGTCATCGCCCACCACGTGATCTTCCACGCCAACCGCGCCGGTCTCCTCCGGGACGACCAGAGCGCCCTGTCCCACATCGCACGAGAGGTAGTCATGGGAACGAGTGACCACACCGAGTCGCCCACCGAGGCAACGGCCGACATCGATAGCGTCAGCGCGGTGAACACCGACACGATCACCACCCCCACGGCGGACGCCGAGCGCCTCCGCAACGCCTTGGTCGACCAGCTCCGCGCGGACGGACACGCCCGCACGCTCGCCGTCGAGACCGCGTTGCGGACCGTGCCCCGCCACGTGTTCGTGCCCGACGCGTCCCTCGAAGACGCCTACGCCAACGCGCCCGTGCACATCAAGTACGACACCGACGGCACCTCCATCTCCTGCGCCTCCCAGCCAGGCGTCGTTGCCCTCATGCTGGACCAGCTCGAAGCCCAGCCCGGCGAACGCATCCTCGAACTCGGCGCCGGCACCGGATACAACGCCGGTCTCCTCGCCCACCTGGTCGGCGAGAGCGGACACGTGACCACCCTCGACGTCGACGAGGACCTCGTGGAAGGCGCCCGTGCGCACCTCGCCGCCGCAGGGATCACCAACGCCGAGGCCGTGACCCGCGACGGGGCACTCGGCTACGCCGAAGCAGCGCCGTACGACCGGATCATCGCCACCGTCGGCGCCCACGGCGTACCGCACGCCTGGCTGCAGCAGCTCGCCCCCGGCGGCCGGCTCCTCGTCCCCCAGCGCCTCAAGGGCACGGTGTCCCGCTCTATCGCCTACGAGCAGCGTGACGGCCGGTGGGTGTCCCTCGGCAGCGAGATGAACACCTTCATGCCGCTTCGGCGGGGCATCGCCGACGACGACCGCCGAGTGATCCCTCTCAGCACGGACGGCACCGTACGACTCCAGGCCCCCGCCGGGCTCAGCATCGACGCCGATGCCCTCGCAGGTGTGCTTGACCAGCCGCGCACCGAGGAGTGGACCGGCATGACGGTCCGCGCCATGGAGTCACCGGAATGGATGGAACTGTTCGTCACCTGCTCCCTGCCCTCCGGCCTGATCCGGATGCTGTTCCCCCAGAGCGCCAAGGGCACTCTGCTCACCGAGGACCCCTACCCCTCGTCGACCGCGGTCGTCGACAAGGGTGCCGTCACCTACCTCGCCCGGCGCCTTTCGAAGGAGCAGACCCCCGAGGGCGACACGCTCTGGGAGTTCGGCGTCATCGGCCACGGCCCCGGCAGCGACGAACTGGCCGCGAAGGTCGCCGACACCATCCGCTCCTGGGATCACGACTACCGAGGCCGTGAGGCCACGTTCGAAATCCAGCCCCTCGACACCCCCGCCATCGAGCAGCGCCCCGGCCTCTTCGTCCTCGACACCCCGCTGAACCGCATCGTCGTCGACTGGCGATGACGCACCACGCGTAGCGGACGGTGCCCGTCGGTACACGGCTGGCGGGCACCGTCGCCTCAGCAATCCTTGCTTTCAACCCGGGGGAGATCCATGGACCCGCACGGCCTCACAGCCCAGCGCTTCCCGCTCGTCGCCCGATTCCGCCCCGCCTGCCGGCCCCTGCCTGAACGTGTGCGTGCACTCGTCGACCTGGCCGACACCGCGGTGAGGAAGGCCGACCAGGGTCTCGCGTCGGCCGTCTACAACCAAGCCGCGCTCATCGCCTCCGACCTCGACCTTCCCGACCTCGCCCGCGAGATGTGCCACCAGCACGCCGCCGCCTACCTCTACGCCTGCCCCCTGCCCGGCATGAGCGCAATCCGAGGACTGGAACCGGTCATCAACCTCGCCCGCCTCCAGATCCGCGCCGGCCACGCCGATGAGGGGCGTCAGCGACTCCTCGACCTGTACAGGGCCGTGGAGACCGGCACAGCGGCACGGTTCGAGGGCGTCACCGTACCTGCGGACCTCACAGCGACCGGCGAAGACCGCCAGGAAGTTCGCGCATGGCTGTGGCGCGTCCTCCTCGCAGATGGCACGCGCACCCTCACGACCGAGGGGCGATGGGCCGAGGCCCTGGCGCACATCGAAGCCCACCATGGCATCGGACAGCGGATGCTCGACGGTCGGCAGGTCGCCGTACTCGCCGCCCTCGCTGCGAACGACACGGCAGGGGCTGCTGGTCTCCTTACCGACACGAAGCCCGGCGACCCGTGGGAACAAGCCGTCACGGCATGCCTGACCGTCCTGTGCCGCCGTGACGCCGGGCAGCCGATCGACAGCCACCTGGCCGACCTGGTGACGGCCTACTTCGGACGGAAGACCGAACCCGGGATGACCGTCTTCGACACCCGCCTCGGACTTACCGTCCTCGACGCGATCGGGTCCGCCGAGGCGTCCGCCGCGCACCGCATCGTCGAGGACCTCCACCGCAGGACGACGGACGCCGAGGACGGCTACGCGGCCCGCGAGAATTTGGCTCACCCCCTGTTCGCCGAGATCGCCACGGACCGGCAAGTACACGACTGTCGCGCGCTGGTGCGCGCCTGCGCCCTCGGCACGGGGGTCTTCCCGGACGAGCTGCGAGGAGAACTGACGTCGGCTCTGCGCGCCAGCGACAGCGTGATCCGGGAAAGCCTCACACGTTCCTCCGATACCGGAGGAACGCAACCCCTGCGGGCCTGACGGTCCCTATCGGCGCTGTCGGCGCTGCTGTTCGGTAGGCGTCGTAGCCGTCGGCGGAAGCTGACCGTCGTGGGTTTGCCGGACGCGGATTGATCCTGCGAGGGTGGAGCGGCGGCGGGCGGCTTCGGCTCGGCGGTTGGGTGCTGGGTTTCGGCCGGTGTGCTGGATGCGGGTGATCAGGACGCGGGCGGGCTGTCGTGCGGTGGTCAGCTCACGCTGGGCAGCGGCTTCCTTGAGGAGCTGGTGGGGTTGGTGGCCGCGGGCTTCGGCGTCGGCGAGGACGGTGGCGAGCGCGGGCCAGGCCGGGTCGGTGAGGATGCGCTCGGCGTGGTCGGGGACGGCTGCCCGCACATCGCTGGCGAGGACGCGCCGGGCTTGATTCCTGGGTGGGCGGGCTGTGAGTTCGGCGAGCGTCGGGGCGAGGGCTCGGTCGGCGGCTGTCTGGAGGTGCTGGACGGCCTGGCGGGCGGCGTCGGCCTGGTGGGCGTGGTTCTTCGCTTCGTGCCAGCGCGCGGCGACGATGGTGGCCCAGACGAGGGCTGCGGCCAGGGCGGCCAGGGCGCTGCCGTCGGGGCCGGTGGCGGTGTGGACGATGTCGCGTGCCGCGCTGCGCAGGGCGTGGGCGGCTCGGTCTTCCGCCCGGATCTGGGAGCGCTGGGCCCGGGCGAACGCCTTGGAGGCGGCGTGGAGTTCGGCCTGCAGGTGGGCGGGTGCCGACTGGGCGGTGGCTTCAAGAAGTTCGCCGAGGGCGGTAATGCGGGCCTGGGCGTGGGCGTCGTCGGCGAGGTCGGTGTGCAGGGTGTCGAGGGCGTCAGCGGCTTGATGCCACGGGCTGCTGGGGTGGTTGCGGCGGGCGGTGGGGTGTTCCTCGGGACGGCTGGATTTGAGACGGGCCTTGATTTTGGGCAGGGAGAGGTCGGGGGAAATCTTGCTTCCGGGGTGGTAAATCTGCTCGCCGGCCTCGTTGACGTCGCCGGGGCGGCCGGCGGCGTAGCCGAGAAGGTCTCCTGACGGGCCGCGCCGGACCTGGACCTCGACGCCGCTGGCTTGCAGGTAAGCGATGAATTCCTCGGCGTTGGTCACGTGGGGGATGGCGGCGCGGATGCGGTCCTGGAGCCACTCGGGGCTGGGCTGTTGCCAGCCGAGGCGTTCGGCCTTGTGCATCTCGGCCTGAGTCGGGCGACGGCTTCCGGTTCCGTCCCCCTTCTTCAACTGCCGTAGCCCGTATTCCTTCTCGATCTCGCGGCAGGCGTCACCGACGCGCACGCCGCTGCCGTGGAGCTTGGGGCGGCGGCCGTCTTCGCGAACGGTGGTGGCGAGGATGTGGATGTGGTCATCGGCATGGCGGACGGCGATCCAACGGCAGCCCAGGTCATCCCCGGCCGGAGCGATGCCAGCCGCCTGGACGATGCGCTGCGCGATCTCGCCCCACTCGGCATCGGAGAGGTAGCGGTCCTCGGGGGCGGCACGGACCGGGCAGTGCCAAACATGGTCGGCGACCGGCTTGCCGAACTCGCCGTTGCGTAGCCGTACGGGTGCGTCGAGGTGGCGGGCGAGTTCGGTGAGGGTGGCGTTCTCGTCGCGGCCGGGGTCGGGCATGCCGAGCATCGCGAAGCCGGCCACGATGTGCGGGTCGAGGTGTTCGTCGTGGTCGCCGGGGCCGTAGAGGTAGGCGAGCAGGCCGCGGGTGTTGGCCCCGGTCGGTTTGATGGCGGCGATCACGCGGCTGCCTCCGTCTCCGGGTCGGCGGGCTTGCGCAGGGCTTCGGCGATCAGCTCCAGCAAGTCGTGGAGTTCGGTGAGGCGTTGGCGGATGTCGGGTGGGGTGTGGTCGCTGTTGAGGGCGCGGGCGATCTGGTTGATATTGACGCCGATCCGGTTGAGCTGGCGCAGGACCTGAGCGCGGAAGATGTGGGTGCGGCGGCGGTCCTCGGACAGAGGCAGGTTGGCGGTGAACCGGCCGGTGATGAAGGCGAGGACGATGTCGGCGGCGAAGCCGGAGTCGCCCCTGTAGCCGTGCTCGGCGGCGGCCTCCTGGAGACGGGTGTGCTCGTCGCCGGTGAAGCGCAGGGGGCCGACGCGGACGACGCGCTTGGTGCCGGTGAAGCGGCGGATCGTGGGCTGCACGCTCTTCACGACCGGCTCACCGCCGACGCTCTCGGCGGTGTCGGCGGCGCGTACGGGGCGCAGGGTCTCGCATTGGACGGTGTGGAGGGTGTCCGCGTCGGGGCCGCCCTCGGCCCCGACGTCCTGGCCTGGCGCCCCCTGGTGCTGGGCCGTCTCCGCCACCCCCGGGGCGGAGACCCCCGAAGACCGGCCTTGAGTCGGACTTGGGGTACTACTGGCTCCGCCCGGGGCAGGTCGTCCGAACGCGCGGCGCCAACGGTCCATCAGCGTAGGGGACTTCGTTAGCGATTGCGGATCATCGGGAATGTGGTCGGGGCGGCACCGGTCGTGCGTCATGGACGGTTCTCCAGAGCGGGGTGGGGAGGGAGTGCGGGTCACGGCGGAGATCAGATGGAGTTCGGACGGCTGCCGCCGCATCCACAGGTGTGGACGACCGTGCGTTACACGGGGCAGTGGCCGGCGGGCCGGGTGACCAGAAGGTTCCGGTCACCCGGCGGCGGTTCCGGTCAGCCGCCGGGCCGATCGGTCTCGGCGGAGGCTTCGAGTTCGGCGCGGAGGATGTCCATCACCTCAGTCAGCCGCTGGCTGCCGACCGTCAGCCCTTTGTCCTCAACCGCCGCGCGGACGACGGCCCGGGTGAGCTTGCCCTGCTCAGCGGCAGCAGCCCGGCCGATCTCCACGAGTTCCTCAAGAGGAGCCCCGGGCGGACGGCCACCGCGCACCTTGCCCGCCGCAGCGGAGGCGGGCGATTCCGGCGACTGGACGGATACAGCGGCCGACAGCCCAACGGCCGGGACGGGCTGAGTCGCGGAGCCTCCGCGTCTTGGCGCAGGTGGTGGAGGAGTTCCTCGGTGGACAGGCTCTCCACCTCACGCTGGGCGTAGAACACCCGGCGGATATCGGCGAGAATCCGCGCCCCGCTCGGGTGGTCCTCCTCGGCCGCCACTTCGGCGGCGACCATCCGCGCGCACGCGAGGCGCGCCCGCCGGGGCCAGTGCCCGCCAGCCAGGTCGGCGACGATGACCAGGGGCTCCCAGGTGTCCGCGGCACGGTCCTCGACCGGCATCTCCGGCTCCAGGTCCGCGGCCTCGTCCAGCAGGGGCCTGGCCCACGCGGCGATACGGTCGCGCAGATCGTGCAGGGCCGGGATGTCACGACGGGAGCGGAAGGGCTTGACCTTCTCGCCCTCGGCCCGGCGCCGCATCCGGATCACCACCGACCGGTCCATAACCGTGTCGGGCAGCTCGCCGATCCCCGCGATGGCCGCCATGGCGAAGGTCGCGAAGCGGTGCGGGGTGTGGTCGTTGCCCACCACCCGGGTCACGTAGCGACCCCGCTGGTGGCCGGCGTTGAGCAGGCCGCGCGTCTCCTCGTTCTTCTCCGCGACCTTCGGGCCGAAGATGGTGTCCGCCTCGTCCACCAGGAGGGTTGGCGGGTTGTCCTCGGAGATCGATCGGAAGATGGCCGCCGGGGTGGTGTTGATGGTGAGCATCGGTTCGTGGACCGTCTCGGTCAGCACGTCCAGGAGCCGTGACTTGCCGCACCGCTTCGCCGGCCCCACCACCGCCAGGCGCGGGGCGTGCTGCCACGCGGGCTGCATGTGCGTTGCCGCCACCCACAGGGTGATCGCGTCCAGGGCTTCCGGGGAGGGCGGGATCACGAACTGGGCGATCTGCCCGTGCAGTTCGTCCAGCAGCTTCGAGCCGTGGGTCGGCTCCGCGTCGGGTATCTCCACGAGTTCGCTCGGCGTCTTGGCCTCGTCGGCGCTGCGGGCGTCGTCCGCATCACCGGTGGGGCTCGGATCGGCGTCGTCGGCCTGCGTGGCGTGCAGGTGGGCGCCGGGTCGGCCGGGGATGGCTGCTGCGGGCCAGACGGCCTGGGCGGGGGCGGAATAGGGCTCGGGGTTCTCGGGTTGCACTCGGCAGCTCCTTGTCTGGCGGTGGCGGGCTGGCATGCCCTGGCCGCCGGGTCGGTTCACATGGGACTGGTGGGGAGTCATCGGGCCTCCGGCGTTGCACCGCCGGGGGCCCACCCTTTTCTCGCGGGCGCCAGGCCATCGCGAGGGAACACGGACGGTACGTCCACGCCCGGCAACAGTCCAGCGTTTCTGTGTCAGCTCAGCGCAGAACCGTCTGCTACGGTTCCCCGCTCTCACGCGGCCAGGCCCAACAAAACCAACAGGTCTGCGGTCACCACCCGGTAGGCGTTGCCCAGCCTCAGCACCTTGCACGGGTACTGGCCTCGCTTCGCCAGCTCGTACCCCTTGCTCCGCCCCAGCCCCAGCGCCCGGTTGCCCGTCTCCAGGTCAACAGCGGCGGGAAGCTCCAGCAGCTCCTCGCGGCTCATGCCCTTCGCCCGGCCGACGGGTTCGTTCTCGCGCATACGCGCTCCATCCATGACTGAGCCCTCGGCGAACACGGCGATCGCGCTCGTCTCCCGGCCATGGAATCAACGTTAGGCAAGTTAATGTGTCTTCATGACACAACACCGTTCCGACCATGGATCTGAGAAGGACGACGCAGACGACGTCCTTGAGTGGGAGGACCACGTCATGGCCACCGTGGCCGGCGAGGTCCGCAGACGACGGAAGGAACTGGGGTGGAGCGCACAGGATCTGGCCGACAGGTGCGAGGAGATCGGCTACCCGATCCCCCGCAACGTGATCGCCAACATGGAGTCCGGCCGCCGCGCCGGCCTGCCCCTGGTCGAGGTCATGGTCCTGGCCAAGGCCCTGCGTATGTCCCCGATCAGCCTGATCTACCCCGTCGGCTACGTCGACGAGGTCCGCCAACTCCCCTACGAGGACCCGCGACCGGCCTGGGACGCCCTGCAGTGGTTCACCGGCAGCTCGGCTGCCGATGACGCCACCGACTACATGCTCGACCACTTCCTGGCCCACGACCTCGAACTCCGCCCAGCCTTGGCCGCCGTGGAGAGTGAGGACTACGAACGCTGGAAGGTCAAGACCGCCCCCAACCGCGTCCAGCGGGAAGCAGCCGAGCGCGCCTTGGCCCGGTACGCCGATCAGGCCGCCAACGCCAAGCACGAACTACGACGCCACCGCGACGCCATCCGCGAAGCCGGCGGCACTCCACCCCACCTGCCCTCGCAGCTCGACGACGTCGACCCACCCGATACCGACCCCACCGAGGAGAACGATCTTTGAAGGGTTCCACCCACCGCCGCTGCTACTGCCGCGACCCTCACACCGGCAAGCCGCTCGGCAAGAAATGCCCCAAGCTCTCCAGCCGCAAGCACGGCTCGTACTCCATACGCCAGGAGCTTCCGCCCCGCGAAGACGGCACCCGCCGCTCCTTCAGCCGCGCCGGCTACGACTCCCTCAAGGCCGCCCAGGCGGACCTCGACCACGTGCGCGCGCTCGTCGGCCTGGCCGACGCCGACGACTCCGAGGGCCTGGCCCAGATAGCCGAGTTGTTGGAGAAGGTGGCCGACGATAGGGCCCCGCTGCCGAACATCGAGGCCACCCGCAGGCGCCTCAGCCACGGCCTGGACCTGACGAGCAGGCTCACGGTCGGCGAGTGGCTGGACATGTGGCTGGCGGGCAAGAAGGGGCGGCAGAGCGCCATCAGCCGCGACGAGAGCAACATCCGTGTCCACCTCAAACCACGGATCGGGCACTACCGGCTCGACCGCCTCCGGGTCGCCCACCTGTCGGAGATGTTCGAGGCCATAGCCGAGGCCAACGTCGAGATCGCGGAGGGTAACGCAGCCCGCCGCAAGGCGTTCGAGGACCTTGCCCAGATCCCCTGGAAGGGCCGCGAGCCCCGCGCCCGCCGTAAGGCGATGAAGGCAGCCATCGCAGAGATGGAGCCCTACCGCCGTATCGTCGGCCCGGCCACACGCCAGCGCGTCCGCTCCACCCTGCGGGCCGCACTGAACGCCGCGATCGCCCAGCAGCTCATCACCTTCAACCCGGCCGCCCACGTCGAGTTGGAGGCAGGCAAGCGACCCAAGGCCCTCGTATGGACCGAGGAGCGCATCCTCCACTGGAAGCGCACCGGCGAGAAGCCGTCGTCGGTGATGGTCTGGACGCCGGAGCACACTGGCCTCTTCCTCGACCACGTTGCGGAGGACCGCCTGTACGCCCTCTTCCACCTGATCGCGTTCCGCGGACTGCGACGGGGCGAGGCATGCGGCCAGAAGTGGACCGACACCAACCTGGACGCCGGTCTCATCACCGTCGCCAAGCAACTCGTCGTGGACGGCTGGGAGGTGTACGAGGACGACCCCAAGACCGACGCCGGCGCGCGGACCATCGCGCTCGACTCCGACACGGTCCAGGCCCTCAAGCGGCACCGCGCCCAGCAGGACAGGGACCGTAAGAAGTGGGAGAGCGCCTGGGTGGAGACCGGACGCGTCTTCACCAAGGAGAACGGCGAGTTGCTCCACCCCGCCAACGTCACCCGGCGGTTCATCGAGCTGTACGAGGAGATCGACCTCCCGCCGGTCAGGCTCCACGACCTCCGCCACGGTGCCGCGACCCTCGCCCACGCGGCCGGGGCCGACCTGAAGGACATCCAGGAGATGCTCGGCCACTCCTCGATCACCATTACGGCCGACACGTACACGAGCCTGCTCCCGGAGGCGGACCTGGCGATCGCCGAGGCCGCAGCCCGACTCGTCCCGCGCGCCCGCGCAACCTCCGAGAACACCGCCTCCGACGCGGAGCCTGAGCCCGACGACGCGGGGCATCCCGGCCCGGAGCCCGTGCCGGATGGTGCTGATCCGTTGGGAGGAATTTCGGAGATCAACTCTCCGTCCGCTCACGCACCGCTCACGCAAACGGCCCCGGACGAGGAGTCCGAGGCCGAGTAGGAGCCCTCCCTGGGGGAGAAACCCCAGGTCAGACGGGTAATGCGTTGTGCCCCCGGCAGGATTCGAACCTGCGACACCCGCTTTAGGAGAGCGGTGCTCTATCCCCTGAGCTACGAAGGCGGGGCCTCGCGTGCAACGTGGCTGAATACTCTGCGTGAGCGTTCACCCGCGCTGCGGCAAGGGTGGGACCGCCGCTGACGGCGGTCCCTGACAGGTTAGCGGATCAGACGGGGGTGGTGGGGGCGAGGCTGATGCCTCGGCCGGGCTTCGTTCCGAGGCCGGCACCGGCACATCCGCCCGACCCTCATGGACCCGACTCCCGCGAAGCCGCGTTGCCCCCGTCCCGTACCGCCCCGGCGGCCGTGTGCCTGTGCCGCAGGGTTCGGCGGGTGCGGTGCAGCCGGAGGGCTAGTTGGATCTCAAGTGCGCGATCAGGGTCCTGCCAGTTCGATCCGAGGAGTTCGGTGATGCGCTCCAGGCGTCTGGACACCGTGTTGGGGTGCACATGCAGGGCCGACGCCGCGCGCGTCGGGCTCGACGAGGAGGCGAAATACGCGTCCAGTGTGCGGGTCAGCTCCGTGAAACGCTGGGCGTCGTAGGCCAGTACGGGGCCGATCACGGACTCGACGTAGTCGCCGACGCCGTGGGTCTCGGAGAGCAGTACGCCGAGGAAGCCCATCTGCTGCGGAGTGGCGACGGAGCCGATGTTGCCCAGCTCCGTGAGCGCTTCCAGACAGCTGAGGGCCTCGCGGTGGGCCTGGGCCACGCGGTCCGGGGCCGAGACGGGTCCGGCCGCCCCGATCGTGACGGGACGGCCGACGAGCGGCGTGAGTTCTCTGGACACCGCATGCGCCGCGGCGAGGGGGGCCTCGCCGGGGATCAGCAGGGTCACACAGCCCTCACGGACTCTCATGAGCCCGGACATGCGATGGGCGTACGACGACGCCCACGCGGCGGCGCGGCCTTCCGGACCTCCCTCGGGCCGTGCCAGCACCACCACGTGCGGTTCGTCGACGGCGATGCCGAGCCGGCGTGCCCGCGGGATCAGCCGGGGCGGCTGCGGCCGGATGTCACTGAGGAGTTCCTCCAGCAGTTCGTCACGGAGCTGGTCGTGGGCGACGGCCGAGGTGCGCTGCAACAACAGGATGAGGGCGACCGCCCACGCGGTGAGTTGCAGCAACCGGACCCCGAAGTCGTCCGTGAGCGGTTCGTCGGGGACCAGCAGAAGGGCACCGAGGTTCTCGCCGCCGGCCGTGACCGGCGCGACCCAGCCGCCCTCGGGCACGGGCACCGGGCGGCCCGCCGCATGGGCGTCGTAGGTCCACCTGAGGACGTCGTCCTCGGCGAGTTCCGGCGGCGTACCGATCGCCACGACCCTGCGTCCGACGCAGTCCCTGACGACCAGCGCCCCCGACAGTTCCCTGGCCGCGGCTTCGGCGAGGGTCCGGGGATCGCAGCCGGCGAGCACCAGGTCGATCAGCCGTATGTAGGCGGCCTCGACGCGGCGTTGCGCGTGGAGACTGCTCCGGGCGCGGGACGTGTCCCGTTCCAGCTCGGTCACCTCGGCGCGGGTGTCCTCCAGCAGCCGTGCGCGTTCGACGGCGACGCCCGCCACCTTGCCGAGGGAGCGCATGAGGCTGATCTCGTCCGGCGTGAAATGCCGTACCTTCCGGTCGGCGCCGTAGAGGGTGCCGAAGACCGTCGTACCGTGGCCGAGCGGCACCGCCAGGATGGCGTGCAGGCCTTCGGCCCTGACGACGGCGTCGATGTCGGGGGAGCGCGGAAGGTCCCGGTCGGCCAGGTAGTCGGGGCTCCAGGCGGGCGCTCCGCTTCGCTGGACGAGGCTGCCGAGGCCCGAGTCGTCGGAGGTCCTCAGGCCCACGCTGAGCGATGTGGTGTCGCCCTCCGCCGCGCGGATGACGGAGCCCGCGCCCTCGTCGTCCGCGTCGCGCAGTGCGACGTAGGCCATGTCGACGTTCAGCAGTCGGCGTGTCCGTCGTGCGATCTCGTGCAGAAGCGCGTCTGTGCCGTGCACCAGCGTGAGGTCGTGGGCCGTGTCGACGAGCGCGGCGAGTCCGGCCTCGCGCTGCTGCGCATGGCCGATCATGGCCCGGACGCGCGAGGCCAGGCGGACGGCCTGGTCGAGTTCCGCGAGCCTCCCGTCGGAGGTCTCGTTGCGGCGCGCGGCATCCAGCAGTTCCTCGAACCGGGCTGACGGCGCCCCCGCCGCGAGCAGTTCCAGTACGGACATCACGTCCGGCGAAGCCGGCTCCGGCCCCCCTGCCATCACGTCCCCCGTGCTTCCTGAGTTCCTCGCCCTGCGGTTTCAGCAGCTCACGGTACGTGGCCGCACGGCTGTTCCTCGAAGGTGGTGGCCGAGGCACCCCTGTGCCTTGTGAGCAGTGTGGTCGGACCACCTGTCGCTCGTTCGCGATGTCACGGAACATCGAGCCCGGGCGGCGTCGAGGCCGCGTACGGCCCTCGAAACACCCCCAGCACTCGCAGTCCACCACCCTTTCCGATCACACGTGAGGCGAGCTGTGCAGCAGCATGACGTCGCCCAGGCCGAGCGGACGAAGCCGGCCGCGACGGCCGCCGACGCGGCAGGCGACGCGGCCGCCGACGAGGCAGGCGGCAGGAGAAGAGGCGCGGCCTTCGCCCTGCTGGCGTCGGTCCAGTTCGTGCTCGTCCTCGCCATGAGCGTGCTCAACGTCGTACTCCCCGACATCCAGCGCGAGTTCGGCCTCGACCGCGCCGAACTCGCCTTGCTCGGGGCGTCCTACCCCATGTCGTTCAGCGGGCTGCTGCTTCTGGGCGGCCGACTGTCCGACCTGTACGGCACCCGTCGGGTGTTCCTTCTCGGCACCCTCGTGTTCGGCGTGAGTTCCGCGCTGGCGGGCGTGTCCACGGGGCTGTGGATGCTGCTGGCGGCGCGCTTCGTCCAGGGCGCCGGCGCGGCACTGGCCGTACCGGCCGCGATGGCGCTGGTGAGGTCCGTTCACCCGGAGCCCGCGCGGTACGCCCGTGCCATGGCCGTCTGGGGCGGGCTCGCGGCCTCCGGCGGGACCGCCGGGATGCTGCTGTCCGGGGTGGTGGCCTCGTGGAACTCCTGGCGCTGGGCGTTCGCCGTACCGGTCGCGGTGGCGGTGGTGACCCTCGCCGCCGCGCCCCGGCTGGTCCCCGAAGGCGCGCCGCCCCGGGGTGGCCGGCTGGACGTCCTCGGAGCCGTCCTGGTCACCAGCGGGATCGCTCTGCTCGGCTACGGCCTCGTGGAGGCGCCGGAGCGCGGCTGGACCTCTCCGGTGGCGCTCGGCACGCTGCTCGGCGGCGGTGCGCTGCTGGCGGGCTTCGTCGTCACCGAGGCACGGGTGGAGCAGCCGCTGTTGCCGCCGGCGTTCCCTGCCTCGCCGCGCCGGGCCGTGGCGCTGCTCGCGGTCTTCCTGGGCGCCGCCGGGATCACCACGATCTTCTTCATGCTCGCGCTGTACTTCCAGGAGGTTCGGGGCTACTCCGCGCTGAGGACGTCGGCGGCGTTCCTGCCCTTCGGGCTGACCCTGGTCGTCAGCGGCGGGTCGGTGGGCAGGCTGGTGCAGCGCTTCGGACCGCGCGTGGTCCTGGTCACGGGACTGGCGCTCGCCGGTCTGGGGCTCGCGGCGCTGGGCCGGATCGGCACGGGCACTCCGTACGTCGGCGCGGTGCTGGTCGGTCTGGTGCTCTTCCCCGCCGGGACGGCGCTGGTCTTCGGCGGATCCACCGTCTCCGTGACCACCGACGTCCCGCAGGACCGCGCGGGTCTCGCCGGCGCCGTGGTCAACACCGCGCTGGAGGCAGGACCCGCCGTCGGCCTCGCCGTCCTGGTCACCCTGGCCGCGGGACGCACCGCCGGCCTGGAAAGCGCCGGCACGGGTTCGGCGTCCGCCCTGACCTCCGGCTACGGCTTCGCCTTCACGGTCGCCGCGGTGGCCTTCGCCGCCGCAGCGGTGTGCGCGTTCTTCCTGCTGCGACCGCGCTCGCCCGGGAACACCGCCTGACAGCTCCGTCGCCCTGAGCGCGGCGGCCGGCCCCCCCGGGTCTCCCGCCACCTCAGCGGCACCCCGGAATCCCGACTCCCAACTCCCGTCCGCAACGACACATGTCAAGGAGCACCCCCCATGACCGCCCGATTCAAGGACAAGGTCGTCATCGTCACCGGGGCCGGATCCGGCATCGGCCGGGCCAGCGCCAGGGCCTTCGCGCGTGAGGGCGCCACCGTGGTCGCCGCGGGTGTCCGGCCTCAGTCCGTCGAGGAGACGGCGCGACTCGTCGGCGCGGACGGCGGCACCGCCGACGCCGTCGTGGCCGACGTCACCCGGCCCGAGGACATGGCGCGCCTGGTGCGCACGACGGTCGAGCGTCACGGCGGCCTGCACGTCGCGCACAACAACGCGGGCGTCTTCGGCAGGCCCACCCCTGTCGCGGACCTGGACCTGTCCGTGTGGCGGTCCGTCCTCGACGTCAACCTGAACGGCGTCCTGATCGGCATGCAGCAGGAGATCGCGCACATGAGGGCGCACGGCGGCGGCGTCATCGTCAACACCGCGTCCAACATCGGCTTCCACGGGCGCCGGCCCGGCATGGCCGCCTACGCCGCGTCCAAGGCCGCCGTGAGCACCCTCACCCGCGTCGCCGCCCTGGACCACATCAAGGACAACGTGCGCATCAACGCGGTGAGCCCCGGCGCCACGGACACCGGCATGTCGCTGCGCCCGGGGGAGACCGACGCCGACCGCGCGGCCCGGCTGGCCACGACGGTGCCGATCGCCCGCGTCGCCACGACCGACGAGATCGTGGCCGCGGTGCTGTGGCTGGCGTCCGACGAGTCGAGTTTCGTCGTCGGCCACGACCTCGTCGTCGACGGCGGCGTCACCAGCTGATCAGACGCCCCGCCCCTCACCTCACCCCTTCCGCCCCACCCCGCCGAACATCGCCACCTCCGCCGGCAGCTCGCCGGACGGGTCCTCCGGGCGCCACCGGTTGCAGGAGACCACGCCCGGCTCGAGCAGCTCGAGGCCCTCGAAGAAGCGGGACACCGCCCCAGGCGTCCGCTGCGTCAGCTTCGGGGTGCCGTGTTCGTTCCAGAAGGCGACCGCCGCGTCGACGTCCGGCATGTCCGGGCGGGTGATCGTGTGGGAGAGGACGAGGTGGCTGCCCGACGGCAGCCGGTCCATCAGGTTGTGCACCACCCCGTACGCCTCCTCGTCGTCCTCGATGAAGATGACCACGCCGAGGAGGACGAGGGCGACCGGCTGGCTGAAGTCGAGGGTCCGCGCGGCCTGTTCGAGGACGGCGTCGATGTTGCGCAGGTCGTCGTCCAGGTACGCCGTGGCGCCCTCCGGCGTGCTGGTGAGCAGCGCCTCGGCGTGGGCCAGGACGATGGGGTCGTTGTCGACGTAGACGACGCGGGAGTCGGGGGCGACGCGCTGGGCGACCTCGTGGGTGTTGTCGGCGGTGGGCAGGCCGGTGCCGATGTCGAGGAACTGGCGGATGCCGCAGGGGCCGGCCAGGTGCCGCACCGCGCGGCCGAGGAACTGCCGGTCGGCGAGGGCGTAGTCGCCGATGCCCGGGTGCAGGGCGCGGATCTGGTCGCCGGCGGCCTGGTCGACCGGGTAGTTGTCCTTGCCGCCCAGCCAGTAGTTCCAGATGCGGGCGGTGTGCGGCTGGTCCGTCCTGATGCGCTTGCGTGCCTCGAGCGATGCCGCGGATATCTCCGACACTACGTCCTCCCTGAGCCGGCCGGCAGCTGTCAAGGAGCAACCTAGCGGCGGGAGTTGGGGGCCAGGGGGTCACCCCCTCGCGGCGGGCGTGTCAGGGTGCCGTCGTGCGGGTGACCCGCACCCGGTACTCCTCCTCGTCCCCGGCCAGCACCGCCACCCGTACCCCCTCCTCGCGGTCCACGAAGCTCTGGCCCGGGGCGAACGTGGCGTCCGACAGTTCCGCGTGCACGTTGGGCGCCCGGGTGCAGCCGCCGCTGTCCCGGGTCGCGTCGTGCACGCGGATCGGGCCCATGCCCGTGTCCACGTCCGCGTCGACCCGGTAGATCAGGACGCCCGGCCGGCACACCGCCTCGTCGTTCCCGCCGCGCGTGCGCACTTCGACCGCGTACCCGGAGTGGGCGTCGAGCGGGACGAAGATCAGTTTGGGGCCGCCCGCGCGGGCCAGCGGCGTCAGGACGTACTCCCGTGAGCCGCGCTGGGCCACGCAGCGCACCTGGGACGAGTCCAGCCAGCCCAGCTTCCACTTGTGCCAGGCGAGGAAGTCGTTGTTGGCGCCCCAGTCCTCGCTCATGATGTCCCAGTGGCCGACCGCGCCTCCGCCCTCGGCGGTGTAGAGGTCGGGCAGGCCGAAGACATGGCCGTTCTCGTGGGGCAGCACGCGGTAGCCGGTGCGGGCGTAGGAGCCGGAGCCGTCGTCCTGGCGGGAGTAGACGAACGACGCGTTGGAGAGGGGCCGGCCGTCGGCGGTGGGGGCCTCGTCGTTGCCGGCGAAGGTGACGGACAGGACGGTGTCCAGGGCGGCGGGGCCCGCGTTGGGGGTGACCAGGACGTTCACCAGGTCGTACGCCTGGAAGTCCACCTCCGTGTCGGCCGCGGAGACGATGTCGCGGATCAGTTCCCGGTAGCCGGGGTCGAAGGGGGCGCCGCGCTCTATGCCGTACTGGCGGAAGGACTTGGGCATGCGCAGCCACTCGGGGACCGGCAGTTCGGGGCGGTAGTCGAGGCGGCCGTAGGAGCTGGTGGTGAACCACTCGCGGGTCTGCGGGAAGAACTCGCGGTAGCGGTCCAGGGCGTCGCCCTCGCCGGGCGCGTCCGAGAAGTCGATCATCAGGGTGAGGGCGCGGACGGTGCCGGTGGAGCGGGTGTAGCCGGGGTCGGTCGGGACGCCCTCGGACATCTGGACGTCGCGGTCGCTGCCGATCATGCAGGGGCCGTGGACGGAGCTGCGGGAGAGGGCGCTGGGGCCGGCGCCGGGCGCGGTGGTCGTCGGGGAGAGGTGGCCGCTGCCGGCCGAGCTGCAGACCGCGAGGGTGAGGGCGGCGACGGAGCCCAGGGCGGCCAGGCGGCGCGGGGATATCCGGCCTCGGCTCGGCTGCGGCTGCATGGGGGGACCTCCGCTCCGCACGGCAGCCGCCGTCTCCGACTGCACCCTCGCGATCACCCTGCGTCACTGGTGGGGGGTGCGCTCGTCGGGTGGTCCGATCGTGGGGTCGGATGAGCGTGTGAATGTGACCTGGGTCACGAGAAAAACTTCCGGCACGGGAAATAACCGGGGATCGTCTCCCCGTTTACACCTGTGTCCGCACGATCCGGGGAGTCGATCCCCGGTTCACCGCAGACACGCAGACGCAGCGATCACCGCAGACACACGGATCGGTGCGGACGCAGACCAGACGTCAGAGCAACACCCCGAGGAGTGCACCGTGACCGCGACGACCGTGACCCCCGTGCCGCGCAAGGTGCCCCGGCCCCGCGCCGACGCCCTGCGCAACCGGGAGCGGATCGTCGCCGCCGCCCGGGAGATGTTCACCGAGTTCGGGCCCGAGGTCCCGCTCGACGAGATCGCCCGCCGGGCCGGCGTCGGCAACGCCACGGTGTACCGCAACTTCCCCGACCGCGACGCGCTCGTGCGCGAGGTCGTCTGCTCCGTGATGGACCGTACGGTGCGGGCGGCCGAGCAGGCGCTGAGCGAGACCGGGGACGCCTTCGAGGCGCTGGAGCGCTTCGCGCACACGGCCGCCGACGAGCGGATCAGTGCGCTGTGCCCGATGGTCTCCAGCACCTTCGACCAGAGCCACCCCGACCTGGAGGAGGCGCGGCGACGCGTCGAGGCCCTCGTCGCCCGGCTCATGGACCGCGCCCGTGAGGCCGGTCAGCTGCGGGACGACGTGGAGTACGGCGATCTGATGGTGGGCGTCGCGCAGCTGAGCCGGCCCCCGGCCGGCACCGCCTGCATGAGCGCCGACCGCTTCGTCCACCGCCACCTCCAGCTGTTCCTGGACGGCATGCGGGCGCCCGCGCCCTCCGTCCTGCCGGGTTCGGCCGTGACCGTGGAGGACCTGCGCCGCTGAGCCACTCCTGACGCCACCAGGCCGCCCGTCCTGATCACGGGCAACGGTGTTGACGGCCGTCGACGGGGACGCGCCGCTGCCGGAACACGCCCGATTTTTCGTTACTCACACATTCATTCCGCTACATGTCCCGAAGTGGGTACCTCCATGTCTGAAACAGTCTCCCCGGCCGGTAAGGCCCCGGGCCGCGCCGACGCCGGCGCCCCGGACGCCAACCGCTGGAAAGCGCTCGTCTTCATCGCGATCGCCCAGCTGATGGTCGTCCTGGACGCCACCATCGTGAACATCGCCCTGCCCTCCGCCCAGCAGGACCTCGGCATCTCGGACGGCAACCGCCAGTGGGTGGTCACCGCCTACGCCCTGGCCTTCGGCGGTCTGCTGCTGTTCGGCGGCCGGATAGCCGACCTGTGGGGGCGCAAGCGGGCCTTCGTGGTGGGTCTCGGCGGCTTCGCGCTGGCGTCCGCGCTGGGCGGCGCGGCCACGAATGAGGCGATGATGTTCGGCGCCCGCGCACTCCAGGGCGCGTTCGGCGCGCTGCTCGCGCCCGCCGCGCTGTCGCTGCTCGCGGTGATGTTCACCGACGGCAAGGAGCGCGCCAAGGCGTTCGGCATCTACGGCGCGATCGCCGGTGGCGGCGGCGCCGTCGGCCTGATCCTCGGCGGCTTCCTCACCGAGTACCTGGACTGGCGCTGGACGTTCTTCGTGAACATCCCGTTCGCCGTCGTCGCCGCGGCCGGCGCGTACTTCGTCATCCGTGAGCCCGCGGGCGGCCGCAACCGCTCCCCGCTGGACATCCCCGGCGTGATCCTGTCCACCCTGGGCCTGGTCGCGCTGGTCTACGGCTTCACCCGCGCCGAGTCCGAGGGCTGGAGCGACACCCTCACCGTCGCCATGTTCGTCGCCTCGGCCGTGCTGCTCGCCGCGTTCGTGGCCGTGGAGGCGCGGGTCAAGGCGCCGCTGCTGCCGCTGCGCGTGATCACCGAGCGCAACCGCGGCGGGGTCTACCTGTCGCTGGGCCTGGCCATCATCGCGATGTTCGGCCTGTTCCTCTTCCTCACCTACTACCTCCAGGTCGTGAAGGGCTACTCGCCGGTGAAGACCGGCTTCGCCTTCCTGCCGATGATCGCGGGCATGATCACGGGCTCCACCCAGATCGGCACCCGGCTGATGACCCGGGTCGCGCCCCGGCTGCTGATGGGCCCCGGCTTCCTGGTCGCCGCGCTCGGCATGCTGCTGCTGACCCAGCTGGAGATCGGCACCTCGTACGCGGCCGTGCTGCTGCCGGGCATGCTGCTGCTGGGTCTCGGCATGGGTACGGCGTTCATGCCGGCCATGTCGCTGGCCACGCTGGGCGTCGAGCCGCGTGACTCCGGTGTCGCCTCCGCGATGGTGAACACCTCGCAGCAGGTGGGCGGCGCGATCGGCACGGCCCTGCTGAACACGATCGCCGCCTCCGCCACCACCGCCTACGTCGCCGACCACATCGGCGGCGCCTCGGGCCGGGCCCAGCAGCAGCTGGTCCAGCTCCAGGGTCAGGTGCAGGGGTACACCAGCGCCATCTGGTTCGCGGTCGGAATCCTGGTGGCGGCCGCGGCCATCGCCCTGACCCTGATCAACGCGGGCCGTCCGGGCGGCACCACGGTCGCCGGGTCCTCCGAGGCGGCCGCGGAGAACGAGGCGGCCGTGCCGGTGGCCATGCACTGACCCACCGGCCCACGGGCCGCATCCACGGAGCCACCCGTGCGGGAGAGGAAGGGGACGCCCCTTCCGCACGGCTCCCCAGGACCTGCCCCGGCTTCCGCGGTGTCAGCGGAGCCAGGGCAGGTCCGCACCCGCTTCGCTCGGCTGAAGTCCCTCGGCGACGATCCCCATGATCTCGCCGAGGGACTTCTGCTGTTCCGGGGTGAGCCGGTCGAACACCGCCTGCCGTACGGCGTTGACATGGCCGGGGGCGTGGCGGCGCAGCACGTCCGTGCCCTCGTCGGTGAGCACGGCGAACTGGCCGCGCTTGTCGGAGGGGCAGTCCTCCCGGCGGACCCAGCCGTTGCGCTCCAGGCGGGCGACCGCGTGCGAGAGACGGGAGCGGGTGATCTTGGCGTCCTTGGCCAGTTCCGTCATCCGCAGCCGGCGGTGCGGCGCCTCGGCCAGCTTGACCAGCAGGCCGTAGTAGACGTGCGGCATGCCCGCGTCCCGCTGGAGCTGACGGTCGAGGTGGTCCTCCAGGAGCGTGGTGGCGTCGACGTACGCACGCCAGACGCGCTGTTCCTCGTCGGTGAGCCAGCGTGGCTCCCCGGCGGCTGCCGATGATGCGGGTGCCGTGTCCATGTACTCCACTGTACGGGGGCTCTCCTTGAAGGTTAAACAAATGAGCGGTACGGTGGGCAGGCAAAGCTTGAGAGTTCAAATATGCGGAAGGGAGTCGCCGCCATGACCGCCGCCACTCAGGAGCGCATGCCGGCGCTCTATCTCAGCCACGGCGCCCCGCCCCTGGCCGACGACCCCGTCTGGCCCGGCGAGCTGGCCGCCTGGTCCGCGGACCTGCCCCGCCCCACGGCGATCCTCGTCGTCTCCGCCCACTGGGAGGAGGCCCCGCTCGCCCTCGGCGCCACCGAGACCGTCCCCCTGGTCCACGACTTCTGGGGCTTCCCCGAGCACTACTACCGGGTCACCTATCCCGCCCCCGGCGCCCCCGAGCTCGCCGCGTCCGTGCGCAAGCTGCTGCGCGCCCCCGGCACCCCCGTCCAGGACGTCCCCGACCGGGGCCTGGACCACGGCGCCTACGTCCCGCTCGTCGAGATGTACCCGCAGGCGGACATCCCCGTCCTCCAGGTGTCCATGCCGACCCTCGACCCGGTGAGGCTGATGGAGATCGGCCGCCGCCTCGCGCCGCTGCGCGACGAGGGCGTGCTGATCGTCGGCTCCGGGTTCTTCACCCACAACCTCGCCGCGCTGCGCCAGGGCGGCATCCCCGCCTGGTCGGCCGAGTTCGACGCGTGGGGCAGGGAGGCGCTCCAGGCGCGGGACGTCGACGCGCTCCTCGACTTCACCCGCAAGTCCCCGGCGGGCCGGCTCGCCCACCCGCGCACCGAGCACTTCGCCCCGCTCTTCGTCACCATGGGCGCCGCCGACGCGGCCGGCGAGCTCGGGGAACAGAAGTCCGTGATCGACGGGTTCTGGATGGGGCTGGCCAAGCGGTCGGTGCAGTTCGGCTGAGCTCCCGGCGTTGAGCCTTGTGCGCCGAGCTCACAGCTCCTTCTCGTGCCAGGCCACGTCCCACCAGCGGCCGAACTTGTGACCCACCTCGCGGTACGTGCCGACGTACCGGAAGCCGAAGCGCCCGTGCAGCGCCGTCGAGGCGGCGTTCGGCTGGGCGATGCCCGCGTAGGCGCGGTGCAGGCCCTCGTCCGTCAGGGCGTCGAAAAGGGCCTGGTAGAGCAGCGTGCCGATGCCGCGCCGGCCCGCGTCCGGGGCGACGTACACCGTCGTCTCCACGGACGTCGCGTAGGCGGGCTTCGCGCGGAACGGGCTCGACGAGGCGTAGCCGAGGAGCCGGCCGGTCCCGGCGGCCGTGGCAACCATCAGGCGGTGGGGGCCGTCTACAGGGTGGGAGAGCAGCCAGGGGCGTCGCTCCGCCGGAGTGAACGGCGTGGTGTCGAACGTGACGGCCGTCTCACGTACGTAGTGGTTGTAGAGGTCGGTGAGGGCCACCAGGTCGCCCTCGTCCCCCGGCCTGACCTGCACCTCTGCGTGATCGGACACCGTCGCACCTCCCCGCGTGGCCGGAGAGGGTACCGCATGATCAGAAAAATCGGGGGACGGGTTGGGAATTCTGTCCTGATTCCAGTCGTTGTTTCCTACGGATGCGGGCACCCGAGCAGAGTCCGGACAGAGACCCTGAAGACCGTGCCGAGTGTCCGCAGGACCACCCGCTGACCTCATCATCGCAAGGGAGCACGCATGGCAACCCGTGCCGTCGCCCGTCGTCAGTCCGCCTCCGGCGAGACGGTCGACTCGGCAAGCAGTGTTCGCGCCCATGGCGGCGAGATCGCCGACCGCGACCTGGTCGGCATGTACCTCGACGAGATCGCGCGCACGCCGCTGCTCGACGCCGCCAAGGAGGTCGAGTTGTCGCAGATCATCGAAGCGGGTGTGTTCGCCCAGCAGATCCTCGACGGCCTCGAGGAGAACAAGGCGGGAGCCACCCCTGAGGAGCTCCAGGCCCTGGTCGACGCGAGCGAGCGGGCGAAGGACGTCTTCATCCGTTCCAACCTCCGTCTGGTCGTCGCGGTCGCCCGCCGGTACCCGCGCAGCGGTCTGCCGCTGCTCGACCTGATCCAGGAGGGCAACGCCGGCCTGGTCCGCGCGGTCGAGAAGTTCGACTACCGCAAGGGCTTCAAGTTCTCGACGTACGCCACCTGGTGGATCCGGCAGGCCATCACCCGCTCCATAGCCGACCAGTCGCGCACCATCCGCCTGCCCGTCCACCTGGTGGAGGAGCTGGGCCGGATACGGCGCGTGCAGCGCGAGTTCAACCGTGAGCACGGCCGCGACGCCGAGCCCGCGGAGATCGCCGCCGAGCTCGGTTCCACGCCGGAGCGCGTCACCGACGTGCTCGACTGGGCGCGCGACCCGGTCTCGCTGAACATGTCGGTGGACGACGAGGGCGAGACCCAGTTCGGCGACCTCCTGGAGGACACCTCCGCGGTGTCGCCGGAGCAGTCCGTGATGACGCTGCTGCGCAGCGAGGAGCTGGACGACCTGATCGGCCGCCTCGACCAGCGCACGGCCTCCATCATCAAGATGCGCTACGGCATCGAGGACGGCCGGGAGCGCACGCTGACCGAGGTCGGCAAGGAGCACGGACTGACGCGCGAGCGCATCCGCCAGATCGAGAAGCACGCGCTGCTGGAGCTGAAGAAGCTGGCCCGTTCCACCGGGTTCGACGCGGCGGCGTGACGGGAGCTTCCGTCCGCCGGCGCGGCGGCCGGCCCCCGCGTACGGGCGTCGCCCGCGCCGCGTGACGGCCGGGTCCCGCGCGGTCGCGTGAGGGGCGCGAGCCGCGTGCGCCGGGTGGCGGAAGACCGCGCAAAACATGGCTGTTCCCCGCCGCTTCAACCCGCTGGGGCCAGGGAACAAGACGTGTGAACCCAGCAGTACGAAAGCCTTGGGGCCGCGGCCCCCGGGCCGACCCACGCACCACGTCCCGACGCACCACCCCCCCGGCGCCGGGACTTCCCACGCCGGGTCCGGCGCCTGTCCCCCCGGGCGCCGGGCCCGGCTTTTGCTGTGTGCCGCGCTCATTGCCGCGTGCCGCGCTCATAGCGGGTCACCCCGGACCTGAACCCCGGGGTGGCCCGCCAGATGGCAGATTGTGCCACATGGGCATAGCCTGCCGAACGTGAGCAGCACCACCCCGACGCCGCCCCCGCCGTTCCCCGAAGACCCGGCCGCCGACGGCTCGTTGACCGAACGACGCAAGGCGCAGACCCGCCTGCGCATCGCCCGCACCGCCGCAGGACTCTTCGTCCGGCACGGGCTGCGCGCCACCCGCGCCGAGGACATCGCCCACGCGGCGGGCGTCGCCCCGCGCACCTTCTACCGGTACTTCCCCACCAAGGAGGAGGCCATCGGCCCCCTCTACGCGCTCGGCGCCCGCCGCTGGGTGGACGCGGTGCGTAACGCGCCCACCGGGACGCCTCTGCCGCGGGTGCTCGAGGAGGCCGCGCGGCACACCCTCACCCCCGGCCTCGGGGTCACCGAGGAGTCCTGGAACTGGGTCCGCACCCTCATCCGGCTCGCGGCGGACAACCCCGCGCTCGGCAGGGTGTGGGCGGAGGCCTGCCGCGCCTCGGAACGGGACCTGGCGGACGCGCTGGCCCACCGGCTGAACGACGGCCGGCCCCCGCGCCCCGACGCCGACGTCGCCTCCCGCACCCGCCTGTGCTTCGCCGCGGCCGTCGCGAGCGCCGCCGTCCGCACCGCCATGGAGAGCTGGGCCTCGGGCGACGGCCCGGCGGAGGGCCCGGCAAGCCCGGCGGAACTCGCGGCCACCAATCTGGCCGCGCTGCGGGACTTCCCTTGGGACGGGGTGGTGGGGGCGCGGGGGCGGTGAGTGAGGGAGTGGGGGGCTACTCGGTGGTGCCCGGGGTACCACCCCCCGCCTCCATCAGCCGTGCGCCCAGTGCTCTCGTCGCCTCCGCCAGTTCCGGTGGCGCCTCGACGGTGAAGGGGAGGCCCGTCATGGCCAGGCGTACCGCCAGCCAGTCCTTCGGGTCGTTCACCGTCGCCCGCAGGCGGCACCTCCCGTCGTCCAGCGGCTCGGGCGCGCCCACCCAGTGCGGGAGCCGCGCCGAGAGCGTCGCGGGGGGCGCGGCGAACGTGACGACGGCCTCGTACGACTCCTGCGCCCGGTACATGGACCGGCGCAGGAACTCCGCGGCGCTGCCCGTCGGCAGTTCGCGCGGTGCGAAGCGGGCGCCCGTGGCGAACGGGTCGCCGACCCGGTCGACGCGGAACGTGCGCCAGTCCGCGCGGTCGAGGTCGTAGGCGACGAGGTACCAGCGGCGGCCGGTGGACACCAGCCGGTGGGGTTCCGTCAGGCGCCGGGACTCGGTGCCGTCGGCCGCCCGGTAGGAGAACCGCAGCCGCTCGTTCCCGGCCACCGCGGACGCCATCACCGTGAGCGTCTCCGGGGCGATGGTCGCGCCGTCCCCGCTGGTCAGCGGTGTCGTCGCGGCCTGGAGGGTGCTGACGCGGTGACGCAGCCTGCCGGGCAGCACCTGCTCCAGTTTCGCCAGGGCCCGCACCGACGCCTCGTCCACACCCTCCAGGGCGTGCCCGGCGCCGGCCCGCAGACCGACCGCGATCGCCACCGCCTCCTCGTCGTCCAGCACCAGCGGCGGCATCGCCTTCCCCGCGACCAGCCGGTAGCCGCCGTCCGCGCCCATCGACGCCTGCACGGGATAGCCGAGGTCCCGCAGCCGCTCGATGTCCCGGCGCACCGTGCGCCGGGAGACGCCGAGCCGGTCGGCCAGTTCGCCGCCGGGCCATTCGCGGGGGGTCTGGAGGAGGGAGAGCAACTGGAGCAGCCGTGCCGGGGTGTCCGTCGTCATGCTCCGAGCATGCCCCACCACTAGGACCGGATCTGACCTACTGGGGCCATAGCGTCAGCGACATGCACTCCACCGACATCGCTCACGCACGGACACCGGAGCCCGCCACGGGCGACCGCCGGCGCTGGTTCGCGCTGGCCATCGTGATGACCGCGGCCTTCATGGACCTCGTCGACGTCACCATCGTCAACATCGCCGTCCCGTCGATCCAGCGCGACGAGGGCGCCAGCTTCAGCCAGATCCAGTGGATCACCGCCGGTTACGCGCTCGCGTTCGCCGCCGGGCTGGTCACCGGCGGACGGCTCGGCGACATCCACGGCCGCAAGCGGATCTTCCTCCTCGGCATCGGCGGCTTCACCGTCGCCTCCGCCCTGTGCGGGTTCGCCGTGAACCCCGAGATGCTGGTCGCCTCCCGCATCCTCCAGGGCGCCATGGCCGCGCTGATGGTGCCGCAGGTGCTGTCCATCGTCCACGCCACCTTCCCCGCGCACGAACGCGGCAAGGTCTTCGGACTGTTCGGCGCGATCGTCGGCCTCGGCGCGGTCTCCGGACCGCTCCTCGGCGCGCTGCTGACCCAGGGCAACCTCTTCGGGCTGGAATGGCGGCCCATCTTCCTCATCAACCTGCCCGTCGGCGTCGCCGCCCTCGTCCTCGGCAGCCGCTTCATCACCGAGTCCAAGGCGCCGCGCGCCCTGAAGCTCGACCTGCCCGGCGTCGCCCTCGTCACCCTCGCCCTGCTCATGCTGCTCTACCCGCTCACCCGCGGCCGCGAGCTGGGCTGGCCGGTGTGGGGCTACGTGTCGATGGCCGGCGCGCTCGTCGTGTTCGGGATCCTGGTGGCGTACGAGCGGGCCAAGGGCGCCCGGGACGGGTCCCCGCTGATCGAGCTGTCGCTGTTCCGGGTGAAGAGCTTCGCGGCGGGCATCGCCGTGCAGACGGTGTTCGGCGTCGGCCTCGGCGTGTTCTTCCTGGTCTGGACGCTCTACATGCAGATCGGGCTCGGCTGGAGCGCCCTGCGGGCCGGGCTGACGGGCGTGCCGTTCTCCGTGGCGGTGTCGGTGGCCGCCGGGGTGTCCGTGCAGCAGCTGGTCCCGCGCTTCGGCCGCAAGGTGCTCCAGGCGGGCGCCCTGGTCATGGCGGCCGGTGTGCTGATCTACCTCGCCGAGGCCGAACGCTACGGACTGGCCGTCACGTCCTGGCAGATGGCGCTCCCGCTGGTCGTCATGGGCGTCGGCATGGGCCTCATCGTGGCCCCGCTGACCGACGCGGTCCTCTCCGAGGTGCCGCGTGAGCACGCCGGATCGGCCTCCGGGCTCATCAACACCGTGCAGCAGATGGGCAACGCGCTCGGCCTGGGTCTGGTGTCCGTGGTGTTCTTCGGCGTCATCGACGAGCCGCTCGCGCCCGCCGAGACGGGCCCGGCCTTCGTGGACGGCTTCACCCACGCGCTGGGCTGGGTGGCCGCGGTGCTCGGAGTGATCTTCCTGCTGATGTTCGCCCTGCCGAAGCGGCCGGCGCAGCACGTCGAGGCCGCCGAGGGCGGCCTCGGTGAGGAGGCGCCGGCGGCGGGGGAGAAGGAGCGGGAGCTGGTGTCCTGACGGGCCCGCGCTGACGTGCCGGAGCCCGGAAGCAGACATGATCGGACGCCCGGTCATGCCCGTTTCCGGGCTTCGACTGTTTACTTTCCGGACATCCCGACGTAGCCTCCCTCCGAAATCACACGTTCGGGCACGGGCATGGGCACGGACGCGGGAACGGACACGGGCGCGTCAGGTGCATGCCGGCGCGGACGGAACCGGGAGGCAGGCGGTCATGTACGCACCGGAGCGGCAGCAGGAGATCCTGCGCCTCGCGCGTGACGGCGGACGCGTCGACGTGGTCTCGCTCGCCGAGGCGTTCCAGGTGACCGCCGAGACCATCCGCCGGGACCTCAAGGCCCTCGACCGCGCCGGACTCGTCCGCCGGGTCCACGGCGGCGCCATCCCCGCCGGACGCCTCGACTTCGAACCCGACCTCGCCGAACGCGAGACCACCGCCGCCGACGAGAAGGACCGCATCGCCCGCGCCGCCCTCGCCGAGGTCCCCGCCGACGGCACGATGATCATTGACGCCGGCTCGACCGCCGCCCGCCTGGCCGGCTTCCTCACCCCGGACCTGTCCCTCACCGTCGTCACCCACAGCCTGCCCATCGCCGCCCGTCTCGCCGACCACCCCGGCATCCAGCTCCATCTCGTCGGCGGACGCGTACGGCACCGCACCCGCGCCGCCGTCGACGCCTGGGCGCTGCGCGCGTACGCCGAGATCCGCGCCGACGTGCTGTTCCTCGCCGCCAACGGGTTCTCCGCCGAGCACGGGCTCACCACCCCCGACCTCGCCGAGGCCGCCGTGAAACGCGCCGCGACGGCCGCCGCCCGGCGCGTGGTGCTGCTCGCCGACTCCTCCAAGCACGGCCAGGAACACTTCGCCCGCTTCGGCGGCCTCGACGACGTCGACCTCCTCGTCACCGACACGGGACTCAGCCCGCAGGACGCCGCCGCCATCGAGGCCGGCGGCACGGAAGTGGTACGCGCATGATCCTCACCGTCACCCCCAACCCGTCCCTGGACCGCACCTACGAGGTGCCGTCCCTGGACCGCGGCGAGGTCGTCCGCGCCACCGGCGAACGCGTCGACCCCGGCGGCAAGGGCGTCAACGTCTCCCGCGCCGTCGCCGCCGCGGGCCGGCGCACCGTCGCCGTCCTGCCGCTCGGCGGCGCCCCCGGCGCCCTCGTCGCCGACCTCCTCGACGCCCAGGGCATCGAGGTCGCCCCCGTCCCGGTCGCCGGCGCCACCCGCTCCAACATCGCCCTCGCCGAGGCCGACGGCGTCCTCACGAAGATCAACGCCCCCGGTCCGGACCTCACCCCCGCCGAACAGGAACACCTCCTCGACACCGTCCGCCGCCACGCCGCCGGCGCCGACTGGATCGTCTGCTGCGGCAGCCTCCCCCGCGGTCTCGCCCCCTCCTGGTACGCCGAACTCGTCGCCCGCGTCCACGCCGCCGGCCTGCGCATCGCCCTCGACACCTCGGGCCCCGCCCTGCGCGCCGCCCTCCGCGAACACCCCGACGTCGTCAAACCCAACGCCGAGGAACTCGCCGAGGCCGTGGGCCGCCCCCTCGCCACCGTCGGCGACGCCCTCAAGGCCGCCGAGGAGCTGCGCGCGGCGGGCGCCCGCGCCGTCCTCGCCAGCCTCGGCGCCGACGGCCAGCTCCTCGTCGACGACGACGGCGCCTGGTACGGCACCGCCCCCGTCGACGCCGTCCGCAGCAACGTCGGCGCCGGCGACGCCTCCCTCGCCGGGTTCCTCGTCGCCGGCGGACGCGGACCCGAGGCGCTCGCCTCCGCCGTCGCCCACGGCGCCGCGGCCGTACGCCTCCCCGGCAGCGTCATGCCGTCCCCCGGCGACCTCGACCCGGCCGCCGTGACCGTCACCGCCGGCATCCCCGTCGACCGGCCGCTCGAGGGAGCGGCCACATGACCGGCCCCACCCCTCACGCCCCTGGTTACGAGCTCCCCCGTCCCCCTCTCGTCCCCACCCCCGCCCGCCCCGCCGTACGGGCCACACGGGCGATACGCGTGCGAAGGAGCCCGCGATGAGCGACACCATCACCGCGGACCTGGTCGACCTCGACCTGTCCGCCGACACCAAGGAAGCGGCGGCCCGCGCCCTCGCCGAACGCATGGCGGCCCACGGCCGGGTGACCGACCTGGAGGGCTTCCTGGCCGACGTCGCCGCCCGCGAGGCGCAGATGCCGACCGGCCTCGACGGCGGCATCGGCATCCCGCACTGCCGCAGCGCGCACGTCACCGAGCCGACCCTCGCCTTCGGCCGCAGCGCCTCCGGCATCGACTTCGGCGCCCCCGACGGGCCCGCCGACCTGATCTTCCTGATCGCCGCCCCGGCCGGCGCCGACGACGCCCACCTCACCCTCCTGTCCGCCCTCGCCCGGCGCCTGATGAACACCGAGTTCACCGACGCCCTCCGCGCCGCGACGGACGCGGAGGCCGCGGCGGCGCTGATCCGGGGGGAGGAGACGGCTTCCGGCGACACCGGCGCCGGGAGTGAGGCGGCTCCCGAGAGGGCTGCTGAGGGCGCGGAGGCGGCTTCCGGGAGCGCGGAGGCGGCCTCCGGCGACCGTCCCTTCCGGATCGTCGCCGTCACCTCCTGCCCCACCGGCATCGCCCACACCTACATGGCCGCCGAGTCCCTGGAGAACGCCGGACGCGAGGCGGGCGTCGAGATCGTCGTCGAGACCCAGGGCTCCGCCGGCTTCACCCGGCTCGACCCGGCCGTGATCGCCGCCGCGGACGGCGTGATCCTCGCTCACGACGTCCCCGTACGGGACAAGCACCGCTTCGCCGGGAAACCCACCGTCGACACCGGCGTCAAGGCCGCCGTCAACCGGCCCGCCGCCCTCATCACCGAGGTCCGCGACAGGGCCGCACGCGGTGAGACCACCGAGGCCGCCTCCGCCTCCACCCCGGTGGAACGCGCCGGCACGGACGGCGAGGGCTACGGCACACTCCTGCGCCGATGGCTGATGTCGGGCGTCAGCTACATGGTCCCGTTCGTGGCCGCCGGCGGACTGCTCATCGCCCTCGGCTTCGCCATCGGCGGCTACGAGATCAACGAGGCCCCGTCGGTCATGGACCACTTCGTGTGGACCCAGGCCGACAGCTGGGGCGCGCTGCTCTTCCAGACCGGCGGCGTCGCCTTCGGCTTCCTCGTCCCCGTCCTCGCCGGATACATCGCCTACGGCATGGCCGACCGCCCCGGACTCGTCCCCGGCTTCGTCGGAGGCGCCATCTCGCTCACCATCAACGCCGGCTTCCTCGGCGGTCTCGCCGCCGGACTGATCGCCGGCGGCGTGGTGCTCGCCATCCAGAAGGTGAACATCCCGGCGGCGCTGCGCGGCATCATGCCGGTGGTCGTGATCCCGCTGATCTCCTCGGCGGTCGTCGGCTTCCTGATGTTCGTCGTCATCGGCAAGCCCATCGCCGAGGCGCAGAAGGGCATGACCGACTGGCTCAACGGCCTCACCGGCACCAACGCCGTCCTGCTGGGCGCCCTCCTCGGCCTGATGATGTGCTTCGACCTCGGCGGCCCCGTCAACAAGGTCGCCTACACCTTCGCCACCGCCGGCATCGCCGTCGCCGACCCGGGCGACTCCGCGATGAAGATCATGGCGGCGGTCATGGCGGCCGGCATGGTCCCGCCGCTCGCCATGGCCCTCGCCACCACCGTGCGCGCCCGCCTCTTCAACCGCGCCGAGCGTGAGAACGGCAAGGCCGCCTGGGTCCTCGGCGCCTCCTTCATCTCCGAGGGCGCCATCCCGTTCGCCGCCGCCGACCCGCTGCGCGTCATCCCCGCCTCGATGGCCGGCGGCGCGGTCACCGGCGCCCTGTCCATGGCGTTCGGCGCCACTCTGCGCGCACCCCACGGCGGCGTCTTCGTGGTGCCCCTCATCGGCAACCCGCTGCTCTACCTCGTCGCCGTCGCCGCCGGTGTCGGCGTGACCACAGCCCTCGTGATCGTCCTCAAGGGCCTGCGCCGCACCACCGGGCCGGCCGCCCCGGCCCCGGACGCGGACACCGCGGCGGCACCGGCCGGAAGCACGGGAACCAGCAAGGAAACCGTCGCCGCACAGCCGCTGTGACGATGCGTCCGTTTGGGGGTGTGTGGGCAGTTCATGCCTAGTGCGATATAGATCACGATCGTCATGGTCCGGGGTACAACTCCCCGGACCGTGGTGTGTACTGGGGCGCATGGCTGAGCACGAGACCCTCTCGCGGACGACGGGTGCCACCGTCCTCACCCTGGTGGTGGTGGCCTGCGCGGCCGGTCTGGCCGACGCCCTCCGGCGCCGCGTACGCCTCCGCAGGCGCGCCCGCCCGAACGCCGGGGCGGAGCCCGCCGTGGCGCACACCCACACCCACCACGGCGGCCCCACGATCCCCCGCCAGCGGGCCACGGGCCCGAGCGCGGAGACCGTACGCCTCACCGAGGCCGAGCGCGACGCGTTCGCCGTCCTCGTACGGCGCCTGGCCGAAGGGGACTAGGCCGAGGGGCCAGGCAAAGGGCAGGTGAAGGGGAGCAGGCGAAGGGGGCCGGGCACGGGGCGGACGGGCGGGGTCAGCAGGCCTGGGCGGCCCGGCGCTCCATAGCCCGCCGCGCGGCGTCCTCGCTCGCGTACACCTCGCACATGTGCCGCCCGTCCGGCGTCACCGTGTGCTCGACCTCCCACAGCGAGATCTCCCCGCCGTCACCCAGCAGGAACGCGTGCTCGTACAGCGCGATGCACAGCGCCACCCGGCCCGCCCGCGACGGGCGGCCGAACGCCTGGGTGATGCGATGCGCGCACGCCGTCGACAGCAGCGCCGCCGTCTCGGCGTCCGGCCGGTCCGCGTTCTCCGCCCGGCGCAGTAAACGGCGCGCGTGGTCGGGGGAGTCGTCCGAGGCGTACACCTGCCGCACCGCCGGCAGCGGGAACGCGGCGGCCGTCACCGGCAGTTCGAAGTCCGGGGCCTCCGACGGCAGCGGCAGCCGCGCCGTCGCCGTCCGCAGCTCATCCTCGTCCACGTACACCTCGTGCTGCGGCTCGCCGCCCGGGGCCGTGTTGTGCGCCAACTCCCAGAGCGTCAGCGCCGAACCGTCCGCCAGCAGCCACGTGTGCCGGTACGTCTCCCGGTGCAGGCCCGCGCTGTGATGCGCCGAGTGCAGGGAACTGTCGTGCGCCAGCGCGCAGTCCAGCCGGCGGATCGTCTCGTCCGGCAGCTCGAAGGAGTTCAGGGCGCGGCCCAGGAGGCGCGCGAGATGCTCCTCCGGTGAGTCGGACGAGTCAGGTGGTTCGCACGCTGCCGTCCCGTAGGGAACGCTCAAGGTTTCTCCCGGCGTTGCTGCATGTCACCTTGTGGGTGCATACGGTAGCCCCTCGCCCGGACGTCATGTCCGGGAACCGAGAAAACGTATGCCCCGACGACGAGCGGACCACACAAGGGAGTTCCCCGTGAAGCCCGCCCGCTCCGCGTCCCGCCGTCCGGCACCACTGGACACGTCGTCTCGGCCGTGACGTAAGTTGCGGAGCGTTTCACTCCGCACCCTACGCACGAGAGAAGAGGCCCCGCAGTGAGCGACCCGGAGAAGACCAGCCTGTGGCAGGGCTTCAAGGCCTTCCTGATGCGCGGCAACGTGGTCGACCTGGCGGTGGCGGTCGTCATCGGCGCCGCCTTCACCAACATCGTCAACGCGGTCGTGAAAGGCGTCATCAACCCCCTCGTGGGCGCGTTCGGCACCCAGAACCTCGACAGCTACGCGTCCTGTCTGAAGGGCCCCTGCGAGGGCAGCGGGGACGCGGCGACCGGGGTGCGGATCCTGTGGGGTTCGGTGCTCGGCGCGACCCTTCAGTTCGTGATCACGGCGGCCGTCGTCTACTTCCTGATGGTGCTGCCCATGGCCAAGTACCTGGCCCGCGTGGAGGCGCGCCGCAAGGCGAAGGAAGGCGCCCACGAGGTCGTCGAGGTGACCGAGCTGGAGGTGCTGAAGGACATCCGCGACGCCCTGCTGGCCCAGCGTGCGCAGGACCAGGGCAGCGGCCCGGGGGCCGACGGCGGGTCCGGGCGGTCCGGCGACGGCGGGCGGTAGACGCCGTCCGGTCAGATGTGGTGGGGCGGCTTCTCGTCGAGGAAGCGCTTCAGGTCGGCGGCGCTGTCCCCGGACGGGCGCTCGCCCCATCCGCGGTCCGTGTCGTCGGCGGTCTGCTGGTCCAGCGGGTCGTCGAAGACGAGCGCGGGCTTCGGCTCGCGCGGGGGCTCGGGGGCGGTACTCATGGCTCCAGGGTACGGCCGGGGCCGTGGGGGCATGACTGCCTCCATGAAGGCTGACGCTCTGACGGATGTGGCCGGCGTGCGCGTGGGACACGCGACACGGACCGGCGACGGATGGCTCACCGGCACCACGGTGGTGCTCGCACCGGAGGGCGGCGCGGTCGCCGCGGTGGACGTGCGCGGCGGTGGTCCGGGCACCAAGGAGACGGATGCGCTGGACCCGCGCAACGTGGTGCAACGGGTGGACGCGGTCACGCTGACCGGCGGCAGCGCCTACGGCCTGGACGCGGCCTCCGGGGTGATGGCCTGGCTGGAGGAGCGGGGCCGCGGGGTGCGGGTCGGCCCGGAGCCAGCGCATGTGGTGCCGGTGGTGCCGGCCGCCTGCGTCTTCGACCTGGGCCGCGGCGGCGACTTCCGGGCCCGGCCCGACGCCGCCCTGGGCCGCGAGGCGGTCGAGGCGGCCGCGGCCACCGGCACCGGGGCGCCGGTGCCCCAGGGCTGCGTGGGCGCGGGGACGGGCGCCGTGGTGGGCCAGCTGAAGGGCGGGATCGGCTCGGCGAGCACGCTCCTGCCGTCCGGGGTGACGGTGGCCGCACTGGTGGTGGCCAACGCGGTCGGGTCCGCGCTGGACCTGGAGACGGGCGTGCCGTACGGGGAGTACTTCGGCGGGCGGCCGCGGCTGCCGGACCCGGACGTGCACCGCGCCGCACGGCGGCGGCTGGCGGAGTCGGCCGGGCGCAACGCCCCGCCGCCGATGAACACCACGCTGGCCGTGGTCGCCACCGACGCCGACCTGAGCCGCGCGCAGGCGCAGAAGGTGGCCGGCACCGCGCACGACGGCATCGCGCGCGCCGTCCGCCCGGTGCATCTGCTGAACGACGGCGACACCGTCTTCGCCCTGGCCACCGGCACGCGCCCGCTGGACGGGAAGGATCCGCTCGCGCTGAACGAGGTGCTCGCGGCGGGCGCGGACCTGGTGACCCGGGCGATCGTCCGCGCGGTACGGGCCGCCACCCCGGTGGACGGTCCGGGCGGCGCCTGGCCGTCGTACCGGGAGCTGTACGGGGGGAGCTGACGGCGGGCGGGGTCGGCCGCCGGACAAGGACGAAGCCGTCACCACAGCGTCACCGCCAGCCGTGCCGTGGCGCTCGCGCCCGCCAGCTCCGCCGCCGTGCCCCGCGGCACCGACAGGACGACCAGCGCGCCCCCGTCCCCGTCCGCCGGCTCCGGCACCTCCGTGACCCGCGCCCCGCGCGCGACCACTCTCGCCCGCCCGCCGGACACCGTCTCCTCCGCCGCGATCACGTCCACCCGGTCACCGGGCCGCAGCAGCCGGACCGTGGCCGCGTCGGCGATCCGCACCGGCGCGGTGACCGTCGCCGCCGCGCGCCGCTGCCGTACGGGGCGGTCGTCGCCGCCGGACGCCACGGGTGTCCCGGCCGCCCTGGCCGGCTCGGGATGTCCGCGCGACCGGTCGGTGTCCCTCGGGCCCGCCGCGACCAGCGCCGCCGCGGTCACCGCCAGACCGACCGCCACCGCGCGCCTGCGGTGCCGCGCCAGACGGCCCGCGAGCGGCAGCGCACCGCGCACCCGCACCGGGTCGAAGTGCGGCACCTCGCACGGCGGCGGCACATCGGCGCCGTGCGGACGCGGGAACGGGGAACGACGGTACGCGGACGACGCAGGGGGCGCGGACGACATGGACGTCACGGACGACATGGACGTCACGGACGACATGGACGACGCGAGCGACGTGAGCGACACGGACACGGGACCTCCACCTGACACGCGGGAACGGCTTGCGCACCCCACGATGAAGCCCCCGGCGGATCCCCGCCGGGGGCTGTGAACGCATCCTCGGTTGTGGAAAACCCGGCCACCCGAACGAGCGCCTCCGCGAAGCCGCGACCCCGCGCCTCCGCGAAGCCGCGACCCCGCGCCTCCGCGAAGCCGCGACCCCGCGCCTCCGCGAAGCCGCGCCTCCGCAACGCCGCGCCTCCGCAACGCCGCGCCCCGCGAAGCCGCCCTCCCCCACCGGGACGGCGGCCCCGCACCCCGCCCTACGGCAACACGAACCCCGGATCCATCCCCCCCAGCGCCGACGCGCACAGACAGTCCCGCTCCTCCGTCGACGGCAGCGCCGCCACCGCGTCGAACAGCACCCCCCGCAGCCGGTCCACGTTGGCCGAGAACACCCGCAGCACCTCGTCGTGCGAGACGCCCTCGCCCGTCTCGGCGCCCGCGTCGAGGTCCGTGACCAGCGTCATCGACGTGTAGCAGAGCTCCAGCTCACGCGCGAGCGCCGCCTCGGGGTGCCCGGTCATGCCGACCACCGACCAGCCCTGCGCCTGGTGCCAGAGGGACTCGGCGCGGGTGGAGAAGCGCGGGCCCTCGACGACGACCAGCGTGCCGCCGTCCACCGCCTCCCAGTCCCGGCCGCGCGCCGCCTTCAGCGCGGACGCCCGCCCGGCGGGGCAGTAGGGGTCGGCCAGCGACGCGTGGACCACGTTCGGCACCGTGCCGTCCGGCAGCGGCAGCCCGTCGAAGTAGGTGTTCGCGCGGGACTTGGTGCGGTCCACGAGCTGGTCCGGCACCAGGAGCGTGCCCGGGCCGTACTCGGGGCGCAGGCCGCCCACCGCGCACGGGCCGAGGACCTGGCGCACGCCGACCGACCGCAGCGCCCACAGGTTGGCGCGGTAGTTGATGCGGTGCGGGGGCAGGTGGTGGCCGCGTCCGTGCCGGGGCAGGAAGGCCACCCGCCGGCCGGCCACCTCGCCGAGGAAGAGGGAGTCGCTGGGCGCCCCGTAGGGGGTGTCGACCTGGACCTCGGTCACGTCGTCGAGGAAGGAGTAGAAGCCGGATCCGCCGATCACGCCGATCTCGGCGTTCGCCATGTTCGCCATGGCCCCGACCCTAACGGCACCCGGAAACGCGCCGGGAAAGGCAGCGGGAAACGCGGGGGGAAACACCAGGGCCCCGCCGTCTCGCGACGACAGGGCCCTGTGAGGTGTGCGTGAGGCGGTCAGGCCGCCGTGGTGCTCGTCGAGCTGCCGGAGGAACCCGACGACGACGACGTCGACGAGGACGACGAGCTGGAACCGGAGTCCGACGACGAGGAGCTCGACGACGAGGATCCGGACGACTTCGACGACGCCGGCGAGGAGCTCGACGAGGAGCCGCGGCTGTCGTTGCGGTAGAAACCGGAACCCTTGAAGACGATGCCGACCGCGGAGAACACCTTCTTCAGGCGGCCCTGGCAGTTGGGGCACTCGGTCAGGGCGTCGTCGGTGAACTTCTGCACCGCCTCGAGGCCCTCGCCGCACTCGGTGCACTGGTACTGGTAGGTCGGCACTGTCTTCCTCCTGGCACTCTCACTCAATGAGTGCTAACGACGGTCCATAGTGACGCATTCCGTGGGCCTAGTCCACTGCGACGGGCTCGCGGTGACCCATGCCACGTGCGACGGTACGCCCGCGCGGAGCACCCGCGAGCCGCGAGCGCAGGGCCAGCAGGGTCGCCAGGGCCAGCAGCGTGCCGCCCATCGGCACCAGGAATCCGGCGCCGTCCCACAGCCGGTCCTCGAACTGTCCGGCGACGGTCACGGCGGCGGCCTGGCCCAGCGCGACCGCGCCGGTCAGCCAGGTGAACGCCTCGGTGCGGGCGCCCGCCGGGACCAGGCTCTCCACCAGCGTGTAGCCGGTGATCAGCGCCGGGGCGATGCACATGCCGACCAGCAGGCCGAGCGCGCCCAGCAGCGGCGCCGAGTCGGCCGTCCACAGGGCGGACGCGGCCAGCGCGAGGGCGGCGTAGGCGACGATCAGGCGGCGCCGCGGGGACACCTTCCAGGCGACGGCGCCGCAGGCGAGGCCCGCGAGCATGTTGCCGGCGGCGAAGACGCCGTAGAGGACGCCGTTGAGGCCCGGTTCGCCGATGGACTCGGTGAACGCGGCCAGGGAGACCTGCATGCCGCCGAAGACGGAGCCGATGCCGAGGAAGGTCACGATCAGCACGCGCACGCCGGGCACGCGCAGCGCGGAGGCGTGCCGTACGCGCGTGTGGCCGTCGGCGGCCGTGGCGACCGGCGGCTGGGTGCCCTTCTGCGCGGCGAACAGCAGACCGCCGACCAGGGTGAGCGCGGCCTCGGTGACCAGTCCCGCGGACGGGTCGACCGTGGTGCACAGGGCGGTGGCGAGGAGCGGGCCGACGACGAAGGTGAACTCGTCGGTGACGGACTCGAAGGCAGCGGCGGTCGCCATCAGCGGGGAGCCCTTGAGGCGGACGCCCCAGCGGGCCCGGACCATCGGCCCGACCTGCGGCACGGAGGCGCCGGTGGGGACGGCGGCGGCGAACAGCGCCCAGAGGGGGGCGCCGTTGAGCGCGAGGGCGGTGAGGGCGAGTCCGGCCGTCGCGTGCACCAGCACGCCGGGCACCAGGACGGCGCGCTGGCCGTGGCGGTCGGCGAGCCGGCCGGTGTACGGGGCGAACAGTGCCATGGAGACGCCGGTGACGGCCGCGACGGCGCCGGCCGCGCCGTAGGAGCCGGTGGTGTGCTGGACGAGCAGCACGATGGAGAGGGTGAGCATCGCGAACGGCTGACGCGCGGCGAAGCCGGGGAGCAGGAACGTCCACGCGCCGCGGGTACGCAGCAGGCGGCCGTATCCCGGTCGGGAGGGGGCCGCCGAGTCCTTCGACGTGGTGACCGTGGATGCCACGGCCCGTGCCTTTCCGCCGCCTGGTAGCGCCCCTCGCGAGGTCGCGCGGGCACGCCGAGAGCTGTCCTCTTGCGCTGACTGCGGTAGATACCGGCGCCACAGCTCAGGGCGCCCGGCCGCCATACGGTCGCGCCAGCTCTGCGTCAGGCAGAGTTGGTTCGATCTGGGGTCGCTTCATGATACAGGCGGTAACGGCGTGCACGCCTGTGAACGTGAGCACCCTCTCAGCGTCCGGCCTGCGATCCTTCGGAGTTGTTGCCCAGCCAGCCGGCGAGCTTGCCGCCCCGGGCGACCGCGCGCAGCCTGCGCTCCACCGCGTCCCGCACCGGGTCGGTGGCGACGACGAGCAGTTCGTCCCCGCGCCGCAGCATCGTCTCCGGCGACGGCACGAACGACCTGCCGTCCCGCACGACCAGGGTGACGGCGGACCCTGCGGGCAGGCGCAGTTCGCCGACCTCGACGCCGTGCATCCGCGACCCGGCGGGGACGGTGACCGACAGCAGATGGCCGCGCAGCCGCTCCAGGGGCGCCGACTCCACGCCCAGGTCGGCGGCGCCGGAGTCGCCGAGCCGCAGCAGCCGGGCCAGACCGGGCAGCGTCGGACCTTGGACGAGGGTGTAGACGACGACCAGCAGGAAGACGATGTTGAAGATGCGTTCGCTGCCGTCGACGCCCTGCACCATCGGGATGGTCGCCAGGATGATGGGCACGGCGCCGCGCAGCCCCGCCCAGGACAGCAGGGTCTGCTCCTGCCAGGGCACCCGGAACGGCACCAGGCACACCACGACGCTGAGCGGGCGGGCCACCATCGTGAGCACCAGCCCGACGACCAGCGCGGGCACGATGTCGTCGCCGAGTTCGTGCGGCGTGACCAGCAGGCCGAGCAGCACGAACATGCCGATCTGGGCGATCCAGCCGATCCCCTCGGCGAAGCCGCGGGTGGCGGGCCAGTGCGGCAGCTTGGCGTTGCCGAGCAGCATCGAGGCGAGGTAGACGGCGAGGAAGCCGCTGCCGTGGGCGAGCGCACCGGCCGCGTACGCGGTGACCGCGATGGCCATGACGGCGATCGGGTAGAGGCCGGAGGCGGGCAGCGCCACGTGCCGCAGGCCCCAGGCGCCGAGCCAGCCGACGGCGAGGCCGATGGCGGCGCCGATGGCCAGCTCCAGGAGTATCTCGCCGATCAGCACGTACCAGTGCTCGACCGGACCGGCCGTGGAGAAGGCCACCACGAGGATGACGACGGGTGCGTCGTTGAAGCCGGACTCCGCCTCCAGGGTGCCCCGCACCCGCGCGGGCAGCGGCACCTTGCGCAGCACCGAGAAGACGGCCGCCGCGTCCGTCGAGGAGACGACCGCGCCGATGATCAGCGCCTGCCGCCACTCCAGCCCGATCAGCAGGTGCGCCGCCGTCGCCGTCACGCCGACGCTCACCGCGACGCCGACGAGCGCGAGCGCGGCGGCCGAGGGCAGCACGGGTCTGATCTCGGCCCACTTCGTGCCGAGACCGCCCTCGGCGAGGATCACGACGAGCGCCGCGTATCCGATGACCTGGGTCAGCTCGGCGTTGTCGAACTGGATGTCGCCGATGCCGTCCTGGCCGATGGCGATGCCGATGCCCAGGTAGACGAGCAGGCTGGGGAGCCCGCTGCGTGAGGAGATCCGGACCGCCGCCACGGCGACGAGCAGGACGACCGAGCAGACGAGCAGCAGCTGGTTGAGGTGGTGGACAGTCAGCGGCGTTCCCTTCCCCGGCCCAGGCGCACCCGTGAGGGAGCGCGCGTCCGTCGCGGGCGATGCGCCCGTTTTCCGGGCGAACCGCTTCGATTGTCACGGCGAACTACTTCGTTACCTTACCTAACTCTTGACGCGTTCTTGACGCGAAAGGCGGCAAGATCGAACGCCCGTCCGCGCTGGTTCCCCACTCCGCGTCAAGGGGCGCGGGGCCCTGCGCCTATCGTTGCTCCAGCGCTCAGTTAAAAGCACAGCCCGACCTGCCGCTCGCGTTAGGACAGCAAGGACAGCGATGCCCACCGACACCACCGCCGCCGCCGCCTCCACGGGTCAGCAGGCCGCCGGCACGTCCGGCAGGAAGAAGGGGCGCAAAGGCCGCCTCCTCGTGCTCGTCCTGGTGCTGGCCCTGATCGGAGGAGTGGCCTACGGGGCGTACTGGTCCGTCAGCACCGTGCGCGCCTCGTTCCCGCAGACCAAGGGGTCGATCACCCTCGAGGGACTGTCCGGCCCCGTCGACGTCAGACGCGACGGCCACGGCATCCCGCAGATCTACGCCTCCTCCGACGAGGACCTGTTCATGGCGCAGGGCTACGTCCAGGCGCAGGACCGGTTCTACGAGATGGACGTGCGCCGGCACATGACGTCCGGCCGGCTGTCGGAGATGTTCGGCGCGGGCCAGGTCGACAACGACGCGTTCCTGCGCACCCTCGGCTGGGACCGGATCGCGAAGCAGGAGTACGAGGAGAAGCTCTCGCCCGCCACCAAGAAGTACCTCCAGGCGTACGCCAAGGGCGTCAACGCCTACCTGGAGGGCAAGGAGGGCAAGGACATCTCCCTCGAGTACGCGGCGCTGAGCTTCGAGAACGACTACAAGCCCGGCGCGTGGACGCCGGTCGACTCCGTGGCCTGGCTGAAGGCGATGGCCTGGGACCTGCGCGGCAACATGCAGGACGAGATCGACCGGGCGCTGCTGACCAGCCGCCTGGGCCCGAAGCAGATCGCCGACCTGTACCCGTCGTACCCGTACGACCGGAACAAGCCGGTCGTCCAGGAGGGCGGCTACGACGAGGGCAGCGGCACCTTCGAGGCCGAGGGCGGCTCCGGCTCGGGCGACGGAGGCGGAGACGGTGACGGTGAGGGCGACGGCACCGGCTCGGGCGAGGGCGCCGGTTCGGAGCTCGGCGGCGGCACGGAAGCCGGTGCGGAAGGCGACGCGGCCGGCTTCGAGAGCCAGCTCACCGGACTCCAGCGGGTGATGGAGGACCTCCCCACCGCCGTCGGCGTCAACGGCGACGGCATCGGCTCCAACTCCTGGGTCGTCTCCGGCGAGCACACCGTCTCCGGCAAGCCGCTGCTCGCCAACGACCCGCACCTGTCGGCCTCGCTGCCGTCCGTCTGGTACCAGATGGGCCTGCACTGCCGCGGCGTCTCCGACACGTGCCGCTACGACGTCACGGGGTACACCTTCGCGGGCATGCCCGGCGTGATAATCGGCCACAACCAGGACATCGCCTGGGGCCTGACCAACTCCGGCGTCGACGTCACCGACCTGTACCTGGAGAAGATCACCGGCGACGGCTACCAGTACGGCGACAAGGTGGTGCCGTTCGAGACGCGCGAGGAGACCATCAAGGTCGCCGGCGGCGCCTCCCGGAAGATCGTCGTGCGTGAGACCAACAACGGCCCGCTGCTGTCGGACCGTTCCGACGACCTGGTGAAGGCCGGCAAGAAGGCCACCGTCGACAGCGCGGCCCCCGACCGGGGCGACGGCTACGCCGTGGCGCTGCGCTGGACCGCCCTGGACCCCGGCCGCACGATGGACGCCGTCTTCGCGATCAACCGCGCCAAGGACTGGGACGACTTCCGCGAGGCCTCCGAGCTGTTCGAGGTGCCCTCGCAGAACCTCGTCTACGCGGACACCGACGGCCACATCGGCTACACCCTGCCCGGGAAGATCCCGACCCGCGCGAAGGACCACGACGGTTCGGTGCCCGTCCCCGGCTGGGACCCCGACTACGAGTGGACCGGCTGGGTCGACCAGGACGAGCTGCCCTACGAGTTCGACCCGGAGCGCGGCTACATCGTCACCGCCAACCAGGCCGTCGTCGGGGAGGACTACCCGTACACGCTGACCACCGACTGGGGCTACGGCGCCCGCAGCCAGCGGATCAACGACCTGATCCAGTCGAAGATCAAGGACGGCGGGAAGATCTCCACCGACGACATGCGGCAGATGCAGCTGGACAACTCCAGCGCCGTCGCCAAGCTGCTGGTGCCCGAACTGCTCAAGATCGACGTCGGCGACCCGCACGTCCGCGAGGCGCAGAAGCTGCTGGAGGGCTGGGACTACACCCAGGACGCCGACTCGGCGGCCGCCGCGTACTTCAACGCCGTCTGGCGCAACATCCTCAAGCTCTCCTTCGGTCACAAGCTGCCCAAGGAGGTACGGGTCAAGGGCCAGTGCCTGTGGGTCGAGCCGGTCAACACCACCGGTCCGGCCGACGAGGCGGGCAAGGTCCGCGAGTGCGGCCAGCGCTCCGCGAGCCAGGCGCAGCCGGACGGCGGCGACCGCTGGTTCGAGGTGGTCCGCCGGCTGATGGCCGACGAGGACAGCGAGTGGTGGACCACGCCGAAGCGCGGCACCCGGCCCGCCGCCGAGAACCGCGACCAGCTGTTCAAGCGGGCCCTGATCGACGCCCGTTGGGAGCTGACCGCCAAGCTCGGCAAGGACATCGACACCTGGAGCTGGGGCCGGCTGCACCGCCTGTTCCTGGACAACCAGACGCTGGGCACCGACGGCCCCGGCTTCGTGAAGTTCGTCCTCAACCGCGGCCCGTGGAAGCTCGGCGGCGGCGAGGCCACCGTCAACGCCACCGGCTGGAACGCCGCCGGCGGCTACGGCGTGGTGTGGGTGCCGTCCATGCGGATGGTGGTCAACCTCGACGACCTCGACAAGTCCCGCTGGATCAACCTCACCGGCGCCTCCGGGCACGCCTACAACGCCCACTACGTCGACCAGACGGAGAAGTGGGCCGAGGGCGAACTGCTGGAGTGGGCCTACTCGGAGAAGGCGGTCGAGGACTCCACCACCGACACCCTGGTGCTGAAGCCCTGACCCGCCGCCGCGCACCGCGGCCCTGACGGACCGGCCTCCACGCGCGCGTGGAGGCCGGTCCGCGTTTCTCAGGCCTTCGCGCCGGGGTCGCCGAACCGCCGCACCCCGGACGGCGTCACCACCGCGTCCACCGGCCGGTCGTGCGGCTCCCGCGGCACGCGCTCCATGACCTCCCAGTCGTACAGCAGCACCACCAGCGCGGGACGCACGCGGGCCCGCTCCAGGCGGGCGAGGACGCGGTCGTAGGAGCCGCCGCCGCGGCCCAGCCGCATCCCGCGGGCGTCCACCGACAGGCCCGGCAGCAGCACGGCGTCCGCCTCCGTCACGGCGTCCGGCCCGAGCCGCTCCCCGGCCGGCTCCAGCAGCGTCATCCGCCCGCCGCCGTGCCGGGCCGGCTTCAGGGAGTCCGGCCCCCGGTACACGCCCCACGCCAGGTCGTTGTCCGGCAGCAGCGCGGGCAGCAGCACGCGGACGCCCCGCGCGCGCAGCGTGTCCAGCAGCGCCGCGGTGCCCGGCTCGCTCCCCACGGAGACGTACGCCGCCACCGTGCGCGCCTCGGCCAGCTCGGGCAGCGCGAGCGCCCGGCGGGCCAGGGCGGCGGCGTGCGCCTGAACGTCATCGGCCGTCAATCCGTTCCTCACCTGGAGGACTTCACGCCGTCGCGCGCGCTTGTCAGGTTCGGGCTGGCCCTGGTTCTGTCTCAAGTCGATTCCCGTACTGTCTTAATGTGCTCATATGAGCATTTTTTCAGCGGAGTCACAGATTCAGTGCAAAGACACCGGCTAGGGTGTCGCCCATGTCTCAGTCACACCCGCGGATCAGCAAGGCTGTCATCCCCGCCGCCGGTCTCGGCACCCGGTTCCTGCCGGCCACCAAGGCCACGCCCAAGGAGATGCTGCCGGTGGTCGACAAGCCGGCGATCCAGTACGTGGTCGAAGAGGCCGTCGCCGCCGGCCTCGACGACGTCCTCATGGTGACGGGCCGCAACAAGCGCCCGCTCGAGGACCACTTCGACCGCAACTACGAACTCGAGTCCGCGCTCGAGAAGAAGGGCGACGGCGAGCGTCTCGCCAAGGTCCAGGAGTCCAGCGACCTCGCCACCATGCACTACGTCCGCCAGGGCGACCCCAGGGGCCTCGGCCACGCCGTGCTGTGCGCCGCCCCGCACGTCGGCGACGAGCCCTTCGCCGTCCTCCTCGGCGACGACCTGATCGACCCGCGCGACCCCCTGCTCCAGCGCATGATCGAGGTGCAGCAGGAGCACGGCGGCAGCGTCGTCGCGCTGATGGAGGTGGCCCCCGAGCAGATCCACCTCTACGGCTCCGCCGCCGTCGAGGCCACCCCCGACGCCGACGTCGTCCGGCTCAGCGGCCTGGTCGAGAAGCCCTCCCGCGAGGAGGCGCCCTCCCACTACGCCATCATCGGCCGCTACGTCCTCGACCCGGCCGTCTTCGACGTGCTGAGCAAGACCGAGCCCGGCCGCGGCGGCGAGATCCAGCTGACCGACGCCCTCCAGCAGCTCGCCGCCGACGCCACGCTCGGCGGCCCGGTGCACGGCGTCATCTTCCAGGGCCGCCGCTATGACACCGGCGACCGCGGGGACTACCTGCGTGCCATTGTCCGGCTCGCGTGCGAACGTGAGGACCTGGGACCGGACTTCCGGACCTGGCTCCAGCGATTCGTCACCGAGGAGATGCAGCAACGTTGAGCAGCGCCGCGCCCCGCACCGCAGAACCGGACCGCCTCTGGTCGGTGGACGAGCACCTGGACGACATCCTCGCGACCGTCCGCCCGCTCGACCCCATCGAGCTGAACCTCCTCGACGCACAGGGCTGCGTCCTCGTCGAGGACATCACGGTCCCGGTCTCCCTGCCTCCCTTCGACAACAGCTCGATGGACGGCTACGCGGTGCGGGTCGCCGACGTCGCGGGCGCGAGCGAGGAGTACCCGGCCTCGCTCGAGGTCGTCGGGGACGTCGCGGCCGGCGCGGCCGACCCCCTGCACGTCGGCCCCGGACAGGCCGCCCGCATCATGACCGGCGCCCCGCTCCCGCCCGGCGCCGAGACCGTCGTCCCCGTCGAGTGGACCGACGGCGGACTCGGCGAGGGCCCCGCCTCCGGGATGCGCGCCCGCAGCCTCGCCCCCGAGGGCGCCACCGGGCAGGTCGGCGTCTACCGTCCCGCACCCGCCCGCGCGCACGTCCGCGCCCAGGGCAGCGACGTCCGGGCCGGCGACCGCGCCCTGGAGGCCGGCACCGTCCTCGGCCCGCCGCAGATCTCCCTCCTCGCCGCCGTCGGCCGCGGCACCGTCAAGGTCCGGCCCCGCCCGCGCGTGGTGGTCCTGTCCACCGGCAGCGAACTCGTCCAGCCCGACGAGCCGCTGCGCCCCGGCCAGATCTACGACTCCAACAGCTTCGCCCTCACCGCGGCCGCCCGGGACGCCGGCGCCATCGCCTACCGCGTCGGCGCCGTCGCCGACGACGCCGAGACCCTCCGCGACACCATCGAGGACCAGCTCGTCCGCGCCGACCTCCTGGTCACCTCCGGCGGCGTCAGCGTCGGGGCGTACGACGTCGTCAAGGAGGCGCTGGCGCACGCGGGCGACGAGGACGAGCCCGGCAGCGGCGTGGAGTTCCGCAAGCTCGCCATGCAGCCGGGCAAGCCGCAGGGCTTCGGCTCGATCGGCCCCGACCACACCCCGCTGCTCGCCCTCCCCGGCAACCCGGTCTCCTCCTACGTCTCCTTCGAGCTGTTCGTCCGCCCCGCCATCCGCACCCTGATGGGGCTCAAGGACGTCCACCGGCCGCGCATCCGCGCCGAGCTGAGGGCCGAGAAGGCGCTGACCTCGCCGAAGGGCCGCCGCCAGTTCCTGCGCGGCCGGTACGCCGACGGCACGGTCACGCCCGTCGGCGGGGCCGGGTCGCATCTGGTCGCCGCCCTCGCGCAGGCCAACGCGCTCCTCGTCGTCCCCGAGGACGTCGAGGACGTGGCGCCGGGCACCGAGGTCGAGGTGGTCCTGCTCGGCTGAGCGCCGCCCGTTGGCGGTACCGTGTCGCGCACAGCAGGCCCGCGCCCCGCACCGCGACGGGCCAGGACCGGGAGCGCCACACCATCATGACCGTGCCTTCCCGGGGGGACACCCCCGGACCCACCGACGACCAGTCCCGTCTGACCCACATCGACGAGGCGGGCGCCGCCCGCATGGTCGACGTGTCCGGCAAGGACGTCACCGCGCGCACCGCACGCGCCACCGGCCGCGTGCTCGTCGCGCCCCGCGTGGTCGAGCTGCTGCGGGGCGAGGGCGTGCCCAAGGGCGACGCGCTCGCCACCGCGCGCATCGCGGGCATCATGGGCGCCAAACGCACCCCCGACCTGATCCCGCTGTGCCACCCCCTGGCGCTGTCCGGTGTGAAACTGGACCTGTCGGTCGCGGACGACGCCGTGGAGATCGCGGCGACCGTGCGGACGACGGACCGCACGGGCGTCGAGATGGAGGCCCTCACCGCGGTGTCCGTCGCCGCGCTCACCGTGATCGACATGGTCAAGGCGGTCGACAAGGAGGCGGTCATCACGGACGTGCGGGTGGAGGAGAAGACGGGCGGCAAGTCGGGCGACTGGAGCAGGTCATGACGCCCTCCGCGGCCCCGTACCGGGCGCTCGTCGTCACGGCGTCCAACCGGGCCGCCGCCGGCGTCTACCAGGACACGGGCGGCCCGCTGATCGCCGAGGGCCTGAAGCGCTTCGGCTTCGCCGTGGACGGCCCTCAGGTCGTCCCCGACGGCGACCCCGTGGAGGCCGCCCTGCGTGAGGCCGTCGACGCCGGGTACGACGTCGTCGTCACCACCGGCGGCACCGGCATCTCGCCCACCGACCGCACCCCCGAGGCCACCCGCCGGGTGATCGACCTGGAGGTCCCCGGCATCGCGGAGGCCATCCGCGCGTACGGCCGGGACAAGGTGCCCACCGCCGCCCTCTCCCGCGGGCTCGCGGGCGTCGCGGGCTCCACGCTGATCGTCAACCTCCCCGGGTCCAGCGGCGGGGTGAAGGACGGCCTCGCCGTCCTTCAGCCGCTGCTGAGGCACGCGGTGGACCAACTGCGCGGCGGGGACCACCCCCGGCCGGACGCCGAGGACGGGGGTGCGCGCTGAACACCCCGTACTGGCCCGTGGAACTGGTGGACGGCGACATCGTCCTCCGGCCGATAAAGCTGCGCGACCAGAAGGCCTGGCGCGAGGTGAACCGGCGCAACCGCGACTGGCTCCGGCCCTGGGAGGCGACCATCCCGCCGCCCACCCCCAGCGGCCCCATCACGCACCGCCCCACCTACCGGCAGATGGTGCGCCACCTGCGCTCCGAGGCGAGCGCGGGCCGCATGCTGCCGTTCGTCATCGAGTACCAGGGCCGTCTGGTCGGGCAGTTGACGGTCGCCGGGATCACCTGGGGCTCCATGTGCTCCGGGCACATCGGCTACTGGGTGGACGAGGCCGTGGCCGGACGGGGCGTGGTGCCGACGTCCGTCGCGATGGTGGTCGACCACTGTTTCCGCAGCGTCGGACTGCACCGCATCGAGGTGTGCATTCGCCCCGAGAACGGCCCCAGCCGAAGGGTCGTGGAAAAACTCGGATTCCGTGAGGAGGGGCTGCGTCCGCGCTATCTCCACATCGACGGCGCGTGGCGCGACCATCTCGTCTTCGCGCTCACCGCGGAAGAAGTCCCCGACGGCCTCCTCGCCCGCTGGCGCCGCACCCGCGCGCGGGAGCGGTCCCGCGATGAGCTGCCCGGACGCGAGCAGCGCGACCACGGAATCCCGCACGGCCCCGGTAATTGAATATACGTTCGAATTGCGGCCCGGGATGACCGGCTCGGAACCGGCAATTACCGGGATCTGGCGACGGTCCGATCGCATCCGTCACAAGAAAAGGTCGAAATATCAGCCAGATCGTGCGACACACCGGCCCAATTGGCGTATGGCCCCGTGCAAACCCCTCTACGGTGTGAGACGTGAGCAGCAGCGGCCTCATCTACGCAGTCATCGTCGGGGCCTGGGCCGCCTACTTGGTGCCGATGTGGCTCCGTAGGCAGGACGAGCTGAACGAGGCACGTCCGACGGAACGCTTCAGCACCGCCATCCGGCTGCTGTCCGGACGGGCGGGCATGGAGCGCCGGTACGCCAAGGACCTGCGGGCGCGCTCCGCCGACGAGGGGGAGCACGGCGTCCACGACCCGGATGCGATCACCGACTCGGTGGACGTCCGGGCCTTCGCCGTGTCCCAGACCCGTCCGCAGACCCAGGCGCCCGTACCGCCCCTTCCGGACGAGCGCCCGGAACCCGCCCGCGGCGGGCGGGCCCCGCAGGAACGCGGCGAACCGGCCGCGCCCCGGGGCGAACAGGCCGCCGCACGGAGCGACCAGGCCGCCGCACGCGGCCCCGCAGCCCAGAGCCCCGCCGCGCAGGGCCGCGTCCCCGCCGCGCGCCGCTCCCCGGACGCCGCCCGCCGGGACCGCACCGCGCAGGCCGCCGCCGAGCGCGCCCGGCGCTCGAAGGTGCTCGCGCGCCGCCGGCGCACCACCACGATGCTGTTCCTCGCCTTCACGCTCGGCGCGGTCGTCGCCGCCGTCGGCGGGCTGGCGTTCCTCTGGGCGCCCGGCGTGCCCGCCGTGCTGCTCAGCGCCTACATCGCCTACCTGCGCTCCCAGGAGCGCCGCCGGTTCGCCTACCAGATGGACCGCCGCCAGGCCGAGGTCGCGGCCCAGCGGCTGCGCGAGAGGCGGCCCCGCCGCCGTCCCGCCGTCGACGAGGCCGACCCCGACGAACCGGAGGGCCCGGAATCGGGCGCCGACACCGACCCCGGCCTGTCCGCCCTCGCCGCCGACCGGCGCGCGCTGGTCGAGCAGACCGACCACGCCGAGTGGGTCGACCAGCAGCGCGAGCGCAGCCGGCGGCCCGGCCAGGGCGGCGACAGCTGGGACCCGGTCCCCGTCCCGCTGCCCACGTACGTGACGGCCCCGGTCGCCCCGCGCGCCTCCGGCGACGTCGACCTCGGCGCCCCGGACACCTGGAGCTCCGCCCGCTCCAGCGCCGTACCGGCCGAGGAGACGCAGGAGGCGGCCGAGGAGCCGGAGCCTGAGGCGGCCGACGACCGCGACCCCGGCGACGGCCGCACCGACGCCCGCCGCGCCGCCTCCGCCCGCCGCTCCCGCGAGCGCGGCCGTACCCCGCTGTTCGACCAGTACGAGGACGGCGACCGCCCCAAGGCCGCGAACGAGTAGTCCCCGGAGATCGGATTTTTGAGCACCCCGATCGGGATGCTAAAGTTTCACTCGTTGCAAGGGCCTGTGGCGCAGTCCGGTAGCGCACCTCGTTCGCATCGAGGGGGCCAGGGGTTCAAATCCCCTCAGGTCCACGCAACGAAGCCCCGGCCGGGTTCACCCGGCCGGGGCTTCGACTTGTTGTGCGGCACCTGCTCCGCACCGTGCCGACGCACCCCGCCGGCGGCCGGCCGGACGCGGAACGCCTCCCGGGCTCGGGTGAGCCGGGAGGCGTTCCGCGTGGGGGGACGGAGGGGTCAGGCGAGCGTCCACTTCTGGTTCGCGGCGCCCGAGCACGTCCGGATCTGCAGGGGCGTGCCGTCGCCCGCGGCGTTGTCCTTCGTGGCCAGGCACTTGTCCGCGCCGACGTTGGTCAGGTCGCGGGCGGAGGTGTAGGTCCACTGCTGCGCCTTGGTGCCGTTGCAGGTGTAGAGCTGCACGGCCGCCCCGTCCGCGGTGGAACCGCCGCGCACGTCCAGGCACTTGCCGAGGGCGCGTACCGTGCCGTCGGCGCCCAGGGTCCACTTCTGCGCGTCGACGCCGGTGCAGTCGTGGAGCTGGACCGGGGTCCCGTCGGCGGCCGAGGCGCCGGCGACGTCGACGCACATGCCGCCGACGCCCTTGATCGCGCCGGTCCTCGTGGCGCCGCCGTTGCCGCCGTCGCCGGAGTCCCCGGTGCCGCCGGAGGCCGAGACGCGGACGTAGTCCACGGTCATCGTCTGCGGGAACCGCGTGTCCGCGTTCGGGCTGCCGGGCCAGTCGCCGCCGACGGCCAGGTTGAGGATCATGAAGAACGGGTGGTCGTAGACCCACTTCTTGCCGCCCAGGTCGGCCGGGGTGCGGGTCTGGTAGGTGGTGCCGTCGACGGACCAGGTGATCTTCTCGGGGCTCCAGTCGACCGCGAAGACGTGGAAGGCGTCGGCGAAGGCCGCGCCGCCCGGGAGGTTGTACGCGGCGCCGATGCCGCCGCCGCCGGAGTAGCCGGGGCCGTGGAGGGTGCCGTGGACGGCGTTCGGCTCGTAACCGACGTTCTCCATGATGTCGATCTCGCCGCTGTTGGGCCAGCCGACGCTGCCCAGGTCGTTGCCGAGCATCCAGAACGCGGGCCACATGCCCTGGCCGCGGGGCACCTTGATGCGGGCCTCGAAGTGGCCGTAGGCCTGGGTGAAGGTCTTGGCGGTGTTGAGGCGGGCGGAGGTGTACTGGCAGGCGCCGTACCAGCACTGGAGCCCGGGGTCGGTGTTCTTGCGGGCGGTGATGACGAGATTGCCGTTGCCGTCGAGGGCGGCGTTGTCCCGGCTGTCGCGGTAGTACTGCAACTCGTGGTTGCCGTTGCCGCCGCCTCCGGTCTCCAGCGTCCACTTGGCGGGGTCCGGGGCGCTGCCGGCCGGGCCGTCGAACTCGTCGGACCAGGTCACGGCGGTCGGGGCGGCGGCGTCGGCCCGGTCGGCGGACGGTCCCGTGGTGATGAAGGTGAAGGCGGCGGCGACCGCGGCGGAGACCAGCAGGACGGATCCGCCGAGCGACCACCGGCGTGCGCGGTGAGCGGCCATGACTGAACGCACCTTGTCTGTGGAGGGGTTCGTGGGGGAGCCCCGATGCTACGGACCGTTGACGGTGCAACCAACTGCCCGGTTTGTGTCCCAACAGGCGCTGACCTGCGGTTACTTGACGCCCTAAGGGGGCCGGCCGATCGCTTAAAGAGCGCTTAAGGTCGGCTTAAGCGGTGAGTCGGGCGGTGAAGGCGCCGTATCCCCCTCCGGCGACCGGGCGCCCTACAGCGTCTTCGCGTAGCAGCGGCTGTCCTCGTGGAAGCGGTAGTAGCCGAACTTCTCGCACGGCTCGTAGCCGCTGGAGGCGTAGAGGGCGATGGCCTCCGGCTGCTTGGTGCCGGTCTCCAGGACCATGCGGACGCGGCCGGCGGCGCGGGCGTCCTCCTCCAGGGCGGCCAGGATGCGGCGGGCGAGGCCCCGGCCGCGCATCTGCTCGATCACGTACATGCGCTTCAGCTCGGCGTCGCCGTCCCGGTTGCCCTCGCCGTTGGCGTCCTGGACGCGCCAGCCGCCGGAGGCGACCGGGACGCCGAGTTCGTCGTAGGCGATCAGGTAGATGCCGTTGGGGGGACGGAAGTCCGCGGGGTCCATGGGGGTGGCGTCGCCGCCGTCGCCGTAGCGGATGTCGTACTCGGCCTGGACGGCTGCGTCCAGCTTGACGGCGTCGGGGTGGTCGTAGGGGACCGGACGGATTTCCATGGCGAATACCGTAAAACATGCCCGGACCTGCGCGTGTCGTATCGTGCCCTGGTGCTCACTGTGACCTCTGTCAACGTCAACGGACTCCGCGCCGCCGCCAGGAAGGGCTTCGTGGAGTGGCTCGCCGGTACCTCCGCCGATGTGCTGTGTCTCCAGGAGGTGCGGGCCGAGGCGGCGCAGTTGCCGGAGGCGGTGCGGGAGCCCGAGGGGTGGCACGTGGTGCACGCGCCGGCCGCCGCGAAGGGGCGCGCGGGCGTCTCGCTGTACACCCGGCGCGAGCCCGAGCGGGTGCGGATCGGATTCGGCTCGGCGGAGTTCGACGGCAGCGGACGGTACGTCGAGGCGGACCTGCCGGGTGTGACGGTCGCCTCCCTGTACCTGCCGTCCGGCGAGGTCGGCACGGAGCGGCAGGACGAGAAGGTCCGCTTCATGGACGCGTTCCTCACGCATCTCAAGGAGCTGCGGGAGAAGGCCGCCGCCGACGGGCGCGAGGTCGTCGTCTGCGGCGACTGGAACATCGCGCACGGGAAGGCCGACCTGAGGAACTGGCGCGGCAACGTCAAGAACTCCGGCTTCCTGCCCGAGGAGCGGGAGTGGCTCTCCCGCGTCCTCGACCCGGCCGACGGGGGCTACGTCGATGTGGTGCGGGCGCTGCATCCCGAGGTGGACGGGCCGTACACCTGGTGGTCGTACCGGGGGCGGGCCTTCGACAATGACACAGGTTGGAGGATCGACCTGGCCGTTGCCACCCCCGGGCTGGCCGCGCGAGCGGTCAAGGGATTCGTCGAGCGAGCGGCCAGTCACGAGGAACGGTGGTCGGATCACGCGCCCGTGACGGTGGTCTTCGGGCAGTGAGGTTCTCGTGCGAGCACGCGAGACGCGAGACCATGCCGCGTGCTCACACGAAGCTTGTCGGACTCAGCTGTCCGATCGCGCACTTCTCTCGGTGAGGGTGAAGGACAGCCGCGAGGTGTCCGGCCCAGCCAACCTGGCCGAGTTTCCACCGCGGTGGCCCTTGGAGACGGTGACACGGGCGCCGCTGTCGAGGAGCACCTGGCGAGAGACCGGTGAGTCCGTCGCTGTGATTTCGCGGTAGCGGGTGACTGTGTATGCCTCAAGCCAGTCGGACCGTATCGCGGCCGGTGCGAGGCACTTTTCGGCGCGCGCAGTCGCCCGGCATACGTAGTCGCCGTACGAACAACCCTTACGAGCGGCGAAGTACATGCGGCCACCACACCCCGAGCAGTAGGCGACTGCCGTGAGCAGGGCGGTCGTACGACTCCTGGGGTGACTGCCGTTCGAGCGGGCTCTGAGCAGCTCTTGCAAGCTGTCGAACTCCTCCTCGGTAAGCAGAGGCGGGCCGATCAACACTGGCGTCCCCGCGGCGTCGTAAACGGTCTGTCCCTTGTGAATGCGATGCCCCTTCAACGATGGACTGCGCAAGACCTTGGACAGTGTGCCGGACGTCCAGCGGAACCTGTCGAAGTCGCGGCCATGGCGACGGCCGCCCATGGGGCGTCCCTGGAGCAGGGCGTGACGGTCCCGTGGCACTGGCACGTCTGCGTCGTTGAGCTTCCTTGCGACGGCGATCAGCGACAGCCCCGAACGCACGTCATCCACGATCTCGCGGACGATGGCGACGGTGTCAGGATCGGGAGTCAAGCACCAGCCCACGCCGGACGGGTGCGGCGACTTCCGATAGCCGAAGGGAACCAGCCCACCTCCATAGCGGCCGACCATGCGCAATGCCGCATGGCTGCTCGTGAGCCGGGCGGAAAGGGTGCGTACCTCTTGTTCGGCAACCTGAGCGAGTTCCATGCATCGCCGGATGGCGGCGTCGTTCGCCTGTGGCCGTACTACGAGTGGACAGTCGTCATCCGGGTTCCCGAATACGAGCGTCCGCGCATGCTTCTTCGCCCACGCGACCAACTCGCGCATGTCGGCAACGGACCGGACGGCGCGGTCCACGTGGGCCCAGACAATGGCGTCGTACTCGTCGGGGCGGCGCAGCCAGGACGACAGGGACGGCCGTTCGAACGGAGACGTTCTGCGGGCCGAGACGCCGAGATCTGCTGCTTCGGCGATGACTGTGATACCGAGCTGCTCGGCGCACATCCGGACCGTGTTGCGCTGCCGTTCCGGCGCTGTGGTGACGTCCGTGAGATGACTGATGCGTACGGCGGCAAGGGCTCTGGGTCGTTCAGTGACGAACGGCAGAAGCGAGGGTTGCTGAACCGGTCGAAGACTAGGCTGGGGCATGTCGGCGCTCCTTGGCAGTGTCGGCCGCACCCCGGGGCTGGTGGCACAGCCGCCGGGGTCTTGGCTCTTACTGTCGGAGCGTGAACACACGTCCGTCTGTCAATCCCCGGAAAAGTACCTCTATGAGGTGAGGCGCTCACATGGGGTTGTCACGTTTGCGTAGCCGCCGGTCCAGCGCCAGCGACAGCTCCGCGTCCACCACACTGCGGGCCAGGGGGCGCAGGCGGTGGAGCGTTTCCTCCGGGGCGTGGCGGAGGATCAGGCCGGCGAAGAGGTCGGCGAGGGCGTCGGCGTGGGTGCGGACCTCCGCGCCGGTGCGGAGCACCTCGCCGAGCGGGATGCCCTCGCGGACGAGCGCGGAGGACACCTCCAGCAGGCGGCGGCTGATGTGGACGATCTCCTCGCCGTCGACGCCGAGGTAGCCGAGGTCCAGGGCGGCGGCCAGGTTTTCCGGGGTGACCTCGCCGGCGAAGTGGTCGGCGAGTTCCTCGGGCGTGAGGCGGACCGGGGTCTCCTCGGTGGGGACCTCCATGCCGAGCAGTTCGCCGACGCCGCGCCCGTGGTCGAAGGCCTCGGCCAGCTCGGCTATGCCGTTGAGGGTGTGGCCGCGTTCCAGCAGCGCCGTGATGGTGCGCAGCCGGGCCAGGTGGTGGTCGTCGTACCAGGCGATGCGGCCCTCGCGGCGCGGCGGCGGGATGAGCTTGCGCTCGCGGTAGAAGCGCAGGGTGCGCACGGTGATGCCGGCGAGCCGTGCCAGTTCCTCCATGCGGTACTGGCGCGGTTCCGAGGGGGTGCCGCTGTCGTCTGCCACGCCTGAAGCCTAGGTCGTACCGCCGGTAACTTTCTTCGCGCGCCCCCTACCCATCAGTACGGAGCTGTTCTACTCTCCCCATTGCGCCAGTAATCACTGGCATGGTTCTGAGCGATGCGCGGAGGTCAAGGGATGACCGAGCACGAGCACGTGCGGGTTGCGGTGATCGGGTCGGGATTCGGCGGGCTCGGGGCCGCCGTACGGCTGCGCCGCGAGGGGATCACGGACTTCGTCGTCCTGGAGCGGGCCGGCGGCGTCGGCGGCACCTGGCGCGACAACAGCTACCCCGGGTGCGCCTGCGACGTGCCCTCGCACCTGTACTCCTTCTCCTTCGCGCCCAACCCCGACTGGCCGCGCTCCTTCTCCGGCCAGGAGCACATCCGCGCCTACCTGGAGCGCGTCACCGACACCTTCGGGCTCCGCCCGCACCTCCGCTTCAACGCCGAGGTCAAGCGGATGACCTGGGACACCGAGCGGCTGCGCTGGGACATCGAGACCACCGCCGGCAACTGGAGCGCGGACGTCGTCGTCTCCGCCACCGGACCGCTGTCCGAGCCCAAGCTGCCGGACCTGCCCGGACTCGACGCCTTCCCCGGCAAGGTGTTCCACTCCGCCCGCTGGGACCACGACTACGACCTGCGCGGCAAGCGCGTCGCCGTGATCGGCACCGGCGCCTCCGCCATCCAGATCGTCCCGTCGATCCAGCCGCAGGTGGAGAGGCTCACCCTGTTCCAGCGCACCCCCGCCTGGGTGCTGCCCCGCATGGACCGGCCCATCGGCGCCGCCGAACGCGCCGTGCACCGGGCGCTGCCCTTCACCACCAAGCTGCGCCGCGGGGTGCTGTGGGGCCTGCGCGAACTCCAGGTCCAGGCGTTCACCAAGCACCCCGGCGAGCTCGGGTTCGTCGAGCAGCTCGCCAAGCGGAACATGGCCCGGGCCGTCAAGGACCCGGCGCTGCGCGCCAAGCTCACCCCCGACTACCGCATCGGCTGCAAGCGGATCCTGCTGTCCAGCACGTACTACCCGGCCCTCGCGCAGCCCAACGTGGACGTCGTCGCGAGCGGGCTGAGCGAGGTGCGCGGCTCGACCCTGGTCGCCGCCGACGGCACCGAGGCCGAGGTCGACGCGATCGTCTTCTCCACCGGCTTCCACGTCACCGACATGCCGATCGCCGAGCGGGTCGTGGGACCCGAGGGCACCACCCTCGCCGAGTCCTGGTCCGGCGGCATGCAGGCGCTGCGCGGCGCGTCCGCGGCCGGTTTCCCCAACTGGATGACGATCATCGGCCCCAACACCGGCCTCGGGAACTCCTCGATGATCCTGATGATCGAGTCCCAGCTGAACTACATGGCCGACTACCTGCGCCAGCTCGACGTCCTGGGGGTCCCCCCAGGCCCTTCGGGCTCTGGGGGAGGCCGGGTCGCCCTCGATGCCCGCCCCAGCGCGGTGCGCGCCTGGAACCACCGGGTGCAGGAGAGGATGAAGCGCACGGTGTGGAACACCGGCGGCTGCACCAGCTGGTACCTCGACGCCAGCGGCCGCAACACCACCATCTGGCCCGGCACCACCGCCGAGTTCCGCCGCGCGACCCGCCGCGTGGACCTCGCCGAGTACTCCGTGCTGCGCGCGGCCGAGGAGCGGCCCGAGGCCGGCGCGGAGAACACGGAGGTGGCCGCATGAGCCGCCCGACCCCCGTCACCACCGGGCGCTACGCCCCGCCCGCCCCGGTCCGCGAGCTGACCGCCACCTCCGCCGACGGCGCCCCGGTCCACGTCGAGGTGCACGGACCCGAGGGTGCGCCCGCCGTCGTCCTCGCGCACGGCTGGACCTGCTCGACCGCCTTCTGGGCCGCCCAGATCCGCGAACTCGCCGCCGACCACCGGGTGATCGCCTACGACCAGCGCGGCCACGGACGCACCCCGGCGAGCCCCGCGTGCAGCACGGACGCGCTCGCCGACGACCTCGAGGCCGTCCTCACCGCCACCCTCGCCCCCGGCGAACGCGCCGTGATCGCCGGGCACTCCATGGGCGGCATGACGGTGATGGCCGCCTCCGGACGCCCCGCGTTCCGCGAGCACGCCGCCGCCGTCCTGCTGTGCAGCACGGGCAGCACGCGGCTCGTCCCCGAGTCGACGGTGCTGCCCCTGCGGCCGGGCCGGGTGCGGACCTGGATCACCGGGCACATCCTCGGCAGCCGCGCCCCGCTGGGCCCGGTCACCCCCGCCGCCCGGCGCATCCTCAAGTACGCGACCATGGGCCCCGCTTCGGCGCCGGAGATGGTGGAGGCCTGCGCCCGCATCGTGCACGCCTGCCCCCGCACGGTGCGCCACGCCTGGTCGCACGTGCTCGCCTCCCTCGATCTCGACGCGGGCGTACGGGAGTTGCGGGTGCCGGCCGAGATCGTCGCCGGCACCGCCGACCGGCTCACCCCGCCCGTGCACGCCCGCGCGCTCGCCGCCGCGCTGCCCGACTGCCGCGGCCTCACCGAACTGCCCGGCGTCGGCCACATGACGCCCGTCGAGGCGCCCGACCTGGTCACCACGCGGATCCGGGACCTCGTCACCGCCCACGTGCGTGCCCAGCAGCCCGCCGTACCCGCCGAGGAGAGCGCATGAGCAGGGTCAGTCTCGAAGGCAAGGTCGCCGTCGTCACCGGAGCGGCGCGCGGGGTCGGGGAGCTGCTCGCCCGCAAACTCTCCGCGCGCGGCGCGACGGTGGCGCTGGTCGGTCTCGAACCAGAAGCGCTGAAGGACGTCTCCGCCCGGCTGCACGGCGAGAGCGGCCACTGGTACGCGGACGTCACCGACCAGGAGGCCATGTCCCAGGTGGCCGCCGAGGTCCGGGAGCGGTTCGGCCGGGTGGACGTCGTGGTCGCCAACGCCGGTGTGGCGACGGGCGGTCCGTTCACCGAGTCCGACCCGGAGGCCTGGCGGCGGGTGATCGAGGTCAACCTCGTCGGATCGGCCGTCACCGCGCGGGCGTTCCTGCCGCTGCTCGCCGAGAGCCGCGGCTACCTGCTCCAGATAGCGTCCCTCGCCGCGATCACCCCCGCGCCGATGATGACGGCGTACTGCGCCTCCAAGGCCGGCGTGGAGGCGTACGCGCACGCGCTGCGCGCCGAAGTCGGCTACCAGGGCGTCAAGGTGGGCGTCGGCTACCTGTCGTGGACCGACACCGACATGGTGCGCGGCGCCGACCAGGACGACGTGATGCGGGAGTTGAGGCAGCGGCTGCCCTGGCCGGCCAACAAGACCTACCCGCTCGGGCCCGCCGTGGACCGGCTGGTGTCCGGCATCGAGCGGCGCGCCGCACACGTCTACGGGCAGGGCTGGCTGCGCGGCATGCAGGGTGTGCGCGGCTACCTGCCGGCGCTCGTCGGCGTCGTCGGGCAGCGGGAGATGAAGCGGTTCGCGGGCCGGCTCGACGGGCTGCGCATCGGCCTGGTCGGAGCGGGCGGCAACGCCGACGAACAGCACCGCGCTACGGTCCGTGACTGATCGACATGCGCAGGGTGACCCCCCGTGTGAATCTGGTCGGGCAAGTTCCCCCACCCCACAACGGGAGTGAACCCACATGGGTATGAAGGATCAGATGCAGGAGAAGGCCGGCCAGTTCCAGCAGCAGGCCAAGCAGCGCGCCCAGCAGGGCAAGGAGCAGCTGCAGAACCGCGGCCGCCGTCGGGACGACGAGACCGACCCGCAGCGCCGCCGCGAGTCCGAGGAGCGCTTCGACCAGGACCAGGAGATCTGACGTCGAAGCACCCGGGCAGTGACGTGCCGTAGGAAGGGGTGCCCCTGGCGAAGGGGGCACCCCTTTCTCACGCCCTCAGCCGCTGCGCGGCGGCAGCCCGGGACGCGACCGGTCGGGCACGTCGGCGTAACCCGGGGGCGAGGCGGGCGGGTTGGCCTCCAGCAGGTCCAGGGCGAGCCGTACGGCGTCGTCCAGGACCGCGTGCCTGCCCTCGGCCCAGTCCAGCGGGGTGCGCAGCGCCTCCAGGTCGGGGTCGACGCCCCGGTTCTCCACGGACCAGCCGTACGCGTCGAACCAGGCCGCGTTCATCGGCACCGTGATCACCGTGCCGTCCCCGAGCCGGTGCCGGCCGGTCATGCCGACCACCCCGCCCCAGGTGCGCTGCCCCACCACGGGGCCCAGCTTCAGCAGCTTGAACGCGGCCGTGATCATGTCGCCGTCGGAGCTGGTCGCCTCGTCCGCCAGCGCCACCACGGGCCCGCGCGGCGCGTTGGAGGCGTACGACACGGGCTGGGCGTCACGGGTGAGGTCCCAGCCGATGATGGTGCGGGTCAGCTTCTCCACCACGAGTTCGCTGATGTGCCCGCCCGCGTTGCCGCGCACGTCCACGATGAGCGCCGGCCGGGACATCTCCATGCGCACGTCCCGGTTGAACTGCGCCCAGCCGGAGCCGCCCATGTCGGGGATGTGCAGATAGCCGCAGCGGCCGCCGCTCAACTCCCGCACGACGGCGCGCCGTTTGGCCACCCAGTCCTGGTAGCGCAGGGGCGTCTCGTCGACCAGCGGGACGACCGCGACCCGCCGGGGCGGGCCGGAGCCGTCCGGCAGGAACGTCAGCTCGACCGTGGTGCCGCCCGCCGCCGCGAGCAGCGGGTACGGCCCGGTCACGGGGTCCACCGGGCGGCCGTCGACATGGGTGAGGACCGCGCCCTCGCGGATGCCCGCGCCGGCCAGCGGGGAGCGGGCGCGGGAGTCGGAGGAGTCGCCGGGCAGGATCCGCTGCACCGTCCAGCCCGCCTCGCGGTGCACCAGGTTGGCGCCGAGCAGTCCCTGGCGGCGCTGGTAGTGCGGGGGTCCCTCGTTGCGGCGGGCGGCGGTGACGTAGGCGTGCGAGGTGCCCAGCTCGCCGAGGACCTCGCGCAGCAGGTCGGCGAACTCGTCCGGGGAGGCGACCCGTTCGACCAGCGGGCGGTACTGCTCCAGCACGCCGTCCCAGTCGATGCCGCACATGTCCGGCTCCCAGAAGTAGGCGCGGATCAGCCGCCCCGCCTCCGCGTACGCCTGGCGCCACTCGGCCGCCGGGTCCGCCTCGTGCTTGATCCGGCGCAGGTCGATCCACACCGTGGAGTCGCCGTCGCCCGGCTCGGTGGCGGGCACCGCGCGCAGCTCGCCCTCGTCCACCACGACCAGCCGGGTGCCGTCGCCGCTGACCGCGAAGAAGTCGAGGTGGGTGACGAGTTCGGACTTCTTGGCCTTGGTGACGTCGAAGTGCTCCAGGGTGGGCCGGCCGGTGGTGTCGTCGGGGTTGGCGAACGTCTCGCCGAGCGCGCCCGAGATCGGCCAGCGCAGCCACACAAGGCCGCAGCCCGCGACCGGGTACAGCCCCGAGTACTTGGACGCGGCCACCGGGAACGGCGTCACCCTGCTCTCCAGGCCCTCCGCCTCCACGGTCACCGTGCCGCCCTCCTCGCCCTCCTCCTCCAGCGGATCGAGCCCCCCGGCGGCGGGACGCCCCTCCGGGTTCAGCGCGAACGGCGAGGGCGTCGCCGACGACAGCGGCACCAGGTACGGGCGGCAGCCCAGCGGGAAGGACAGGTCGCCGGTGTGCACGTCGTACACCGGGTCGAAGCCGCGCCAGGACAGGAACGCCAGATAGCGGCCGTCGCGGGTGAAGACCGGGTTCTCGTCCTCGAAGCGGCCGTTGGTGACGTCGAGGACCAGCCGGTCCTTGATCCGGGCGAGTTTGATCTGGCGCAGCGACCGCCCGATCACCGGGTGGGACCAGGCCAGCCAGCCGCCGTCGGGGGAGAACGCGAGGTCCCGCACCGGACCGTTCCCGGAGTGGATCAGCTCGGTGACCTCCCCCTCAACCGTCCCGTCCGTCGTCTCGTCGGTGTCCACGAGGAGCAGCCGCCCGTCGTGTGCGGCGACGGCGAGACGCCGCCCCTCGGGGTCGGCGACCATCTCGAGGACCCGGCCGAGCTTCCCGGCGGCCAGCCTCCGGGGCGCGCGCTGGCCGGTCGCCCGGGGCAGGGAGGCGATCTCCACGGCGTCCTCGCCCTCGGCGTCGGTGACGTACGCGATCCGGCCGCCCGCGCCGAGCATCTCCGGCAGCCGCACCCGTACGCCCGGGGTGTCGGTCAGGGTGCGGGCGGGGCCGTCGCGGTGGGTGAGCCAGTACAGGCTGCCGCGCACCACGACCGCGCTGGCCCGGCCGGTCTCGTCGACGGACAGGCCGTCCAGGTGCCGCGCGGCGGGCACCTGGTAGGGGCGCCGGCCGGACCGCGGGCCGCTCAGCCGCACGTCGAGCCTGCGCGGCTTCGCGTCGGGCGACAGGTCGTCCACGATCCACAGGTCGCCCGCGCACTGGTAGACGACGCGGGTGCCGTCGGTGGCGGCGTGCCGGGCGTAGAAGGCGTCGTGGTCGGTGTGGCGGCGCAGGTCGGTGCCGTCGTGGGCGCAGGAGTAGAGGTTGCCGATGCCCTCGTGGTCCGAGAGGAAGGCGATGCGGCCGGCGACGAACATGGGCGAGTGCAGATGGCCGTCGAGCCCCTCCAGCAGGCGGTGTCCGTGCAGCCACAGCCGTCCGGTGGCGCCGCCCCGGTAGCGCTTCCAGGACGCCGGTTCGTGCGGCGGGGTGCCGGTCAGCAGCAGTGATCTGCGCTCGCCGTCGAGGTCGGCGACCTGGATGTCGGAGACCGGGCCCCAGGGCAGCTTGCGTCCGGGGCTGCCGTCGGGGCCGAGCTTGTAGGCCCAGGTGAAGTGGGAGAAGGGCTCGCCGTGCGAGGTGACGGCGAGGATCGCGGCGTGCCCGTGCTCGTCGGGCGGGGCCCAGCCGCAGACCCGGGTGTCGGAGCTGCCCCAGTACGACAGCCGCCGGGCGGGGCCGCCGTCCACCGGCACCAGGTGCACTTCGGGGTCCAGGGCGCGCCAGCTGGTGTACGCGATCTGGCGGCCGTCGGGGGAGAAGCGGGGGTGGCCGAGCTTGGTGCGGTCGGCGGTGAGCCGCCAGGCGCGGCCCGGTCCGTCCAGCGGGGCGAGCCACAGGTCGTCCTCCGCCACGAAGCACAGCAGGTCGTCCTTGAGGTGCGGCAGACGCAGATAAGTCACCCTCCCCATGCTTTTCCGGGGGCCGGACGGCAGCAACTCGTACGCGGCAGTCGTACGCGCCCTTTGTCACGTCTTCTGTCGCGTCGCTTATGCGGTGCTGACAACCGTGACGCAGAACACGAACGAAACCGTTTCGTTTCGTTAGGAGTCCGGGGTACCTTCTTCTTGTACGAAACCGTGTCGTTTCTTTGACGCGGTGGGACCCGGAGCGGAAAGGTGGACGGCATGAGTGACATCGCGACATCGCGTCGCAGCCGGATCACCCCCGAGCGCGAGGCCGAGCTGTACCGGGCCGTGCTCGACCTGCTCCGTGAGGTCGGCTACGACGCCCTCACCATGGACGCCGTGGCCGCCCGCACCCGGTCCAGCAAGGCCACGCTCTACCGCCAGTGGGGCGGCAAGGCCGAGCTGGTGGTCCGGGCGATGCACAGCCAGAAGCCGGGCGGCATCGCCGACGTGGACACCGGGTCCCTGCGGGGTGACCTGCACACCATCATCAGCCGTGAGGACGACTGCGTCATGGCGCAGAACGTCGCCCTCATGCGGGCCCTGTCCATGGCGGCGCACCAGAACGACGAACTGCGCCAGGCGCTCCGCGAGCTGCTGGTGGAGCCCGAGATCGACGAGTTCCGCCGGATCATCGACCGCGCGGTCGACCGGGGCGAGGTCCGCCCGGACACCCCGGCGCTGAACTACATCGTGCACATGCTCATCGGCGCGTTCGCCACCCGGATGCTGGTCGACGAGCAGCCGCCCACGCAGGCGTTCCTCATGTCGTACATCGACGCCGTGGTGCTCCCCGCCCTCGGAGTCTCCCCACCCCGCTGACGGCCCCCACCGTCGGCACCCACAGCCAGCAGATCCACAGTCAGCCACCTCCTGACGTAACCGCTCACGTCGTCGGGCTGATCCACCCTGCCCTGAAACATCCACGACCTGACCGGGAGTACGCCCTCGTGGCCACATTCCTCTACCGACTCGGACGGTTCTCCTTCCGGAAACGGCATTTCGTCGCCCTCTTCTGGGTCGCGCTGCTGACGCTCGCGGGCGCCGGCGCGGCCGGCGCGCCCGCCGCCGGCAACTCCTCCTTCTCCATCCCCGGCACCGAGGCCCAGAAGGCCTTCGACCTGCTGGACGAACGCTTCCCCGGCACCAGCGCCGACGGAGCCACCGCCCGCGTCGTCTTCAAGGCGCCCGACGGCCAGAAGATGACCGACCCCGGCAACAAGGCGGCGGTCCGGGAGACCGTCGACGAGCTGTCCGGCGGCGCGGAGGTCGTCCAGGTCACCGACCCGTACCAGGGCGGCGGCGTCAGCCAGGACGGCTCGATCGCCTACGCCTCGGTGACCTACGAGGTCTCCGGCATGGAGCTGGAGGAGTCCTCCCGCGAGGCCCTGAAGGCCGCCGCCGAGGACGCCCGCGAGTCCGGGCTGACCGTCGAGATCGGCGGTGACGCCCTCCAGGCCGTCCCGGAGACCGGCTCCGCGGAGATCATCGGCATCGGTGTCGCCGCGGTCGTCCTGGTCATCACCCTCGGCTCGCTGCTCGCCGCCGGACTGCCGCTGCTCACCGCGATCGTCGGCGTCGGCATCGGCGTCGCCTCCATCACCGCGCTGGCCAGCACCCTCGACCTGGGCTCCACCACCTCCATCCTCGCCTCGATGATCGGACTCGCGGTCGGCATCGACTACGCGCTGTTCGTCGTCTCCCGCTACCGCGCCGAACTGGCCGAGGGACGCACACGCGAGGAGGCGGCCGGACGCGCCGTCGGCACCGCGGGATCCGCCGTGGTCTTCGCCGGCCTGACCGTCGTCATCGCCCTGGTGGGCCTGTCCGTCGTCAACATCCCGATGCTGACGAAGATGGGCATCGCCGCCGCCGGCACCGTCGCCGTCGCGGTCCTCATCGCCCTCACCCTCATCCCCGCCGTGCTCGGCTACGCGGGCCGCCGGGTGCGCCCCGCGGGCGAGAAGAGCAAGCTGCTCGGCGGCGGACGCGCCAAGAACAAGGCGGAGCGGCCCAACATGGGCACCCGCTGGGCGAGCTTCGTCGTCCGCCGTCCGCTCGCCGTGCTGCTGCTCGGCGTGGTCGGCCTCGGCGCCGCCGCGGTCCCGGCCGGCTCCCTCGAGCTGGGCCTGCCCGACGACGGCTCCCAGCCGGTGTCCACCACCCAGCGCCGCGCCTACGACCTGCTCTCCGAGGGCTTCGGCCCCGGCTTCAACGGCCCGCTGGTGGTCGTCGTCGACGCCGAGGGCAGCGACGACCCGCAGGCCGTCTTCAAACAGGCCGGCGACGAGATCAAGGCCCTCGACAACGTCGTGAACGTCGCCCCGGCGGCGCCCAACAAGGCCGGCGACACCGCGACGATCGCCGTCATCCCGGACGCCAAGCCGTCCTCGGTCACCACCGAGGACCTGGTGCACGACATCCGGGCCGCGGGCGCCGACATCAAGGACGGCACCGGCGCCGACGTCCTCGTCACCGGCGCCACGGCGATGAACATCGACGTCTCGCAGAAGCTCAACGACGCGCTGGTGCCGTACCTGGTGCTGGTGGTCGGGCTCGCGTTCCTGCTGCTGATCGTGGTGTTCCGCTCGATCCTGGTCCCGCTGAAGGCGGCCCTCGGCTTCCTGCTCTCCGTGCTGGCGGCGCTCGGCGCGGTCGTCGCGGTCTACCAGTGGGGCTGGCTGTCCGGCCTGATGGGCGTCGAGGAGACCGGCCCGATCATGTCGATGATGCCGATCTTCATGGTCGGCGTGGTCTTCGGCCTGGCCATGGACTACGAGGTGTTCCTCGTGACCCGCATCCGCGAGGCCCACGTCCACGGCGAGAAGCCGGCGCAGGCCGTCGTCACCGGGTTCCGGTACAGCGCGCGGGTGGTGACCGCCGCGGCGATCATCATGATCGCGGTGTTCTCCGGCTTCATCGGGTCCAGCGACTCCATGGTCAAGATGATCGGTTTCGGCCTCGCGACCGCCGTCCTCTTCGACGCGTTCGTGGTCCGCATGGCCATCGTCCCGGCCGTCCTGGCGCTGCTCGGCGAGAAGGCCTGGTGGCTGCCGAAGTGGCTGGACCGGGCGCTGCCCAACGTCGACGTCGAGGGCGAGAGCCTCGCCGCGCTGGACCGCGCGGCGGACAAGGACGACGAGGACAAGGAACTCGTCCGGGCCTGACCGCCCGGACGGTCACGACCGGCCGGTGAGGGCTCCGTGGGGACGGGGCGCCCTCACCGGCTGCGTCGCGTGGGGCCCGCCCGCCCCCCGGAACGCGGTCGCGTGCCTCCGGGACCGGCCGCTAACGTGCCCCGCATGACCACCTCAGCCACCGACACCGAGGGCTCCGCGGCCCACCCCCGTTTCGCCGAGGCCCTGCGGGAGATGGGCCTGGGGGACGTGGCCGGCCAGGTCCGCCGCTTCCCCGAGGCCACCCGCACCGCCGCCGAGGCGGCCGCCGCGATCGGCTGCGACCTCAGCCAGATCTGCAAGTCGCTGATCTTCGCCGCCGACGGCGAACCCCTCCTCGTCCTCATGGACGGCGCGTCCCGCGTCGACCTCGACCGGGTCCGCGAGGAACTGGGCGCGGACCGGGTCACCCGCGCCAAGGCCGACGTGGTCCGCGAGACCACGGGCTACGCCATCGGCGGCGTACCCCCCTTCGGCCACCGCACCCGCACCCGCGTCCTCGCCGACCGCTCCCTCCTCGCCCACCCCGTGATCTGGGCCGCGGCCGGCACCCCCTACGCGGTCTTCCCGATGCCCCCGAAGGACCTGATCACCCACGCGGGGGCGACGCTGGTGGATGTGCGGGAACGCGAGACCTGACCCACGCGGGACGACGCGCCCGGGCGCGTGCGGTGGGTGGGCGGGAGGCGCACTCTGGAACGAGAGGAAATCCGGAGGTGATCCGTCATGATGCACACCGCAGTGGGATGGCACGTGGAGATGGAGTTCGTGGAGGACGAGCAGCACACCCGCGCGGTCGCGATGGTCCGGCTGCCCGACGGGTCCGAGGTGCGTGGCCACGGGCACGCGTCCCGGCACTACACCGACTCCAATCAGCCACGGGTCGGGGAGGAGATCGCCGGCGCCCGGGCCCTGAACGAACTCGCCATGCAGATGCTCGACAAGGCGCACCGCGAGATCGACGACGCGTCCGGCCGCGTCTCCCACCCGATCCACGTCTGAGCACGAGGCATGTCTAGGACGCGGTGACGCACTCCCGTACCGCCCGTATCAGCGCCTGCGCCCTGGGGTCCGCCGTGACCGTCCTGCGGAAGCCGTTGGTGACGTAGCCGAAGGCGACGCCCGACTCCGGGTCGGCGAAACCGAGGGAGCCGCCGCGGCCGGGGTGGCCGAAGGAGCCCGGGGACAGGAGGGGGGAGGCGCTGCCGTGCAGCATGTAGCCGAGCCCGAAGCGGGTGCCGACCACCAGGACCCGGTCGGGGCCCGCCGACTCCTCGGCGCGGGCGCGCTCCACCGTGTCCGGGGCGAGCAGCCGCACCCCGTCGACCGGGCCGACCAGTGACGCGTAGAAGCGGGCGAGTCCGTCCGCCGTCGCGATGCCGTTGGCGGCGGGCAGGGCGGCCGCGTGGAACGCCGGGTCGTTGTGGTCCGGCATCGGGTCGATCGCGGCGAAGGCGCGGCGGGTGAGGGAGCCGGGGTCGGCGTAGGCGGCGGTGACCGAGCGCTTGGGCCGGGCGCGCAGCGCCCCCGACGGCTCGGGCGCCTCGACCTTGCCGGCCCGTCCGACGCGGTGCTCCTCGGAGGACGGGAGGCCCACCCACAGGTCCAGGCCCAGGGGAGCCGCCATCTCGGCCGCGATCCACTCGCCGGTGCCCTGGCCGGTGACCCGGCGCACCAGCTCGTCCACCAGCCAGCCGTACGTCAGCGCGTGGTAGCCGTGATCCGTGCCCGGCTCCCACACGGGCGCCTGCGCGGCGACCGCCTCGGCGGCCCGTACCGGGTCGGCGGCCTCGGCGAGGGTCAGCGGGCGGTCGAGCACCGGCAGCCCGGCGCGGTGCCCGAGGACGTGCCGGACCAGCACGCCCTCCTTGCCGTGCGCCTTGAACTCCGGCCAGTACCGGCCGACCGGCGCGTCCAGGTCCAGCAGGCCGCGCTCGTGCAGCATCAGCACCGCGGCGGCGGCCACACCCTTCGTCGCCGACCGCACGACCTGGGCGGTGTCCCGCTGCCACGGCTCCTCGCCGTCGACGTCCTTCGTCCCGGACCACAGGTCCACGACCCGGCGCCCGTCCCGGTACACGGCGAGCGCCGCACCCCGCTCCCCGAGCCGCTCGAAATTCCGGGCGAACGCCTCCCGGACGGGTTCCCACCCGCCGGCCACCGTGCCGTGCACCTCGACGTTCACGTCCTGTCGTTCCTTCCACTCGCCTGCGACAGTGGGTGCAACCACGCCGCCGCGCCTGCGATTCCAGGGCGCGGCGCGTCCGTCACCCACGGCCGGGCGGCGCCGGTACGGAGCGCGGGTCGAAGCCGTACGGCAGTTCCAGGCGGTGCGCCCGCATCAGCGCGTCGTCGGCGAGCAGGTCGGCCGTCGGGCCGTCGGCCGCGATCACGCCGTCGCTGAGCACCAGCGAGCGCGGGCACAGCTCGAGCGCGTACGGCAGGTCGTGCGTGACCATCAGCACGGTGACGTCCAACGACCGCAGGATGTCGGCCAGTTCGCGGCGGGACGCCGGGTCGAGGTTGGACGACGGCTCGTCCAGGACGAGGATCTCCGGCTCCATCGCGAGCACGGTCGCCACGGCCACCCGGCGCCGCTGCCCGAAGGAGAGGTGGTGCGGCGGGCGGTTCTTGAACTCCGCCATGCCGACCCGCTCCAGCGCCCGGTCCACGCGCGCCTCCAGCTCGTCCCCCTTCAGCCCGGCCGCCGCCGGACCGAACGCCACGTCCTCCCGCACCGTCGGCATGAACAGCTGGTCGTCCGGGTCCTGGAAGACGATGCCGACCCGGCGCCGGATTTCCGCCATGTGCCGCTTGCCGACCTCCAGGCCGGCCACCCGCACCGTGCCGGCGCCACCGCCGAGGATGCCGTTGAGGTGCAGGACGAGGGTGGTCTTGCCGGCGCCGTTCGGGCCGAGCAGCGCGACCCGCTCGCCGCGCCCGATGGTGAAGTCCACGCCGAACAGGGCCTGATGGCCGTCGGGGTAGGCGAAGGCGAGGCCGGAGACCTCGAGGGAAGCAGTACTCACAGGGTCCATCCCAGCAGACACACGACGAGGGCGGCACAGGGGAGGGCCAGGGCGTACGACCACTGCGCCCGGGACGCCGCCACCTCGTCGATCACCGGCATGACCCCGGTGTAGCCGCGGCTCACCATCGCCAGGTGGACCCGCTCGCCGCGCTCGTAGGAGCGGATGAACAGCGCGCCCGCCGACTTGGCGAGCACCCCCCAGTGCCGTATGCCGCGCGCCTCGAAGCCCCGGGACTCGCGGGCGATCCGCATCCGGCGCATCTCGTCGGTGATGACGTCGCCGTAGCGGACCATGAAGGACGCGATCTGCACCAGCAGCGGCGGCAGCTTGAGCCGCTGGAGGCCGTGCAGCAGCTCCCGCAGTTCGGTGGTGGCGGCGAGCAGGACCGACGCGGCGACGCCGAGGGTGCCCTTGGCCAGCACGTTCCAGGCGCCCCACAGGCCGTTCACGCTCAGCGACACCCCGAGGACGTCCACCCGCTCGCCCTCGGCGACGAACGGCAGCAGCACGGCGAACGCGACGAACGGCACCTCGATCAGCAGCCGCTTCAGCAGGAACCCGGCCGGCACGCGCGCCGCGTACGCGACCACGGCGAGCAGCACGGCGTACGCCGCGAACGCCCACATCGCCTCGCGCGGCGTCGACACGACCACGATCACGAAGGCGAGCACCGCGGCGAGCTTGGTGTGCGGCGGCAGCGCGTGCACGGGGGAGTCGCCGTGCCGGTGGAGCCGGTGGGTGTGGCCCGCGCCCACGTCAGACGCTCGTGCCGGCGGGGGAGGAGGTCTCCGCCCGCTCGTCGTCGGCGGTGCGCCGGCGGCGGACCGCCCAGAACACGCCCGTGCCCGCCACGACCGTCACGCCCACGCCGATCACGCCGGCGAGACCGCCGGACAGCCGGGCGTCGTCGACGTCCTTCACGCCGTAGTCGGCCAGCGGCGAGTCCGCGGTCGCGTGCTCCTGGGCCTGTTTGTCGATGCCGTGGTCGGCGGCGACCTTCTCCAGGCCGTCCGGGTTCGCCGAGGCGTAGAAGCTGACGAACCCGGCGAGCACCAGCGAGGTGACCAGCCCGGCGATCCACACCCGGCGCGGGGAGCGCGCGGCGGCCGGGACGGGCTCCGCGGTCTGAGGGGTCTGAGGGGCGTCGACCAGCTCGCCGTCCACCCGCAGCTTCAGTTTCTGCCGCAGCCCCCGCGCCCCGTGCACCAGGTCCGGGCGCACGGCGATCACCGCGCCGACGGTCAGCGCGGTGATGGCGGCCTCGCCGAGACCGATGAGGACGTGCACGCCCACCATCGCGGTGGCGACCTTGCCGATCGACACGTCGGTGGTGCCGCCGACCGCGTACAGCAGCGTGAAGACGACCGCGGAGGCGGGCACGGAGACCAGGGCGGCCACGAAGGACGCGGCGGTCACCGAGCGGCGCGAGCGCGGCAGCACCTTCACCAGGACGCGGAACAGCGCGTAGGCGACCAGGGTGGTGGTGAGCGCCATGGTCGTGATGTTCACGCCGAGCGCGGTCAGGCCGCCGTCGGCGAACAGCACGGCCTGGAGCAGCAGCACCACGGACACGCACAGCACGCCCGTGTACGGGCCGACGAGGATCGCGGCGAGGGCGCCGCCGAGGAGGTGGCCGCTGGTGCCGGCGGCCACCGGGAAGTTGAGCATCTGCACGGCGAAGATGAACGCCGCGACCAGCCCCGCCAGCGGGGCGGTGCGCTCGGCGCCGGCGCCGCCGCTCCCGCCGGGGTGCGCGGTGTCGTCGAGCTCGCGGCGCGCGCCGCGCAGGCTCACGGCGATCGCGCCGGCGGCGAGGACGCCGGCGGCGGCGGATACGGGGACGTCGATGAATCCGTCAGGTGCGTGCACGGACTCGATGATGTGTCCTCTTGCGAACCTTTCGCAAGAGCGAGTGACTTGTTCTACGTCTCGTCTTACGTTCCGCCTACCTCATCTGTGATACCCGCCGCTCGGAAGCGCGGATTCCGATTTGGGTGCACGATGGGACGGGGGTGGGTAAACGCCTGATAAGGCACGTACGCCTCGTCAGGCGCACTACGCAGTGTAAGGGGCCCACCGATGTCCGTGATCGAGCAGTACGCGCGAGTCCACATCGTGACGGATGAGGATCCCTTGCTGGAGAGTCACGGGGCCGTCCCCGTGGTGCTGCGGTACGACCCCGAGGACGACCCCCGCCAGGTGCGGGTGGGTCTGCCCGGGACGCGGCCCCTCGAATGGGTCGTCGACCGTGACCTGCTGGAACACGGCCTCACCGCGCCCGTGGACAGCGGCGGCATACGGGTGTGGCCGTGCGGCCGGGTCCAGGCGGTGGTGGAGTTCCACACCGGCCAGGGCCACTCGGTGGTCGAGTTCGACGCCAAGACCCTCTCGCGCTTCCTCCGCCTCACCCATGTGAGGACGGCCCAGCCGGTCCCGCACTGACCGGCCGGTCGCCTCCCGGCAGCAGCGTCCTCAGCCGCCCGCCTTCAGCAGCGTCGCCACGATCGGGCCCGCCGTGGAGCCGCCGTGGCCGGCGGACTGGACGACCGCGGCCGCCGCCAGGTCGCCGCGGTACGCCGTGAACCAGCCGTTGGGCTTCTTCTGGCCGTCCACCTCGGCCGACCCGGTCTTCGCGCCCCGCTCGCCGTCCACCCCGGCCATCGCCTCCGCGGCGGTCCCGGCGGTCGCGGTGTACGACATGAGCTCCCGCACCTGCGCCAGCGTCTCCGCGGACAGGGTGCGCGGCGCGGTCGCCAGCTGACGTCCGTCGACCTCGGGGGAGACCAGGTACGGCTGGTGGAAGACACCGGCCTTCACCGTCGCCGACACCGACGCCATGTTCAGCGGGTTCATCCGCACCCCGCCCTGGCCTATCAGCGACGCGGCCATCGGGGCCTTCGACTGCACGGGCACCGCCCCGTCGAACGTGGACACGCCGACCTGCCAGTCGTTCCTGCCCAGCCCGAAGTAGTCCTGGGCGTGCCTGGTGAGGTCGTCGTCCTCCAGCTTCGGGGCCTGGCTGATGAAGGCCGTGTTGCAGGAGGCGGCGAAGCTCGCGCGGAACGTGCCGTCCTTGATCTGGAACTTGTCGAGGTTCTGGAACTTCCAGCCGCCGTAGCTGAAGTACTTGGGACACGGGTGCTTCTTGTCGATCGAGGCGAGGCCCTTCTCGATCAGCATCGAGGAGGTGATCACCTTCATCGTGGAGCCCGGCGCCAGCGATCCCTGGAAGGCGACGTTGAAGCCGCGCGAGGAGTTCGCCGCCGCGAGTATCTCGCCGGTCGACGGCCGTACCACCACCACCGATGCCTGCTTCCGCTTCGCCACCTCGGCTTCGGCGAGCGCCTGCAACGACGGGCTCAGCGTCGTCCTCACCGTGCCCGGCGTGCCCTCGCTGAGCTCCAGCACGGTCGTGTCGGACAGCTTCGCCTTCTTCGACGCCTCGCCGCGCACCACGCGTAGCTCCACGCCGGCCTCGCCGCCCGCCTTCTCGCCGTACTTCTCGCGCAGCCCGTCCAGCACCGACCCCAGCGACGGGTACTTCTCGGTGGTCAGCTCGCCGCCGTCGCGGTCCAGCGCCTTCACCGGCGGCGTGCCCGCCTCGCCGGTGACCAGCTTGTCGCCCTCCCGCAGCTCCGGGTGCAGCACGGACGGCCGCCAGTCGACGCGCGGCTCCCCGTCCCCGGCCCGGCGCACCACGGTCAGCGTGCTGTCGTACGTCAGCGGCTTGCTCTCCTGCTCGTACGACACCGTGCCCTTGACGGAGAAGGTGACCGAGGCCCGGGCGGGGGCGCCGGGCGTGAGGGCGAGGTTCCGGACGCGGGCGTCCTTGACGTACGAGGCGAGCGCCGCCTTCGCGGCCACCGGGTCGTCGGTCGCGGCGGCGGCCTCGGCGACCCGGCCGGACTGCCAGGCGGTCAGGAACGTCTTGGCGGCGGCGGTGACCTCGTCGGCCGTCAGCGGCCCGGACTTCACGGTCTCCGCCTGCGTGGCGGTGTCCCCGCCGTCGCGGCCGGAGCCCTCGACGAGTGCGTACGCGCCGTAGCCGGCGCCGCCCACGAGCACGGCCATCGCCGCGCCGATCACGACCGGTCTGATGTTCCGCCGGTCCCCGGCGCGCCCTCTGTTCCCCACTGGTTGTCCGTTCCTCCGTCGCCCCGCCCCGGCCCCCCGCGGCCCGCGTGGCTCTCGATCGAGTCAAGGCCCCGCCGGCGCTGCTGCGCCGACGACGGCCCCCACCCTAAAGTCCCGCCGGACGGGCCGTGCGCTCAGCCGCCCGCTCGTAGCACGGCTGCGACAATCGGCCCCGCCGCGTCCCCGCCGTGGCCGCCCTGCTGGGCCATGGCCGCCGCCGCGACGTCGTTCCGGAAGCCGGTGAACCAGCTGTCCGACGTGGCGTTCCCGTCGACCTCCGCCGACCCGGTCTTCGCGCCGATGTCACCGCCGAGCCCGGACATCGCCTGCTGCGCGGTGCCCTGGGTGGCGGTGAGCCGCATCATCTCCCTCAGCTGCGCCGACGTCTCCGCCGGCAGGCCCTTCGCCTGCGCCAGCTGCCGGCCGTCCAGCTCGGGGGAGACAAGGTACGGCTGGCGGAAGGCGCCGGTGACGGCGGTGGCCGTCACGGAGGCCATGTTCAGCGGGTTCATCTGCACCTGGCCCTGCCCGATGGCGTTCGCCGCCCGGTCCGGGCCGCCGGACGCCGGCACGCTGCCGTCGAAGGAGGCGATGCCGGTCTTCCAGTCGTCGCGGCCGAGCCCGAACCGCTCCTGCGCCTCCCGGGTGAGCGAGGCGTCGTCGATCGGCTTCTCGTCGATCAGCTTGATGAAGGCCGTGTTGCAGGACCGCAGGAAGCTGTTGGCGAGGGTGGCCTCCTCGTTCGGCTCCATGCCGGTGAGGTTCTTGAAGGTCTGGCTCTGCCAGGTCGCGGTGTCCGTGCAGGGCGCGGGGCCGTTCATGGAGGTCACGCCGTTGTCGATGAGCATCGCGGCCGTGATGATCTTCATGGTGGAGCCGGGGGCGACCTGGCCCTGGAAGGCCGCGTTGAAGCCGTCGTCGCGGTGGTTGGCCACCGCCAGCACCTCGCCGGTGCTGGGCTTCAGCGCCACCACCGACGACTCCGGGTACGCCTTCACCGCCTTCTCGGCGGCCGCCTGCACCTCGGCGCTGAGCGTGGTGCGCAGCTTGCCCGGCTCGCCCGCGGCGAGGGTGAGCAGCGGGGTGTCCGCCTCCTCGGTGGCGTGCCGGATCGACAGCTCGACCGCCGGGCTGCCGCCCGCCTCGTCGCCGTACTTCTCCCGCAGGGTGTCCAGGACCGGACCGAGGGAGGGGTACTTCTCCCTGGTCAGCACGGTCCCGTCACGGTCCACCGCCTCGATGGGCGGCTGCGCGGACTCCCCGGTGACGAGGGTGTCCCCGTCCTTCAGGTCCGGGTGCACCACGGACGGCTCCCAGTCGACCAGGGCGCGCCCGGTGGTCTGCCCGCGCACGACCGTCAGGGCGCTGCTGTAGCGCAGGGGCTTGGAGACGCCGTCGAGCGAGACGGTCGCCTTCACCGTGAACGGCACGGTGGCGCCGCGCGGGGCGTCCGGCGTGATGTCCACCCGCCCTATGCGCGCCTCCTCGCCGTACGCGGTCAGCAGCACGCCGGCGTCGGCCGCGTTGTTCGTGTACGACGCGGCCTCGGCGGCCTGCCCCTTCTCCCAGGCGCCGAGGAAGGCGTCGGCCGTCTCGCGCACCTCCTCCTTGTCCGGCGGCCCGGACCTGCGTGTCTCCGCCGCGCCGCCGCCCCCGTCCCCGTTCAGGGCCGAGACGATGTTGTACGCCCCGTACCCCGCTCCGCCGATCATCACGGCGAACACGCCGCCGACGACGGCGACCTTGACCCCCTTGCCCATCGGGCGTCCCTCCCCCGGCCGGACCCCGCGCTCATTGAACACGTTCAAAAGCCCGGCACGCCCCGAACTCTAAGCGCTGCCCGCGCCCAACGGCATGCGAGTGAAGGATCGTTGTCCCAAAGAGACCCTCACCACAGGCCCGCCGGACCGTGTCCGAGCGGCCCCGCTACACCCACGTGTCCAGCCACATCCGCGACCGCCAGTCGTCGATCGGGATCGGCGTGCCCGTGTAGATCGGCCAGAAGTAGATGAAGTTCCAGACGATCAGGAGCGTCAGGACGCCCGCCGCCGTCGCGCCCGCCACGCGGCGGGTGTCCGTGGAGCGGGGCGGGCCGACGATCGCGCCCAGGAGCATCGCCACCGCCAGGCACAGGAACGGCAGGAAGACGACCGCGTAGAAGTAGAAGATCGTGCGTTCCTGGTAGAGGAACCAGGGGGCGTAGCCGGCGGCGATGCCGCAGGCGATCGCGCCCGCGCGCCAGTCACGGCGGAAGAACCAGCGCCACAGGACGTAGAGGAGGGCCAGGCAGCCCACCCACCACAGCATCGGCGTGCCGATCGCCAGCACCTCCTGCGCGCACTTCTCGCCCGCGTCCACCGGGCAGCCGTCCACGCCGGGCGCGGGCGACTCGTAGAAGTACGACACCGGGCGGCCGGCGACGATCCAGCTCCACGGGTTGGACTCGTACGTGTGCGGCGAGGACAGGCCGACGTGGAAGTCGTACACCTGGTTCTCGTAGTGCCACAGGCTGCGCCACCAGTCGGGGAACAGCCACGACCAGTCGCTGCGCCGCCCGTCGCGGGTCGCCCAGTCGCGGTAGTAGCCGCCGCTGCCGTCGGTCGCGGAGAGGATCCAGCCGATCCAGGACGCGAAGTACGTGACCACCGCCACCGGCACCGTCGTCAGGAACGCCCAGCCCAGGTCCCGCTTCAGCACCGCGACACGGGGCCGGACCGCGCCCGCGACCCGGCGCGCGCCGACGTCCCACAGCACGGCCATCACGCAGAACGCGGCCGTGATGTACAGGCCGTTCCACTTGGTGCCGATCGCCAGGCCCAGCATCAGGCCCGCCGCCAGACGCCAGGGGCGGAAGCCGATCCGGGTGTTCTCGGCGGTCTCCGCGTCCGGACGGGCCCGCCCGTCCGCGTCCACCGGCAGGGCGGCGGCCAACTTCGCGCGCGCCTTGTCCCGGTCGATCAGCAGACAGCCGAACGCCGCCAGCACGAAGAACATCAGCACGCCGTCCAGCAGCGCGGTGCGGCTCATCACGAAGTGCAGCCCGTCCACCGCCATCAGCGCGCCCGCGAGACAGCCGAGGAACGTGGAGCGGAACAGCCGCCGCCCGATCCGGCACAGCATCAGCACCGACAGCGTGCCGAGCAGCGCCGTCATGAACCGCCAGCCGAACGGGTCGAAGCCGAACATCAGCTCGCCCAGCCCGATGACGTACTTGCCGACCGGCGGATGCACCACGTACGCCGCGTCCGTGGGGATCGGGACGTCACCGCCCGACTCCAGGACCAGCCGGTTGGCCTCCTTGGCCCAGTCGACCTCGAACCCGCGGTGGACGATCGCCCACGCGTCCTTCGCGTAGTACGTCTCGTCGAATATCACCGCCTTGGGGTGGCCCAGGTTCCAGAACCGCAGCACCCCCGCCACCAGCGTCACCAGCAGCGGCCCGTTCCACCCCGACCAGCGCACGAGACGGTCGGCGGTCACCGGCGGGACGCCGAGCGTCTTCCACAGCCGGCCCGACGGCTCGGTGTACGGCGGGACCAGACGGTCGCGGACGTCGCCTCTGACGGCGGACGTCCGGTGGCCGAAACGCCGCAGCCGGTGCTGCCACGTCTGCCGCTGCGCTGGCGGCGACTGCTCCTGGCGGGTGTCCGTGGAGGACGCGGTACTGGTCACCGCGCCATCGTAGGGAACGGCGCTGTGTGAGTCCCGCGCATGGGCGGTATGCCCCGCCTCCGTCCGCTCCTGGGAGGATGGGCGCGTGACCGGAACCCTCGTACTCGCAGGCACCCCCATCGGCGACATCTCCGACGCGCCGCCCCGGCTCGCCGAGGAACTCGCCGGCGCCGACGTCGTCGCCGCCGAGGACACCCGGCGGCTGCGCCGGCTGACCCAGGCGCTGGGCGTCACCCCCAAGGGGCGGGTGGTGTCGTACTTCGAGGGCAACGAGGCCGCCCGCACGCCCGAGCTGGTCGAGGAGCTGGCGGGTGGCGCGCGGGTGCTGCTCGTCACCGACGCCGGCATGCCGTCCGTGTCCGACCCCGGCTACCGGCTGGTCGCCGCGGCCGTCGAGCGGGACATCCGGGTCACGGCGGTACCCGGACCGTCCGCCGTGCTCACCGCGCTCGCCCTGTCCGGGCTGCCCGTCGACCGGTTCTGCTTCGAGGGGTTCCTGCCCCGCAAGGCGGGGGAGCGGCTGGGCCGGCTGCGGGAGGTCGCCGACGAGCGCCGCACCCTCGTCTACTTCGAGGCCCCGCACCGCCTCGACGACACCCTCGCCGCGATGACCGAGGTGTTCGGCGCCGACCGCCGCGCCGCCGTCTGCCGCGAGCTGACCAAGACCTACGAGGAGGTCCGGCGCGGCCCGCTGGCCGAGCTGGCCGCGTGGGCGGCCGAGGGCGTGCGCGGGGAGATCACCGTGGTCGTCGAGGGCGCCCCCGACAAGGGCCCCGAGGAGATCGACGACGCCGAGCTGGTGCGCCGGGTGCGGGTGCGCGAGGAGGCGGGCGAGCGGCGCAAGGAGGCCATCGCGGCGGTCGCGGCGGAGGCCGGACTGCCGAAGCGGCAGGTGTTCGACGCGGTCGTCGCGGCCAAGAACGCCGGTCGGGCGTAGAACGCCCGGAGCGCGGGCGGAGGTGACGCGCACCGCCTCCGCGTCATGAGAACTCCGGGCATCGGTAAAGAGGCCGGGGCATTCGGGCAACGCACGGCCAAATCGGTGCCAATACTCCGCCGCACCCCGTGTGCGCGCGGCTCCCGAGGAGTCCACTGGTCGACGGGGCGGGCGCCCGCCCGTCCCGCCAGCGGACCGACAGGAGCCGGCATGACCGAGATCTCCGGACCGGACGGACTGCGCGCGGGCGCCACCGCCGTGGTCACCGAGGCGTACGCCTTCGCCTGCATGCGCTGCGGATACGGCTGGGAGCAGTCGTACGAGATAGAGCACCACGTCGACGCCGACGGCCGCACCTTCGTGCTGTACGTGGCGGACGGCCGGATCGTGCCCTCCCCGCTCAACCGGCCCGCCTGCCGCAGCTGCGACGGCCGTGTCGTACGCATACTGCGCCCGGGCCGGGTCGCCTCGGCCCGCGACGCCGCCCACCGGGAGCGCCGGGTGCCGGCCGCAGGACCGGTCGAGGCGCCCTGGGCTCCGGAGAGGTCCGCGCCGCTTCCGTAGGATCGGGGGCATGCCTGCGAACGCCCCCGACAAGAACGCCGCGCCGCCGCTCCCGGAGCCCCTGCGGGTGCCGGTCGCGGACTCCCACACACACCTCGACATGCAGTCCGGCACGGTCGAGGAGGCCCTCGCCAAGGCGGCGTCGGTGGGGGTGACGACCGTGGTGCAGGTCGGCTGCGACCTCAAGGGGTCCCGGTGGGCGGCGGACACGGCGGCGGCGTACGACGCCGTGCACGCCACGGTCGCCCTGCACCCCAACGAGGCCCCGCGGATCGTGCTCGGCGATCCCGACGGGTGGTCCCGGCAGGGCGCCAGGCAGCCCGGCGGGGACGCGGCGCTGGACGACGCGCTCGCCGAGATCGACCGGCTGGCCGCGCTGCCGCAGGTCAAGGGCGTCGGCGAGACCGGCCTCGACCACTTCCGCACGGGCGAGGACGGCAAGGAGGCGCAGGAGCGGTCCTTCCGCGCCCACATCGAGATCGCCAAGCGGCACGGCAAGACGCTCGTGATCCACGACCGCGACGCCCACGCGGACGTGCTGCGCGTGCTGAAGGAGGAGGGCGCCCCCGAGCGCACCGTCTTCCACTGCTACTCCGGGGACGCGGAGATGGCGGAGATCTGCGCCGCCGCCGGCTACTACATGTCCTTCGCCGGCAACGTCACCTTCAAGAACGCCCAGAACCTGCGGGACGCCCTGGCCGTCGCCCCGCTGGAACTGGTCCTGGTGGAGACCGACGCGCCGTTCCTCACCCCCGTGCCCTACCGCGGCCGGCCCAACGCCCCCTACCTGGTGCCGGTCACCGTGCGTGCCATGGCCGCCGTGCGCGGCATCGACGAGGACGCGCTGGCCACCGCGCTCGGCGCCAACACCGCACGCGCCTTCGGCTACTGAGGAAAGCACCGACGATCCCTGTACACGCACGGTCCGTAGTCGTGTCGCTTGGGAGAGTGATCGGCGCTCGGCTAGGTTGCGGGAGCCCCAGGGGGACCCGTGCGGCCCCCTCGGGCGTCCCCGTGGCCAGCCCTGGAGCGTGTCGGCGTGAGCACCACCCTGCGGTTCGAGACGTATCACGAGACGTATCAGAACGGAACGTATCGGAACGACACGTATCAGAAGACGTGCCCGACGCACGTCGTGTGCGGCGCCATCCACGAGGCGGAGACCGTGCCCGCCCTGCCCCGCCGCGCGCCCGCCCCCGCGCCGCCGAGGCGTTCCGCGCACCGGCGCCCCGGCCGGTACGCGGAACGGGCCGAGGCCGTGCGCCGGATGCTGCCGCGGGCGCTGGTCGTCGCGTTCCTCGCCGGAGGCACCAGCGCCTTCGTCGCCGAGGACAAGGGCGTCGAGCTGACCGTCGACGGCCGCCCCCGCACCCTGCACACCTTCGCCGACGACGTCACCGGGCTGCTCGCCGAGGAGGGCGTGCGCATCGGACCGCACGACGAGATCAGCCCCGCCCCCGGCACGGCTCTCGACGACGGCGACACGATCGAGGTGCGCCACGCGCGTCCGCTGCTGCTCACCCTCGACGGGACCCGGCAGGAGGTGTGGACGACCGCCCCCACCGTCCACGAGGCGCTGCGGCGGATCGGCGTACGGATCGCGGGCGCCCATCTGTCCGCCCCGCCCGGCACCCGCGTCGGACCCGCCGGGCTCGCCCTGGAGGTCCGTACCGAACGCGCGGTCACCGTCCTCGCGGACGGCAGGGCGCGCACCGTCCGCACCAACGCCGCGACCGTGCGGGAGGCCGTGCACCAGGCCGGGGTCACCCTGCGCGGACGCGACACCACCTCCGTCGCCCCCGGCAGCTTCCCGCGCGACGGCCAGACCGTCACCGTGCTGCGCATCACCGACGGCACGGAGGTCCGCGACGAGGAGATCCCGTTCACCGAGGAACGCGTCGAGGACCCCGCGCTGGCCCACGGCACGACGGTCGTCGACCGCGCCGGACGGCCCGGGCTGCGCCGCCTCACCTACGCGCAGCGCACCGTCAACGGGGTCCGGCAGCGGCCCCGCCTGCTGAACACCGAGGTGGTGCGCGATCCCGTCGCACGCCGGGTACGCGTCGGCACCCGGCCCGTCCCGGTGTCCGTGCGGGGCGCGGACACCCTGGACTGGGACGCGCTCGCCCGCTGCGAGTCCGGCGGACGCCCCGACGCCACCGACCCCTCCGGCACGTACGGCGGGCTGTACCAGTTCGACGCCCGCACCTGGCGCGACCTCGGCGGCGCAGGCCGCCCCCAGGACGCGCCCCCGGCCGAACAGACGTACCGCGCTCAGCAGCTCTACGCCCGCAGCGGCGCCGCCGCCTGGCCGCACTGCGGGGCCCGGCTGCGCGGGTGACGGCGCCGGCGGTGACCGGGGCGGACCCGCACGCCCCGTACCCTTGTCCCGTGACCAGCCCCACCCCCGACGCCCTCCTGGGCCCCGCCGACGTCCGTGAACTGGCGGCCGCCCTCGGCGTACGGCCCACCAAGCAGCGCGGCCAGAACTTCGTCATCGACGCCAACACGGTCCGCCGTATCGTGCGCACCGCCGAGGTACGCCCCGACGACGTGGTCGTCGAGGTCGGCCCCGGGCTCGGCTCGCTCACGCTGGCGCTGCTGGAGGCCGCCGACCGGGTCACCGCCGTGGAGATCGACGACGTGCTGGCCGGAGCGCTGCCCGCCACCGTCGCCGCCCGCATGCCGGAGCGCGCCGACCGGTTCACGCTGGTCCACTCCGACGCCATGCACGTCACCGAGCTGCCCGGCCCGGCCCCGACCGCGCTGGTCGCCAACCTCCCCTACAACGTCGCCGTGCCGGTCCTGCTGCACATGCTGGAGACCTTCCCGGGCATCGAGCGCACCCTCGTCATGGTCCAGGCGGAGGTCGCCGACCGGCTTGCTGCCGCCCCCGGCTCGAAGGTGTACGGCGTGCCCTCCGTGAAGGCCAACTGGTACGCCGAGGTCAAGCGGGCCGGCGCCATCGGGCGGAACGTCTTCTGGCCCGCCCCGAACGTCGACAGCGGCCTGGTGTCGCTGGTCCGCCGCGCGGAACCGCTGAAGACCACCGCCTCCCGGCGCGAGGTGTTCGCCGTGATCGACGCGGCCTTCGCCCAGCGCCGCAAGACGCTGCGCGCCGCCCTCGCCGGCTGGGCGGGCTCGGCGGCCGCGGCCGAGGCGGCGCTGGTCGCGGCGGGCGTCTCGCCGCAGGCGCGGGGCGAGTCGCTGACCGTCGAGGAGTTCGCGCGGATCGCCGAGCACGGCCGGAACGAGGAGCAGGGTCAGCAGTGAGCGTCACCGTCCGTGTCCCCGCCAAGGTCAACGTCCAGCTCGCGGTCGGCGCGGCCCGCCCCGACGGCTTCCACGACCTGGCCAACGTCTTCCTCGCGGTCGGCCTGTACGACGAGGTGACCGCCACCCCGTCGCCGGACGGACCGCGCATCACCTGCGACGGCCCGGACGCCGCCCAGGTCCCCCTCGACCGCACCAACCTCGCCGCCCGCGCCGCCCTGGCCCTCGCCGAGCGGTACGGCCGGGACGCGGACGTGCACCTCCATATCGCCAAGGACATCCCCGTCGCCGGGGGCATGGCGGGCGGCAGCGCGGACGGCGCGGGCGCCCTGCTGGCCTGCGACGCGCTGTGGGGGACGGGCGCCTCGCGCGAGGAACTCCTCGACATCTGCGCCGAGCTGGGCAGCGACGTGCCGTTCAGCCTGGTCGGAGGGGCCGCGCTCGGTACCGGGCGAGGAGAGAAGCTGACGGAGCTGGAGGTCGGGGGGACCTTCCACTGGGTGTTCGCGATGGCCTCACGCGGGCTGTCCACACCGGCGGTGTTCCGGGAGTTCGACCGGCTGGCGGAGGGGCGGGAGATTCCGGAGCCGGTGGCGTCGCGGGAGCTGATCGGCGCACTCGCCAAGGGAGACGCGGAAGCGCTCGCGGCCACCGTGTCCAACGATCTTCAGCCGGCGGCGCTGTCGCTGTTCCCGGAGCTGGCGGACACGCTGGCCGTGGGGCGCGCGGCGGGGGCACTGGCCTCGCTGGTGTCGGGATCGGGGCCGACGACGGCGTTCCTGGCGCGGGACGCGGAGGCGGCGGAGACCGTCGCGGTGGCGCTGCGGGGCTCGGGCACGTGTCGGGACGTACGCACGGCACCGGGACCGGTGCCGGGGGTTACGGTGGTCTGACGGCCGACTCAGAGTTCGTCGATGGCCGTCAGGTCGATGTCGATGCCGTAGGGCTTGTCGACCTTGATGCGGTCGCGGTAGGTGCCGGTTGACCGGTACGTGCCGGTGTCCTCCGACAGTTCGAAGACTTCGACTGCGGGGTGCTGGTCCGGCCCGGTCATCTCGACCAGCCAGTAGTACCTGATGCCTGCCGCAGCGTACTTGTGCGTCTTGGTGAGCCGGTCTCGGGCTTCGGACTCCGGTGAGATCACCTCGACGGCGAGCACGACGTCCTTGCCCTCGAAGTACGTCTGGTCCGGCCCTTTCCTGGCAGCCGCGTGGATCACGGAGATGTCTGGTTCCGGGCCGTTGCGCCGGTCGAGTACTACGGTCATTTCGCGCGCGACTTTCAAGTCGGCCGGGAGAGTGCGGCGCAGACCGACGACCAGCAGGTCGATCGCGGCGAAGTGAAAGTAGCGCTGCGGGCTCACGAGGACCAGGCTCCCGTCGATCAGCTCGGTGTGCGGCGGGAGATCCGGCAGTGTCAGCAGGTCGTCGACGGTGTAGCCGTCCATTGGAGGCATCCGCCATCCGGACCGCTCAGCAGGCTGGGCTGTCATGGTTCCTCCCATGGACAAGATCCTGGTGCCTGTCCTCCACGGTAGCGGCCGAGTCCCGATCACGTCATCACAAAGAGTGACTGTCTCCTCGTGTCCCGGCCCCCTCCCGGCAGGGCCTACGCTTGAAAGCTGATCGATCCACCGGGCAGGAGCAAAATGGCCGTCAATCTGGTCAATGTCGAGAACGTCAGCAAGGTGTACGGCACCCGTGCGCTGCTGGACGGGATCTCCCTCGGCGTCTCCGAGGGCGACCGGATCGGGGTCGTGGGGCGCAACGGCGACGGCAAGACCACCCTCATCCGCATGCTGGCCCGGCTGGAGGACGCCGACACCGGCCGGGTGACGCACTCCGGCGGGCTGCGGCTCGGCGTGCTCACCCAGCACGACTCGCTCGACCCCGAGGCCACCGTCCGGCACGAGGTCATCGGCGACATGGCCGACCACGAGTGGGCCGGCAACGCCAAGGTCAGGGACGTCCTGACCGGGCTGTTCGGCGGCCTGGACCTGCCCGGCTTCCCCAAGGGCCTGGACACCGTCATCGGACCGCTGTCCGGCGGTGAGCGGCGCCGGATCGCGCTCGCCAAGCTGCTCATCGAGGAGCAGGACCTGATCGTCCTCGACGAGCCGACCAACCACCTCGACGTCGAGGGCATCGCCTGGCTCGCCGAGCACCTGCGCAACCGCCGCTCCGCGCTCGTCTGCGTCACCCACGACCGGTGGTTCCTCGACCAGGTCTGCACCCGCATGTGGGACGTGCAGCGCGGCGTCGTCCACGAGTACGAGGGCGGCTACTCCGACTACGTCTTCGCCCGCGCGGAGCGCGAACGCATCGCGGCCACCGAGGAGGCCAAGCGGCAGAACCTGGTCCGCAAGGAGCTGGCCTGGCTGCGCCGCGGCGCCCCCGCCCGCACCTCCAAGCCGCGCTTCCGCGTCGAGGCCGCGAACGAGCTGATCGCGGACGTGCCGCCGCCGCGGGACAGCAGCGAGCTGATGAAGTTCGCCTCGTCCCGGCTGGGCAAGACGGTGTTCGACCTGGAGGACGTGACCGTCCAGGCCGGGCCGAAGGTGCTGCTCAAGCACGTGACCTGGCAGCTCGGCCCCGGCGACCGCATCGGCCTGGTCGGCGTCAACGGCGCCGGCAAGACGTCCCTGCTGCGGGCGCTCGCCGACGCCGCCCGCAGCGAGGGCGAGACGCAGCCCGCGGCGGGCGGCATCCGCGTCGGCAAGACCGTCAAGCTGGCCTATCTCTCGCAGGAGGTCGCCGAACTCGACCCCGAGTGGCGGGTGTTGCAGGCCGTGCAGCAGGTGCGCGAGCGCGTCGACCTGGGCAAGGGCCGCGAGATGACCGCCGGTCAGCTCTGCGAGACCTTCGGCTTCGGCAAGGAGAAGCAGTGGACGCCCGTCGGGGACCTCTCCGGCGGTGAGCGCCGCCGCCTCCAGCTGCTGCGGCTGCTGATGGACGAGCCCAACGTCCTCTTCCTCGACGAGCCCACCAACGACCTCGACATCGAGACCCTGACCCAGCTCGAGGACCTCCTCGACGGCTGGCCCGGCTCCATGATCGTGATCTCCCACGACCGGTTCTTCGTCGAGCGCACCACCGACCGGGTCTTCGCCCTGCTCGGCGACGGCACCCTGCGGATGCTGCCGCGCGGCATCGACGAGTACCTGGAGCGGCGCAAGCGCATGGAGGAGGCCGCCGCCGCGGCCGCCTCCGCCCCGGCCGCGGCGGCCTCCCGTGACGTGGCGCCCGAGAGGAGCGCCGCCGACCAGCGCGCAGCGAAGAAGGAACTCCAGCGGATCGAGCGCCAGCTGGACAAGATCTCGGCCAGGGAGGCCACCCTCCACACCGCCATCGCCGAGAACGCCACGGACTTCGCGAAGGTGGCCGAACTGGACGCCGAACTGCGGGACCTGGCCGGTCAGCGCGACGAGCTGGAGCTGCGCTGGCTGGAACTCGCCGAAGACGCCTGACCGGCGCGGGAGTTGCGCCGCGCGCCTGCGTGCGGGGAGCGCGCGCCGCGTGAAGAGGGCGTGGAGGTGCGTAACGGGGGCATCACAGGCCGGTCCTCCCTTGGGAACAGGGGAGGACGCGGCCCGGTGGCGTGTCGGTGCCGGGTGATAGAAAGAGCCGTCCGGTAAGTGACCGACGACGACTCTGGGTCAGCACGTATCTCAGGGCGTGGCTAAAAATCAGTGAGCAAGGGGGAACGCGCTGATGACTCAGCCGCCCAATCAGCCGCCTCAGGGCGGCTTCGGACCGCCGCAGGATCCGCCGCCGGGCGGGGGTTTCGGACCACCGCAGACCCCGCCGCAGACCCCGCCGCCCCCGCAAGGCGCCCCGCAGACGCCGCCGCCCCCGCAGGGCCCGCCGTCCGGCGCCCCGCAGCCGGGGTACGGCTACCCGCAGCAGCCTCCGCAGCAGCCCGGTCCTTACGGCCAGCCCCCGCAGCCCGGTCCTTACGGACAGCCCCAGCAGCCCGGTCCTTACGGACAGCCCCAGCAGCCGGGGCCGTACGGCCAGCCCGGCTACGGCTATCCGCAGCAGCCCGGCTTCCCCGGCGCGCCCGGCACCCCGCCCGGCGGCGGCTCCCGCAACCCCTTCAAGGGCAAGCCGCTGCTGATCGCCGCCGCCGCGGTGGCGGTCGCGCTGATCGTCGGCGGCACGGTGTGGGCCGTCTCCGGCGACGACGACAAGAAGGAGCCGGTCGCCCAGCAGACCGAGGACCCCAAGCCGGGCACGTCCAGCGGCGCCCCGGTCAACCCGGGTGACGGCAGCGGCGACGGCGGCGAGGAGGCGGAGGACCTCAACGAGGGCCGCCAGGCGGGCGAGTCCAAGGTGCTCTGGTACAAGGAGGCGCCCGACGCCCCCGGTTCCGGCGCCGACGCCCCCGGCCAGTGGATCACCGACAAGACCGCGGTCAAGGCGGCCTACAAGGACCTCTACGGGTACAACGTCTCCGACGGCAAGCCCGCGTGGGACACCATCAGCTTCCCCCACAAGATCTGCGCGGTCACGCCCGGGAAGACCGCCGACAACAAGATCGTCGTCGCCTCCATGAGCGGCAGCAGCGACAGTGCCAAGTGCAACCAGCTCCAGCTCGTCGACCTCGTCACCGGCGAGAAGGGCTGGACGCAGGAGGTCGCCGACGGCGAGCTGTTCGACAGCGTGCTCTCCATCGAGATGTCCCTCGCCGGCAACACACTGGTGGTCGGCCGCTCGCAGTCCGGCACGGCGTACGACGTGCGCACCGGCAAGAAGCTGTGGGACTCCAAGCGGTACGGCAACGCCCCCTGCTTCCCCGCCGCGTTCGCGGGCGGCGAGCGGCTGATCCAGGTCGCCTCCTGCGGCGCCGGCGGCACCAACGCGCACGACGAGGTCCGCGAGCTCGACCCCAACACCGGCAAGGCCAAGTGGACCTACCAGTACGCCAAGGGCTGGCGGGTCGAGCGCACCTTCTCCGTCGACCCGCTGGTCGTCTACGCCACCAAGGAGGAGGAGGGCAGCGACAAGAAGTCGTGGAACATCGCCGCCTTCACCGCCGCCGGCAAGCTGCGCTCCCAGGTCGCCGTCGACGAGAACTTCGACCCCGGCTGCGGCTGGGCCATCCTCGCGCGTGACCTCCAGGGCTGCGAAGGCGTCGTCGTCGAGGGCGACACCCTCTACCTGCCGACCGCCGCCACCACCGGGGCCAACGAGCTCGTCGCCATCAGCCTCGCCAACGGCAAGGAGCTGTGGCGCGAGTCCTCCCCCGTGGAGGAGTCGATGGTCCCGATGAAGGTCGAGGGCGGCAAGCTCGTCGCGTACGTCGAGCCGTCCTACGACGCCGGCGGCCGTGTCGTCGCCCTGCCCGTCAGCGGCGCGAGCCACAAGCCGGCCACGCTGATGCAGAACCCGCAGGCGGTCGCGGACATCGAGAACGGCTTCTTCAGCAAGGCGATCGACTGGGTCGACGGCCGCTTCTACCTGTCGACCACCCGGCTGAACGGCAATGACGACGCGAAGGAGAAGTTGATGCTCGCCTACGGCAAGTGAGGCCGTGAGCGCCGCTCACATCACATCACTTTCCCGCCGCCCGTCGTCCCCTTCCCCGAGGTGCCCACGTCATGACCCAGCCGCCCCCGCCGCCCAACCAGCCCCCGCAGCAGCCGGGGTTCGGGCCGCCGCAGGAACCGTCGGAGCCGCAGCAGCCGACGCCTCCGGCTCCCGCCGGACCTGATCTGAACAAGGCGCCGCAGCCCGGATACGGCTATCCGCAGGCGCCGGGGACCCCGCCGCCCGCCGCTCCGCCGACGCCTGCGACGCCGCCGACACCTCCCACGCCTCCGCAGGGACCCGGCTACGGCTATCCGCAGCAGGCGCCCCAGCCGCCGCAGCCGCCGGCCGGGTACGGCTATCCGGCGCAGCAGCCCGGCCCGTACGGACAGCCCGGGCCCTACGGCCAGCCGCAGCAGCCGGGACCGTATGGGCAGCCGCAGCAGCCGGGCCCGTACGGGCAGCAGCCTCCGTACGGCTACGCGCAGCCGACCGTGCCGATGCAGGCGCAGGCCGGACAGCAGGGCGGGCGCAAGGTCAACGCCCAGGTGGCCATCATCGTGTCGGCCGTCGTCGCGATCGCGCTGATCGTCGGCGGCGGCGTCTGGTACTCGTCCTCGTCCGGCAAGGACGACGACAAGAAGACCACCGCCGAGGGCGGCGACACCAAGGGCGGCGACGGCAAGGAGGGCGGCTCCGGCGAAGGGGGCTCCGCCTCCGGCGAGGCGAAGGAGAAGGCGCCGGCCGCGACCGGGTCGAAGGTGCTGTTCCAGGTGCCCGCGCCCAAGGTGCCCAAGGGCACCACGAGCATCCCCACCTCCGGCTCCTGGCTGACCGACAGCGTCTACGCCAAGAGCGGGCTGTCGGAGATCACCGGCTACGACCGCAAGACCGGCACCAAGAAGTGGACGCTGGACCTGCCCGGCCCGGTGTGCTCGGCGACCCCGCACGTCACCGAGGACAAGAAGACGGCCATCGTGTACAAGCCGGGCATGCCGACCAAGCAGGACCCGGGGTCCTGCACCGAGGTCGCGGTGATCGACCTCGAGGCCGGCACCAAGGTGTGGTCGAAGAACGCCAAGTCCGGGACCACGCCGGTCAACTTCAACAACGTGACGCTCAGCGGCGGCACCGTCGCGGCCGGCAGCACCAGCGGCGGCGCCGCCTGGGACCTCGCCACCGGTGACGAGCGGTGGGCGCCGAAGACGTCCGACTCCTGCTACGACGCCGGCTACGGCGGCGGCCCGAAGCTCGTCGCGGTCCGCAAGTGCGGCTCGTACGACCAGCGCCAGCTGCACATCCAGAACGTCGACCCCAAGACGGGCGACGTCATCACCGAGTACAAGATGGACGAGGGCATCGAGTACGCGGCCGTCGTCTCCACCGACCCGCTCGTGGTCGCCGCCGACGTCGGCGACACCGCCGGTGACGGCAGCGGCATCTCCGACTTCTTCTCCATCGACAACAAGACGGGCAAGCTGCGCGCCCGCCTGTCCGCGCCGGGCGAGGAGTTCGCCGCCCGCTGCGACGGCATCTACAAGGTGGAGAACTGCACGGGGGTGACGGTCGGCAACGACCGGCTGTACATCGCGACCGAGGAGCACGACGCCGGCGGCGAGTCGTACAGCCAGACCAACGAGGTCGTGTCCTTCGACCTCGCCACCGGCCGGCAGACCGGTCAGCGCGCCGACGCCGGCGTGGACTACGAGATCTACCCGCTGCGCATGGACGGCCCCAACGTCATCGCCTACAAGCGGCCGCCGTACGACAAGGGCGGCCAGATCGTCAGCATCGACGGCGGTTCCTTCAAGCAGACGGTCCTCATGGAGAACCCGTCGACGGAGGCGGTGCGCGACGTGGAGACGCGGATGCTGCCGGACTACGCGGAGATTCTGTACGGGCAGGGCGGGCTGTACATGTCGTCCGTGTACGCGAGTGACTTCACGAGCGATGAGAAGGAGTACGCGGTGATCGCGTTCGGTACTGGATGATCACCGGTTGATCGTTCGCGGTGATCGTTTTGTGGGCGCGTTGCGGCCCCGTCCCTGTTCAGGGGCGGGGCCGTTCGCGTACCGCTCATCACACGCTCTTCGCCATCGAACACGAGAATTTCGGCGTTCCGGGGCGATTCTCGCCGGTAGGGGGAGCGCGACGTCGAACAAGCGTGTAGCTTCCGGGGGCATCCGGGGGTGTGTTGTCTGGGGGGATGGTTGTCCGATGGGAGTGCGGCTGATGGTGGTCGACGACCACCGACTGCTCGCCGAGGCGCTGGCCTCGGCGTTGAAGCTGCGAGGGCACAGGGTGCTGGCCGCGGCGGCGCCCGCGGCGGGGGCCGCGGACCTGGTGATCAGCAGGGCGCCGGAGGTCTGTCTGCTGGGGACGGCGGCGCCGGCCGAGGCCGGGACGTTCGATCCGGTGGTGAAGATCAAGCGGGAGCGGCCGCAGGTGGCGGTCGTGGTGCTGGGGCCGGTGCCGTCGCCGCGGGGGATCGCGGCGGCGTTCGCGGCGGGGGCGTCGGGGTACGTGCGGCACGACGAGCGGATCGAGGGTGTCGAGCGGGCGATGCTGAAGGCGCGGGCGGGGGAGGCGGCGGTGGCGCCGGGGCTGTTGCAGGGGGCGTTCGGGGAGCTGCTGAATCCGGCGGCCCAGCCGGACGACGAGGGGGCGCGGTTGCTGTCGATGCTGACGCCGAGGGAGGTGGAGGTGTTGGTGCGGGTCGCGGAGGGGGAGGACACGCGGCTGATCGCGGCGGGGATGGGGATCGCGCCGTCCACGGCGCGGACGCATGTGCAGAGGGTGCTGATGAAGTTGGGGGTGGGGTCGAGGCTGGAGGCGGCGGCGATGGCCGCCCGCACGGGGCTGCTCGACCGGGCGTCGACGCGGTCGTGAGTCGGGGTTGCGGTGCGATGCCTGCGGCGCAGGGTTGCGGTCCGGTGGGGGCGGGCGTAGCGCCTACGGAGGGTGGGTGGTGCGGGGTCGCGCTGGGGGTGGACGTCCTCGGTCTGGCGCGAGAGTGCGAGTGTACGAAGCACAGGGCGCGGACGCGCCAGCCGCTGCGGGCGCCCACCCCCACCCCGCCCCCTCCCCGCCGTCGGCGCGCAACCGCGGGCGCGCGGCCGCACGACGGCGGCAGGCCCCCGCCCAGCGCGGGCAGTCGTGCCGCCTGGGGCGGCACGGGTGGGCGCGGCGGCACCTCGTTGGCGCCGAGGTGCGCAGACACCCCCCGGCCCGCACCAACGCCGGCGCCCTACAGGCACACGAGGTGTGCAACTGGCGCACCGACGCCGGGCGACCCATGCACACGGGGTGTGCAACCCCCGTAGGTGAAGGCGCACACCCCGTGTGAGAAGGACGTGGGTCAGTTGCCGGACGCGTCCTCGTCGTCCGCGACCGCGGCCGGAGGCGGCGGCGTCGGACGCAGCCACAGCCACAGAAGGAACAGCAGGCCGAGGATCAACATCCCCAACCCCGTCCACAGGTTGATGTTGACCCCCTCCGCCTTGTCGATGTCGGCATCGGACGCCGTGAACCCGGCGATCGTCACGATCACCCCGTACAGCACGAACAGCCCACCGATGATCCGCCGGATGTCGAACAACCGGGCGGCCGTCGCGGACTTGGTCTCCAGCTCGGTGATCTCCTTCTGGAGGTCACTCTCGCGGTTGTGCTCGGACATGCTCTCTCAATCCTCCCGCGGTCAGAACGAGAACGGGATGTAGCAGGCGGCAGCCAGGATCACCGCGCCCCAGCCCAGCAGCGCGGGCTTGCGGTACCAGGCGTCGTCACCCTCCGCGGGCGGCTCCGCCATGCCGGGCGAGCGGGTGCCGTACACCAGCCCCTGGAGTTCGGCCTGCGGCTTGGGCGCCGTGAACAGGGACACCGCGACCATGACGACCGCGCCCGCGACGAAGCCCGCGATCGCGGAGACGAAGTTGGCGCCCTGGTCGGAGGGGATGTCGATGATGCCCTGTTCGTAGATGACGAAGTAGTTGACCATCGCGGCGGTGGTGCCGGCGATCAGGCCCCAGAAGCCGGACTTCATCGACGCCCGCTTCCAGAACATGCCGATGATGAAGACGACGAACATCGGCACGTTGAAGAAGGAGAACAGCGTCTGGAGGTAGGACATGATGTTGGAGAACGAGCTGGCCAGGAACGCCGTGCCGATGGACGCGAGCACGCCGATCGCGGTGATCAGGCGGCCGAAGCGCACGTAGTAGGAGTCCTCGCGGTCCGTCACCACGTACTTCGCCCAGATGTCGGAGGTGAAGACGGTGTTGAACGAGGAGACGTTCGCCGCCATGCCGGCCATGAACGCGGCCAGCAGACCGGTCACGGCGATGCCGAGCACGCCGTTGGGCAGCAGCTGCTGCATCAGGTACGGGATGGCGTCGTTGTACTGGAGGTCCGAGTCGCTGGTGCCGATCTTGGGGACCAGGACGGCGGCGACCAGGCCGGGGATCATCACCAGGAAGACGATGAAGATCTTCGGGAACGCGGCGATCAGCGGGGTGCGCTGGGCCGCCGAGAGGTTCTTCGCGGACAGTGCGCGCTGCACCTCGGCGAAGTTGGTCGTCCAGTAGCCGAAGGAGAGGACGAAGCCGAGGCCGAGGACGATGGTCAGCCAGTTGGCGCCGAGCGGGTTGTCGCTGCCGATGCCGGTGCCGCCCCAGGCCGTCACGAAGTTGTCGCCGCGGGACGCGGTGAGCTTGTCGGTCAGGCCGTCCCAGCCGCCGACGCTCCTCAGGCCGAGCACGGTGATCGGGATGAGCGCCGCCAGGATGACGAAGAACTGGAGGACCTCGTTGTAGATCGCCGAGGACAGACCGCCCAGGGTGATGTAGCCGAGAACGAACGCGCCGGCGACGACGATGGCGACCCACTGCGGCCAGCCGAGGAGGGCCTCGACGACGATCGCGAGGGCGTAGAGGTTGACGCCGGCGATGAGGATGGCGGCCGCCGCGAAGAGGACCGAGCTGAGCAGGTGCGCCGCCTTGTCGAAGCGCATCAGCAGGAACTCGGGGACCGAGCGGACCTTGGAGCCGTAGTAGAACGGCATCATCACCAGGCCCAGGAACACCATCGCGGGGATGGCGCCGATCCAGTACCAGTGCGTCGTGTAGACGCCGTACTGCGCGCTGTTCGCGGCCATGCCGAGGATCTCGGTGGCGCCGAGGTTGGCCGCGATGAACGCGAGTCCGGTCACCCAGGCGGGCAGCGAGCGGCCGGAGAGGAAGAAGTCCAGGCTCGTTTTGACCGACCGGCGGGCGGCGAAGCCGATGCCGAGCACGACGACGAAGTAGATCCCGAGGATCGTGTAGTCCAGCCAGTTGGTGGGGAGCCGAAGCTCGGCTGCCAGATATGTGGGGGTATGCATACGCACTCGCTTCGTTCGCGAACTGATCCGACGCGGAATCTACGCCTCCGTGTTCAATTACTGAACACGTTCGTACGCGTTCTTTGTTTGATCGTGATGAGCGCTGCTGTCTGGTGAGTTGTGATGTGTTATGTTCGATTGTGTTGGGTGACTGGCGGGTGCGGAGGAGTACCACAGTGAAGAAGACCTCGACCCGGCTGGCCGACGGCCGCGAGCTCATCTACTACGACCTCGCCGACGACACCGTGCGCGACGCGGTGGACCGCCGCCCGCTGGACGCCACCGTCACCACCTCCGAGATCCGGCGCGACGCCCTGCTGGGCGATTCCGTCGCCATCGCCTCGCACCGGCAGGGGCGCACGTACCACCCGCCGGCCGACGAGTGCCCGCTGTGCCCGTCGGAGGGCGACCGGCTGAGCGAGATCCCCGACTCCTCGTACGACGTGGTGGTCTTCGAGAACCGCTTCCCCTCGCTCGCCGGCGACTCCGGCCGCTGCGAGGTCGTCTGCTTCACCTCCGACCACAACGCCTCCTTCGCCTCGCTGAGCGAGCGGCAGGCGCGGCTCGTGCTGGACGCCTGGACGGACCGCACGTCCGAGCTGTCGCATCTGCCCTCCGTTGAACAGGTGTTCTGCTTCGAGAACCGCGGGGCCGAGATCGGCGTCACCCTCCAGCACCCCCACGGGCAGATCTACGCCTACCCCTTCACCACCCCCCGCACCGCCCTGATGCTCCGTCAGATGGCCGCGCACAAGGAGGCGACCGGAGGCGAGAACCTGTTCGACGCCGTGGTCGAGCGGGAGCGGACGGACGCACGGGTCGTCCTCGAGGGCGAACACTGGGTGGCCTTCGTGCCGTACGCGGCGCACTGGCCGTACGAAGTCCACCTGTATCCCCGGCGCAGGGTGCCGGACCTGCTGGGACTCGACGAGGCGGCGCGCGCGGAGTTCCCCCGGGTGTACCTGGAACTGCTCAGGCGCTTCGACCGGATCTTCGGGGAGAACGAGCCGCCGACGCCGTACATCGCCGCCTGGCATCAGGCGCCGTTCGGCGCCCTGGAAGACTTCGAGGGTGTGACGCGCGACGACTTCGCGCTGCACCTGGAGCTTTTCACCATCCGCCGGACGTCCGGCAAGCTGAAGTTCCTCGCGGGCTCCGAGTCCGGCATGAACGTGTTCATCAACGACGTGCCGCCGGAGCGCGCGGCCGAGCGACTGCGAGAGGTAGCGAGTTCATGAGAGGGAAGTACCTGGTCACCGGGGGCGCGGGGTACGTGGGCAGCGTCGTCGCCCAGCATCTGGTCGAGGCCGGTCACGAGGTCGTCGTGCTCGACAACCTCTCCACCGGCTTCCGCGAGGGCGTCCCCGCGGGCGCCGCGTTCGTCGAGGGCGACATCCGCGATGCCGCCAAATGGCTGGACTCCTCGTACGACGGCGTGCTGCACTTCGCCGCCTTCTCCCAGGTCGGCGAGTCGGTGCAGAGGCCGGAGAAGTACTGGGACAACAACGTCGGCGGCACCATGGCGCTGCTCGGCGCGATGCGCGAGGCGGGCGTGCACCGGCTGGTGTTCTCCTCCACGGCCGCCACGTACGGCGAGCCCGAGCAGGTCCCGATCGTCGAGACCGCCCCCACCCGCCCCACCAGCCCCTACGGCGCCTCCAAGCTCGCCGTCGACCACATGATCACCGGCGAGGCCACGGCCCACGGACTGGGCGCGGTCTCCCTGCGCTACTTCAACGTGGCCGGCGCCTACGGGCAGTACGGCGAGCGCCACGACCCCGAGTCGCACCTCATCCCCCTGGTGCTCCAGGTCGCCCAGGGCCGGCGCGAGGCGATCTCCGTCTACGGCGACGACTACCCGACGCCCGACGGCACCTGCGTCCGCGACTACATCCACGTCGCCGACCTGGCCGAGGCCCACCTCCTCGCGCTGAAGGCGGCCACGCCCGGCGAGCACCTGGTGTGCAACCTCGGCAACGGCAACGGCTTCTCCGTCCGCGAGGTCATCGAGACCGTCCGCAAGGTGACCGGCCACCCGGTCCCCGAGGTCGTGGCGCCCCGCCGGGGCGGCGACCCCGCGGTCCTGGTGGCGTCCGCCGCCACGGCCCGCGAGAAGCTGGGCTGGAACCCGTCCCGCGCGGACCTCGAGGGAATCGTCGCGGACGCGTGGGCATTCGCGCAGCAGCGCGCCAAGTAAGAGGCAACGAAGGGGCAGGGGTCCAGGCATGAGCGAGTCCAGCGCGGCCGTCGCGGGAGCCGTCGCCGAGCGGTTCGAGGAGCTGTACGGGAGCGCGCCCGACGGGGTGTGGGCGGCACCCGGCCGGGTCAACCTCATCGGCGAGCACACCGACTACAACGACGGCTTCGTGATGCCGTTCGCCCTGCCGCACACCGCCGTCGCGGCCGTGTCCCGGCGCGACGACGGCGTCCTGCGCCTGCACTCCGCCGACATCGACGGCCCCGTCGTCGAACTCACCGTCGACGACCTCGCCCCCGGCTCCGACAAGCGCTGGACCGCCTACCCGGCGGGCGTGGTGTGGGCGCTGCGCGAGGCCGGACACGCGGTCACCGGCGCGGACGTCCACCTGGCGTCCACCGTCCCGGCGGGCGCCGGCCTGTCCTCGTCGGCCGCCCTGGAGGTCGTGATCGCCCTCGCGCTCAACGACCTGTACGGCCTGGGCCTGCGCGGCTGGCAGCTCGCCCGCCTCTCCCAGCGCGCGGAGAACGTCTACGTCGGCGCCCCCGTCGGCATCATGGACCAGACCGCCTCCGCCTGCTGCGAGGCGGGCCACGCCCTGTTCCTCGACACCCGCGACCTGTCCCAGCGGCAGATCCCCTTCGACCTCGCCGCCGAGGGCATGCGCCTGCTCGTCGTCGACACCCGGGTCAAGCACAGCCACAGCGAGGGCGAGTACGGCAAGCGCCGCGAGGGCTGCGAGAAGGGCGCCGCCCTGCTCGGCGTCGACGCCCTGCGGGACGTGCCCTACGACGACCTGGACGCGGCGCTGGCCCGCCTCGGCGACGAGGAGGAGGTCCGCCGCCTGGTCCGCCACGTGGTGACCGAGGACCACCGCGTCGAGCGGGTCGTCTCCCTCCTGGAGTCGGGCGACACCCGCGCCATCGGCCCCCTCCTCATCGAGGGCCACACCTCCCTGCGCGACGACTTCCGCGTCTCGTGCCCCGAACTCGACCTGGTGGTCGACACGGCGGTCACCGCCGGCGCGCTGGGCGCCCGCATGACGGGCGGCGGCTTCGGCGGCTCGGCGATCGTCCTGACGGAGGAGCAGGACGTCCCCTCGATCACCAAGGCCATCGAGGAGGCCTTCGCCGCGGCCGGCCTGAAGACCCCCCGCGTCTTCGAGGCGGTGCCTTCGGCGGGGGCGCGGCGGGTGCGGTAGCCGCGGCGGTTGTCTGTGGTTGTGCCCCGCCTGGCGGTCGCCGGGCGGGGCATTTCCCTGTGCGCGGCCGTGGAGCGGCCGGCCGAGGGCCGATCCGCCATCACAGCCTGACGGCCAGCCAGACGGTCACGGCGGCGGTGGCGATGAGTCCGACGTTGAGGGTGATCCGGCGGTCTTCGCCGGTCAGGTGAACGGCGATCGCACCGATCTGGAGGAGCACGAAGCCGATGGCCGCGGCTGACGCCAGCCACGTCGCGACACCGGTCAGCGGTGGGAGGACCAGACCGGCCGCGCCGAGTATTTCGACCGCCCCCAGCGCCCTGAGGGCGGGCAGGGGCACGCGGTCGACCCAGGCCATCATCGGCCGGAGCTGATCGCGGCTGCGGATCACCTTCAGCGTGCCGGCGTAGAAGTAGAGGAGTGCGAGCAGTCCCGCGACGATCCAGTAGGCGATGTTCATGGTGTCCGTCGGTCGGTGGCGGGCTGTGTCGCGTAGCGGCTCATCGCGTCGATGTTGGCCTGCGGCGACAGCGGCCGGCCGTCGGCGAGCACCTCCTGGAGGTCCCGGAAGTACTGCACGTACAGGTCGGGGGTGAAGGTGCTGAGCATGACGGCGGGCTGGTCGGCCGGGTTGGCGAAGGTGTGAGGGGTGCCGGGCGGAACCATGACGAGGGTCCCCGCGGTGGCGTCGTAGGTCGCGGTCCCGACGGTGAACCGCACGAGGCCGGAGAGGACGTAGAACCCTTCGTCGTGTCGGCCGTGGCGGTGCTGCGGCGGCCCTTGCGTGTGCGGGGCGAGGACGGACTCGGCGATCGCGAGGCGGTGACCGGTGTGGCTGCCGTCCTCCAGAACGCGCATGCGCGTGGTGCCGAGAACGATGGTCTCGCCGTCATGGGGTCCCACCACTGATACGGCGGGGTGGGCCGGCGGCCCGCCGGTCTGCGCTTCTTCGGTCATGGTCACCAGTGCACCGCCGGGCCCGGACCGGTGTCCAAGACCTGTTCGGCAACGCCGATACCCCATGGGTATCGTCGCAGCGTGGAGCTACGAACCCTGCGCTACTTCGTGGCGGTCGCCGAGGAACTCCACTTCGGCCGGGCCGCCACCCGGCTGCATATGAGCCAGCCGCCGCTGAGCCGGGCGATCAAGCAGTTGGAAACCGAGGTCGGGGCTCTGCTCTTCGCCCGTTCGACCACCGGCGTCACGCTCACCGCGGTGGGCACGGTGCTGCTCGACGAGGCTCGAGCCCTGCTCGACCACGCCGACCGCGTCCGGGTGCGCGTGAGCGCGGCAGCCGGCGCCGCGGTCATCACCGTCGGCATCCTGGGCGACAGTACCGACCCGGGAGTGGTCAGGCTGGCCGCCGCCTACCGCCGGAACCACCCCGGAGTCGACATCCGCATCCGCGACGCAGACCTGACCGACCCGACGTGCGGACTGCGCGCCGGACTGGTCGACGTCGCCCTCACCCGCGCGCCGTTCGACGAAACTGCCCTGACGGTGCGTGAGCTGCGGACGGACCCGGTCGGCGTGGTCCTGCGCGCCGACGATCCACTGGCCCACCGCGACGGGCTGCGTCTGGCCGACCTGCGCGACCGCCGCTGGTTCCAGTTCCCGCAGGGCACCGACTCCCTCTGGCAGTCGTACTGGAACGGCGGGAGGCCACGCGAGGGGCCAGTGGTGCGTGCCGTCCAGGAATGCCTCCAGGCCGTGCTGTGGAACGGCACGATCGGCCTCGCCCCGCTCGGACACGACCTGCCCGCCGAATTCACCGTGGTGCCGCTGACCGACATGGAGCCGAGCCGAGTGGTGGTGGCGTGCAACGAAGGAGACACCAACCCGCTGATCCGGTCTTTCATCGAAACGGCGACAGCGGCGTACCGCCACTGAATGCCGCTCTACGAGCACGTCCCCACAGAGGCGGCCTTCGCACCTGGCTCAGGACAGGCTTTCGAGGAGAAGCTGACCCCTGACATGACCGGCTTCTTCGCCTTGAGCGAGACGCACCTGTCACGAGAGGAGTCGGAAATCCTCTGCGGCTGGACCGTGCTCGTGCCCTTCTCGCTCGATGAGGAAATTTGGCTGCCCATCGAATCCGACGACCACGAGTCCATGGTGGCCGGTGCTCCTCAGGTACTACCGCTCGCCGAGAAGCTGGCGGCCGTCATCGAACTGCCGGCCGAGACCCCGGCAACATGTGACAACCTCGACCTGAGCACCTGGTTCAGCCACCCAGTGAAGGAACTGGCCGCTACTCGTACAGGGCTGTGGACGAAGGACCTGGACACAGCCTTCTACGTCGCACTGTTCCTGCGTGCTGCACAGCACTCGATACGACGCGGCTGCCCCATCGTGTGTACCTAGGCCCATGTCCAGGTCCGGACGAGCCAGGACCACTGCTTGAGTAGGGAAGCTCCTGGCCTACGACGGCCGTTCCACCCCGAACTCGTAAGCCACTTCCCACCGTGCGTCCGGGACCGTGATGTCCGCCGTTTCGACCGGTCTGCCATCCGTGTCGTAGTAGGTGCGTTCGATGTGGAGCACCAGGTCGCCCATGCTGATGCCCAGCAGATTGGCCTCGGCCTGCGTGGCGCGGGCAGGCCTCGGCACCTCCACCGCGCTGTCCACGTGCACGCCGATCGCGCGCATGCGCTCGACCACGCCGGCACCCGCGAGCGGGCCCATCTCCGGCAGGACGACGGGAGTCCCGTCCGTGATCGCCATGGGCTCCCACGAGTGGGACAGCTGGACGGGCTGCCCGTCCGCCAGGAACTCGTAGCGCGTGCTCACGCACAGGTCGCCGGGCGCGATGGCGAGCCGTTCGGCGATGACCTCCGGAGCCGGCACGCGCGCTTCGCTGTGTGACTCCCATGTGCCTTGCCGGCCGCGTTCCTTCATGTCGGCCCGGAAGGGAGAGCGGCCTCTGCGCTCGCGATGATGTGAGCGGACCATCCGCAGGCGCTCGCGCGGCTTCCGCACGTACGTGCCGGATCCCGCCCGGCCCTCCAGGAGCCCTTCGACGATCAGCCGGTCCATGGCCCGTTGTGTCACGTTGCGGCCGACGCCGTACTCCTCGGCGAGCTGGGCGCGTGACGGCAGCCGTGCGCCGACCTCCCACTCACCTGCCAGGATCCGCGCGCGCAGCGAGTCCGCCACATCGAGGTACGGCGCCTCTCGGGGCATGGTCGGCCCTCTCGCTTCCCGAAGTGCTTCGTCGGTGCACCCGCATCACAGTGCCGCTCCCCGCACAGCTCACGGAGCCGAGCCGTCGCGCTCTGCTCGCGGCCCTCGCCGATGCGGACCGGTACGGCCATGACGTGACAGCACAAGGCGCCGTCATGTGGGCGGAGTTCGACCGCGACCGGTCGGCGTCCGTGCCGTGCAGCGGCAGCACATCGCGAACAGAGGTGAAGTAGAGATGACCGCAATCATCACCCGCGTACGGCAGTGGCTCCGAGTCGTCAGTACGCCGCGGGGGAGACATCGCGCCACAACAGCAGCGTGGCAGTGCCCCGTTGGGTGCCCTCCCGTCCCGATTCCGAGGGCGCCCGACCGTACATCCGCGCGCCGGACGATCGCGCCCACCGTCCGCCCCTGGCACGCCCCCGTCGACGGCACGTCCAGCCCTCTGGTGCGGCCGTACCTCGCCTCGTTCGAGCGGGAGGAGAAGGCCCGCATCCAGCGTCTGCGCCGCGACATCCTCTGGTGTGCCACGTACGGCGTCGACCTGGACCGTCGTGACATCCGCAGCCGTGCAGGGGTCGCGTCGTGAGTGAGCGCCCGATCCGTGAGCGCCGGACCTGTCTGCTCGTCACCGAGGGCAACGGCCCCGTCTCCCGGTTGACCGGCCGGATCGCGGACGAGGCTCTCGGCCTCCGCGGCTGCCCGCCGCGTCACGTCCCGGACCTGTTCACCGAGCTCACCCTGCCTGGTGACGACTTCACCTCCGGGCAGGTCGCCCGTCATCACGTACGGGACGCCGCCCGGTCTTGGGGGCTGCCGGCGGAGACCGTGGACGACCTGGAGTCGATCACCGGCGAGCTTGTCGCGAACGCGCTCGAGCACAGCGACAGCCGGATCGTCAGGGTCGTCTGCCGGCTGACCGCCGCTGCTGTGACGGTCGGCGTGACCGACGAGGGCGGGGGAGGTGCGGCCGTCGTACCCGGTGTGCCGGGGGTGGAGCGGGAGGACGGACGCGGGCTGTTGATCACGGACGCCCTGGCCGGACGATGGGGGACCTCAAGGGCGGGCGGGTGCCTGACCGTCTGGGCCGAGGTTGGCGTGGGCCGCCGCGCCTGACAAGGCGACCGTGCTCACCCCAGCCGCTTCGTCAGCGTGTACTCCGTGATCCCCGGCGGATAGTCGGGGATCACGCACACCACCTCGTAGCCGTGCTTCCGGTAGAAGTCAGGGGCCTGGAAGTCCCAGGTCTCCACGCGGGAACGCGTGCACGCGCGCTCCGTGGCGGCGAGGCGTTCCGCCTCCGTGAGGAGTGCCGAGCCGAGGCCCGCGCCTCGGTGGGCGGCGTCGACCCAGAGGTAGGTCACGTGCAGCCACGTCGTCCAGGTGTGGCCGACCAGGCCGCCCGCGAGTTCGCCGTTCGCGGTCAACGCCCACACGTGCAAAGGGGATTCGCGCTCGGCGGGGGTTCCGCGCAGGGCGCGCAGGACCGGGGAGGCGGCCGTGTTGGTGTCCCGGAGCCGCTTGTGGAGCAGATCGCGTCGGGCCTTGTCGACTTCTGTCTCAAGACGAAACATGCGGCACACCATAAACGCGCAAGGCCGCAAGTTCTGCAAATCAGCTTCCGCTCGCGGCCCCCGCCCGTACTCTGATGAACAGCGCCGGTGGGGGCCGGCGTGCGTTCAGGGGGCGAGACGGCCGGGCACGGCGTCCGGGGCGGGGACGGCGGTGGTCGCGCGGCTGCGGACGGCGCGCCGGTCCGTCCCGCATCCGGCGAGGGAAAGTCACGGGGCCCTCGGTGCCGTGTACGCGCCGGTGTCGTCCACCGGCGACGGGGTAGTCCCCTGCTCTGGGAAGAGCGTGGGGAAGGGGGTTACGTGGTTCGCATTCGAGTCCTGGTCGTCGACGACCACCGCATTTTCGCCGAGTCGCTGGCCGCGGCGCTGGCCGCGGAGCCCGACGTCGACGTGTCCGCGGCGGGCAGCGGCCCGGCGGCGCTGCGCTGTCTGGAGCGGGCGGCCGCCGAGGGGCGGCGGTTCGACGTGCTGCTCGTCGACGCCGACCTGGGCGTCCCGGCGCCGGACGGACGCCCGGCCGCGCCGCCCGTGCAGGCCGTCGACGAGGACGGCTCCGTCGACGGCATCTCCCTGGTGGGCGGGGTGCGTTCGGCCCAGCCGCAGGTGCGGGTGGTCGTGCTCGCCGAGAAGGACGACCCGGCCCGCGCCGCCCTCGCCCTCCAGGCGGGCGCCTCCGGCTGGGTCGCCAAGGACTGTTCGCTCAGCCGGCTGCTCACCGTCATCCGCGGTGTGCTGCGCGACGAGACGCATCTGCCGCCCGCCCTGCTGACCGGCGTCCTGCGGGAGTTGACCGCCGCACGGCGTCACCGCACGGAGAGCGAACGGCTCGTGGAGTCGCTGACCCCGCGCGAGCGGGAGGTGCTGCGCTGCATGGTCGCGGGCCTGGGGCGCAAGGCGGTCGCCGAGCGCCTGTACCTGTCCCCGCACACCGTGCGCACCCATATGCAGAATGTCCTCGGCAAGCTGGGCGTGCACTCCACGCTGGCCGCGGTCGCCCTAGCCCGGCGCGCCGGGGTCGGACCGGTCGACCTATCCGGGGATGTTGTCGAACGGGGCGGTCAACTGGCGTAGCAGACCGGCCAGTTCCACCCGCTGGGCGCGGGTCAGCTCCCCGAGGATGGCCCGCTCCTGGGCGAGCAGACCGGCCAGCGCCTGGTCCGCGCGGTCCTTGCCCTCGTCGGTCAGCCGCACCAGCACACCGCGCCGGTCACTGGGGTCCGGCAGCCGCTCCACCAGGCCCTTCTTGGTGAGCCGGTCGATACGGTTGGTCATCGTGCCCGAGGTGACGAGCGTCTGCGTGAGCAGCTGGCCGGGGGAGAGCTGGTACGGGGTGCCCGCGCGGCGCAGCGCGGTCAGCACGTCGAACTCCCAGGACTCCAGGCCGTGCTCGGTGAAGGCGAGACGGCGTGCCCGGTCCAGGTGCCGGGCCAGTCTGCTGACCCGGCTGAGCACCTCGAGCGGTTCCACGTCGAGGTCCGGGCGCTCCCGGCGCCACGCTGCGACCAGCCGATCGACCTCGTCCTCCATAAGGATCAGTGTAGTGGTTGTGTCGATGTGAAGTCTCTTGATGTCGAGTGTCTTGACGTCGAGAGATTTTCGGGTGACGCTGGAGTCCACGACGATCCGCGATCCGGGAGGTCCCGTGTCCGCCGCCGCCCGTCCCGTCTGGGACCCCGCCCAGTACCTGCGCCACGCCGGGCACCGCACCCGGCCCTTCACCGACCTGCTCGCCCGCGTCCCCGGCCTGCCCGGCGACCCGCCCCGCATCGCCGACCTCGGCTGCGGCGCCGGCAACGTCACCGCCCTCCTCGCCGACCGCTGGCCCGCCGCCCGCATCACCGGCTTCGACAACGCGCCCGAGATGCTCGACAAGGCCCGCGCCGACCACGAGGGCCCCACCCGCGGGGGCGGCCGGCTCGACTTCGCCCACGCCGACGCCGGCACCTGGACGCCCCGGGAGCCGTACGACCTGATCGTCAGCAACGCCACCCTGCAATGGGTGCCCGGGCACGTGGAGAGGTTCGCCGCGTGGATCGACGGGCTCGTGCCCGGCGGGGTCCTCGCCTTCCAGGTGCCCGGCAACTTCGACGCCCCGAGCCACACCCTGATGCGCGACCTCGCCGCCTCCCCGCGGTGGCGCGACCGCCTGTCCGGCGTCCTGCGCCACGCGGACGCCGTCCTGCCGCCCGAGGCGTACCTGGACCGCCTGGCCGCCCTCGGCTGCGCGGTCGACGCGTGGGAGACGACGTACGTCCACCTGCTGGAAGGGGAGGACCCCGTCCTCGACTGGGTCAAGGGCACGGGCCTGCGCCCCGTCCTCACCGCCCTCGCCGACGATCCCGCGGCGCGCGAGGACTTCCTCGCCGAGTACCGCGCCGCCCTGCGCGACGCCTACCCGGCCACCGCGCACGGCACCCCGTTCCGCTTCCGCCGCGTCTTCGCCGTCGCCGTCAAGGAGGGCTGAGCGGCGATGCTGACCGCCGTCGACCATGTGCAGCTCGCCGCGCCGCCGGACTCCGAGGAGCGGCTGCGCGCCTTCTACTCCGGCGTCCTCGGCATGACCGAGGTGAAGAAGCCGCCCGCCCTGGCCGCACGCGGCGGCTGCTGGTTCGAAGCCGGAGAAGTACGCCTCCACCTGGGCGTCGAGGACGGCTTCCGGCCCGCGCGGAAAGCCCACCCCGGCCTGAGGGTGACCGGCATCGAGGCGTACGCCGCCCGCCTGACCACCCACGGCGCCCCGGTCACCTGGGACGACAGCCTCCCGGGCCACAGACGCTTCTACTCCGAGGACCCGGTGGGCAACCGGCTGGAGTTCCTGGAACCGTCGGCCGCGATGCCCGCACCACGCGCATGACCACCGGCGGCGGCCAAGGCGTTCTCCAGATCCTCGATCACCCGGGGAGCGACGAGGAGGGCCACCACCCGGCCCTCATCCGTGAGGGCGATGGGCTCGCGGCTGCCGGCCACCCGGCGAACCAGCTCCTTCAGCCGGGAGCCGCCTCGCCGATCGTCATCTCGATCATGCGCGCACCGTCCCATGCAACCGGACGGTCGCGCAGCCTGTTCAGCCCGGATTCAGCTCTTCCGGTGGCCTATCAGCCGCGGCTTCGGCTCCAGCCCGTCCAGACCGTGCCAGGCCAGGTTCACCAGGTGGGCCGCCACCTCCGCCTTCTTCGGCTTGCGCACGTCCAGCCACCACTGGCCGGTCAGCGCCACCATCCCGACCAGCGCCTGCGCGTACAGCGGCGCCAGCTTCGGGTCGAAGCCGCGGCTCTTGAACTCGCGGCCCAGGATGTCCTCCACCTGGGTGGCGATGTCCGAGATCAGCGAGGCGAACGACCCCGTCGACTGCGGGATGGGGGAGTCACGGACCAGGATGCGGAACCCGTCCGTGTACTCCTCGATGTAGTCCAGCAGCGCGAACGCGGCCTGCTCGCACAGCTCACGCGGATGACCGGCCGTCAGCGAACCGGTCACCATGTCCAGCAGCCGCCGCATCTCACGGTCCACCACGACCGCGTACAGCCCCTCCTTGCCGCCGAAGTGCTCGTACACCACCGGCTTGGAGACCCCGGCCTTCGCCGCGATCTCCTCCACCGACGTGCCCTCGAACCCCTTCGCCGCGAACAGGGTGCGGCCGATCTCCAGCAGCTGCTGGCGGCGCTCGGCACCGGTCATCCGGGTGCGGCGCGCACGCCGCGGCTTGTCGTTGCTGGGAGTGCTGGAGTCGGTCGCCACGGCGACCATCATGCCGCCTCGGCAGGTTCCTTCCCGCGCGGGGCGGCGCCATCCGGGGCGACACGCCGTGAATCGATACGCGAGCGTGACGGCCACCGCACGTCGTACGCCCAGCCCAGCTGCTCGAACCAGCGGATCAGCCGCGCCGAGGAGTCCACCTGCCAGCGCTCCACACCGTGACGCGCGGACGTCGGGTCGGCGTGGTGCAGGTTGTGCCAGGACTCACCGCACGACAGCACCGCCAGCCACCACACGTTGCCCGAACGGTCCCGCGACTTGAACGGACGCTTGCCCACCGCGTGGCAGATCGAGTTGATCGACCACGTCACGTGATGCAGCAACGCCACCCGGACGAGTGAACCCCAGAAGAAGCCGGTGAACGCCCCCCACCACGACATGGTCGCCAGACCGCCGATCAGCGCCGGCAGGCCCAGCGACACCGCCGTCCACAGCACGAACTGCCGGGAGATCGCCCGCATGGCCGGGTCCTTGATCAGATCCGGCGCGTACTTGTCCTGCGGCGTCTGCTCCTCGTCGAACATCCACCCGATGTGCGCCCACCACAGGCCCTTGATCAGCGCCGGGATCGTCTCCCCGTACCGCCACGGCGAGTGCGGGTCGCCCTCCGCGTCGGAGAACTTGTGATGCTTGCGGTGGTCGGCCACCCAGCGCACCAGCGGCCCCTCGACCGCCATCGAACCGGCGACGGCCAGCGCGATCTTCAGCGGCCGCTTCGCCTTGAACGAACCGTGCGTGAAGTGACGGTGGAAGCCGATCGTGATGCCGTGGCATCCCAGGAAGTAGAAGAAGACCAGCAGACCGAGGTCCAGCCAGCTCACCCCCCAGCCCCACGCCAGCGGCACGGCCGCCACCAGCGCGAGGAAGGGGACGACGATGAAGAGCAGCAGCGTGATCTGCTCGACGGACCGTTTGCGCTCCCCGCCCAGCGTGGCGGAGGGAGCGGTGTCGTCGGACGGTGACTGGTTCGGGGCTTCGTCGAGCACATCGGAGCGTGAGGTCATGCGTTCCCCTGTGGGGTATGTGGACTTGAGGAAGGTGCCGGGCCGCCGGGACCGCATCGCTTTCCTACGGTTCCGTAACCTACGGCATCGTAAGTATGGCAGTGCGTCGCCCCGCGGCAAGAGCCCGTGGACCAGCGCGTCCGGGTCGACACCTATCCTTGGAAGTCGGTCGGACAGCGCGGTCCGCTCTGATTTCTTCCCGGACGTCCGGCCCGCAAGCGGCTCACGCCGCGCGGGACGCTCGACCGGGTTCCCTCCAGACGAGCTTCAACACTGCAAGGAGCCGCACCTGTGAGCAGTGCCGACGACCAGACCACCACGACGAGCGCCGAACTGCGTGCCGACATCCGCCGACTGGGCGACCTCCTCGGCGAGACCCTGGTACGGCAGGAGGGCCCGGAGCTCCTCGAACTCGTCGAGAAGGTCCGCCGCCTCACCCGCGAGGACGGCGAGGCCGCCGCCGAGCTGCTGCGCGGCACCGAGCTGGAGACCGCCGCCAAGCTGGTACGCGCCTTCTCCACCTACTTCCACCTGGCCAACGTCACCGAACAGGTGCACCGCGGACGCGAACTCGCCGCCCGCCGCGCCGCCGAGGGCGGCCTGCTCTCCCGCACCGCCGACCGGCTCAAGGACGCCGACCCCGACCACCTCCGGGAAACCGTCCGCCACCTCAACGTGCGGCCCGTCTTCACCGCCCACCCCACCGAGGCCGCCCGCCGCTCCGTCCTCAACAAGCTCCGCCGCATCGCCGCCCTGCTCGAGACCCCGGTCCTCGCCTCCGACCGGCGCCGCCTCGACACCCGACTGGCGGAGAACATCGACCTCGTCTGGCAGACGGACGAACTGCGCGTGGTGCGCCCCGAACCCGCCGACGAGGCCCGCAACGCCATCTACTACCTCGACGAGCTGCACGCCGGCGCCGTCGGCGACGTCCTGGAGGACCTCACCGCCGAACTCGAACGCGTGGGCGTCCACCTCCCCGACGACACCCGCCCCCTCACCTTCGGCACCTGGATCGGCGGCGACCGCGACGGCAACCCCAACGTCACCCCCCAGGTCACCTGGGACGTCCTCATCCTCCAGCACGAACACGGCATCAACGACGCCCTGGAGATGATCGACGAGCTGCGCGGCTTCCTCTCCAACTCCATCCGCTACACCGGAGCCACCGAGGAACTCCTCACCTCCCTCCAGGCCGACCTCGAGGCGCTCCCCGAGATCAGCCCCCGCTACAAGCGCCTCAACGCCGAGGAGCCCTACCGGCTCAAGGCCACCTGCATCCGCCAGAAGCTGGAGAACACCAAGCTCCGCCTCGCCAAGGGCACCCCCCACGACCCGGGCCGCGACTACCTCGGTACCAGCGAACTCATCACCGACCTGCGGATCATCCAGGCCTCCCTGCGCGAACACCGCGGCGGACTCTTCGCCGACGGCCGCCTCGCCCGCACCATCCGCACCCTCGCCGCCTTCGGCCTCCAGCTCGCCACCATGGACGTCCGCGAACACGCCGACGCCCACCACCACGCCCTCGGCCAGCTGTTCGACCGGCTCGGTGAGGAATCCTGGCGCTACGCCGACATGCCCCGCGAGTACCGCGCCAAGCTCCTCGCCAAGGAACTGCGCAGCAGAAGGCCGCTGGCCCCCACCCCCGCACCCGTCGACGAGGCCGGCGAGAAGACCCTCGGCGTCTTCCGGACCGTCAAGCGCGCCCTCGAGGTCTTCGGACCCGAGGTCGTCGAGTCGTACATCATCTCCATGTGCCAGGGCGCCGACGACGTCTTCGCCGCCGCCGTCCTCGCCCGCGAAGCGGGCCTGATCGACCTGCACGCCGGCTGGGCCAAGATCGGCATCGTCCCCCTCCTGGAGACCACCGACGAGCTCAAGGCCGCCGACACCATCCTCGAGGACATGCTCGCCGACCCCTCCTACCGGCGCCTCGTCGCCCTGCGCGGCGACGTCCAGGAGGTCATGCTCGGCTACTCCGACTCCTCCAAGTTCGGCGGCATCACCACCAGCCAGTGGGAGATCCACCGCGCCCAGCGCCGCCTGCGCGACGTCGCCCACCGCTACGGCGTCCGCCTCCGCCTCTTCCACGGCCGCGGCGGCACCGTCGGCCGCGGCGGCGGCCCCACCCACGACGCCATCCTCGCCCAGCCCTGGGGCACCCTCGAAGGCGAGATCAAGGTCACCGAACAGGGCGAGGTCATCTCCGACAAGTACCTCATCCCGTCCCTCGCCCGCGAGAACCTCGAACTCTCCGTCGCCGCCACCCTCCAGGCGTCCGCCCTGCACACCGCGCCCCGCCAGTCCGTCGAGGCCCTCGCCCGCTGGGACGCCGCCATGGACGTCGTCTCCGACGCCGCCCACACCGCCTACCGCGAGCTCGTCGAGGACCCCGACCTGCCCACGTACTTCCTCGCCTCCACCCCCGTCGACCAGCTCGCCGAACTCCACCTCGGCTCGCGGCCCTCCCGCCGCCCCGGCTCCGGCGTCTCCCTCGACGGCCTGCGCGCCATCCCCTGGGTGTTCGGCTGGACCCAGTCCCGGCAGATCGTCCCCGGCTGGTTCGGCGTCGGCTCCGGCCTCAAGGCGCTGCGCGAGGCCGGCCTCGACACCGTGCTCGACGAGATGTACGAGCAGTGGCACTTCTTCCGCAACTTCATCTCCAACGTCGAGATGACCCTCGCCAAGACCGACCTGCGGATCGCCCAGCACTACGTCGACACCCTCGTCCCCGACGAGCTCACCCACGTCTTCGACGCCATCAAGGCCGAACACGACCTGACCGTCACCGAGGTGCTGCGCGTCACCGGCGAACAGGAACTGCTGGACGCCGACCCCGTCCTCAAGCAGACCTTCGCCATCCGCGACGCCTACCTGGACCCCATCTCCTACCTCCAGGTGGCCCTGCTCAAGCGCCAGCGCGACGCGGCCGCCGCCGGCGAGCAGCCCGACCCGCTGCTCTCCCGCGCCCTGCTGCTCACCGTCAACGGCGTCGCGGCGGGCCTGCGCAACACCGGCTGACCCACGGACGCACGAAAGGGCGGCGCCCTCCGGCTCGTACGAACCGGAGGGCGCCGCCCCTCGTCATGTCCCGGAAGGTCTACAACGCCACGAACGCCGCCGTCAGCAGCCCCGCGCCCGCCAGCGCCATCACCCACGCCGGCCGCGTCCGCAACAGGCCGCCCGCCACCACCACCGACGCCAGCAGCAGCGCACCCCCCAGCGGCACCCACGCGTACAGCACCCCCGCCGGACCGGAACGCACCGCCTCCGCCCCGCCCGGCTTCAGCACCACCGTGTACGTGCCGCCCTTCTCCACCGCGACCGTGTCGTCCAGCACCACCCGCGCCCGCGGCTGCGACCCCGGCGACAACGGCCGGTACGGCCCCTCGCACGCGTCCTCGGCACACCGGACCACCTCGACCGTGCCGCGCTCACGCCCCTTGGTCAGCATCACGTGCTGCGCCGTCCCCCACGACGCCCACACACCGGCGATCAGGATCAGCACGGCGACCGCGCCCATCGCCGCGAACCGGCCGAAGCGCAACGCGGAGGAACCGCGCGAGACACCGCGCGAGGAACGGACCGCAGAAGGCATGGCCGCGATCCTTGGCCATGACCTTGCGGCTGGTCAACTCCGGTGGGCCGCACCACCGGACAAGTCCACCGAAGTCACCCGCACCACGTCACGAGTTGTAGGCGCTCTGCGCCCGCTCCAGACCCTCCGTCACCAGACACTCCACCGCGTCCGCCGCCCGGTCCACGAAGTAGTCCAGCTCCTTGCGCTCCGCCGACGAGAAGTCCTTCAGCACGAAGTCCGCCACCGGCATCCGCCCCGGCGGCCGCCCGATCCCGAACCGCACCCGGTGATACTCCCGCCCGAACGCCCCCGTCAGCGACTTCAGACCGTTGTGCCCGTTGTCCCCGCCGCCCAGCTTCAGCCGCAGCGTCCCGTAGTCGATGTCCAGCTCGTCGTGGACCGCCACCACCCGCTGCGGCGGCACCTTGTAGAACTCCCGCAGCGCGTTCACCGGCCCGCCCGACAGGTTCATGTACGACATCGGCTTCACCAGCACCACCCGGCGGCTGCCCGGCCCCGCGGGCCCGATCCGGCCCTCCACGACCTGCGCCTGCGCCTTCGCCGCCCGCTTGAACCGGCCGCCCATCCGCTCCGCCAGCAAGTCCGCGACCATGAACCCCACGTTGTGCCGGTTCATCGCATACCCCGGCCCCGGATTGCCCAGCCCGGCGACCAGCCAGGGGCCCGCCGCGTCCTCCGTCACGCCCACGCTTCCTCCCACATACGCGTCGGCCGCCGCCCCGCACGGGAGCAGCGGCCGACGAACGACTGGATCCGAAAGGCTCAGGCCTCGGCGGCCTCTTCGCCCTCCTCGGCGCCCTCGGGCGCCTCCTCGGCCTGCGCGGCCAGGACCTGGAGCACCACGGCGTCGGCCTCGACGGCGAGGGAGACACCGCTCGGCAGCGTGATGTCCTTGGCGAGCACGGAGGCGCCGGCCTCCAGGCCCTCGACGGACACGGTCACGCTCTCCGGGATGTGCGTGGCCTCGGCCTCGACCGGCAGCGCGGACAGGACGTGCTCCAGCAGGTTGCCGCCCGGGGCCAGCTCGCCCTCGGTCTGCACCGGGATCTCGACCTGGACCTTCTCGCCGCGCTTCACCAGCTGAAGGTCGACGTGCTCCAGGAAGCCCTTGACCGGGTCACGCTGGACCGACTTCGGGATGGCCAGCTCGTCGGTCTTGCCGTCGATGTCCAGCGCGATCAGGACGTTCGGCGTACGCAGGGCGAGCAGCAGCTCGTGACCCGGGAAGGTCAGGTGCAGCGGGTCCGAACCGTGCCCGTACAGCACACCCGGAACCTTGTCGGAACGGCGGATACGGCGGGCGGCACCCTTGCCGAACTCGGTGCGCGTCTCGGCGGCGATCTTCACCTCGGACATGATCACTCCTCATAGTCAGAAACGGACGTGGTCACCCGGCCACGAACGGCCTGCTACGAAGAGCGCGTCGATAACGGACCGCCGTACAGCCTTCCGAAGAAGCGGTACGGCCTCCCTCGCCGAGCAACTCCAGCAGTTTACCCGGGCCAGGAGGCCGCACCCAAAACGATCACCGGCAGCCGAACAGATGTCGGACTGCAGAACCCTTACTGCTCGCCGAACAGGCTCGTCACTGCTCGTCGAACAGGCTCGTCACCGAGCCGTCCTCGAACACCTCACGCGCCGCCCGCGCGATCGTCGGCGCGATCGACAACACCGTGATCTTGTCCAGGCTCTCGCTCAGCTCACCCGGCGTCGGCAGCGTGTTCGTGAACACGAACTCGCTCACCTTCGAATTCTTCAGCCGGTCCGCCGCCGGACCCGACAGCACACCGTGCGTCGCCGTCACGATCACGTCCTCCGCACCGTGCGCGAACAACGCGTCCGCCGCCGCGCAGATCGTGCCACCCGTGTCGATCATGTCGTCCACCAGGACACACACGCGGCCCTTGACCTCACCCACGACCTCGTGGACGGTCACCTGGTTCGCCACGTCCTTGTCCCGGCGCTTGTGCACGATCGCCAGCGGCGCGCCCAGCCGGTCGCACCAGCGGTCCGCCACCCGCACACGGCCCGCGTCCGGAGACACCACCGTCAGCTTCGAACGGTCCACCTTCGCACCCACGTAGTCCGCGAGCAGCGGCAGCGCGAAAAGATGATCCACCGGGCCGTCGAAAAAGCCCTGGATCTGATCCGTGTGCAGGTCCACCGTCAGCAGACGGTCCGCACCCGCCGTCTTCATCAGATCCGCGATCAGACGCGCCGAGATCGGCTCACGCCCACGGTGCTTCTTGTCCTGCCGCGCATACCCGTAGAACGGCACGATCACCGTGATCGAACGGGCCGACGCACGCTTCAACGCGTCGATCATGATCAACTGCTCCATGATCCACTTGTTGATCGGCGCCGTGTGGCTCTGGATCAGGAAACAGTCGGCACCACGAGCCGACTCCTGATACCGCACATAGATCTCGCCGTTCGCGAAGTCGAAGGCCTTCGTCGGGACGACCCCGACACCCAACTGCTGGGCGACCTCCTCGGCAAGCTCGGGGTGGGCGCGGCCGGAGAAGAACATCATCTTCTTCTCGCCGGTCGTCTTGATCCCGGTCACAGCACTGTCTCCTCAGAGGTGTCTCAGCTGGTGGGGTGCGCATCCGCACCTAACACGGTACGCCGTCCCGAACGGCACGCTCTCCGGCCCCGAACAGGACGACCTCCCGTCACTCCTCGCCGGCCGGCTCCCGCGACGCCGCCTCCGCGGCCTTCGCGGCAGCACTGCCCGGACGCTTACGAGCCACCCAGCCCTCGATGTTGCGCTGCTGACCACGCGCCACCGCCAGCGAACCCGGCGGCACATCCTTCGTGATCACCGAGCCCGCAGCCGTGTAAGCGCCGTCCCCGACCGTGACAGGAGCCACAAACATGTTGTCCGACCCCGTCCGGCAGTGCGACCCGACCGTCGTGTGATGTTTGTCCTGTCCGTCGTAATTGACGAACACACTCGCCGCACCGATGTTCGAGAACTCGCCGATCGTCGCGTCCCCCACGTACGACAGATGCGGAACCTTCGACCCCTCGCCGATCGACGCGTTCTTCGTCTCCACGAACGTGCCGATCTTGCCCTTGCGCGACAACCGCGTCCCCGGCCGCAGATACGCGAACGGACCCACCGACGCCTCCGGACCCACCTCGGCACCCATCGCCACCGTGTTGTCCACCCGCGCACCCGCACCCACCCGGGTGTCCGTCAGCCGCGTGTTCGGACCCACCTCACAGCCCTCACCCAGATGCGTGGCGCCATGCAGCTGCGTCCCCGGGTACACCACCGCGTCCCGCTCGAACGTCACCGACACGTCCACCCACGTCGACGCCGGATCCACCACCGTCACACCCGACAGCATCGCCGCCGTCAACAGCCGGTCGTTCAGAATCCGCCGCGCCTCGGACAACTGCACACGGTTGTTGATCCCCGCGATCTCCCGGTGATCCCCCGCCACCGACGCACCCACCCGGTGCCCCGCCTCACGCAGAATCCCCAGCACGTCCGTCAGGTACTCCTCACCCTGACTGTTGTCCGTACGCACCTTCTTCAGCGCGTCCGCCAGCAGCGCGCCGTCGAACGCGAACACACCCGAGTTGATCTCCCGGATCGCCCGCACCTCGTCCGACGCGTCCTTGTGCTCCACGATCGCCGTCACCGCACCGGAGCCGTCCCGCACGATCCGGCCGTACCCGGTCGCGTCCGGCACCTCCGCCGTCAGCACCGTCACCGCGTTGCCGTCCGCCACATGCGTCTCCGACAGCCGGCGCAGCGTCTCACCGGTCAGCAGCGGGGTGTCACCGCACACCACCACCACGGTCCCGTCCACGGAACCGCCCAGCTCCTCCAGACCCATCCGCACGGCATGCCCCGTGCCGTTCTGCTCCGCCTGCACGGCGGTCCGCACGTCCGGCGCGACCTCCGCGAGATGCGCGGTCACCTGCTCGCGGGCGTGACCCACGACGACGACGAGGCTGGCCGGGTCCAGTTCACCGGCGGCGGCGAGCACATGACCCACCAGGGAACGACCACAGATCTCGTGCAGGACCTTCGGTGTGGCCGACTTCATACGGGTGCCCTCACCCGCTGCGAGAACGACGACGGCTGCCGGGCGATTGGCGCTCACGGGATGCCCTTCGGCTGTGTTGGAGGTGGGGGGATGGACATCCGCAGGATACCGGGGCGTTTCCGGGGGGACATGAGTGCGGGTCCCGACCGGTTGCCGGTCAGGACCCGAACTGAGGATGTGCTCCCGGGGGAGGACTCGAACCCCCATGATCAGAGCCAAAATCTGACGTCTTGCCCTTAGACGACCCGGGATTACCCTTATGTCCGATTTCGCGCATCGGACGAGGTGGCAGCCCCTACTATGCCGTACCACCAGCCTTCGATGCGACGGTACAGGTCGGCTCCGTTCCTCACGTCCACGCGGAGGCATCCCCGGTACGTGTCACCGGTGTTCTTCCGGTTCGTCGCCGGGTTGTGCCTCTTGAGCGTCGTCTTCAGGAAGCCGGCCCGGTCCACGCCCACATGGTCGGCCCAGAACTGTTCGGCGCCCTGGACGTCGGCGCTCTCGTGGATGTGTACGGCGAACCTGATCTGAGCCGGGTCCACGTCGAGCAGGCGCAGCCAGGCCAGGAAGACCGAGATCATGTCCGGGTCGCTGTTGACGAAGGTGACGCGCTCCTGCGGGTTGTGCGGCTTTCGCTTCGAGCCCTCGGCCCAGTAGAGGCCCACCCCGAGCAGAAACAGTTCGCGGTCCGCCAGTGAGCCGATCTCGCTCGTCGCAGCCGCTCGGGTCCGCTGCCGCTCCTCCTCGCGGAGCCTCAGCTTCGCCTCCCAGCCCCGCCGGGCGATGGCCGCCGCTTCCTCGCGACTGCGTTTCCGCTCCGGCTTCGGCAGATCCCGCACCCACAGCGAGATCGAGCTCTTCGAGCAGCCCAGCTCGACCTGGATCCGGTCATACGTCCAGCCCTGGAGCCGCAGCTCGCGGGCCTTCTCGCGGAGGTCGTCCTTGGCGTTGGGGCGTCGGGTCCAGTCGGGTGCGGGTTCGCCCTGGAGGAGGCGGTTGAGGATGTCGTTGTTGTCCACGTGGAGGCGGTCGCGGATCTGGCGTCGGCTGAGTCCCGCGCGCCGGAGGGCGACGGCCTGTTCGCGGAGGCCTTCGAAGTCGGCGTATTTGCCCGTCGGATGTGCCATGGGCATACCGTCCGGCCGGAATGAAGGGTTCCAGGGTCGAACGGTGCGCGATTCAGCAGTTCGAGGGATGGTGGGGCGTTTCGCGGCGGATCGGTCGGGCGCGGTGGGCCGGTGCCGGGGCGGAAACTCCTCGGAAAAGGGACGGGGAGCGCCTTTAGGCTGGAGGCATGACCACGACGGGGGAAGACCATGTGACGGCCCGGGGCGGGCCGTGGTGGTGGGAGCGGCGGCGCAGTGCCGTGCTCGATGTGGGGCTTGCGGTGGTGTCCGCGCTGGAGTGCGGGGTGGAGGGGGTCCCGTTCGCGTGGGAGGCGGGGATCCCGGTCGCGGTGGGGGTGGTGTTCGGGCTGGCGGCGGGGGCGGTGCTGCTGGTGCGGCGCCGTTGGCCGATCGCGGTGGTGCTGGTGGCGATCGCGGTGACGCCGGCGGCGATGGGTTTTCTGCTGGGGATCGTGGGTCTGTATTCGCTGGCGGCGTCGGATCTGCCGCGGCGGATCATCGGGTCGTTGGCGGGGATGCAGTCGGTCGGTGTGCTGATCGTGATGTTCGTGCGGTTGCGGCAGGACATCGCGCGGGGGGACGTGGAGGTCGGTGACTGGCTGGTGCCGTTCGCGTCGGTGACGATGGCGCTGGGGGTGACGGCTCCGCCGGTGCTGCTGGGTCTGTACGTGGGGGCGCGGCGGCGGCTGATGGAGAGCTTGCGGGAGCGGGCGGACAGTCTGGAGCGGGAGCTTCAGTTGCTCGCGGAGCGGGCGGAGGAGCGCGCGGAGTGGGCGCGGGGTGAGGAGCGGACGCGGATCGCGCGTGAGATGCACGACGTGGTGGCGCACCGGGTGAGTCTGATGGTGGTGCACGCGGCGGCGTTGCAGGCGGTGGCGCGGAAGGATCCGGAGAAGGCGGTGCGGAACGCGGCGCTGGTGGGGGACATGGGCCGGCAGGCGTTGACCGAGTTGCGGGAGATGCTCGGGGTGCTGCGGGCCGGCGGGGACGGGGCGCGGTCGCGGGCGGAGGGTGCGTCGGTGCCGTTGGCGGCGGTGGGGGCGGCGGCCGCCGCTGCCGCGTCGCGGGTGGCGGTGGAGGAGCCGGGGGAGGGGCCGTCGCTCGCGGAGATCGACGAGTTGGTGGGGCAGTCGGCCGCGGCGGGGATGGTGGTGGATCTGTCGGTGGAGGGGGAGTACCGGTCGTACGCGCCGGAGGTGGAGGCGACGGCGTACCGGGTGGTGCAGGAGGCGTTGACGAACGTGCACAAGCATGCGGCGGGTGCGAAGACGTATGTGCGTCTGGCGCACCGGGTGTCGGAGATCGCGATGCAGGTGGAGAACGAGCCGCCGTCGGGGGTGGGTTCGTCGGCGGGGTTGCCGTCGGGGGGCAACGGTCTGGTGGGGATGCGGGAGCGGGTGTCGGCGCTGGGCGGGGTGTTCGTGTCGGGGCCGACGGATGCGGGGGGTTTCCGGGTGTCGGCGGTGATTCCGGCGTCGTAGGGCCGGGGTCGCGGGGCCCGGAGTCGTAGCGGCGGGGGTCGCGGGGCCCGGCGTCCCGGTGTCGGTCCGGGGGTCAGCCGGCGGTGAGGCGTTGGGGCTGGATGCCGGAGATCAGGGTGGCGAGGGCGTGGTCGATGTCGGGGCCGAGGTACCAGTCGCCGGTGTGGTCGAGGGCGTAGGCGCGTCCTTGTGCGTCGATGGCGAGGAGTGCCTGGGTGTCGGTCTCGGCGCCGAGGGGGCAGACCTGGGTGTCGAGGGCGCGGCCGAGGTCGCCGAGGGTGCGGGCGAGGTGGAGGCCGTGGAGGGGGTCGATGTGGATCGCGGTGGGGGCGATCTGGCGGCCGGGTCCGGTGGGCCGGATGTGGAGTCCGCCGAATTCGGCCCAGGCTTCGACGGCGGCGGGGAAGACGGCGTGCCGGTGTCCGGCGGGGGAGGTGTGGTCGCGGAGGGTGTCGGCCCAGATCTCGGCCTGTTTGATGTCCCAGCGGCCGGGCTGCCAGCCGGCGTCGCGGAGCGCGGCGTCGACGGGGACGGCGAAGCGGGTGGTGGAGGTGCGGTCGGTGTGCATCGGCCCTTCGTTCGTCTGGGTCGTGTGGTGGTGCTGTGGTGGTGCGGGGCGGGTCAGCCGTCGGTGGCGGCGGGGTCGACCGTGCGGACGCCGAAGTGGGCGGTGAGGGCGGTGCAGGCGCGGCAGGGGGCGGCGTAGCTGCCGTGGAGGGGGTCGCCGTCCTCGCGGATGCGGCGGGTGGTGAGTTTGGCGTGCTTGAGGGCTTTGCGGGCTTCGCCGTTGGTCATGGGTTTGCGGGCGGCTCTTTTGCTGCGGGCGGCGTCGGCGGTGGCGATGTGCCGGGAGATGAGGATGGTCTCGGCGCAGCGTCCGGTGAAGCGGTCGCGCTGGTCGCTGGTGAGGGTGTCGAGGAAGTCCTGGACGAGGGGGTGCAGCGCGGGGGGTGTGTCGCCGCGGGCGGCGGTGCCGGTGAGGGTGGCGCCGCGGACGGAGAGGGCGGCGGCGATGGTGGGGAGGATGCCGTCGCGGCGGTGCCTCAGGGCGGGTGCGGGGGTGGTGTCGGTGGCGCTCCAGCCGATGCGGGGATCGCCGGAGCGGGGGTCGCCGGCCGGCCCGGTGTGCGTCCCCGTCTGCGTCGCGTTCATGATCGTCATCCCCTCCCGAGCATCCCCCCGGTGGTCACAGAGTGCCAAATCGCGTGGCGGCTGGGGAAGCTGGGGCGGGGCGACACGCCAGGGCAGGGGCAGGGTGTCACGGGTGGGTGACGTCGGGTCACGGAAGCGGAGGGGCTGGTGACCGGTGCCCGGTGACCGGTGGGGGCGTACCGCATAGGCTGTCGGCACTGCGGTCCAGCGGTGTTCCCGTGTGCGGGCGCCGGGGGGCCGTGGTGGTGAAGCAGTCGAGACAGACGTGACAGTCGAATACGGTCCGTGACGGGCCCCGATGGCGGGGCCGGCGGGGCGTACAGAGTGCCGCAGGGGGCAACCGCCATGACGACAGGTCGGCTCGGGCTGGGGGCACCTCCCGGCCGTCAGGCTGGGGGCACTTCCGCGCCGCCGAACGCGGCCTATGCCGGGCAGGTCGTGCACTTCCCGGATCCGGTGCGGGCGGCCCGTCACCCGAGAGGGGTGCGGGTGGACGAGCGTGGCTATCCGGATTTCTCGCCCTACGCGCGTGCGGCGGCGGAGATCGCGGATCCGCCGGAGGGTTTCGGCGTGGACGAGCTGCGGCTGACGGATTTCGTGTCGGCGAACGCGGCGCTGGCGGCGACGGGTCATGAGTTGTGGGACACGGTGCCGTCGGTGGCGACGCCGCACGGCTGGACGTGGCATCACGTGGCGGGTTCGCGGCGTCTTGAGCTGGTGCCGGTCGAGGTGAAGGCGCTGCTGCGGCATCACGGTGGTGTGGCGACGGCCGTGGTGGACCACGCGAAGCGGGGCACGCGGCCGTTGCAGGAGACGCGTCCGGCGCATTTCGGTCTGCCGAAGTCGGGTGTGGCGGTGTCGGAGTCGCAGGTGCTGGGGGTCGAGGAGGATCTCGGGTACCGGCTGCCGGGTGCGTACCGGTCGTTCCTGAAGGCGGCGGGCGGGTGCGCGCCGGTGGGGACGGCGTTGGACGCGGAGCTGGGTCTGCTGGTGGACCAGCCGTTCTTCACGGTGCGGGACGAGGCCGCGGTCAACGACCTGGTGTATGTGAACAAGTGTCTGCGGGACCATCTGACCAAGGACTATCTGTGCGTCTCCTTCGTGCAGGGCGGTCTGCTGGCCGTGAAGGTGCGGGGTGAGCGGCAGGGGTCGGTGTGGTTCTGCGCGTACGACGACGTGCGGGACGTGGATCCTTCGTGGTCGCAGGCGGAGCGTGTGGAGCGGCTGCTGCTGCCGTGCGGTGAGGATTTCGACGCTTTCCTGTCGCGGCTCGCGGGGTCTCCTCCGGAGTTGGAGACGGTGGCGAGTCTGATGGTGGACGGCGGCTTCGCGCGTGCCGTCCCGGTTTCTTCCGCGGGGGAGTGAGTCGTAGCGATGGTGACGTTCGCGCAGGCGCAGGAGCGCGCGGAGGAGTGGGTCAACGGGGACGTGCCCGCGTATCAGCACCGTGAGGTGCGGGTGCGGGAGTTCGGCCTGGGGTTCGTGGTGTGGGCGGAGGACCGTGCGGACGGTCCGCGTTCGGACGGCGGCGGGCAGCGGCTGGTGATCGCCCGGGACAGCGGTGAGGCGACGCTGTGGCCGGCGCTGCCGGTGGGTGAGGTGATCCGCCGGTACGAGGAGGAGTACGGCCGGGGCGAGACGGCCGCGGAGGAGCCGGTGCCGGCTCCGGCGCGGGTGGACCTCAATCAGACGTCGTTCCTGCTGAGTCCGCCGGAGTGGCTTCAGGAGGCCGCGGACCGGCTGGGGATCCCGGACCGGCGCGGGGAGACGTCGGGGGGTGCGGCGGGGGCGGCCTCGGCCGCGGGGTCTGGTGCGGGTGCCGGGTCGGCGTCGGGTGCGAGTGCAGGCGCGGGTTCCGCGCCGGGGCAGGCGGGCGCGCCGGTTTCCGCTTCCGCTTCCGACGGTGGCGGGTCGGCGTGGCCGGCGGCCGGCGGCGGGGCGGACGAGGGCACGCCGTGGGCCGGTACGGACACCACGGCGGACGGCGGCGAGGACCGCTCGGTGCCGCTGCCGCAGACGGTGTACGCGCCGCAGGTGAGGGAGCCGGAGGAGGACGGCTCGGCGACTCCCGAGGCGAGGACGACGCTGATGTCGGGCGGCAGCCAGCTGCCGCCGACGGCGGTCGCGCCGGCGGTCCCGACGGGGTCCTCCGCGACGCCTCCGCCTCCGACCCAGGCGGGGTCCTCCGCGACGCCTCCGCCTCCGACCCAGGCGGGGCCCTCCGCGACGCCGCCGCCTCCGACCCAGGCCGGTGTTCCCGGCACCCCGGCTCCGGGTGTCCCCGTGCCTCCGCCGCCGCCTCCGGGCGGTGCGCAGGACGCCGGTGACATCGCGGACGCCGCGACCAGCAAGGCGACTCCGCCGCCGAGGCGGGGCCAGGGTCCGACGCCCCCGCCGCCTCCGGGCGCCCCGGGGACGCCGGGCGCGCGTCCGGGCGGCACGCCCGTGCCCGCGCAGGGCGGGGCGAGCGGCTATGTGCCGACGCAGCTGGTGTCGTCGCTGGGCCCGGAGGGCCCGTCCGGCGCACAGACACCGCCTCCGTCCGGCCCGCCGACGCCGCCTCCCCCCGGTCCGCCGGGCACGCCCGGCACGCCGCCGGGCGGGGTGCACCACGCGGCGACGATGCTCGCCGACCCCAACAGCTCGGGCGCGGGTACGCCGATGCCGCCGGGTCCGCCCGGCGCGCCCGGCGCGCCCGGTGCTCCTGGTACGCCGGGTGCGCCGCAGCCGCCCGGTCCGCCCGGCGCTCCCGGCCGGCCCGGCGCGCCCGGCGCCCCGGGTGCCCACGGCGCGCCCCAGCCTCCGGGCCCGCCCGGTGCGCCCGGTCAGCCCGGCGCCCCGGGTATGCCGGGTGCTCCCGGTGCCCCTGGTGCACCCCAGCCGCCCGGCGCCCCCGGCAGCCCGGGTGCCGGCGCCCCGCCGGTGCACCACGCCGAGACCGTGCTGGCCGCACCCCCGGTCGGCGGCCCCGGCGCGCCCCCGCCGCCGGCACCGCCCGGTGTCCCCGGCTCGCCCGGTGTCCCCGGCGCGCCCGGTGTCCCCGGGGCTCCTCCCGGAGCGATGCCGCCCGGCGCCATGCCGCCCGGTGCCATGCCGCCCGGCACGCCCCCGCCCGGTGTCCCGGTGCCGGGGCAGCCGCCGGCGTACGGCTATCCGCAGCAGCCGCCCGGTCAGCCGACCGTCGGTCCCGGCTACCAGGCCGTGCTGCGCTACCGCGCCCAGGACGGCTCCGAGCAGCAGCTGATCCGGCGTTCGGCGCCGGGCACCCCGCACCCGGAGTGGCAGATCTTCCACGAGCTGCGTGCGATGAACGTGCCGCCGAACCAGGTGCTGGAGCTGCACACGGAGCTGGAGTCGTGCGAGCTGCCGGGCGCGTACTGCGCGCGGATGATCCGCGAGCAGTGGCCGCAGGCGCGCATCACGTCGATCGCGCCGTACGGCACGGATCACGCGAGCCGGCAGCAGGGCATGCAGCAGCTTCTCGCCCACCAGGGTGAGCTGCACCAGGTGGCGGACGGGCCTGCCCGTCCGGCGCCGGTGCGGGCGCCGATCCCGCCGGTGCAGCCGGCCCCGCCGCTTCCGCCGGAGGCGATCGGGCAGGAGCTGGCGGCCGCGTTCGGGCCGGGCGTGTTCCGGTTCGAGCAGGCGGCGGTGTCCCGGCAGGGTGTGCCGCCGGTCGTGGCGCACACGCTGGTGACGGCGGGTCTGCCGATGGACATGGGGCCGTTCTTCTGGGCGCAGGCGCAGCCGGGCCGCCCGGTGCCGACGCTGGCGGAGCTGGCCGCGGAGCGGGGTGTGCAGCCGGCGCCGGACGCGGGCTCGTACCTGGTGATGGGCAGTGACTTCGGCAAGGCGATCTGTGTGCAGTACGGCACGGCGAACATCGTGGCCGTGCCGGTGGAGGCCGGTCCTGGCGGTTCGGCGGTGCCGCCGCAGTTCGTGAACACCGGGCTGCCGGAGTTCGCGCGCTGCCTGGCGCTGCTGGGCCGGATGTGGCGGCTGCGGTTCGGGCTGAACCAGGAGCAGGCGGGCCGCTGGACGGTCGACTTCCAGGCGCAGCTGGCCGCGCTGGACCCGGCGGCGCTGGGGTCGCCGGAGACGTGGTGGTCGGTGCTGCTGGAACAGATGTGGGACGGGCTGTTGTGAGCCGCCGCCGCTGAAGGTGTGACCCGTGGGCCGGGCCCGGTCGTCGATGCGACGACCGGGCCCGGCTTTCGTCTGTCCGCCCCGCCGAGCGGAGTGTCGCGTTATGAACACTTCCTTGTCATCGATCAAGATGTGCGCGATTCATCCCTTTTTGTGCTCGGTCGTCGTGCTGGGCTTCGTGTCCGTCGGTGGAAGGGGTTCCAGGATGAGCAGCAGCGCATCGGTGTCGTCACGGGGGTTCGAGATCGTCCGCCGGGGGCGCGGGTACCGCCCGTTGCAGGTGATCGCGTACGTCGAGGCGCTGTCGGACGACCGGGACGCCGCCTGGGAACGCGCGGCGCGGCTCACCGTGCTGGCGCGGGAGATGGAGGAGGAGCTGGAGCGGCTGCGGGTGCGGGTGGCGGGTCTGCCCGAGCAGACGTACGAGTCGCTCGGTGACGGGCCCCGGCGGCTGTTCCTGCTGGCGCTGGAGGAGGCCACGGCCGTACGGGAGTCGGCGCGGCAGCACGCGCAGGACCTGGTGGACCTGGCGCGGGACGACGCCGCCGAGGTGGAGGAGGCGGCGCGGGCGTACGGGGCCGCGCTGCGCGCCGTGGCCGAGGAGTACGCGCGTGAGCGGCTGGCGGCGGCGCGTGAGAAGGCGGACGAGATCCGTATCGAGGCGCGGCTGGACGTGAAGGAGCGGCGCACCGAGGCGCTGGCGGAGATGCGGCGGGTGCGGGAGCGCACCTCGGAGCTGCTCGCCGAGGAGGCCAGGGCGCAGGCGGAGCGGCTGGACGAGGCCGCGCGTGAGGAGGCGGAGCGGGCGGCGGAGCTGGACGCCCGGCAGGCGGAGGCGGAGGCGCGGGCCGAGACGATGCTGGCCGAGGCGCGGCAGGCGTTCGCCGACGCGGAGGAGGCGGCCCGGCGGTGCGCGGACGAGGCGCGGGAACGCGCGGCCGAGGTGCTGGCGGAGGCGCACGCGCGCGTGGAGGGCATCGAGCGGGAGACGGGGCGGGTGCTGCGGGAGCACGCCGACCGGCGGGAGGACGTGCAGACGCAGATGGACCATGTCTGCGCGAGCCTGAGCGCGCTGACCGGCCGCGCGGTGGAGTGACGCACCCGCACGGCCGGTCGGGGCCTCGCGCCGGTCAGGGCCTCCTGCGGGTCGCGCCGGCCAGGATCCAGCCCTCCACCGCCTCGTACTGGCGGCGCTGTTCCTCCGCCCGGGCGCGGCCGGAGGCGACGGTGCCGAGCCAGCCGCAGGCGAAGCCGAGGGGGATGGACAGCAGGCCGGTGGTGGTGAAGGGGAACCAGGTGAAGTCGGCGTCGGGGAAGGCGGCGACGGGCGAGCCGGAGACCAGGTTGGTGCCCGGCATGAGCAGCAGCACGGAGACGGTGCCGCCGATGAGGGTGGCGAGCAGGCCGGTGCGGGTGTAGCGGCGCCAGAAGAGGCTGTAGACGAGGGCCGGCGCGATGGCCGAGGCGCCGAGGCAGAAGGACAGTGTGATCAGCGGGTGCAGGCTGCGGTGCTGCACCAGGGTGGCGAGCAGGATCGCGGGGACGCCGACGGCCGCGGCGGACAGGCGGGCCAGCAGCATCTCGCGGCGCGGCGTCATCTCCCGGGCCCGGGCGGCGAACACGTCGTGCGCGAGGGAGTTGGCGCAGGCGAGGATCATGCCGGCGACCGAGGCGAGGACGGTCAGGAAGATCGCCGTGGTGACGGTGGTGAACAGGACGGTCTCCGCGGTGGACACCTCCGCGCCGAACACGGCCCGGGTGCCCAGCAGATAGGCGGTGTTGCCGCGCGGGTCGGCGCCGGCGACGACGGCCCGTCCGAGCAGCGCGGTGGCGCCGAACCCGACGACCGTGAGGACCAGCACGAACAGCGCCACGCCGGACACCGCCCAGGACATGGAGCGGCGTACCTGCCGGGCGCTGTCCGCGGTGTACATGCGCATGGTGATGTGGGGGAGGCAGGCGCCGCCGAGGACCACCGTGAGATGTGAGCTGATCATGTCGATGCCGGGGGCGGCGCTGTCGGTGAACTGGAGTCCGGAGGTGAGGAAGGCGTCGCCGGTGCCGCTGTTCGCGGCGGCCGCGTCGAAGAGGGCGCCCGGGTTCCAGTCGAAGCGGTGCAGCATGAGCGCGGCGACCACCAGGCCGGAGCCGAGCAGCAGCACGATCTTCAGGATCTGGATGAGGGCGGTGCCCTTCATGCCGCCGATCGCCGCGTAGCTGATCATCAGCGCGCCCACGCCGACGATGCATCCGGTCTGCATCGACTCGCCGGAGAAGCCCAGGATGAACCCCATCAGCTGGCCGGTGCCGGCGAGTTGGACCAGCATCAGCGGCAGCAGCGAGGCGAGGGTGACGACGCTGGCGGTGATCCGCACCGTGCGGCCGCCCGGCATGCGGCGGGTCAGCGCGTCGCCCATGGTGAACCGGCCCGCGTTGCGCAGGGGTTCGGCCAGCAGGAACATCAGCAGCATCAGGGACAGGGCGGTGCTCAGGGCGAGCACGACACCGTCGTGTCCGAACAGGGCGATGACGCCGCTGGTGCCCAGCACGGTCGCCGCGGAGATGTAGTCGCCGGCGATGGCGAGGCCGTTGCGCAGGGGGGAGAGGGAGCCGTAGCCGGTGTAGAACTCGTCGAGGTCGTCCCGGTCGGGGCCGGTCAGCACGCACAGCAGCAGGGTGATCGTGGCGACGGCGGTGAAGCCGACCAGGGACATGGTCTGGGCGGTGTCGCCGAACCGCGCCGTCACCGGGCCGCCTCCCGCCGCGCGTCGACCACGGCCTGACGGCGGATCAGCGCGGCCAGGGGGTCCACGCGGCGGCGCGCGGTCACTTCGTACAGGGCGACGGCGAGCCAGGTGACGGGCACCTGGCCCACGGCGAGCAGCAGGCCGGTGGGGACGCCGCCGGCGGAGGTGCCGGTCATGAAGGACGGCGCGTACGCGGACAGCGTGAGGAAGAGGACGAAGTAGCCGAGCGCGGTGAGGGTGGCGGTGCGGCGCTGCCACCGGTAGGCGCGGCGCAGCCGGCGCAGGTCGCTGTGGTGGCCCAGCGGGGCGTGCCGGGGCGTCCGGTGCGGTGGGGGCGCCGGCGGGGCGGGCGGCTGCCAGGGGTAGGTGGGGTGGGCGGGGGAGGCGGGGAACGGGACGCCCGCGCGGGACTGCGTGTACGGGGCATCGGCGTACGGGTGCGGGGGGTGGTGCGGGTCGCGGGGGTGGGGGGAGGGGGCGGCGGGCATCCCGTGCTCCTTGCGTGGCTCGGGTCCGTGCGGGGACCGCAGGGAGGGGGGTGGCGGAGCGGAGCCCGCACGTTACTCGCGCGTAGAGCGGAGCGCGACGGTTTGGCGCAACTGGCGTGCCGGGGAGCGCTCTCACCGGTGGTACATGCCCTGAGCTGGGGTGTTACCCGGATTAACTCCGACTTTTGCGGTGTCCGCGGGACATCGCGCGGTCCGCCGGAGGGCGGCCGGCTTGACCCTGACGCGGCGGCAGGGTGGACGCTGGGCGGCGCCGGACGGGGCGCGGTCCGGCGGTGCGGGCGGGAGGAGGCCGGGAGGGCCGAAGGGAGGAGCGACCCCGAGACGGTCTCCGCCTCGCGGGGGAGAGCCCCTAGGGGCATCTCCGTACCGCGGCTCGGGGAGGGTTCGTCCCGCCGGAGGACGATGCGGGCCCGCCCTCGTCCTTAACCTGGCTTTACGCCGCTGGGGGGTGGCGGAGCACACCATCGGGGGTGGGGTTTTCCACAGCAGAAGACTGCGCTGAACATCAGCGACCCGGACCCCCTTCCCCCGCCAGACTGAGACACGTCCCGGACACCACGCACCGGGCGGCCGCCGCACACGGGCGTCCGTCGGGGGCACCGCATTCTCTTGACGACCGACATAGGAGACTTACCGTGACATCGGCTGTGACCATTCCCAGGCACGGGGGTACTGGAGGGACTACGGCCGTTGCCGCGCGAGCGCGGCAGGTCGTGAAGGCGTACGGGGCCGGGGAGACCCGTGTCGTCGCCCTCGACCACGTCGACGTGGACATCGCCCGCGGCCAGTTCACCGCGATCATGGGGCCCTCGGGGTCCGGCAAGTCCACGCTGATGCACTGCCTCGCCGGGCTCGACACCGTGACGAGCGGTCAGATCTACCTGGACGACACCGAGATCACCGGGCTGAAGGACAAGAAGCTCACGCGGCTGCGCCGCGACCGGATCGGCTTCATCTTCCAGGCGTTCAACCTGCTGCCGACGCTCAACGCGATCGAGAACATCACGCTGCCCATGGACATCGCCGGCCGCAAGCCCGACAAGGCGTGGCTGGACCGGGTGGTGGAGACCGTCGGGCTCGCCGAGCGGCTGAAGCACCGGCCCACGCAGCTCTCCGGCGGCCAGCAGCAGCGGGTCGCCGTGGCACGGGCGCTGGCCGCCCGGCCGGAGATCATCTTCGGTGACGAGCCGACCGGCAACCTCGACTCCCGCGCCGGCGCCGAGGTGCTCGGCTTCCTGCGCCGCTCGGTCGACGAGCTGGGCCAGACCATCGTCATGGTCACCCACGACCCGGTGGCCGCTTCCTACGCGGACCGGGTGCTGTACCTCGCGGACGGCCGCATCGTCGACGAGATGTACCAGCCGACGGCCGAGCAGGTCCTGGACCGCATGAAGGACTTCGACGCCCGGGGGCGTACGTCATGACCGTTCTGAAGACCTCGATGCGCAACTTCTTCGCGCACAAGGGGCGGATGGCGCTGTCCGCGGTGGCGGTGCTGCTGTCGGTGGCGTTCGTGTGCGGCACGCTGGTGTTCACGGACACCATGAACACGACGTTCGACAAGCTGTTCGCGGCCACCTCCTCGGACGTCACCGTCAGCGACAAGGACGCCTCCGACAGCGGTGAGACGACGTCCGGCAACGGCAAGCCGCCGGTGATACCGGCCTCCGTGCTCGACGAGGTGCGCAGGGCGGAGGGCGTGAAGTCCGCCGAGGGCACCGTGTTCTCCACCTCGGTGACCGTCGTCGACGCCGACAAGGACAGCCTCTCGCCGACCAGCGGCGGCCCGACCATCGTCGGCAGCTGGAACTCCAACGACGCCCGCACCATGGAGATCACCTCCGGTGCCGCGCCCGAGGGCGGCGACCAGATCATGGTCGACGGCGACACCGCCGACAAGCACGGCCTGAAGCTCGGTGACGAGATCGGCGTCATCAGCGCCGTCGGCACGCACACGGCGAAGATCTCCGGCATCGCGGACTTCACCGTCACCAACCCCGGCGCCGCGATCTTCTACATGGACACCGCGACCGCCCAGCGGACCCTGGTCGGCGAGAGCAACGTCTTCACCAACGTCAACGTCACCGCCGCGCCCGGCGTCAGCCACGACCAGCTGAAGAAGAACGTCGTGGCCGAACTCGGCGCCGGCTACAAGGTGCTGACCGCCGAGGAGACCGCGGAGGCCAACCAGGAGAGCCTCGGCGACTTCATGGGCGTCATGAAGTACGCCATGCTCGGCTTCGCCGGGATCGCCTTCCTCGTCGGCATCTTCCTGATCATCAACACCTTCTCCATGCTGGTCGCCCAGCGCACCCGGGAGATCGGCCTGATGCGGGCCATCGGCTCGTCCCGCAAGCAGGTCAACCGCTCGGTGCTGGTCGAGGCGCTGCTGCTCGGCGTGCTCGGTTCGGTCCTCGGTGTCGGCGCGGGCGTCGGGCTCGCGGTCGGGCTGATGGAGCTCATGGGCCAGATGGGCATGGAGCTGTCCACCGACGACCTCACGGTCGCCTGGACGACGCCCGTGGTCGGCCTGGTCCTGGGCGTCGTCGTCACGGTGCTCGCCGCCTACCTGCCGGCCCGGCGCGCCGGGAAGATCTCCCCGATGGCCGCGCTGCGGGACGCCGGCACCCCGGCGGACGCCAAGGCCGGATGGATCCGGGCCGTGGCCGGTCTTGTCCTCACCGGCGCCGGCGGCTTCGCCCTCTACCTGGCCGGGACCGCCGACAAGGCCGCCGACGGCTCCCTGTGGCTCGGCCTGGGCGTGGTGCTGTCCCTGATCGGCTTCGTCGTCGTCGGCCCGGTGCTGGCGGGCGGCATGGTCCGGGTCCTCGGCGCGATCCTGCTGCGGGCGTTCGGCCCCGTGGGCCGCATGGCCGAGCGCAACGCCCTGCGCAACCCGCGCCGCACCGGCGCGACGGGCGCCGCGCTGATGATCGGCCTCGCGCTGGTGGCGTGCCTGTCGGTCGTGGGGTCCTCCATGGTCGCCTCGGCCACCGAGGAACTCGACAAGGCGGTCGGCACGGACTTCATCGTCCAGAGCGACCGGGGCGAGCTGATCACCCCGCAGGCCGTCGAGGCCGTGAAGGCGGCGCCGGGGATCGACCGGGTCACCGAGTACAAGTGGACCGAGGCGGACTTCACCACGCCCGACGGCAGGACCGCGAAGGACACCGCGATCACCGCGGCCGACCCGACGTACGCGACCGACCTGCGCGTCGAGACCGTCTCCGGGAACCTCGCCGACGCCTACAAGCCCGGCTCGATGTCCGTGCACGAGGACTTCGCCAAGGACCACGACGTCCGCATCGGCTCGAAGATCGAGGTCGCCTTCACGGACGGCACCACCGGCTCCCTGACGGTGCGGGCCATCACCAGCAGCGAAGGCGTGATCGACGCCGGCGCGATGTACACGTCCATCGACACCCTCGCCAGGTACGTCCCGGCCGACAAGATGCCGCTCGACCAGCTGCTGTTCGCCTCGGCGCAGGACGGGCAGAAGGACACCGCCTACAAGGCGCTGAAGGACGCCCTGGGCGAGTTCCCGCAGTACGAGGTGCGCGACCAGACCGACTACAAGGAGGCCCTGAAGGACCAGATCGGCCAGCTGCTGAACATGATCTACGGCCTGCTGGCCCTGGCGATCATCGTGGCGATCCTGGGCGTGGTGAACACCCTGGCCCTGTCGGTCGTCGAGCGCACCCGGGAGATCGGCCTGATGCGGGCCATCGGCCTCTCGCGCCGGCAGCTGCGCCGCATGATCCGCATGGAGTCGGTCGTCATCGCCCTCTTCGGCGCCCTGCTGGGCCTCGGACTGGGCATCGGCTGGGGCGCCACCGCGCAGCAGCTCCTGGCGCTGGAGGGCCTGAAGGTCCTCGACATCCCGTGGCCGACGATCACCGGGGTGTTCATCGGCTCGGCCTTCGTGGGCCTGTTCGCGGCCCTGGTCCCGGCCTTCCGCGCCGGCCGCATGAACGTCCTGAACGCCATCGCCACCGACTGACCACCGCACACGGGGGTTGCGGGGGAACACGGGCGCCGGAAGTCCCACGGGGGGACTTCCGGCGCCCGTGCTTCTCGCGACGCCGAGTCGGGTGGTGGGCGGGCACGGGCCGGGGGTCCAGGGGGCGGAGCCCCCTGGCGGCTCAGCGGCGACGCCGCTCACGGGTCCAGGGGCGGAGCCCTTGAGGTGATTCAGCCACGGCGCCGCGCCCAGGGCGCCCGGCGCCGTCCACAGCCCCCGCACCCGCGGACGCGGCGACGTACCCTGGACACCCCCGGCCCGCGGCGCGCGTCGGGCCCGTCGTGTTGCACATCCCCGGAAGGGATTCCGCCCCGCATGAGCCTGCACGGTCTGCTCGACGCCGTCGTCAAGGACACCGCCCTCGCGGAAGCGATCACCGCCGCCGCCGACGGCAACCGCATGCACGTCGACCTCGTCGGCCCGCCCGCGGCCCGCCCCTTCACCGTCGCCGCCCTGGCCCGTGACGCCGGACGCCCCGTGCTCGCCGTGACGGCGACCGGACGCGAGGCGGAGGACCTGGCGGCCGCCCTGCGTTCGCTCCTCCCGTCCCAGGGGGTCGTGGAGTACCCGTCCTGGGAGACGCTGCCGCACGAGCGGCTCAGCCCCCGCAGCGACACCGTCGGCCGCCGCCTCGCCGTACTGCGGCGCCTGGCCCACCCCCGCCCCGACGACCCCGAGACCGGCCCGGTCTCCGTCGTCGTCGCGCCCGTGCGCTCCGTGCTCCAGCCGCAGGTCAAGGGGTTGGGCGACCTGGAGCCGGTCGCCCTGCGCACCGGTCAGAGCGCCGACCTGAACGAGATCGTCGAGGCCCTCGCCGCCGCCGCGTACGCGCGCGTCGAGCTGGTCGAGAGGCGCGGCGAGTTCGCCGTACGGGGCGGCATCCTGGACGTCTTCCCGCCCACCGAGGAACACCCCCTGCGCGTCGAGTTCTGGGGCGACGACGTCGAGGAGATCCGCTACTTCAAGGTCGCCGACCAGCGGTCCCTGGAGGTCGCCGAGCACGGGCTGTGGGCGCCGCCCTGCCGCGAGCTGCTGCTCACGGACGACGTGCGCGAGCGGGCGCGGGTGCTCGCGGAGCAGCATCCGGAGCTGGGCGAGCTGCTCGGGAAGATCGCCGAGGGCATCGCCGTGGAGGGCATGGAGTCCCTCGCGCCGGTCCTCGTCGACGACATGGAGCTGCTGCTCGACGTGCTGCCCAAGGGCGCCATGACCGTCGTCTGCGACCCGGAGCGGGTGCGGACGCGCGCGTCGGACCTGGTGGCGACGAGTCAGGAGTTCCTCCAGGCGTCCTGGGCGGCCACCGCCGGCGGCGGCGAGGCGCCCATCGACGTCGGCGCGGCGTCCCTGTGGTCGATCGCGGACGTCCGTGACCGGGCGCGTGAGCTGGACATGATGTGGTGGTCGGTGTCGCCGTTCGCCGCCGACGAGGAGCTGGACTCCGACACCCTCAAGCTCGGCATGCACGCCCCCGAGACCTACCGCGGCGACACCGCGCGGGCGCTCGCCGACACCAAGGGCTGGCTCGCCGACGGCTGGCGCACGGTCTACGTCACCGAGGGGCACGGCCCGGCCGCCCGCACCGCGGAGGTGCTCGGCGGCGAGGGCATCGCCGCCCGCCTCGACAACGACCTGGGCGAGCTGACCCCCTCCGTGGTGCACGTCTCCTGCGGCTGCATCGACCACGGCTTCGTCGACCCGGCGCTCAAGCTGGCCGTGCTCACCGAGACCGACCTCACCGGCCAGAAGGCGTCCGGCCGCGAGGGCGCCCGGATGCCCGCCCGGCGCCGCAAGACCATCGACCCGCTCACTCTGGAGGCGGGCGACTACATCGTCCACGAGCAGCACGGCGTCGGCCGGTACATCGAGATGGTGCAGCGCACCGTGCAGGGCGCCACCCGCGAGTACCTGGTCGTGGAGTACGCCCCCGCCAAGCGCGGCCAGCCCGGCGACCGCCTCTACATCCCCACCGACCAGCTGGAGCAGATCACCAAGTACGTCGGCGGCGAGGCCCCGACCCTGCACCGGCTCGGCGGCGCCGACTGGACCAAGACCAAGGCGCGCGCCAAGAAGGCCGTCAAGGAGATCGCCGCCGACCTGATCAAGCTGTACAGCGCGCGGATGGCGGCCCCCGGGCACACCTTCGGGCCCGACACGCCGTGGCAGCGCGAGCTGGAGGACGCGTTCCCGTACGCGGAGACGCCCGACCAGCTCACCACCATCGCCGAGGTCAAGGAGGACATGGAGAAGTCGGTCCCCATGGACCGTCTGATCTGCGGCGACGTCGGCTACGGCAAGACCGAGATCGCGGTGCGGGCCGCGTTCAAGGCCGTCCAGGACGGCAAGCAGGTCGCCGTGCTCGTCCCCACCACGCTGCTGGTGCAGCAGCACTTCGGGACGTTCAGCGAGCGGTACGCGCAGTTCCCGGTGGTCGTGAAGGCGCTGTCCCGCTTCCAGACCGACACGGAGGCCAAGGCGACGCTGGAGGGACTGCGGGACGGCTCGGTGGACGTGGTCATCGGCACGCACCGGCTGTTCTCCTCCGAGACCAAGTTCAAGGACCTGGGCCTGGTCATCGTCGACGAGGAGCAGCGGTTCGGCGTCGAGCACAAGGAGCAGCTGAAGAAGCTGCGCGCCAACGTGGACGTGCTGACCATGTCCGCCACGCCGATCCCGCGGACCCTGGAGATGGCGGTCACCGGCATCCGCGAGATGTCGACGATCACCACCCCGCCGGAGGAGCGCCACCCGGTGCTCACCTTCGTCGGCCCCTACGACCAGCGGCAGATCGGAGCCGCGATCCGCCGTGAGCTGCTGCGCGAGGGCCAGGTCTTCTACATCCACAACCGTGTCGAGTCCATCGACCGCGCGGCGGCCCGGCTCCGCGAGATCGTGCCCGAGGCGCGCATCGCGACCGCCCACGGCCAGATGTCCGAGCAGGCGCTGGAGCAGGTCGTCGTCGACTTCTGGGAGAAGAAGTTCGACGTGCTGGTGTCGACGACGATCGTCGAGTCCGGCATCGACATCTCCAACGCCAACACGCTCATCGTGGAGCGCGGCGACAACTTCGGCCTCTCCCAGCTGCACCAGCTGCGCGGCCGGGTCGGCCGCGGCCGGGAGCGCGGGTACGCGTACTTCCTGTACCCGCCGGAGAAGCCGCTCACGGAGACCGCGCACGAGCGGCTCGCGACGATCGCCCAGCACACCGAGATGGGCGCGGGCATGTACGTGGCGATGAAGGACCTGGAGATCCGCGGCGCGGGCAACCTGCTGGGCGGCGAGCAGTCCGGGCACATCGCGGGCGTCGGCTTCGACCTGTACGTGCGGATGGTGGGCGAGGCGGTCGCGGACTACCGCCGCCAGCTGGAGACCGGCGAGGTCCAGGAGGAGCCGCCGCTCGAGGTGAAGATCGAGCTGCCGGTCGACGCGCACGTCCCGCACGACTACGCGCCCGGCGAGCGGCTGCGCCTCCAGGCGTACCGGGCGATCGCCTCCGCCAACAGCGAGGAGGACATCAAGGCCGTCCGCGAGGAACTCGTCGACCGCTACGGCAAGCTGCCGGAGCCGGTGGAGAACCTGCTGCTGGTGGCGGGCCTGAGGATGCTCGCACGGGCGTGCGGCGTCGGCGAGATCGTGCTCCAGGGCACGAACATCCGGTTCGCGCCGGTGGAGCTGCGCGAGTCGCAGGAGCTGCGCCTGAAGCGGCTGTACCCCGGCACGGTCATCAAGGCGACCGCGCACCAGGTGCTGGTCCCGCGCCCGAAGACCGCGAAGGTCGGCGGCAAGCCGCTGGTCGGGCGGGACCTGCTCGGGTGGGTCGGGGAGTTCCTCACCTCGGTGCTGGGATCCTGACCCGGCCGTCCCCGGTGACGGCGAGGGCCGTCCGCGGTGCGCGAGGCGCATCGCGGGCGGCCCAGAGCTGTGTGTGAGGCCTACGGCTGCTGGTCGGGCCGGTCGCGCTCCATGCCGAGCCGGCGCTCCGCCTGCTGCTGGCCGGTGTCGATGTGCTGCTCGTACTTGCCGCCGGTCCTCTCGTTCAGCTTCTTCTCCGCGGCGTCGGAGGCCTTGTGCGCCTTCTCGCGCGCCGCCTTGTTGCTCTTGAACTTGTCGAGGATGCCCATCCAGAGCTCCTTCCGAAGTGGCTCAAATCCGACCATACGCGTGGATCGGACGGAATGCCCAAATGGGCGGTGACAGGTCTGGACCACTCGCTCGTTACGGTGAGCTTCCGGATCGGACCGCCCCTGCCGGGGCAGGGTTACAGCAGAACAAGGGAGGGGCGCGGTGACGCGAGACCTGGGGTGGGGCAGCAGAGCGCGGCGCACGGGAGGGGCGGCGGCCGTCGCGGTGGTCCTCCTCGCGGGATGCGAGTCGATACCCGAGGCGGACGTCCCCGCCTCCGGAGGCAGCGGCGCGGCGGCCCCCGACGGGCACGCGGTGAGCCCGCTGGACAACCCCGACGGCACCCGCCCCGGCCTCGCCCCCGTCCGTGACGCGCGCGACCGCGCCGAGGCCGCCGCCCTGATCGGCAAGGTCGCCACCAAGGGCCGCGGCCCCAAGACCGGCTACGACCGCGACGAGTACGGCTACGCGTGGATGGACACTGCCGACGGCGTGCCCCTGGCCCGGAACGGCTGCGACACCCGCAACGACATCCTCCGCCGCGACGGCCAGAAGCTCCGCTTCCGCTCCGGCTCCGACTGCGTCCTCGTCTCCCTGACCCTGGCCGACCCCTACACCGGCACGACGATCGAGTGGCGCAAGCAGGACGCCTCCGAGGTCCAGATCGACCACGTGGTGCCGCTCTCCTACAGCTGGCAGATGGGCGCCGCCCGCTGGTCCGAGGCCAAGCGCCGGCAGCTGGCCAACGACCCGCTCAACCTGCTCCCCGTCGACGGCAGCGCCAACTCCGCCAAGAGCGACTCAGGACCGGCGTCCTGGCTCCCGCCCAGCAGGACGATCCGCTGCGCCTACGCCGTCCGCTTCGCCCAGGTCGCGGTGAAGTACGAGATGCCCGTGACGGCGGCGGACAAGGAGACCATGCGGGAGCAGTGCGGGGCCTGAGGCCGGGCAGGTGCGACGGCCCGGGGACTTGAGGTGGTCGTGGATAACCGGTGGTCAGGGCGTCGGGCGCGTGTCTACCGTGGCGTCCATGACGTTCACGATCATGAGTCTCGCCGAGCGGCCCGACCGGTGGCCGGCGGTGCGCGACATGGCGGACAGCTGGCCGGTGTTCGTGACCGAGGACCTCGTGGGCGCCGCCTGCTTCCCCCGCATCGCCGCCGAACTGCCCGCCTACGTCCTCTTCGCCGAGGACGAGGACGGCGAGGTCGTCGCCACCGCGCACAGCGTGCCGTTCGCGCTGCGTGCCCCCGGTCGCGGCGGCCTGCCCGCGCGGGGCTGGGACCAGGTGCTCACCTGGGCCTTCGCCGACCTGCGGGCCGGGGTGCGGCCCGACACCGTCAGCGCGGTCGCGGTCACCGTCGCCCCGCACGCGCAGGGCCGCGGGCTGTCCGCGCTGATGCTCACCGCGATGCGGGACAACGCCCGGGCGCACGGTTTCGGCGAGGTCGTCGCCCCCGTGCGCCCCAGCGCCAAGCATCTTCAGCCGCGCACCCCGGTCGAGGAGTACGTCCGCCGGATGCGCCCCGACGGGCTGCCCGAGGACCCGTGGATGCGCGTCCACGCCCGCGCCGGCGCCACCGTCGAGCGGGTGGCGCCGGCGTCCATGACCGTGTCGGCGTCCCTGGAGCAGTGGCGCCGCTGGACGGGCCTGCCGTTCGACACCGACGGCCCGGTCGAGGTGCCCGGGGCGCTGGTGCCGGTCCACTGCGACGTGGCGGGCGGTCACGCCGTGTACGTCGAGCCGAACGTGTGGATGCGGCACCCGCTGTGACGGACGGTCAGGCCAGGGCGTCGAGGTCGAGGATCTCGCCCTCGGGCTTGTGAGCCGGGACCGGCTTGCCGAAGTCGGTGAAGGCGATCGACCCCGGGTCCGCGGCCGACGTGCTCTCCAGCCGCAGCAGGTACGGCTCGCCCGTGGTGGCGACGTAGAAGGTGTAGCGGTCCGTGCCGTCCTGCTCGGTGAGCGTGAGCGCCGGGGTGCCGTCGAGCGTGGTGGCCTTGCCCCGGGTCGCGTTCGAGCTGCCGTGCTCCGCGTCGCCGAGCACCTCGTCGAGGTCGCAGAACCCCGCGATGTCCTCGGCGTCCGCGCCGGTGGCCGCCATCCTGGTCCAGGTGCCGGCCATCATCTCCACCACCGCGTCGACGTCCGCCTGCGGCTCGCCCTCGCTCTGGGCGCGCAGGAACGCCTCGTCGTACTTGGCGTAGAGGGTGTCGCCGGTCTTGATCAGCTCGACCTCGCCCTCGTCGCCCACGCCGAGGGTGCCGGCGCAGTCGCCCTGCTTGTTCAGGGCCATGTCGACGTGGAGGGTGCCCCCGCTCTCCTCGTCGGGGATCTCGCCCGTGAACCGCAGGGACGGGGCGCCGGTGGTGGCGGCCACCGCGCGTTCGGTGATCTCGCCGCCGGACAGCCCGGCGAACGGCTCGTTCGGGTCCTTCGCGGTGTCCGCGTTCTTCGTCTGCTCCGAGGACGGCCGGGAGCCGGCGGACGCCGTGTCCCCGCCGGACTGACAGCCGGTGAGCCCGGCCCCGGTCACGGCGACGAGGCAGAGCGCGGCGAGTGCGGTGCGACGCATGACGGTTTCGTTCCTTCGGGATCGTGGTGGTGGACGGTCACCGCGGAGCGGCAGCGGTGACCGGCGCGGGCGCGGGTGGTGGGTGTGCGGCGCGCCGCGAGGTGAGTGTCAGAACTGGCCGTTGCCGAGGAGTTCGCCGTCGGCGTCGTAGACGGTGACGAGGCCGTTCGCGCTCTGCTTCCAGTCGGCGAAGGCGGAGGCGATGAGCTTGGCGGGGCCGGTGCCCTCGCCCATGATCCCGCCGGTGAAGTCGGTGTAGACGTCGGCGGTGTCGAGGATGTCGTTCTGGTCGTCGGCGCCCTGCACCTTGGTGACGTGGGAGACGGCCTCCTTCTCCTGGTCCGTCCCGTTCTTCTGCACGAACGCCTTGAACTGCTCGGCCTGCGAGACCTTCTGCTCCGTCTCCTCGGCCTTGTCCGCCGCGTCCGCGCCCTGGCCCTCGCCGGCCCCGGTGTCCGCCCCCGCGTCCTTCGCACCGCCGGGCTGCTTGTCCGCGGAGGCGGAGGCGCCCTTGTCGGCGGAGCCGGTCCCTCCGTCGCCGCCGTTGGCCGAGACGGCGCCGATGACGACGAGCCCCACGACGGCGCCCAGCACGATCTTGCTCTTCATACCCATGACGGTGTGTCCCTCCCCAGGTCGCGGCCGCCCCCGTTTCACCGGCGGCCGCTCGTTTGCTGGGTCAATCAGAGCAGAGACTGTGAACCGAGTCAACATGAGCTAGCTGACGTGGTGAGTACACGTCCGTGAACCTCTGTTCCGTGCCGCCGTCGGTATGCTCGTCGCCACACAGGGAGCTACGGGAGAGCGGGGCGGGGTTCCGGAATGCAGGGCAGCGCGACTGAAGTGACCGCCGCGGGGATCGCCCGGCTGGCGGGGGTGGGCCGGGCCGCGGTCAGCAACTGGCGGCGCCGGCACGCCGACTTCCCCCGGCCGGTCGGCGGCACCGAGACCAGCCCCGCCTTCGCCCTGGCCGAGGTCGAGGCGTGGCTGCGGCGCCACCGCAAGCTCGCCGAGGTCCCGCTCAAGGAGCGCGTCTGGCAGCAGCTCGTCGGCCATCCCGAGGGACCGGTCACCGCGCTCGTCCACGCCGGCTGCGCCCTGCTGCTGATCCACGACCGGCCGCCCGTCTGGCTCGACATCAGCTCCGGCGCCGACGAACGGCTCGCCGCGCTGCTCCCCGCGGCGCTGGACGAGGTGCTCACACCGCGCATGCCCGAGACGGCCCGGCAGGGCCGCCCCGACCGCTCACGCGTGAACGGTCAGCACCCTGTGAACACCCCGGGCGCGCCCACCCCGGCGTCCCTGACGACACCGGCCACCCCGGCCGCCCCCGCCCTCGACATCCCCACCGCCCCCCGCCTGCTCCCCTCCGTCCCCCTCCTGCGCGGTGTCGCCGAGCTCGCCGCCGAGCGGGGCGCCCGCCCCACCTTCGAGTTCCTGCTCGGCCGGCACCTCGACGCCAACCCGCGCCAGTACACGCTCACCCCGCCCGGCGTCGCCGACCTCATGGCCGCCCTCGCCGGCACCCCCGCCACCGTCCTCGACCCCGCCTGCGGCACCGGCGCCCTGCTCCGCGCCGTCGCCGACCGCCCCGACCGCCGGCTCCACGCCCAGGACGGCTCGCCGGAGCTCGCCGCCCTCACCGCCCTGCGCCTCGCCCTGCACACCCGCGCCCCCGTGCACGCCGCCGCCGGCGACACCCTGCGGGCCGACGCGTACCCGGAGCTGCGGGCCGACGCCGTGCTGTGCCACCCGCCGTTCAACGAGCGCAACTGGGGCCACGACGACCTCGCCTACGACCCGCGCTGGGAGTACGGCTTCCCCGCCCGCACCGAGTCCGAGCTGGCCTGGGTGCAGCACGCGCTCGCCCGGCTCCGGGACGGAGGCACCGCCGTGCTGCTGATGCCGCCCGCCGTGGCGTCCCGCCGCTCCGGCCGGCGGATCAGGGCCGACCTGCTGCGCCGGGGCGCGCTGCGCGCCGTCGTCGCGCTGCCCGCCGGGGCGGCGCCCCCGTACAGCGTGCCGCTGCACCTGTGGGTGCTGCGCCGGCCCGACCGGACGCCCGCGCAGCCGGAGGTGCTGCTCGTCGACGCCGGGCGGTTCACCGACGACGGGCGCGGCGGCCCCGACTGGCCCGGGGTGCGGGAGACGGTGCTCGACGCCTGGCGCGCCTTCGACGCCGCCGGACGGATCGACGAACGGCCCGGCCTGGCCCGCTCGGTGCCGGTCATCGAACTCCTCGACGACGACGTCGACCTCGCGCCCGCCCGCCGTCTGCCGCCCCCGGCCGACACGGACGGCGCCGGCCGGCTGACCGGCGTACGCGCGCGGCTCGACGAGACGCTGCGGCTGACCGCCGAGCTGACGCCGCCGCCCGCGGAACCCGTGCCGCCCGCCGCGTCCGGACGGCTGCCGCTGACCACCGTCGGCGAACTGGCCCGCGCGGGCGCGCTGGTGATGCGCACCGGCGGCCACGGCGGACCCGGCGGACACGGCGGACACGGCGGACCCGGCGCCCACGCGCGCGTGGCCGTGCTCACCGACCACGACGTGCTGGCCGGGACCCGCCCCCTCCGGAACTCTCCCGGAGAGCGAGGAGGAGCCGGTGCTGACCGAGCCGGGCGACGTCGTGCTGCCCGTGCTCGGTGGCGGGGCCGTCGCCCGGGTGGTCGACGAGGAGACCGCCGGGGCCGTGCTCGGACGCAACCTCGTGCTGCTGCGCCCCGATCCGGCGGCGCTCGACCCGTGGTTCCTCGCCGGCTTCCTGCGCGGCACCGCCAACCACCGCCAGGCCAGCAGCTACGCGTCCACCGCCACCCGGCTCGACGTCCGCCGCCTCCAGCTCCCGCGCCTCGCACCGGACGAACAGCGGCGCTACGGCGAGCGGTTCCGCGCCCTGGACGCGTTCGAGAGGGCGCTCAGGGAGGCCGGACGGCTCGGCGAGCAGCTGGTGCGCGGGATGTACGACGGCCTCACCGACGGGACGATCGCCCCTTAGAAGCCGCCGCGCCGGAACCCACCGGTCCGCCCCTGCGCGCCCTGCGCGCCCCCGCGCGCGGGGAGTTCGCGCCGCTGCCCGGCACGCTCCGGTACGACAACGGTTCGGTACATCACGGGACCGGTTGTCGCCGTGGGCCTATACGCTCGGACTCTCCACCGGAGATCCCATCGGCTACACCCGTCCAGGAGCAGCATGTACGGCCACGGCGCGCCGCCGCCCACACCCAGCTCGGGCTCGGTCATCACGCAGCGCGTGCTGTACACGGCCGCCGGTGTCCTGTGCTGCGGCATGCTGGCCGCCGTGCCGCTGTTCCGGGTCGCGGTGCTGCGCGGGCGGGTCTTCGACTGGATAACGGCCTGGGCGAGCATCCCGTTCGCCATCGCCTGCATGGCCGTGATCGGCTCCCTGCCGGAGAGCGACTGGCGGACCGACGTGGCCCTCGCCGCCCTGCTCCTGCTGGGCGCGTGCGCGGGCGCGTACTACCTGACCGTCGACATCCGCCTGCCCCGGCGGCAGGGCCCGTACGGCGGCCCGGTGCCGCCGTCGCCGCACGCCACCACGGTCCACGCCCACGGCGGCCCCGCCCCCTACGGCTACCCGCAGCCGGCCGCGCCGTACCGGCCCACGGCCGTGTCGCAGCCGCAGCCGCACACCCCGCACCCCGGCTCCGTGCCGGCCGCCCCCGTGCCGCCCACCCCGGTGCCTCCCGTCCCCGTGTCCCCGCCGCAGGGGCAGCCGCCGCAGCGGCCCGCGCCCGCGCGGATCGACCAGGTGCGCGCCGAGCTCGACGAGCTCAGTGACTACCTGCGCCGGCAGGACGGACAGCAGCGCCGGCCGGGCGACCCCGAGGGCGGACGGTGAGCGGGACGACGGGACGGGTCGTCGCCGGCCGCTACGAACTGTCCACGCTCATCGGGCAGGGCGGCATGGGCCAGGTCTGGACGGCCTACGACAAGCGTCTCGACCGGCGCGTGGCGGTGAAGCTGCTGCGCCCCGACAAGGTGGCAGGACACGAGGCGGACGAGCTGCGCCGCCGCTTCGTGCGCGAGTGCCGGGTGACCGCGCAGGTCGACCACCCCGGCCTGGTCACCGTGCACGACGCGGGCAGCGAGGGCGAGGAGCTGTTCCTCGTCATGCAGTACGTCGACGGCGCCGACCTCGGCGACCACCTCGCCGAGCACGACCCGTACCCGTGGCAGTGGACGGTCGCGGTCGCCGCGCAGCTGTGCGCGGTGCTCAGCGCCGTGCACGCGGTGCCGATCGTCCACCGCGACCTCAAGCCGCGGAACGTGATGGTGAAGCAGGACGGCACGGTCACCGTGCTCGACCTCGGCGTGGCCTCCGTGATGGACGCCGACACCACGCGCCTGACCCACACCGGCACCCCCATCGGCTCGCCCGCCTACATGGCGCCCGAGCAGGCGATGGGCGGCGCGGTCGGCCCGTACACGGACCTGTACGCGCTCGGCGTGCTGATGCACGAACTGCTCAGCGGGGACGTGCCGTTCTCCGGTTCCACGGCGCTCGGGGTGCTGCACCGGCACCTGTACGAGCCGCCGGTGCCGGTGCGGCGGCTGCGCCCCGAGGTGCCCGAGGCGCTGGAGACCCTGGTGCTGCGGCTGCTCGCCAAGGACCCGCAGCACCGCCCGGACTCCGCGCAGGAGGTCTACGAACACCTGGCGCTGCTGCTGCCCTCCCGGGGCACGCCCACCGGCGCCCCGCTGGACCCGACCCGGCCCTTCCTGCGCCCGCACGCCCCCTGGCCGGACCGCGCCAGGACGCCGGCGCCGCAGCCCGCGCCCGCCGCGCCGCCCGCCCCGGCGGCGGAGAAGGCCGACGTCGCCGCCGCCGTGGACGAGGTGAAGCGGCTGCTCGGCGAGGGCCGCATCACCCAGGCCGTCGACATCCTCGGCTCGATCCTCCCGGTCGCCGCCGAGCAGCACGGCGAGCACTCCCCGGTGGTGCGCACCCTGCGCAAGCAGTACGCGGCCACGCTCCTCGACGACGGCCAGTACCGGCGGGCCCTGCCCGAGCTGCGCCGCCTCGCCGACGAGCGCGCCGCCGAGGCCGGCCAGGCCGACCCGCAGTCGCTGCGCCACCGCTACGAGGCCGCCCAGTGCCTGGAGCAGCTCGGCGACCCGGCCGCCGCCCTCGCCGAGTACCGGGCGCTGCTGCCGTACTACGAGAACCAGTACGTGGCCGCAGGGGACCCGCAGCAGGCCCACGACGTGCGGCGCCGCATCGGCCATCTGCTGCTCGCCCTCGGCGACCGGGCCGCCGCGCACGACACGCTGGTGCGGCTGCTGCACGACGTGGAGCGCGTCCAGGGGCCGGGGCACCCGCTCGCGGCGGACATCAGGCGCACCCTCCAGTGGCTGGGGCAGGTGCGGGGGTAGCCGCGGACGGGCCCGCGCGGGGACGGCGCGAGGGGACGGCGGGCGCGGCGGTGCCGGAAGTCGCCGTGAATCGTTGGTCGAATGGGTTGGCCAGAGCTTGGCCGATGCCTACCATCGATCACCGCAAGACTTTGTGCACCGCCGCACAAGCTCTCCTCAGGAGGTTTCCTTGCACCGCCGTCGTCGCACCGCGCTCCTCCTCACCGCCGCGATCGCCGCGGCGGCTCCCCTGCTCACCGCCTGCGGGAACGACGCGCACCCCGGTGCGGCGGCCGTGGTCGGCGGGGAGCGGATCACCGTGTCGCAGCTGGAGAACCGCGTCGACGAGGTGCGGGCCGCCCAGCGGGCCGCCGTCCCGGACGACGCGCAGTACCAGCAGGCCATCGCCCGCACCGGCGGCCTGACCCGCGACACCCTGCACAGCATGGTGCTGGACCGGGTGCTGGAGCGCGCCGCGCGCGACGCCGGGGTGACCGTCTCCGACCGCGAGGTGCAGCGCACGCGGGCCGACTTCGAGGAGCAGGCCGGCGGCGCGAAGGCGCTGGAGGCCGCCTGGCTCCAGCAGTACGGCGTCCCGCCGCAGCGGCTCGACGACAACCTCCGCCTCCAGGTGACGGCGCAGAAGCTCGCCCAGAAGCTCGGCACCGACACCGGCCGTCCCGAGTTCTGGAAGGCGCTGTCCGACGCGAGCAAGGAGCTCGACGTCGACCTCAACCCCCGCTACGGCGAGTGGGACGCGGAGAAGAGCAGCCGGGTGGACGCCAAGACCCCGTGGGTGAAGGACGTCACCGCTGTGGACGGGCCGCCGCTGGGCCTGTGACGTGGGCTAGTTTCGAAGGGTGAACGCAACCAGCCCCGCCCCCGGCCGCATCGTCCTGCTCACCACCAGCCACCGGGTCGCGCCAGGTCTGCTGTCCTGGCCCGCCTGGCAGGCCCTGCACGCCGCCGACCGGGTGCTGTGCGCGGACGGCGCCCACCCGCAGCTGCCGTACCTGCGCGAGGCGGGGACAGCCGTCGAGGAGGCCGCGCCCACCGCGGAGGAGGTCGTCGACGCCTGCGCCGGCGGCCGCACCGTGGTCGTCGTCGCGACCGGCGAGGGCGAGCCCGCGCTCACCGACGGACTGGCGCGGCTGGCCGGCAGCGGCCGGGTCCGCATGCCCGAACTGGAGCTGCTGCCCGCCTCCTACGACCTGCCGGGTGCCCGCCTGCTCGACCTGGTCCAGGTCATGGACCGCATCCGCGCGGAGTGCCCCTGGTCCTCCCGGCAGACCCACAAGGGGCTCGCCAAGTACGGCATCGAGGAGGCGTACGAGCTCGTCGAGGCCATCGAGGACGGCGACCGGGACGAGCTGCGCGAGGAACTGGGGGACGTGCTGCTCCAGGTCGTCTTCCACGCGCGGATCGCCGAGGAGCACCCGGAGGAGCCGTTCTCCGTCGACGACGTGGCGGGCGGCATCGTCGCCAAGCTCGTCCACCGGCATCCGCACGTCTTCGGGGAGGAGACGGCGCGGACGCCGGAGGAGGTCAAGGCGCACTGGATGCGGACGAAGGCGGAGGAGAAGCGGAGGGAGTCCGTCACGGACGGGGTGCCGGTGGGGCAGCCGGCGCTGGCCCTCGCCGCGAAGCTGGCGGCACGGGTCCGCGGGGCGGGCCTCGCCGTTCCTCTGCCCTCGGGGGAGGGCGTCGGCTACGAGTTGCTGGCGCTGGCGGCGCGGGCGGAGGCGGAGGGGGTCGACGCGGAGGCGGCGCTTCGGGCTGCCGCCCGGGTCTACAGGGACGCGATCCGCGCCACGGAATCAGCCGCGCGCGCCTGACCTCCCCCCTCGGGGGCTCCGCCCCCGAACCCCGGTTGCGCAGTTCCCCGCGCCCCTGGGGGATGTGATCCGCGCGAGACAACAAGCCGCCCGCGCCTGACCTCCCGTTCGCGCAGTTCCCCGCGCCCCTGAGGGCACACCCCTCAAGGGGCGCGGGGAACTGCGCGCCCAGCCCCCACGCACCCGCGCGCACCCACAACGCGAACCGCCCCCGAAGGGGCGCGGGGAACTGCGCGATCAACCCCCGCCCTCCGGCACGTGTCCGCGACGCGTACCGCCCCCGAAGGGGCGCGGGGAACTGCGCGATCAAGCCCCACGCACCCGCACGGGCCCGCGACCCGAACCACCGTCCCCCCAGGGGCGCGGGGAACTGCGCGACCAGCCACGTCCCCACCCGCACGAGCCCCCGGCCCGCAACCCCCCGCCCGTTAGGGTCACCCCATGCCCGACCAGTCACCCCCCGCCCCCCAGGGCACTGCCCCCGACCTGTTCACCTGGGAGTTCGCCGCCAACCCCTACCCCGCCTACGCCTGGCTCCGCGAACACGCCCCCGTACACAGGACGAAACTCCCCAGCGGGGTGGACGCCTGGCTGGTCACCCGGTACGCCGACGCCCGGCAGACCCTCGCCGACACCCGCCTGTCCAAGAACCCCGCGCACCACGACGAGCCCGCCCACGCCAAGGGCAGGACCGGCATCCCCGGCGAGCGGCAGGCCGACCTGATGACGCACCTGCTGAACATCGACCCACCGGACCACACCCGCCTGCGCCGCCTGGTCAGCAAGGCGTTCACCCCCCGCCGCGTGGCCGAGTTCGCCCCCCGGGTCCAAGAGCTCACCGACGACCTCATCGAACAGTTCACCGCCAGCGGCAGCGGCACCGCCGACCTCATCCACGACTTCGCCTTCCCCCTCCCCATCTACGCCATCTGCGACCTCCTCGGCGTCCCCCGCGAGGACCAGGACGACTTCCGGGACTGGGCGGGCATGATGATCCGTCACGGCGGCGGCCCCCGCGGCGGGGTGGCCCGGTCGGTCAAGAAGATGCGCGGCTACCTCGCCGAGCTGATCCACCGCAAGCGGGAGGAGCTGCCCGCCGAACCCGTTCCCGGCGAGGACCTCATCTCGGGGCTGATCCGCGCCTCCGACCACGGCGCGCACCTCACGGAGAACGAGGCCGCCGCGATGGCGTTCATCCTCCTCTTCGCCGGCTTCGAGACCACCGTCAACCTCATCGGCAACGGCACCTACGCCCTGCTCACCCACCCGGAGCAGCGCCGGCGGCTGCAACGGGCGCTGGCCGAGGGCGACCGCGCTCTGCTGGAGACGGGGGTGGAGGAACTGCTGCGCTACGACGGCCCGGTGGAGCTGGCGACCTGGCGGTTCGCCACCGAGCCGGTCGTCATCGGCGGGCAGCGGATCGCGGCCGGCGACCCGGTGCTCGTCGTGCTGGCCGCGGCCGACCGGGACCCGGAGCGGTTCGCCGACCCGGACACTCTGGACCTGGCCCGCCGGGACAACCAGCACCTGGGGTACGGGCACGGCATCCACTACTGCCTGGGCGCCCCGCTCGCGCGCCTGGAGGGACAGACCGCGCTCGCCACGCTCCTGACGCGCCTTCCGGATCTGCGGCTGGCCGTCGACCCGGCCGAACTGCGCTGGCGCGGCGGCCTCATCATGCGCGGACTCCGCACGCTTCCGGTGGAATTCTCCCCTCCGCGTTCAGGACAGACCTGACCTTCCTGTCCGTGCCCGGGGGCCGGTGCGCGGAAACCTGAGACGTGCTCAACTCTGTGATCTCCATGTGATCTGCACGGCATGAACTTGTGACAAGTGATCGTCTGCCTATACGTTCACCCATCAAGTACGGCGCGCCGCACAGTTCTGCTCGCCCGTGCCGGTTCTTGTCGCCGAGTGAAAGGCTTCCGCATGCTCTCCGGGAACGGCCGACACCGTCGCCCTCGTCAGGCTCCGGCTCTGCTCGTCGCCGCCGGCGTGACCGGCTCCGCGATCGCGATCCCGCTCCTCGGGGCGGGCGCCGCCAGCGCGGCGGACGGCGACACCTGGGACCGGGTCGCGGAGTGCGAGAGCGGCGGCTCCTGGAGCCAGAACACCGGCAACGGCTACTACGGCGGCCTTCAGTTGACCCAGGACGACTGGGAGAACTACGGCGGCACGGAGTTCGCGCCCAGCGCCGACGAGGCCAGCCGCAACCAGCAGATCACCGTGGCCGAGAGAATCCTCGCCGACCAGGGCGTCGGCAAGTGGCGCGCCTGCGGCCTGCTCACGGGTCTGAACCAGGACACCGCGTCCCCGAACGTCGACCCGGGCGTGCCGACCACCGACGCGACGCAGGGCGACTCCCGGACCGACGGCACCACCACCCCGTCCGGTTCGCCGGAAAGCGGCGATTCGCCCGCTTCGCCCACTTCACCCTCTCCGTCGGCGACATCCGGTTCGTCCGACGAGAAGGAGAGCGGCACGGACGCCGGCGCCTCCCCGTCCGCCTCCGCCACCCCCGAAGGTGACGAGTCGGACAAGTCGGGGCAGAGCACCGGTTCTTCGGAGGCCACCGAGTCCGAGGACACCGGCTCGGGCCGCCACCGCGGCCCCAGCGCCCCGGAGGAGGAGAGCGCCGACGCCGGGACCCCGTCGTCCGGCCGGCACGCCTCGCGCCCCACGGACAGGCCCGCGGGCATCAGCGACGACCGCTACACCGTGCAGACCGGCGACAGCCTGACCTCCATCGCCGACTCCCTTGCCCTCACCGGCGGATGGACGGCGCTCTACGTCGAGAACCAGCAGGTCATCGGCGACGACCCGAACCTCATCCTGCCCGGCGAACGCCTCCTGGTGGACGTCGAGGACGGCGCCGAAACCGGCGAATAAGGGGCGAAGGGCGGCAGTCGAAGACCCCTCCGCCCGGCGGGAGTTGGCGGAGTGAAAAGGGCTGATTGTCCGTAATAAAGACTGTGAGAGATAGGTCTCAGAAGCCCTGATCGTCTTTGTCTTTCCGTGCGACGCGTGCTTACGGTCGTGACCGCTCGCCACCGCGGGCCCCGGCTGCCGCCACGCCGAATCCTGCCAGTGGCAGCACGGGAACAGTCGTCGCGTCATGCGCCGTAGGCAGGAGCGGGGGACCCAGGTAAGCGCCGGACCCGGACGGTTCACGTCCGGTACGGCTTGGGGTGAAGCCGCGTCCCGGGAGGGACGTGGCCGGGCAACTCAACCGGCCCGAACCCGACAGCTCACCTCGCAGGCGTCGGTGAGGGGATCCATCCATGCTGTTTTCCGGCAAGGGCAAGCACCGTCGTCCGTCCAAGGCCACTCGCGCCATCGCCATCGCCGGTGTGACCGGCGCCGCCGTCGCCGGCCCGCTCATGGCGTCCGGCACCGCCTCCGCCGCCACCGCGTCCGAGTGGGACGCCGTCGCCCAGTGCGAGTCCGGCGGCAACTGGTCCATCAACACCGGCAACGGCTACTACGGCGGTCTGCAGTTCTCCGCCTCCACGTGGGCCGCGTACGGCGGCACCCAGTACGCCGCCAGCGCCGACCAGGCCTCCAAGGCCCAGCAGATCGAGATCGCCGAGAAGGTCCTCGCGGGCCAGGGCAAGGGCGCCTGGCCGGTCTGCGGCACCGGCCTGTCCAACGCCTCCTACGACGGCGGCTCCGCCGAGGGCTCCGCGCAGGAGTCCGGCTCCACCGAGTCGCGTGAGAGCGAGCAGAAGGCCTCCCGCTCCGCCGAGCGCCCGGCCGCCCCGGCCGAGCAGAAGGCCGACACGGCCGAGAAGAAGACCGTCACCACCCCGACCGGCACGAAGGTCGAGAAGGGCGACGGCGAGTACAAGGTCGTCAAGGGCGACACCCTCAGCTCGATCGCCGAGGAGCACGACGTCAAGGGCGGCTGGGCGAAGCTGTTCGACCTGAACGACGACATCGTCGACGACGCCGACCTCATCTACCCGGGCCAGCAGCTGCACCTGAAGTAAGGGCAGACCGCCAGGTCCCTCCCCGTCCCCACGGGCTCCCCGCCCCGGTGCGTTTCTTCCCCCGTACGCACCGGGGCGGGGTCATGTCCGGACGCATTCAGGTCACGGTTTCCCGAACGGGCTTTGTTCCGTTCAGAAACAATTTACTCTCGGTTCTGTCCATGAGGCGGGCGGCGAGATGGCCGATCGCCCGGAGCCGGTTAGGCTCGGACCCGCAGGGCCCCCGCGGCCCCGCTCACCCGCGTCACATCCCAAGAAGGAGATGCTCGTGCCGTCCATCGACGTCGTCGTAGCCCGGGAAATCCTGGACTCCCGAGGCAACCCCACGGTCGAGGTCGAGGTCGGCCTCGACGACGGCAGCACGGGTCGTGCCGCCGTCCCGTCCGGCGCCTCCACCGGCGCCTTCGAGGCCATCGAACTCCGTGACGGTGATGCAGGCCGTTACCTGGGCAAGGGCGTCGAGAAGGCCGTCCTGGCCGTCATCGAGCAGATCGGCCCGGAGCTCGTCGGCTACGACGCCACCGAGCAGCGCCTGATCGACCAGGCGATGTTCGACCTGGACGCCACCGACAACAAGGGCTCGCTCGGCGCCAACGCCATCCTCGGCGTCTCCCTCGCCGTCGCCCACGCCGCCTCCGAGGCCAGCGACCTGCCGCTGTTCCGCTACCTGGGCGGCCCGAACGCGCACCTGCTGCCGGTACCGATGATGAACATCCTGAACGGCGGCTCGCACGCCGACTCCAACGTGGACATCCAGGAGTTCATGATCGCCCCGATCGGCGCGGAGTCCTTCTCCGAGGCGCTGCGCTGGGGCGCCGAGGTCTACCACACCCTGAAGAAGGTCCTGAAGAACAAGGGCCTGGCCACCGGCCTCGGCGACGAGGGCGGCTTCGCCCCGAACCTCGGCTCCAACCGTGAGGCCCTCGACCTCATCCTCGAGGCGATCAAGGAGGCCGGCTACACCCCCGGCGAGCAGATCGCCCTGGCCCTCGACGTGGCCGCCTCCGAGTTCTACAAGGACGGCGTCTACACCTTCGAGGGCAAGGAGCGCTCGGCGGCCGAGATGACCGAGTACTACGCGGAGCTCGTCGACGCGTACCCGCTCGTGTCCATCGAGGACCCGCTGTTCGAGGACGACTGGGAGGGCTGGAAGACCATCACCGACAAGCTCGGCGACAAGGTCCAGCTCGTCGGCGACGACCTGTTCGTCACCAACCCCGAGCGCCTGGCCCGCGGCATCGAGGAGGGCGCCGCCAACGCCCTGCTGGTGAAGGTCAACCAGATCGGCTCGCTCACCGAGACCCTGGACGCCGTCGAGCTGGCCCAGCGCAACGGCTTCAAGTGCATGATGTCCCACCGCTCCGGCGAGACCGAGGACGTCACCATCGCCGACCTCGCCGTCGCCACCAACTGCGGCCAGATCAAGACCGGCGCCCCGGCCCGCTCCGAGCGCGTCGCCAAGTACAACCAGCTGCTGCGCATCGAGGAGATCCTCGACGACGCCGCGGTGTACGCCGGCCGCAGCGCCTTCCCCCGCTTCAAGGGCTGACCCGCCCCGTAAGAGGCAGCGTCGTACGTACGTCCCCGTACCCGGTCCCGTACCGTGTGCGGGGACGTACGCGCGTAGGGAAGCGAACGAGAGGCGGGAACATGGCGGTGAAGGACCGGGACCGTTTCTCCACCGCGACCAGGATCCGGCTGATCGGTGAGCAGACCGCGGCCCGGGTCTACCGCTCGCAGACCAAGCGGCAGGCCCGGCGCTCCCGGCTGACCGGCCGCGCGGCCCTGCTCGCCCTGGTCCTGTGCTCCCTGGTCGTGGCCCTCGCCTACCCGATGCGGCAGTACGTCTCCCAGCGCGCGGAGATCGCCGACCAGCAGAAGGAACAGGACGAGACCCGCCGGCGGGTGGAGCGGCTGCGCGACCTCAAGGCCCGCTGGCAGGACGACGCGTACGCCGAGCAGGAGATCCGCAGGCGCCTGCACTACGTCATGCCGGGGGAGACCGGCTACATCGTCGTCGACCCGGCCGGCGCCGGCACCGCGCGCGGCGACCTGAGGGCCGCCGACCGCCCCTGGTACGCCAACGTCTGGGACGGCGTCGACAAGGCCGACGCCGCCGCCCAGTGACCCGACGGAACACCGCAGAAAGACACGTATGGACACCCCTCCGCCCACGACATCGCGTACCGAGCCCACCGACGCGGACGTCGCGGCCTTCAAGCAGCAGCTCGGCCGTCCCCCGCGCGGGCTGCGCGCCATCGCGCACCGCTGTCCCTGCGGGCAGCCGGACGTCGTGGAGACCGCGCCGCGGCTGCCCGACGGCACGCCCTTCCCGACGCTGTACTACCTGACGTGCCCGCGGGCGAGCTCCGCGATCGGCACGCTGGAGGCGAACGGCGTGATGAAGGAGATGACCGAGCGGCTGGCCGCCGACCCGGAGCTGGCGGCCGCCTACCGCGCCGCGCACGAGGACTACGTCCGGCGCCGCGACGAGATCGAGGAGCTGAAGAACTTCCCCAGCGCGGGCGGCATGCCGGACCGGGTGAAGTGCCTGCACGTGCTCGTCGCGCACTCGCTGGCCGCCGGGCCGGGCGTCAATCCGCTCGGCGACGAGGCGCTGGCGATGCTGCCGGAGTGGTGGAGCAAGGGCCCCTGCGTGACGCCCGCGGCCGAGGAGGGCGCCCAGTGACCCGGGTCGCCGCCGTCGACTGCGGCACCAACTCCATCCGCCTGCTGGTGGCCGACGCCGACCCGGCGACGGGCGAACTCACCGATCTGGACCGGCGGATGACGATCGTGCGGCTCGGCCAGGGCGTCGACCGCACCGGCCGGCTGGCGCCCGAGGCGCTGGAGCGCACCTTCGCCGCCTGCCGCGAGTACGCGGAGATCATCGAGAAGCACGGCGCCTCGGAGCACCTGCGCTTCGTCGCCACCTCCGCCTCCCGTGACGCCGAGAACCGCGACGACTTCGTGCGCGGGGTGGTGGACATCCTGGGCGTGGAGCCCGAGGTGATCACCGGAGACCAGGAGGCGGAGTTCTCCTTCACGGGCGCCACCAAGGAGCTGACCGGCCGCGCGGACCTGCACCGGCCGTTCCTGGTGGTGGACATCGGCGGCGGCTCCACCGAGTTCGTCGTCGGCGACGACCACGTGCGCGCCGCCCGCTCCGTGGACGTCGGCTGCGTCCGGATGACCGAGCGCCACCTGGTGCGGGACGGGGCCGTGACGGACCCGCCCACCGAGGAGCAGATCGCGGCGATGCGCGCCGACATCGAGGCCGCCCTGGACCGGGCGGAGGAGACGGTGCCGCTGCGCGAGGCGCGGACGCTGGTGGGGCTGGCGGGCTCCGTCACCACGGTGTCGGCGATCGCCCAGGAGCTGCCCGAGTACGACTCCGAGGCCATCCACCACTCCCGCGTCTCCCGGGAGCGGGTCCGCGAGATCACCGAGTGGCTGCTGCGCTCCACCCACGCCGAACGGGCGGCGGTGCCCTCCATGCACCCGGGCCGGGTCGACGTGATCGGCGCGGGCGCCCTGGTCCTGCTGGCGATCATGGAACGGACGGGCGCGGAGGAGGTCGTGGTGTCCGAGCACGACATCCTCGACGGCATCGCCTGGTCCGTGGCCCAGGGCTCCTCCGCTGCCGGCCGGTAGCACTCCGCTGAGCAGTCGGAACAGCGTTTGAGCGGTGTCCGGGGGGCCTACGGGCCCCTCGGGGCGGACCCCTCCGGGAAAGTTCGTGAAGTTCTTCACAAGGAATTGGCCCCGGGAGGGCGAAGAAGCGGGGCCGATTGACCCGTTCGGGCGCTCAACACCCCTTTGAACACGTTCAGAAGGTGGTCGCGGGGGGTTCGCGCCCCCCGGTCGCACCGGCCCGCCGGCCGGCCTCACGGGCCTGCCGAGGCGGCAGAGAGGCAGCTCACGCGGCATTGACAACGCGTCAAGCGCTTGCCCGGTTCCCGGTCCGAACTGTGATCTGGATCAAGAAGCGCGGGAGTGTAGCACAGGCCCTGTCGAAGCTTGTGAAGGGGCGCACGAGGTACCCCCCTCGGACGGGTGGATACTCGATGGCATGAGCACCACGGAGCGTCCCAGGATCCTCGTAGTAGGCGGTGGGTACGTAGGCCTGTACGCAGCTCGGCGCATCCAGAAGAAGATGCGTTACGGCGAGGCGACCGTCACCGTCGTCGACCCGCGGTCGTACATGACCTACCAGCCCTTCCTCCCCGAAGCCGCCGCCGGCAGCATCTCCCCGCGGCACGTCGTCGTCCCCCTGCGGCGCGTGCTTCCCAAGGCGGAGGTCCTCACCGGCCGGGTCACCACCATCGACCAGGACCGCAAGGTCGCCACGATCGCCCCCCTGGTGGGCGAGGCGTACGAGCTGCCCTTCGACTACCTGGTGATCGCGCTCGGCGCGGTCTCCCGCACCTTCCCGATCCCCGGCCTCGCCGAGCAGGGCATCGGCATGAAGGGCGTCGAGGAGGCCATCGGCCTGCGCAACCACGTCCTCGAGCAGCTCGACAAGGCCGACTCCACCACGGACGAGGAGATCCGGCGCAAGGCGCTCACCTTCGTCTTCGTGGGCGGCGGCTTCGCCGGCGCGGAGACCATCGGCGAGGTCGAGGACATGGCCCGGGACGCGGCCAAGTACTACAAGACGGTGTCCCGCGAGGACATGCGCTTCATCCTCGTCGACGCCGCCGACAAGATCCTCCCCGAGGTGGGTCCCAAGCTCGGCACGTACGGCAAGGAGCACCTCGAGAGCCGAGGCGTCGAGGTCTACCTGTCCACCTCCATGGACTCCTGCGTCGACGGACACGTGGTGCTGAAGAACGGCCTCGAGGTCGACGCCGGCACCATCGTGTGGACCGCGGGCGTCAAGCCCAACCCGGCGCTGGCCCGCTTCGGCCTGCCGCTCGGTCCCCGCGGCCACGTCGACACCGAGCCGACGCTCCAGGTCAAGGGCACCGACTACATCTGGGCCGCGGGCGACAACGCCCAGGTGCCGGACCTCGTGGGCCGCAAGGGCGGCAACGAGAACGCCTGGTGCCCGCCGAACGCCCAGCACGCGCTGCGCCAGGCCAAGGTCCTCGGCGACAACGTGATCTCCGGCATGCGGGGCTTCCCGCAGAAGGAGTACAGCCACGCCAACAAGGGCGCGGTCGCGGGCCTCGGCCTGCACAAGGGCGTCGCGATGATCGTGATGGGCAAGTTCAAGATCAAGCTGAAGGGCCGGCTGGCCTGGTACATGCACCGTGGTTACCACGGCATGGCCATGCCGACCTGGAACCGCAAGATCCGGATCTTCGCCGACTGGACCCTCGGCATGTTCCTCAAGCGCGAGGTCGTGTCGCTCGGCGCGATCGAGTCCCCGCGCGAGGAGTTCTACGAGGCCGCCAAGCCGGCCCCGGCGCCCGCCGCCGCGCAGGAGCCGAAGAAGACCGAGGCCAAGGCCTCCTGACCCGGAGCCACCTCCGAGGTCATCCGTAGGTCACCCCCGAAGGGGCCGCCCGCCATCCGTGGTGCGGGCGGCCCCTTCGGCGTGTTCCGGGGGCGACTCCCGGCGGGTCGCGTTCCGTTTTTGCCCGAAGATGACGCGCGCCGGGGACTGTCAGGGCCGCGCCCAGGTGTTTACGTGGTGACGACATTCCGGGATCCGGTCACGGAGGTGTACACCATGGCAGACGCCGCCTCGCGGCTGAAAGGCATCCTCGAGCAGTTGCTCGGCTCACCCCTTCCCGTGCGTATCCGCGCCTGGGACGGGTCGGAAGCCGGCCCTCCGCAGACCCCCGTCCTCGTCGTGCGCAACCGCCGCGCCCTGCGCCGCCTGCTGTTCAAGCCCGGCGAACTGGGCCTGGCCCGCGCCTGGGTGGCCGGCGACCTGACGGTCGAGGGCGACCTCTACACCGCGCTCGACCTGCTCTCCGGGCTCATCTGGGAGCGGGACGAGGACGCCCGTACCCTCGCCCAGGCCCTGCGCGACCCGCAGTTCCGGTCCGCGGTGCGCCGGCTGTTCGCGATGGCGGGCCCGCCGCTGCCGCCCGCCCCGCCCCGCGAGGAGGTCCGCCGGTCCCGCCGCGGACTGCACACCAAGCACAGCGACAAGCGCGCCGTCAGCCACCACTACGACGTCGGCAACGAGTTCTACGAGATCGTCCTCGGCCCGTCCATGGTGTACTCCTGCGCCTACTGGCCCGCCCCGCCCCCGGAGGGCACCCTCGAACAGGCGCAGCACGACAAGCTCGAACTGGTCGCCCGCAAGCTCGCCCTGCGGCCCGGGCAGCGGCTGCTGGACGTCGGCTGCGGCTGGGGCTCCATGGCGATCCACGCGGCCCGCGAGCACGGGGTGAACGTCGTCGGGATCACCCTCTCCCAGGAACAGGCCGCCTACGCCCGCAAGCGGATCGCCGAGGAGGGGCTCACCGACCGCATCGAGATCCGCGTCCAGGACTACCGGGACGTCGCGGACGGCCCCTACGACGCGATCTCCTCCATCGGCATGGCCGAACACGTCGGCTCCGAGCGGTACCTGGAGTACGCCACCACCCTGCACCGGCTCCTCAGGCCCGGTGGCCGGCTGCTCAACCACCAGATCGCCCGCCGCCCGCAGCGCGACGAGTCGTCGTACCAGGTCGACGAGTTCATCGACGCCTACGTCTTCCCCGACGGCGAACTGGCCCCGCTCGGCACCACCGTCTCCCTGCTGGAGCGCGCCGGCTTCGAGGTCCGCGACGTGGAGTCGCTCCGCGAGCACTACGCCCTCACCCTGCGCCGCTGGGTGGCGAACCTGGAGTCCGCCTGGGCGCGCGCGGCGACGCTCGCCGGTCCGGGACGGACCCGCGTGTGGCAGCTCTACATGGCCGCGTCCGCGCTCGCCTTCGAGCACAACCGCATCGGCGTCAATCAGGTCGTCGCCGTGCGCACGCCCGGCCAGGGCGCCTCCGGGATGCCGCTGCGGGCCCGTGTGTGGGGCCCGCCCGGCGCGGCCTGACCCGCACCCGACGCGAAGGGCCGGGCTCCCCCTACGGGAGGCCCGGCCCTCGGTGCGTCGTGACGCGGTCACTCCGTCTTGATCGCGGTCAGCATGTTCAGCCGGGCGGCGTTGCGGGCCGGCCACAGGGCGGCCAGGACGCCCACAAGACCGGCCAGCACCACGAAGATCCCGATCCGGTCCCAGGGCATGACCAGCGCGTACCCCGGGATCTCCTCGGCGACGGTCTCGCCGATCGCCCAGCCGAGGAACGTGCCGAGGCCGATGCCGACCACCGCGCCGAACACCGAGATGACGACGGCCTCCAGCCGGACCATCCGCTTCACCCGGCGCCGGTCCAGACCGATCGCCCGCAGCATGCCGATCTCCTGCTGCCGCTCGAAGACGGACATCGCGAGGGTGTTGACGACGCCGAGCACCGCGATGATCAGCGCCATCGCCAGCAGCCCGTACATGACGTTCAGCAGGGTGTTGATGGCGCCGCCGAACTCGTCGCGGATGTCCTGGCGGTCCATGACGGTGATGGCGGGGTTGTCGCCCAGCGCGTCGACGAGGACCTGCTCGTTCGCCGCGGTCTGGCCGCCGTCGACCTTCACGAAGATCTGCGGGATGTACGGCTTCGCCTCGTGCTCGTTCACCACGGCGGTGTCGATGAGGACGGGCGAGAGGAACTCGCTGTCCTTGTAGACGGCGCCGACCGTCAGCGTCGCCTTCTTCTCGTCGGCGAAGGTGAACGGGATGCGGTCGCCGGGCTTCCAGCCCTTGCCCTTCGCCGTCTTCTCGGCGACCGCGATCTGCCCCTCGGCGAGTGAGCCGATGTCGCCGCTGACGACGTCGACGTTCAGGACCTGCTGGATGTCGCCCGGGGTGACCGCGGAGGCGGAGACGTAGTCGCCACCGGCCTGGAGGTAGGCGTCCTGCTGCGGGGAGAGGGCCGAGACGCCCTTGGCCTTCTCCAGCGCGGTCAGCGCGGACTGGTCGAGGTCGCCGCCGTTGGCCATCGAGACCATGTAGTCGGCCTTGATGTTGTCCGTGGTCATCTTGTCGAGGGCGGCGCCGACCGTGACGCCGAGCACCGACAGGCCGGTCACCAGGGTCAGCCCGATCGCCAGCGCGGAGGCGGTGGCGCCGGTGCGGCGCGGGTTGCGGACCGCGTTCTGGCCGGCCAGCTTGCCGGCCACGCCGAAGGGGCCGACGAGCAGCGGACGGACGAGCGCGATCACGGGCCGGGACAGCAGCGGGATCAGGACGATCACGCCGACCAGGGCGAGGAACGCGCCCGCGCCGATGTACATCCGGCCGTCGTCGCCGCCGGCCGAGGCACCCGCCACGATGCCCGCCGCGCCGAGCGCGGTGATCGCCGCGCCGATGGAGTTGCGCAGCACCAGCGACTTGGTGGTGGCCACCGCGTGGAGGCTGTTCATCGCCGCCACCGGCGGGATCTTCGCGGCCCGGCGGCCGGGCAGCCAGGCGGCGAACACCGTGATCAGCACGCCCACCGCGAACGCAGACACCACCGGAGTGGCGGACAGGACCAGCGGGCCGTCCGGCATCTTCATGTCGAACGCGGCCATCCCGGAGCGCAGCCCGACGGCCAGCCCCACGCCGAGGGCGAAGCCGACGGCCGAGGCCACCAGACCCACCACCGCGGCCTCGGCGAGCACCGAGCGGGTGATCTGCCGGCGTGACGCGCCGACCGCGCGCATCAGGGCGACCTCCTTGGTGCGCTGCGCGACCAGCATCGTGAACGTGTTGGAGATCAGGAAGACGCCCACGAACAGCGCGATGCCCGCGAAGCCGAGCAGAACCTGCTTGAGGTTGCCCATGCCCTGTTCGATCTGGTCGGCCTGCTCGTCCGCGAGCGCCGTGCCGGTCTGCGCCTCCGCGGTGTCCGGCAGCAGCGGCTCGACCGCGGCGAGGATCGTCGCGTCGTCCGCGCCGGGCGCCGCGACGACGGTGGCGTCCTCGAAGTAGCCCTGCTCGAGGTACTGCTTCTGGGCGACGGCGGTGTCGAAGAGGACGAGGCTGCCGCCGGCGTTGACGGCGCCGTCCTCGGTGGTGAACACACCGCTGAGGGTGTACTCCTTCACCGGGCCGTTGGTCGCGACGCGCACCCGGTCGCCCACCTCGTACTCGCCCTTGGCCGCGGACTCCTCGTCGAGGGCGATCTGGCCGTCCCGCACCGGGCCGGAGCCGTCGGTGAACGTGTACGCGGGGTCCTTGCCGTCCTCGCCGGGCGCGAAGTTGGAGCCCTTGTTGGACCAGCCGACGCCGATCAGCTTCCCGTCGGGGTCGGCGACACCGGCGAAGCCCTCGACACGGCCGTACACCCCGGCCACGCCGTCCACGGCGGAGATCCGGTCGAGGACCTTGCCGGACAGGCCGGGCTCCTCCTCGGGGTTGTCCGGGTCGGCGTACGAGGTGACGGCGACGGCGACGTCGTCGTAGCTCTTCGCCGACTGGTTGCGGAAGGCGTTGGAGAGGGTGTCCGCGAAGACCAGGGTGCCCGACACGAACGCCACGCCGAGCATCACGGCGAGCACGGTCATCAACAGCCTGGCCTTGTGCGCGAAGACGTTGCGCAAGGCGGTACGGAACATGGGTCTTCTCTGTCCAGACGGTACGAGGGAGGGGCGAGCGGGCGGCGGGGGCGGGGTCAGCTGGTGCGGCCCTTGGCGTCGAACCGCTTCATGCGGTCCAGCACCGAGTCGGCCGTCGGCCCGTACAGCTCGTCGACGATCCGGCCGTCCGCGAGGAAGACCACCCGGTCCGCGTAGGCGGCGGCCACCGGGTCGTGGGTCACCATGACCACCGTCTGGCCCAGCTCGCGCACGGAGTTGCGCAGGAAGCCGAGCACCTCGGCGCCGGAGCGGGAGTCGAGGTTGCCGGTCGGCTCGTCGCCGAAGACGATCTCGGGCCGGGACGCCAGCGCCCGCGCCACCGCGACGCGCTGCTGCTGGCCGCCGGAGAGCTGGGCCGGCCGGTGGCCCAGCCGGTCGGACAGGCCGACCATCCGGATCACGGTGTCCAGCCACTCCTTGTCGGGCTTGCGGCCCGCGATGTCCATGGGAAGCGTGATGTTCTCCAGGGCGTTCAGCGTCGGCAGCAGGTTGAACGCCTGGAAGATGAAGCCGATCTTGTCCCGGCGCAGCCGCGTGAGCTGCTTGTCCTTGAGCGCGCCCAGCTCGGTGTCGCCGATGCGCACGGAGCCGGAGGAGAAGGTGTCGAGCCCGGCGACGCAGTGCATCAGCGTGGACTTGCCGGACCCGGACGGGCCCATGATCGCGGTGAACTCGGCCTGCCGGAAGTCGACGGAGACCCGGTCCAGGGCGACCACCCGGGTCTCGCCCTGACCGTAGATCTTCGACAGCTCCGTGGCGCGCGCGGCCACGGCGGTGGTCCGGTCGGCAAGGGGGGCGGTGGTCACGGATGGGCTCCTGTCAGGACGGGGTGTTTCGAGGACGTCACCATCGTCGCGTGGCTTCGCCGCCGCGTAGTCAGCCGCAGCTCCGGTTCCTTGGGGCGACTCGGGACGGAGCGCCGGGCGCCGGGTCATACCTGGGGATGACGGGGGACCCCTACCCGGGTCGGTCCGGGGAACGGGTGGGGCGCCCTGTTCGGACGGTGAAATTCCGTCATTCCGCGTGCGAGGGGCCTCGTCACACGCAAGGCTGGTGGCGGGTGCTGACGGTGCGTTCCGGTGTCTGATGGTCCCTCAGGCGCCAATAAAATAAGACAAGATCGGCCCATCCTGCCGCTGGCGGGGGGAGGGTCACCGATAGGCTCGGAACCGCGAAGCGGAGCCCACGGCCTGCCCGGATGGTGGAATGCAGACACGGCGAGCTTAAACCTCGCTGCCCCTGAGCGGGCGTGCCGGTTCAAGTCCGGCTCCGGGCACCACTACGCCTCCTTTTTCTCCCCTCCTCGCGCCGAGACGCGTGTGCTGAGTGCGCGTACTCAGGGACCGTGGGGAGGTTGAGCAGCAGCGCGCATACCGGGCTCGGCCCGTGACCGGCACCGTTGGCGGGGTGAGGAGTTCACTTCGTCGACGGGGGTGTCGTATGGCCGGCGTTCTCTGGCTGCGGGCGGTGGTCGCGGGCGCCGCGGTGCTCTCGCTGGCCGGGTGCAGCAAGGCGGATCTCGCCGTGCTCAAGGCACCGGCGTGCCCGGAAGGAAGCGCCGCCCGGCCCGAGCGGCAGGAGGTGCGGCCGTCGGGGACGGTGTGGGCCTGGGCCCCGCCCTTCCAGGCCCCCGAGGGCACGCCCGGGGAGGGACCCGTGCCCGGACTGACCGACGTCGTGTCGATCGCGGACAGCGGGTACACCGTGGTCGCCGTGCGCGCCGACGGCACCGTGTGGTCGTACGGCACCAACGTCGACGGCTCCCTCGGCCACGGATCGCGGGAGCGCCACTACCTCGCCGTACCCCGGCAGGTCACGGGGATCGGCCCCGCGCACGCGGTGTACAGCAGCGGCCCCACCTTCTACGTGGTGCTGCGCGACGGCACCGTCATGGCGTGGGGCGCGGACAGGTTCCTGGTCAGGGCCGGGAAACGGGAGGGGTACGACGGGGTGACCCGGCCGGAGCCGGTGCCCGGGGTCAAGGGGGTGGCCGCCATGGGACCGGGCGCGCTGAACGCCTTCGCGCTGCGCGACGACGGCCGGGTCCTCGGCTGGGGCGTCAACCTGACCGACGTCCTCGGCGACCGCGACAGCACCCGGCTCACCACCGTCGACGGCGTGCGGGGCGTCGTCGACGTGGCCTCGGCCGGCGGGGCGGTGGTCGCGGCGACGGCGGACGGCCGGGTCTGCGCCTGGGGCGGGAACGCCCACGGACTGCTGGGCGTCGAGCCGCGCGGCGGCCAGTCGGGGCGCCCGGTGCTGGTGGGGGGATTGAAGGACGTCGTCCAGGTGGCCGGCGGGTCGGACGTCGCCTACGCCCTCGACCGGGACGGCACGGTGCGGGCCTGGGGGCGGGGCGCGAGCGGCGCCCTCGGCGACGGGGACCGCTCGGACCACACCTCCGCGCGACCGGTCCGGGTGGACGGACTGCCCGAGATCCGCCGGATCGCGGCCCACGGGCTCACCGGGTACGCCATCGACACCTCCGGCGGACTGTGGGCCTGGGGCTCCGGGCTGATGCTCGGCGACCACGCCCCGCGGACCGCCCGGCCGGTGCGCATCCCGCTGCCCGGGCCCGCCCTGGACGTCTCGGGCCACCACGCGATCGTCGGGGCGGAATGAACGGATGATCTCCGGGGGGTCCCGGGCATGTACCGGCTTCGTACCGGTCCGTCACCCGTGGTGAAGGGAATCACCCGGCCGCGTAGCGTGTTGCCCAGCACAACGAGGGAAAGATCCTCCCCAAGCACTAGGGTCATTCCTTTGCCTACCTATTACTCTTGAGCCAAGGCCGCACCGAGTGGCCATGGAGGAGTGAAATGAGGAGCAGCAACCCGGTCTTCTCGCGACGGGGGTTCGGCCGCGACAACGGCTACGCGGGCTTCAACACCGCGCCGCAGGCCGGGGGCCCCGCCGTCGCCACGCAGGCCAACCCGTACGCGCAGCCGACGGGCAACCCGTACGCGCAGAACCCGTACGCGCAGCAGCAGCAGTACGGCGCGCCGCCGCAGGCGCCGGCCACCACCGGCCGGATGACCATCGACGACGTCGTGATGCGCACGGGCACCACGCTCGGCGTGCTCATCGTCACCGCGGCGCTCTCCTGGGCGCTGCTGCCGGTCGACGACGCCAACATCAGCCGGTCGTACGGCATCGGCATCGGCGCCGCGCTGATCGGCATGGTCCTGGCGCTCGTGCAGTCCTTCAAGCGCAAGCCCACGCCCGCGCTGATCCTGACGTACGCCGCGTTCGAGGGCGTCTTCCTCGGCGTCATCTCCAACATCGTCGACAACCGCATCGCCGACGGCGCGGCCATGCAGGCCGTGATCGGCACCATGGCGGTCTTCGCCGGTGTGCTGGTGGCCTACAAGGCCGGCTGGATCCGCGTCAACCGCCGCTTCTACGGCTTCGTGATGGCGGCCGCGCTCGGCTTCGTCCTGCTGATGGCCGTGAACCTGCTGTTCGCGGTGTTCGGCGGCGGTGACGGCCTCGGCTTCCGCAGCGGCGCGCTCGGCGTCGTCTTCGGCGTCATCGGCATCATCCTCGGCGCCTGCTTCCTCGCCCTGGACTTCAAGCAGGTCGAGGACGGCATCGCCTACGGCGCCCCGCGCGAGGAGGCCTGGCTCGCCGCCTTCGGCCTCACGCTGACGCTGGTGTGGATCTACCTCGAGTTCCTGCGTCTCATCTCCATCCTGAACAGCGACTGACGCCCCGGCGTCCGTCGCACGGCATGACGAAGGGCCCCGGTTCCCACCGGGGCCCTTCGCCGTGTCCACGGGGCCTTCCAGGGTGGTGCGCCGGCTAGAGCAGCCTGCGCGCCGCCCTCCTCAGGTCGTACTCGTGCACGATCGCCTTGGCGTGGCCGTACGCCAGGTCGTACTCGTGCCTCAGCCAGCTGACCTTCTCCTCGAAGCGGACGAGCGCCGGGCCTTCGTCGACGGTGCGCAGCCAGTCGGAGATCTCACGACCGGTGCAGTGCGGGATGCGGGCGAGCATGTTGCGATGGGTCTCTGCGGAGAAGAGTTGGGACATCGGCGCCTCCGGACGCTGGGATACAAGCCGGTCCTTCAGGTCACCGTGCCCGAGCGCCCGTCCGTTGGCAACAGTCCCGCCGCGCCGCGTACGCTCGCCGCGTGATTGATACGACGCCCTTCACCCGTGCCGTGGATCATTTCGCCGACCGTCTGCGGGCCGCGCCGCAGAGCCGGCTCCAGCGGGGAGCGGCGGCCGAGGCGCTCGCCCTGGCCAGGGAGATGGCGCGGCGCACCCAGCTCGTCGAGGAGCCGGGCACCGAGCCGCGCGAGATGCCGGACGCCGGGATGTTCGCCGCCGCGGACCAGATCACCGTCGCCGGACACGACTACGCCCTCGTGCTCGAAAGCGACGAGGACGTGGCGGAAGCCGCCCGGCTCGTGGAGGAGGCACGCGAGCGCGCGGGAGTGTGACGGCGGCGGGGGTGTGCGCCGGGGGCGCGAACGTGCGGGATGCGGGGCGCCTTCGCCTTCGGGGCGCCGGGTGGTCAGTTACCGCGACTACGGCGACTACAGCGAGGCGATGACGCGGTCCGCGAGGATGTAGACGCTGTCCTCGCCGCAGGAGAACGTCAGCGTGTACGCCCCGGAGATGCCGGAGCCGCCCAGCAGGAACGGCGTCTCGCCCGCCCGCAGCGCCTCGGCCAGCCGGTCCGCGGTCTCGCGGTGGCCCGGCGTCATGCACAGCGTGGTGCCGTCGGCGAACACGTACACGTCCAGGGTGCCCAGCGGGCCCGGACGGACGTCGGTCAGCTCGGTGCGCGCGGCTGCCAGCTCCTCCAGCACCTCCACCGTGCGCTCGTGGTCGCTCACCACGGGCGAGGAGTGCGGCACGAAGTCCGGGTGCGAGGGGTGACGGCGGCGGGCCGCGGCCAGCTCGGGGGAGTCGCCGGCGTGCTCCTCGGTGTCGGCGCCGGGCTCGGCGACCGGCTCCAGGCCCGCGAAATCGGCCTGCCGGGGCAGGAACAGCTCGCTGTCGGGCAGACCCAGCAGGGAAGGGCCGTCGGCGGCGTCACGCGCCTCCTGGGCGGCCCAGAAGGCCCGCGCCTCGGCCAGCTCGCGCTCCCGCTCCTCGGCGAGCGCCTCCGCGACGGCGGCGCGTATCTCGTCGGCTCCCGCCGAGCGGGCGGGCGGGACCTGGGCACGGCCCCTGGTCCGGCTCCTGGCCAGCTCGGTGTGCAGTGCCGCGACCTGTCGGCGCAGCACCAGCACGCTGCGCAGGACGGCGACGCCCACGGCGCCGGTGGCGGCCGTGGTGATCAGCAGGGCGATCGGCATGGCGCTCACTGACGTACTCCCGGTTCACAGTCGACCCCCGACTTCCTACATCAGCTTGAAGGGCGGACTAACCATCTGTCAGTGCGTAACGTCACGAATCGGACAGTCCGGCGGGGGGTGGACGCCTGGTGCGGCGACCGTGACCTGCGCGGATACCCCGCCCGCGAGGCGTAGGTCACATCCTGGGCGAATTTGGATCACAGAACGGCCCGGCACCCCGGGAAACGGGGGCGCCGGGCCGGATTCTCACGCGCTGTGCCGTGGCGGTCACTCACCGGCGCACGCGTACGGGGTTCAGCTCAGGCGCTCGATCACCATCGCCATGCCCTGGCCGCCGCCGACGCACATGGTCTCCAGACCGAACTGCTTGTCGTGGAACTGGAGGGAGTTGATGAGCGTGCCGGTGATGCGGGCGCCGGTCATGCCGAAGGGGTGGCCGACGGCGATGGCGCCGCCGTTGACGTTCAGCTTCTCCAGCGGGATGCCCAGGTCCTGGTAGGACGGGATCACCTGGGCGGCGAACGCCTCGTTGATCTCGAACAGGTCGATGTCGTCGACGGTCAGGCCGGCCCGCCCCAGGGCCTGCTTGCTCGCCTCGACCGGGCCGAGGCCCATGATCTCCGGGGAGAGGCCGGAGACGCCGGTGGACACGATCCGGGCCAGCGGGGTCAGGCCCAGCTCGCGGGCCTTGGTGTCGCTCATGATGACGAGCGCGGCGGCGCCGTCGTTGAGCGGGCAGCAGTTGCCGGCGGTGACCAGGCCGTCGGGGCGGAAGACGGGCTTGAGGCCCGCGACGCCCTCCATGGTGACGCCGGGGCGGGGGCCGTCGTCCTTGCTGACGACCGTGCCGTCGGGCAGCGTCACCGGGGTGATCTCGCGCTCCCAGAAGCCGTTCTTGATGGCTTCCTCGGCGAGGTTCTGCGAGCGGACGCCGAACTCGTCCATCTCCTGGCGGGTGACGCCCTTCCAGCGGGCGAGGTTCTCCGCGGTCTGGCCCATCGCGATGTACGGGTCGGGCACCAGGCCGTCCTCGCGCGGGTCGTGCCAGGTGGTGCCCTCCTGCTGGGCGACCTCTGCGGTGCGGGCCTCCGCCTCGGCGAACAGCGGGTTGCGCGTGTCCGGGAGGCTGTCGGAGTTGCCCTTGGCGAAGCGCGAGACCGTCTCGACGCCGGCCGAGATGAAGACGTCGCCCTCGCCGGCCTTGATCGCGTGCAGCGCCATCCGGGAGGTCTGGAGCGAGGAGGAGCAGTAACGGGTGATCGTGCAGCCGGGGAGGTGGTCCATCCCCATCTGCACGGCGACGATCCGGCCCAGGTTGTTGCCCTGCTCGCCGCCGGGCAGGCCGCAGCCGAGCATCAGGTCGTCGATGTCCCGGGGGTCCAGCTCGGGGACCTTGGCGAGGGCCGCCTGGATGATCGTGGCGGTCAGGTCGTCCGGTCGCAGGTCCTTGAGCGAGCCCTTGAAGGCGCGGCCGATGGGGGAGCGGGCGGCGGAAACGATCACGGCTTCGGGCATCACGGCTCCAGTGGCGTACCGGGTGGTTGGTGGTGGGCTTCTTGGGAAATTACCCGGAGGTAGGGGCGGGGTCACGGGTGACGCGGTGTGAGATGAAACGCAACTGTCTAAGCGCTTGCTTTTCCGCCGAGTCGCGGGCAGTCGTGCCGCTGGGGCGGCACGGGTGGGCGCGACGGCACCCCGCTGGCGCCGGGCTGCGCAACTCCCCCCGGCCCGCACGGACACCGGTGCCTGGTGCGGGCCGGGGGTCGGTTCACTCGCCGGCGTTCGCCGGGTGCCGCTGCGCCCACCCTCCCCCACTCTCGGCTTCGCTCGAGCGGGAGGTACCCCCATCGCCCCAAGCGGCACGACTGCCCGCAGCGGGGGTGCGGGGTTGCGGGCAGGCGCGGCTGACCGCAGCGGGGGTGCGGGGTTGTGGGCGGGTACGGCTGATCGCAGCGGGGGTGGGTTGCGGGGCGCGAGTGCCCGCAGCGGCGGGGGGCGTTACGTCGGCTGCGTCGTCGGCTCCGGCTCCGTTTCCGGGACCCGCCGCCGGCGCCGGCGCTTGAGCAGCGCCCACGGCCCCCGCGGCCCCGTCGGCATCGCCGCCGTGACCTCCGTCCCCGCCTCCGACGCGGCCTCCGCCGCCGCCCGCGCCACCGGCAGGAACCCCTCCCGACGCGCGGCGTCCGGCCGCTCCTCCTCCGCCGGCCACAGCCCCAGCGCCGCGCACACCGTGGGCAGTACCGCCATCGCCGCCGTCGCGTACCCCTCCGCCGAGGGGTGGTAGCTGTCCGGGCCGAACAGCTCGCGCGGGTTCGCCGCGAACTCCGGACCCAGCAGGTCGCCCAGCGACACCGTGCGCCCGCCCTGCTCGACCACGCCGATCGTCTGCGCCGCCGCGAGCTGCCGTGAGGCGCGCCGGGCCAGCCAGCGCAGCGGCTGCCGCACCGGCTCGATCGTGCCGAGGTCCGGGCACGTGCCGACGACCACCTCCGCGCCGGCCGTCCGCAGCCGCCGCACCGCCGAGGCGAGGTGGCGCACGGACCGGGTGGGCGGCATGCGGTGCGTCACGTCGTTCGCGCCGACCATGATCACGCAGATGTCCGGCACCCGCGACGGGTCCGCCAGCGCCAGACTCACCTGCCGGTCCAGGTCGTCGGAGCGGGCCCCCGGCACCGCGACCGTGGACAGCCCCACCGGGTGCTCCGCGATCGCCGCCACCCCGGACGCGAGCAGCGCGCCCGGAGTCTGACCGGCCCGGTGCACGCCCTGCCCGGCCGCCGTGGAGTCGCCCAGCATCGTCAGCCGCAGCGCCGGCTCGCCCGGCACGGTCCAGGAGGCGCCGTACAGCCCGTCCGCGTTGGGCACATGAGGACTCGTACCGTTGCCCACCCGGCGCCGGGCCAGCTGCGCCTCCGCCAGCAGCAGCCCCATGGCGGCCGCCCCGGCCAGCCCGATCCCCCCGCCGCCGTACGCGGCGCCGGCCGCGATGCGCCGGGCCACCCGCGCCCTCGACATGCCCGTCATGACCGCCGCCACCTCCTCGTAGCCGTACACCCAGTGCTTGCCCCGTACGGACGGTGCTCCAATCCCCACGGGGAGTGAACGACCCGGCCGAGTCCGGGACCGGGAAGGGCCTAGGCTGGCAGCACCACCACGACCACCCCTTTTGCAGCATCCGGAGACAACGGTGCAATTCCACGACTCGATGATCAGCCTCGTCGGCAACACCCCGCTGGTGCGGCTCAACAGCGTGACCAAGGGCATCAGGGCCACCGTCCTGGCCAAGGTGGAGTACTTCAACCCGGGCGGCTCCGTGAAGGACCGCATCGCCCTGCGCATGATCGAGGCGGCCGAGAAGAGCGGGGAGCTGAAGCCGGGCGGCACCATCGTCGAGCCGACCAGTGGCAACACCGGCGTCGGACTCGCCATCGTGGCCCAGCAGAAGGGCTACAAGTGCATCTTCGTCTGCCCGGACAAGGTGTCCACGGACAAGATCAACGTCCTGCGGGCGTACGGCGCCGAGGTCGTCGTCTGCCCCACCGCCGTGGACCCCGAGCACCCCGACTCCTACTACAACGTCTCCGACCGGCTGGTCCGTGAGACGCCCGGGGCGTGGAAGCCGGACCAGTACTCCAACCCCAACAACCCGCTCTCCCACTACCACTCCACGGGTCCCGAGCTGTGGGAGCAGACGGAGGGGAAGATCACCCACTTCGTGGCCGGCGTCGGCACCGGCGGCACCATCTCCGGCACCGGCCGCTACCTGAAGGAGGCCAGCGACGGCCGCGTCAAGGTCATCGGCGCGGACCCCGAGGGCTCGGTGTACTCCGGCGGCTCCGGCCGCCCGTACCTGGTGGAGGGCGTCGGCGAGGACTTCTGGCCGACCGCCTACGACCGGGACGTCGCCGACGAGATCGTCGCCGTCTCCGACAAGGACTCCTTCCAGATGACCCGCCGGCTCGCCAAGGAGGAGGGCCTGCTGGTCGGCGGCTCCTGCGGCATGGCGGTCGTGGCGGCGCTCGAGGTGGCCTCCCGGCTGGGCGAGGACGACGTGGTCGTCGTCCTGCTGCCGGACAGCGGACGCGGCTACCTCAGCAAGATCTTCAACGACGAGTGGATGGCCGACTACGGCTTCCTCGAGGACAGCGGCCCGAGCGCCCGCGTCGCCGACGTCCTGGACGACAAGGAGGGCGGCCACATCCCGTCCCTCGTCCACATGCACCCCGACGAGACCGTCGGCCAGGCCATCGAGGTGCTGCGCGAGTACGGCGTCTCGCAGATGCCGGTCGTCAAGCCGGGCGCCGGCCACCCGGACGTGATGGCCGCCGAGGTCGTCGGCTCGGTGGTGGAACGCGAGCTGCTGGACGCGCTGTTCAGCAAGAGCGCCTCGCTCGACGACCCGCTGGAGAAGCACATGTGCGCGCCGCTGCCGCAGGTCGGCTCCGGTGAGCCGGTCGCGGACCTGATGGCCGTGCTCGGCAAGGCGGACGCGGCGATCGTGCTGGTCGAGGGCAAGCCGACCGGCGTGGTCAGCCGTCAGGACCTGCTGTCCTTCCTCGCCAAGGCCGGAGCCTGACGGAGCCCGACGGAACCTGACGGGCCGTCGGTCCCCGAGCGGGGGTGCGGCGCCCGGGCCCTTCGCGTGCGGCGCGTGCCCTTCGCGGAAGTGGTACGAGCACGTCACGCCCGCGCAGCACTCGCTTAACACAGCCACGGCACAGTGGTGGATGTCGGCGGGACGGGAGCGGCTCCCCGTTCCGGCCGGCGGCCACACGGCGTCGAAGGACCTCCGGAGCGGCTCCCGGACCTCCATGGACGCCTGTGTGACGCTCTACGCCTCTGGCGGAGCGCGTGTTCGCGGGGACCGCCGTCGTCCCGCCCCCCGGCAACGGGGGTGCGGCGGTCCCCGCGCACATTTCTTCCCCGGACCTGTCTTTCCGGACCTGGCCCGGCCCCTGTGCGGCTCAGTCCTCCCAGGCGTCGTCGTCCCGTGCGGTGCGACGGCCCCGGAACAGCCCCGGGTTGCCGCGCACGACCTGGACGACGTTCACCCCGACGATCCCCGCCCAGGCGACCAGCAGTCCCGGCAGGTCGGCCACGCCCCCGCCGATCGCGGACAGCGGCACCGCCAGCACCAGCGACACGATCCCGAAGCCGAACCGCTCGCCCCAGGAGTCCGTGACCTTCGGCGCCCGCGCGTCACGGGCGGACGTGAGCCGCTGCTCGGCCAGCTGCCGGCGCACCCGGCGCTCCACGGCGCCGTCGATGCGCTGGTCGACCTTCTCCAGGAACGAGTCGACCAGGGCGGACTCGTAGTCCTCGCCCAGTTCCCTGCGGGCCTGCAGGGAGGCGAGGAGTTCCTTCTTCAGCTCGGCGTCCCGCGCGTCCATTCCGGTCATGCCTCACAAGGTAGGCACGCGGGAGCCCGGCCGCACTGGGGGTAACCCCCGTTCCCGCCCTCGGGCCGGCCGCCGTCCGCGCCGGCCCGGGTTCCGCCTTCTCTCTCAGCCCTTGCACATCTTCTCGTCGGCCCGGGACTGCGGGACGTCGACCTTCTTCGGCGTCGCGACCGGCACCCCGGCCTTCTTGAAGTCGGGGCCGAGGGTCAGCGTCATCGGCCCGTCGCCGCCGGCCTTCGCGGACGGCTTCAGCGCGGCGGCGGGCAGACCCATCAGGTCGGCGAGCTTGCGCGCCTGGTCGGCCTGGTCCGGGGCGTAGACGAGCTGGGTGCGGGCGACCTTCGCGGGGGCGTTCCCCTGGTTCGCCGACCGGGACACCCCCTCGCTGCTCTGCAGCCAGGCGACGGTCTCCCCGGCCGCGCCCTGCGGGCCCCCGCCGTTGAGGACGTCGACCTGCACGGCGGACGCCTCGGCCCGCGGCCCCTTCAGCAGCGCGGCCTGCTTGTCCTTGGCCTTCTTCTGCTGCTTCTTCACCTCGGTGAACGACACGTCGTCCTGGAGCATGGAGAACACCTGCGGCGCCTTCACCGGGTCCGGGACGACGGTGACCGGCGTCGGCTCGTCCGGGTTGTCGATCACCGGGAGCGTCATCAGCGTGATGTTCTTCAGGTCGATCTTCCCGAGCTCCCGGGCGAGGGTGAGCAGCTTGGGGGCGCTGCCGATGCCCTTGTCCACGGTGAGGGACTTGGTGGCCGCGTCGGCGACGTCCAGCATCTTCGACGGGCTGCTCAGGGTGTCCTCCTTGAGCCGGCGCAGCATCGACGCGACGAACTTCTGCTGCATCCCGATCCGGTCCAGGTCGCTCTCGTTCTTCAGCCCGTGCCGGTTGCGCAGGAACGACAGCGCCTTCTCGCCCTGGATGGTGCTCTTCCCGGCCGGGAGGTCGAGCTTCGTGCCGCCGTCGGTGTCCTTCAGCGGCTTCTCCAGGCACACCTCGACGCCGCCGACCGCCGTGGACAGCGTCTTGACGGCGTTGAAGTCGAACATCATGAAGTGGTCCACGTCCAGGCCGGTCAGCTCCTCGACCGTCCGCATGGTGCAGCCCGGGTCGCGGCCCTCGACGCCGTAGGACTCGTTGAACCGGGTGGTGCCCTCCGAGCCCGGGATCGTCTTCGACGAGCCGTCGGACTGCCGGGTCTCGCAGTCCGGTATCTCGGTCATCAGGTCCCGGGGGATGCTCACCACCGTCGCGTTGGACCGGTCCCCGGCGACGTGGAACAGGAGCGTGGTGTCGGCGTGCCCGGTCACGTTGTCCCGGTCGCCGTACGCCTCGTTGCCCTCGCCGGTGCGGACGTCGTTGCCGATGACGAGGATGTTGGCCGGGCCGTCCCCGAGGACCGTGGCGCTGCCCACGTCACCGATGTCGACGGTGCCGATGTTCCCGTTCAGGCGGTCGTACCAGTAGTACGCGAACGCCGAACCGCCGATGAGCACCAGGCCCATGACGCCCCCGGTCCACAGCAGCGCCTTGCGCCTGCCGGACCGCTTCGGGCGGTCGCGTCTGCGGCGGTGCGTGTCGCGCGGGCCGTCGGGGGTGCCGTCGTCGTCCTGCGCGTCGTCCCGGTCGCGCGGGCCGCCGGAACGCGGACCGCCGGGACGCGGGCCGGGCGCCTGCGGGGTGCGCTGGCGGGGGACCGGGGGAGGCGGGGGCGCGGGGGCGCCGTCCAGCCTCAGCTCGTAGTCACCGGTCTGCGGATTGAGCACCCACTGGTCGGCGGGATCGGCCCCTTCCGCCCGCCCACGACTCTGCGCGTCCACGCCCCCACCCCGTCCTGCGCCCTGTGCCTCATGGGGCACCTGAGTCCGAAATTGCTTACATGTTCGACGACGTACGGTATCCGGCCGTTCCCGGCCGGGCGGACCTCGTGGCGAAATCGTCGAGATCCGGACGGGTCCGGGAACCACCGGGTGCGGCGCACGCCCCACGCGGCGGGACGTTCGCCTGTATAACGGCATGCAGAAGTCACGACGGATGAATGGGCCGGGGACGGCCGAGGGGGAGTCAGGTCATGAGCCGCACCGAGAGCCCCGCGGCGCGTCTCCAGGCGCTCTTCGAGGGGCACCGGCTGACGCCCACCCAGCGGCGCATCGCCCACAGCATGGTGCGGCGCGCCGCCGACGTGCCGTTCCTGTCGAGCGTGGAGCTGGCCGAGCTGGCCGGGGTGAGCCAGCCCTCCGTGACCCGGTTCGCGGTCGCCCTCGGCTTCGACGGCTACCCGGCGCTGCGGCGGCACCTGCGCGAGGTCGCGCCGGCCGAACCCGCCCCGGAGAGCGGCTCGGCCAACGAGTACCAGCAGGCGGTCGAGGCCGAGATCGAGAACCTGCGGCATCTCGCGGAGGTGCTGGCCGACCCCGCGCCCGTGCGCCGGGCGGGGCGGGTCCTCGCGGAGAGCCGGCCGCTGCCCGTGCTCGGCCTGCGGGCCGCCGCCGCCCAGGCGCACGGCTTCGCCTACTTCGCGGCCAAGGTCCACCCGGACGTACGGCTGCTCAACGAGGGCGGCACGATGCTGCTCGACCGGATCGACGCGGCCGTGCGGGCGGGGGCGTCGGCGCTGCTGTGCTTCGCGCTGCCGCGGCATCCCCGCGAGGTCCTCGACGCGCTCGTCCACGCCAAGGAGGCGGGGCTGACCGTCGTCACCGTCGCCGACTCGCCGTTCGCGCCGGTCGCCAAGGTGTCCGACCTGCTGCTGCCGGCCGCCGTCGGCACCGCGCTGGTGTTCGACACCGCGTGCGCGCCGATGCTGCTGGGGCGCGTGCTGCTGGAGGCGATGTGCGACGACCTGCCGGACGCGCAGGCGCGGCTGGAGGAGTTCGACGCCCGGGCGGCGGCGCGCGGGCTGTTCGTGGAGTGACGGCAGCGATGCGAGTGACGTGGGGGCCGTCCCCTCGCGTCTTCTCAGACTCGTCTCACCTTGCCCCGCTAGCGTCCGGCGCGGGGGACTTCCCTTGAAGGCGTTCCACAGGTAAGGGACTTCCCACAGATGGACTTCCTCAGGAATCGGATGACGGGAGGCTGGACGTGACGCGCGGAGGACAGGGGCTGGCCCGGGTGGCCGTCGTCGTACGGGCCGGGGCCGCGCCACTGTGGTGGCTGGGAGTCGTCGCCGCGGGCGCCGGGGCGTTCGTGCCGGGCCTGACGGGGCTGCGGATCGGGGCGCTCGGCGGGGCCGCGCTGTTCCTCGTGGCCGCGGCCCTCGTGGCGCTCACGCGGCGGGGCCGGTACCGCGCCCTGGCCCGTGCGGCGGCCCGGGCCGGCCGGAACGACGTGCTCCAGGACCGCGCGGTCACCGCGCGCAACTGGCGCCGGGGGCACCGCTGGTGGCTGCTGCTCGCCTTCCTCGCCGCGCTGGGCTCGGCGTTCGCGGCGCCCGCGGCGGCGGGACTGCTGCTCGCCGGGTGCGGTGCGGGGCTGTGGCTGAAGGCGGCGTGGATCGGCCGCCTGGAACGGGCCGACGACGTGCTCCTGTGGGTCCGCGTGGACTGGCTCAAGGCCGCGGGCCGCCCCACCGGCCGCACCGTCAAGGCCTACCGCACCACAGGCATCGCCGCAGGCGACGCGGCCCCGGGCGGCGCCCGCCGCAAACTGGCCACGGCGGCGTAGCGGGCGCCCCGGGCGCGGGGTGGGTTGCGCACCGGACGCGCGTGCACCTCACCGGCGACCAGGCCCGTCACGCGTGCGTGCGCCTCACCGGCGGTGCAGGTCGGCGTTACCCGACCGTGCCGGTGCGACCTGCGCGCCTGCGCCACGCGCCCGCGCGCAGGTGCCGCCTCGCGTCGAGGCGGCCGGTGCGCTGTGCCGGTCAGGCCGCCGCCCGGGGGCGCCCTCGGGAGTCGCCGTGGGCGAGCCCGCTACCGCCGCCCCGCGAGCGGTGCGTGGTGGCCCCGCGCCCGGGGTACGTGGGCGTACCCCGCGTCACCCCAGCCCCGTCAGGGCGTCCCTCTGGGCCGCGCCCGATTCCGTGACGATCTCCTCGATCGGCTGGGCCGGGCGGATCGTCGCGAAGGTGATGTCGCCGGAGGCGTCCCGCGCGTAGCCGAGGACGGCCGGGCGGGGGAGTGAGTTGTAGGCGTAGTGGTGCGCGAAGTAGTACGCGCCCGTGTCCAGCGCCGCCGCGTGGTCGCCCTGTTCCAGCAGCGGCAGATCCTGCCCCTGCGCCAGCAGGTCGCCGGCGAAGCAGGCCGGGCCCGCCACGTCCTGGACGACCGCCGGGCCCTGTTTGGGCAGCCCCTTCGCGTCGTACGCGGCGATCCGCAGCGGCCACGACTGCGGCGCGTACACCGTGCGCGTCGCGACCTGCACGCCCGCGTGGGTCACCGCGACCGGCCGGCCGCCCGCGCTCTTGGCGTACTCCACGCGCGTGACCACCGTGCCGTGCTTGGCCAGCAGGGACCGGCCGAACTCGGTGACCAGCCCGTACCGCCCGTCGAACAGCCCCGGCACCGTCTCCTTCAGCAGCCGCGCGTACTGCGCGTAGGTGGGGCGGCTCTCCTCGGAGGCGAAGTTCACCGGCAGTCCGCCGCCGATGTCGAGCGTGTCGACCTGGCGCCGTCCGGCCCGCCGGTTGATCTCCTCCGCCAGCTCGTACGTCTCCGCGACCCCGCGCGCCATCATCGTCAGGGCGATGCCCTGCGAGCCGGTGTGGGCGTGCAGCCGGGTCAGCCACGGCCGGTCCAGGTACGCCCGCACCACCCACTCCCGCGCGCCCTCGTCGCGCAGCGCCACCCCGAACTTCGAGGTGGCCGTGGCGGTCGACAGCGCCTCGATGGAGCCGCCCCCGACCTGCGGGTTGACCCGGATGCCCAGCGGTGAGCGGACCTCCGTGCCGGCCACCAGCGCGTCGATGCGCGCCAGCTCCTGCGGGTTGTCCGCGTTGACGGCGATGCCCAGCTCCAGCGCCTCCCGCAGCTCGGCGAGCGTCTTCGCGGGGGAGTCCAGCACGGTGCGGCCCGGCTCCACGTCCGCCGCCCGCGCGAGCGCCAGCTCACCCGGGCTCGCCACCTCCGCGCCGACGCCCTCCTCGCGCAGCAGCCGCAGCACCGGCACCAGCGGGCTCGCCTTCACCGCGAAGGCGTGCAGCACCGGCGTGCCGGGCGCGGTCACGGCCTGGAAGGCGGCCCGCAGGTCGGCCGCCGACTCGCGGATGCCGGTGACGTCCAGCAGCGCCACGAGGGGCATGGCGTCGTCGAGAAGGCCCCGCTCCACGGCCGCCCGCACCGCGGCGTCCCGGCGGGCCGCCCGCACCGCGGCCCGCGGGTCGTCCCCGGCCGTCACGTCGCCCGTCCTGTCATCGGTCTGCTCGTTCGCGCGCATGCATCCAGCCAAACATCCCCCGGACGGCGGCGCCGACGCACCCCCTGTATTGACTAGTCCTATTCAGAGCACGAGGATTTGAATATCCGCTATCCGACACGCGCAGACGACGCCGTCACCCTGGAGGCACCTCATGTCCGGACCCCGTCCCGTCCGAGCGCCGCGCGGCACGCGGCTGAGCGCCCTCGGATGGCAGCAGGAGGCCGCCCTGCGGATGCTCCAGAACAACCTCGACCCGGAGGTCGCCGAGCACCCCGACAAGCTCGTCGTCTACGGCGGCACCGGCAAGGCGGCCCGCGACTGGCGCTCCTTCGACGCCATGGTCCGCACCCTCCAGGGGCTCAAGCAGGACGAGACGATGCTCGTCCAGTCCGGCCGCCCCGTCGGCGTGATGCAGACCCACGAATGGGCGCCGCGCGTGCTCATCGCCAACTCGAACCTGGTCGGCGACTGGGCGAACTGGGAGGAGTTCCGCCGCCTGGAGGCCCTCGGTCTGACCATGTACGGGCAGATGACCGCCGGCTCCTGGATCTACATCGGCACCCAGGGCATCCTCCAGGGCACCTACGAGACCTTCGCCGCCGTCGCCGCCAAGCGCTTCGGCGGCTCCCTCGCCGGCACCATCACCCTCACCGCCGGACTCGGCGGCATGGGCGGCGCCCAGCCGCTCGCCGTCACCATGAACGACGGCGTGGTGATCTGCGTCGACTGCGACCCGCGCGCCATCGACCGCCGCATCGAGCACCGCTACCTCGACGTGAAGGCCGACAGCCTCGACCACGCGCTGCGGCTCGCCGTCGAGGCCCGCGACGCCCGCCGCCCGCTGTCCGTCGGCGTCCTCGGCAACGCGGCCGAGACCGTCCCGCAGCTCCTCGCCATGGGCGCCCCGATCGACATCGTCACCGACCAGACCTCCGCCCACGACCCGCTCGCCTACCTGCCCCTCGGCACCGCCTTCGAGGACATGGCCGACGCGGCCGCCAAGGACCCGGCCGGCTTCACCACGCGAGCCCGCGAGTCCATGGCCCGGCACGTCGAGGCGATGGTCGGCTTCCAGGACGCGGGCGCCGAGGTCTTCGACTACGGCAACTCCATCCGCGGCGAGGCCCAGCTCGCCGGGTACGAGCGGGCGTTCGCCTTCCCCGGCTTCGTCCCCGCCTACATCCGCCCGCTGTTCTGCGAGGGCAAGGGCCCCTTCCGCTGGGCCGCCCTCTCCGGCGACCCCGCCGACATCGCGCGGACCGACCGGGCGATCCTCGACCTCTTCCCGGAGAACGATTCCCTGGCCCGCTGGATCACGATGGCCGGCGAACGCGTCCACTTCCAGGGCCTGCCCGCCCGCATCTGCTGGCTCGGCTACGGCGAACGCGACAAGGCCGGCGAGCGCTTCAACGACATGGTCGCGAGCGGTGAGCTGTCCGCGCCGGTCGTCATCGGCCGCGACCACCTCGACTGCGGCTCCGTCGCCTCCCCCTACCGGGAGACCGAGGCGATGCTCGACGGGTCCGACGCCATCGCCGACTGGCCGCTGCTCAACGCCATGGTGAACGTCGCCTCCGGCGCCTCCTGGGTGTCCCTCCACCACGGCGGCGGCGTCGGCATGGGCCGCTCCCTGCACGCCGGTCAGGTCACCGTGGCCGACGGCACCCCGCTGGCCGGCGAGAAGATCCGCCGTGTGCTGACGAACGACCCGGGCATGGGCGTCATCCGGCATGTGGACGCCGGGTACGACATCGCGGAGTCGGTCGCGGACGCGAAGGGTGTGCGGGTGCCCATGCGTGAGGGTGACTCCGCGTGAAACAGGACGGGAACTCTCCGGTGGGGGCAGGCGGGTCGTCGCCGACTGCGGGCTCGGCTGTGCCCACCCGTTCCGCCCTACGGAACGACTGCCCACAGCCTGATTCGTTCCACGAGATGTGGCGGCAACTGCTGCCCGTCGGACGGAACTCCGGCACCGGCGGCTACCGCCGGTTCGCCTGGACCGGCGCCGACGCCGACTGCCGGGACTGGTTCCGCGAGCAGGCCCGCCGCCGCGGCCTCACCCACGAGGTGGACCGCAACGGCAACCAGTGGGCCTGGCTCGGCGACCCCGCCGACGGGGACGCCGTCGTCACCGGGTCGCACCTGGACTCCGTGCCCGACGGCGGCGCCTTCGACGGCCCCCTCGGCGTCGTCTCCGCCTTCGCCGCCCTCGACGAACTGCGCCGCCGGGGCGTCCGCCCTGCCAAGCCGCTCGGCATCGTCAATTTCGGCGACGAGGAGGGCGCCCGCTTCGGGCTCGCCTGCGTCGGCTCCCGGCTCACCGCGGGCGCGCTCACCGTCGACCAGGCCCACCGGCTCACCGACGCCGACGGCATCACCCTCCCGCAGGCCATGGAGGCCGCCGGGTACGACCCGGACGCCATCGGCCCCGACCCCGTACGCCTCGGCCGCATCGGCGCGTTCGTCGAACTGCACGTCGAGCAGGGCCGGGCGCTGGACCTCACCGGCGACCGGGTCGGCGTCGCGTCCGCGATCTGGCCGCACGGCCGCTGGCGGTTCGACTTCCGGGGCGAGGCCAACCACGCCGGCACCACCCGGCTCGCCGACCGGCACGACCCGATGCTGCCGTACGCCGAGACCGTCCTCGCCGCCCGCCGGGAGGCCGAACAGGCGGGCGCGGTCGCCACGTTCGGCAAGATGTCCGTCGAGCCCAACGGCGTCAACGCCGTGCCCTCCCTGGTGCGCGGCTGGCTCGACTCCCGCGCCGCCGACCAGGAGCGCCTGGACGCGGTGGTCGGCGGGGTGGAGCGGGCCGCCCGCGCCCACGCCGCCGCCCACGGCGTCCAGCTGGACGTGGAACGCGAGTCGTTCACCCCCGTCGTCGAGTTCGACCACGCCCTGCGCGACCGGCTCGCCCGCATCCTGGGCGAGGACGCCGGCACGAAGCCGCCCGTCCTCGGCACCGGCGCCGGACACGACGCCGGAATCCTCTCCGGACGCGTCCCGACCGCCATGCTGTTCGTACGCAACCCCACCGGCGTCTCGCACTCCCCGGCCGAGTTCGCCGCCGAGGACGACTGCGTGGCCGGGGTCCTCGCCCTCGCCGACGTACTGGAAGGACTGGCCGCCCCGTGACCGCCACCCCGCGGACGTACTGGCTGGAGCACGCCTGGCTCGGCACCCACGTCGAGCCGGGCGTCACCGTCGACGTCGCGGACGGGCGCGTCGCCGCCGTCCGCACCGGCACCCCCGCGCCCCCGCCCGGCGCCGAGATCCTGCGCGGACTGACCCTCCCCGGACTGGCCAACGCCCACAGCCACGCCTTCCACCGCGCCCTGCGCTCCACCGTCCAGGTCGGCTCCGGCACCTTCTGGACCTGGCGCGAGGTCATGTACGCCACCGCCGAGCGGCTCACCCCGGACAGCTACCACGCCCTCGCCCGCGCCGTGTACGCCGAGATGGCACTGGCCGGAATCACCGCCGTCGGCGAGTTCCACTACGTGCACCACGCGCCCGGCGGCACGCCCTACGCCGACCCCAACGCCATGGGGGAGGCGCTGCTCGCGGCCGCCGCCGAGGCCGGCATCCGCATCACCCTCCTCGACACCGCCTACCTGTCCTCCGGCTTCGGCCGGCCGCCCACCGCCCACCAGCTGCGCTTCTCCGACGGCGACGCGGACGCCTGGGCCGCACGCTCTTCACTTCTCAAGGACCGGGACCACGCGCGGATCGGCGCGGCCGTGCACTCCGTACGGGCCGTGCCCGCGGAGCAGCTGTCGACGGTGGCGCGCTGGGCGGAGGAGCGGCGGGCCCCGCTGCACGTGCACCTGTCGGAGCAGACCGCCGAGAACGACGCCTGCCGGGAAGCGCACGGCTGCACCCCGGCCCAGCTGCTCGCCCTGCACGGCGTGCTCGGCCCGCGCACCACAGGCGTGCACAACACCCACCTCACCGCCGAGGACATCGCCCTGATCGGCGGCAGCGGCACCGGCACCTGCATGTGCCCCACCACCGAACGGGACCTCGCGGACGGCATCGGCCCCGCCGTGGCCCTCCAGAACGAGGGCTCCCCGCTCTCCCTCGGCTCCGACAGCCACGCCGTGATCGACCTGTTCGAGGAGGCGCGCGCGATGGAGCTGGACGAGCGGCTGCGCACCCGCACCCGCGGTCACTGGACGGCCGCGGCCCTGCTGCGCGCGGCCACCGTCGACGGGCACGCGGCGCTCGGCTGGGACGACACCGGCGTCATCGAGACGGGGGCGCGCGCCGACCTCACCACCGTCGCGCTGGACTCGGTCAGGACAGCGGGGCCGCTGCCCCGGCTGGGCGCCGAGACGGCCGTATTCGCCGCGACGGCCGCCGATGTGCGGCACACGGTCGTGGCAGGCCGGCACGTGGTGCGCGACGGGGCGCACACGCTGGTCCCCGACGTGCCCGGAGCACTCGCGCAGGCCATCCGGGACTTGCGCGCCTGACGACCCATGAGCACGCGACCCATGAGGACACGATGAGCGCCACCGTCATCACGAACATCGCCACGCTGGTCACCAACGACCCCTCCCTCCGCGACTCGGACCCCCTCGGCCTGGTCCGGGACGCGGCCGTCGTCATCGAGGGCGACCGCGTCGTGTGGACCGGCGACTCAAGCAAAGCACCCGCCACTGACAACCGGGTCGACGCCGCGGGCCGCGCGGTCCTGCCGGGCTTCGTCGACTCCCACTCCCACCTGGTGTTCGCGGGCGACCGCACCGAGGAGTTCAACGCCCGCATGTCCGGCCGCCCGTACAGCGCCGGCGGCATCCGCACCACCGTCGCCGCGACCCGCGCCGCGAGCGAGGCCGAGCTGGAGGCCACCCTCACCCGCCATCTCGCTGAGGCGCTGCGCCAGGGCACCACGACCTTCGAGACCAAGTCCGGCTACGGGCTGACCGTCGAGGACGAGGAGCGCGCCCTGCGGCTGGCCGCCCGCCACACCGACGAGGTCACCTACCTCGGCGCGCACGTCGTCGCCCCCGAGTACGCCGACGACCCGGCCGGCTACGTCGCCCTGGTCACCGGCGCGATGCTGGACGCCTGCGCGCCGCACGCCCGTTGGATCGACGTGTTCTGCGAGAAGGGCGCCTTCGACGGCGACCAGGCCCGCGCGATCCTCACCGCGGGCAGGGCGAAGGGCCTGCACCCGCGGATCCACGCCAACCAGCTCTCGTACGGGCCCGGTGTGCGGCTGGCCGTCGAGCTGGACGCGGCCAGCGCCGACCACTGCACCCATCTCACCGACGCCGACGTGGACGCGCTGGCGAACTCCGCGACCGTCGCCACGCTGCTGCCCGGCGCGGAGTTCTCCACCCGGGCCGCCTGGCCGGACGCGCGGCGGCTGCTGGACGCGGGGGTGACCGTGGCGCTGTCCACCGACTGCAACCCCGGTTCGTCCTACACCTCGTCGGTGCCGTTCTGCGTCGCCCTCGCCGTGCGGGACATGGGGATGACGCCCGACGAGGCCGTCTGGGCGGCCACGGCGGGCGGCGCCGCCGCGCTGCGGCGCACCGACGTCGGCCGGCTCGTCCCGGGCGCGTACGCGGACCTGGTGCTGCTCGACGCCCCCAGCCATGTCCACCTGGCCTACCGGCCGGGCGTCCCGCTGGTCACGGGCGTGTGGCGCAGGGGCGTACGGGAGGTCTGAGAGGCCGCCGCCAAGGCCCCCGAAACCCCTGAAGGGCGGCCCGGAGGTCCGGGCCGCCCCCTGGAGGACGGACGTCACGCGGCGGGGATCACTCCTCGACCGTGAGGCCCTTGCGCAGCTTCACCAGCGTCCGGGACAGCAGACGGGAGACGTGCATCTGGGAGATGCCGAGCTCCTCGCCGATCTCCGACTGGGTCATGCCGGCGACGAACCGGAGCGAGAGGATTTTGCGGTCCCGCGACGGCAGTTCGGCGATCAGCGGCTTCAACGACTCGATGTACTCGATGCCCTCGATCCCGTTGTCCTCGTAGCCGATCCGGTCGGCCAGCGCGCCCTCGGCGTCGTCCTCCTCGGGCTGGGCGTCCAGGGAGGAGGCGGTGTAGGCGTTGGACGCGGCCATGCCCTCGACGACCTCGTCGGCGGTGATGCCCAGCCGGTCCGCCAGCTCGGCCACCGTCGGCGCGCGGTCGAGCTGCTGGGCCAGTTCGTCACCGGCCTTGGCCAGGTCCAGCCGCAGTTCCTGGAGGCGGCGCGGTACGCGCACGGACCACGAGGTGTCGCGGAAGAATCGCTTGATCTCGCCGATGATGGTCGGCATCGCGAAGGTGGGGAACTCCACACCCCGCGTGTGTTCGAAGCGGTCGATCGCCTTGATCAGGCCGATGGTGCCGACCTGGATGATGTCCTCCATGGGCTCGCTGCGCGAGCGGAACCGGGAGGCGGCGAACTTGACCAGGGCGAGGTTCAGTTCGACGAGCGTGTTGCGTACGTACGAGTACTCGTGACTGCCTTCGTCGAGCGACTCCAGGCGCTCGAACAGGGTCTTGGACAGGGCCCGGGCGTCGACCGGACCCACCTCGTCGTACGGGGGGATCTCCGGGAGTCCGGCGAGTAGACCGTCCGGGACGGCTCCGAGGCCGTCCTGCTCGATGGGATCCAGATGTTCCGGAGGGGGTGTCGACGTCGCTTCATGGGTAGGCGATGCGTCGAGCCGGGGTGACATGATGTCCTCCATCGTTCTCGGCATATGGCTGCCGAAGCCGATACGTGCACTGCGGTGTGCGGCGCCTCCAAAGCCGGCCGTGTCGGTTACGTGTCTTTACTAGCCCTACCGGCTGCTCGGAGCCTGCCGCAAGTGCGTTCTGTGCGGTTATGTCCGTTTGTGCGTGATTGTTAGAGTGTCGATGCGTGGCCGGAAGGCGTAATGTTCGAGAGCGTCAGGAACAGCCACGGCCTCGGGAGAGAGAGACGGCATGGACCGCGGGACGGTCGGCAGCGCACAGTCGGGCCGGCTTCTGGTCGAGGTGCGAGAAGAAGGCCCCAGCGCCGTCGTGACCCCGGCGGGTGAGTTGGACCACCACACCGCCGATCTGTTGCGGGAGCCCCTGGAGGACTGCCTCGCCAAGGGTTTCAAGCGGCTCGTCATCGACTGCTCCCGGCTGGAGTTCTGTGACTCCACGGGACTGAACGTACTGCTCGGCGCACGGCTGAAGGCCGAGGCGGGCGGAGGCGGCGTGGCCCTGGTGGGGATGCAGCCCGTCGTTGCCCGCGTGTTCGAAATCACGGGGGCGGACGCGGTGTTCGCCGTCCACGACACGCTCGAGGCGGCCCTGGCCGACGATTCGGCGTGACGCGGGGCGTCGGGCCCGGCGGGGTGCTCGTGTCGCACCCGTCGGCGGCGGGGGTCCGCGCGCGGGTCTTTTCGTGCGAACACGGGGGTGTTCCGTCCGACGGCTCGGGCAGGAGACACCCTGTACGTCCCGGACGCGGTGGTCGGGAGGGTGCCGAGAACCATTCGGGCCGTCCGCGCGTGACTGACCGAGTACGGAAGATTTTGCATTCTGAACTGGTGACACGGTGAGGTGAAGCGCTGATGAGCACCACCCGGCCCTATTCGCCGGGCGACCGCGGTCCGGAGCCCAGCGGCGCTTCCGGGACCCCCGGGGGCGCTGCACCGGCCGCAGGCGCCCCGGAGGGCGCCGTGGCCGCGCCGTCCGCCGCCCCGGCGTCCCTGCCCGGGTCCTCCGGCGGCGCGCAGGTGCGCCGGCTGAGCTTCGAGGACCAGAGCGGGGTCGTGCCGATGGCACGCGACTTCACGCGCCAGGCGCTGTACGACTGGGGCTGGCTGCCGGCCGCCACCGCGGACCGGCGGGCCGCCGCCGAGGACGTCCTGCTCGTCGTGTCCGAGCTGGTCACCAACGCGTGCCTGCACGCGGAGGGGCCGGACCTGCTCACCATCACCTGCGACCGCAAGGTGATCCGCCTCGAGGTCACCGACCGGGGCACCGGCCAGCCGTCGCCCCGCACCCCCCACCGCGCGGGCCGCCCGGGGGGCCACGGCATGTTCATCGTCCAGCGCCTGTGCCTGGACTGGGGCGTGCTCCGTACGCCCGACGTGGCGGGCAAGACGGTCTGGGCCGAACTCGGCACCCCGTCTTAACGCCGGGTCACTTCCCGGCACCCGGTACGGCCCGGGCGCCACCTCCGGGCTCCCGTCGCCCGCCGGGTGCGGGTCGTGTTGGGCTGGGCGCGCAGTTCCCCGCGCCCCTGAGGGACGCCGCCGCCTGCGGGACCCGCCCCCCCACGGCCACCGGGGTGCCACGAGCTGTCGCACGCCGGGTGCGGGACCTCCGTGGCTGGGCGCGCAGTTCCCCGCGCCCCTGAGGGACGCCGAGCTGCGGGCAGTCGTGCCGCTGGGGCGATGGGGGTGCCTCCCGCTCGAGCGAAGCCGAGAGTGGGGGAGGGTGGGCGCAGCGGCACCCCGTCAGCGCCGGGCTGCGTGACCCCGCCCCCCACGGCCACCGGGGTGCTACGAGCTGTCGCACGCAGGGTGCGGGACCTCCGTGGCTGATCGCGCAGCTCCCCGCGCCCCTTCAGGCGTCTTCATGAGCTCCGTGCCGAGAACGTCCGAAGGGCCCCCAGCCGTAGTGGCTGGGGGCCCTTCGGACGTGCGTGGGGTCAGGTCCGGGTCAGCGGACGTCTCCCATCAGGGACTTCACCTTGTTGCGGTACATCCAGATCGCGAAGCCCGCCACGACAGCGAGGGTCGCTTCCAGGGCGACGATGCCCGTCTTGTTGAGGTCGACGCCGGCGATGGACAGCAGGCCCGTCGTGGCGTCGCCGGCGGTGACGGCGAGGAACCAGACGCCCATCATCTGCGAGGCGTACTTCGCGGGGGCCATCTTCGTGGTGACCGACAGGCCGACCGGGGAGAGCAGCAGCTCGCCGACGGTCTGCGTGAAGTAGATCGCCACCAGCCACAGCGCCGCCGCCTTGTGACCGCCCTCGGCGATCGACAGCGGGGCCAGGAAGAGGAAGAAGGACACGCCGACCAGCGTCAGACCGGACGCGAACTTCACGATCGTGCTCGGCTCCTTGCCGCGCCGGTTCAGCGCGAGCCAGATCCAGGCGAAGACCGGGGCCAGCGCCATGATCAGCACCGGGTTGACCGACTGGTACCAGGAGACCGGGAAGTCCCAGCCGAGCACGCTGTTCTCGGCCGACGAGTCGGCGAAGATCGACAGCGTCGAGCCGCCCTGGTCGTAGATCATCCAGAAGATCGCCGCGGCGACGAAGAACCAGATGTACGCGGACATCTTCGACTGCTCGGCGCGGTCGAGGTCCTTGTCGCGCTTGATGCGCGCCAGCACCATCACGGGGATGATCACGCCGAGCAGGGTCAGCGGGACCAGGATCCAGTTCAGGGTGTAGTGGCCGGAGAAGCCGACGATCGCGTACGCCACGACGGCGATGCCCGCCCACAGCGCGGCCTTGCGCAGCGTGGAGGCCTTCTCCTCGGCCGACAGCGGCTTCGGGACGACGCTGGACCGCGCGTCCAGGTGGCGGCTGCCCAGCAGGAACTGCGTGACGCCCAGACCCATGCCGAGCGCGGCCAGCGCGAAGCCCAGGTGCCAGTTGACGTTCTCACCGATGGTGCCGATGATCAGCGGCGCCGCGAAGGCACCGAGGTTGATGCCCATGTAGAAGACGGTGAAGCCGCCGTCCCGGCGCGGGTCGTCCGGGCCCTGGTAGAGCTGGCCGACCATCGTGGAGATGTTGGCCTTCAGCAGACCGGAGCCGATCGCGACGAGGCCGAGGCCGCCGTAGAAGGTGCCCGAGTAGGGCAGGGCCAGCGTCAGGTGGCCCAGCATGATGACGCCGCCGGCGACGGCGACGGTCTTGCGGGGGCCCCAGACCCGGTCGCCGAACCAGCCGCCGGGCATGGCGAGCAGGTACACCAGCGACAGGTACACCGAGTAGATGGCGGTGGCGGTGCCGGCGCTCAGACCGAGACCGCCCGGCGCGACGAGGTACAGCGGGAGCAGAGCCCTCATGCCGTAGTAGGAGAAACGCTCCCACATCTCGGTCATGAAGAGTGTGGCCAGTCCGCGGGGGTGGCCGAAGAAGGTCTTCTCGGACCCGGGGGTGCCCGGGGTGACCGAGTCCTTCGTCAGGCTGGACGCCATGGTCGTTCCTTGCTGTCGGGACGCGTCGCGCCTCACGGGTACGCGCCCGGTGGGGGGCTGGCCGGCACCGGCTGGCCGCACCGTCCGCCCCACGCCCGGGGGGATGCCGCCCGGATCACTGATCACGGAGCGGCGGACGGCGACCACCGGGATCCACGCCCCCGCCGCGCGTCGACGCGCGGCGAGGGCCCGGCCACAGGTCATTCCTTCAGGGACCGGCAGCGTGTGCCGGCCCGCACACGAAAGAGACCCTCAGCGTCAAGTGCCGCCGAAGGTCCCCGTGGTGCAACAGGCGTTGGTTCACCATACGGCAGGACACTGCCGGATATGGAAGGACTTGAGACGCGAATCACAGGTTTCGAAGGAACCTTGATCGCGTATTCGAAGGTCCGCCCAGCATCGCACCTCGCACCTACAGGTCCGTACCGCGGGGTCGGGCGGTGAGAATCCGGTGAGACGACGGTGAGAACCGAGCCCGGCGATCACACCCCTGCGGCTCGGGCCACGGGACTACCATCATCGGCATGACCCGTGTACTGCTCGCCGAGGACGACGCGTCCATCTCGGAGCCGCTGGCCCGCGCCCTGCGCCGGGAGGGCTACGAAGTCGAGGTGCGTGAGGACGGACCCGCCGCTCTGGACGCCGGAATGCAGGGCGGCGTCGACCTGGTCGTGCTGGACCTCGGACTGCCGGGCATGGACGGCCTGGAGGTCGCCCGCCGGCTCCGCGCCGAGGGGCACACGGTCCCCCTGCTGATCCTCACCGCGCGCGCCGACGAGGTGGACACCGTCGTCGGCCTGGACGCGGGCGCCGACGACTACGTCACCAAGCCGTTCCGCCTCGCCGAGCTGCTGGCCAGGGTCCGGGCCCTGCTGCGGCGCGGCGCCGCCGAGCCGCAGCAGCCGCCCGCCACCCACGGCGTGCGCATCGACGTCGAGTCGCACCGCGCCTGGATGGGCGACGAGGAGCTCCAGCTCACCGCCAAGGAGTTCGACCTGCTGCGGGTGCTGGTGCGCGACGCGGGCCGCGTGGTCACCCGCGACCAGCTGATGCGCGAGGTCTGGGACACCACCTGGTGGTCCTCCACCAAGACCCTCGACATGCACATCTCCTGGCTGCGCAAGAAGCTCGGCGACGACGCGGCCAACCCCCGTTACATCGCCACCGTGCGCGGCGTGGGTTTCCGTTTCGAGAAGAGCTGAACCCCGCCGGGGTTCCGCCGCCGGGTAAGAGAACATGCGCCGCCGTCTGATCCAGTCCACGCTCGCCGTGGTCCTCGTCGTGATCGCCGTCTTCGGGGTCTCCCTGGTGATCGTCGAGACCCGCACCATCACCGAGACCGCCAAGGAGCGCGTGGAGTCCGAGGCGGTGCGGCTGGCCAGCATCGTCGACAGCCGCCTGCTCGTGGAGGACAAGGTCACCGCCGAGATCATCGGCGACCAGATGCCCGACGACCGGTACGCCGTCGTCCGGATCCCCGGCAAGCCGCCCATCGAGGTCGGCTCCCGGCCGGACGGCGACGTCATCAGCGCCACGGCGCCCGGCGAGGAGGGCGAGACGGTCACCGTCCAGGAGCCGCAGTCCTCGGTGACCCGGGAGGTCGCCCGCACCCTGCTGATCATCGGGTTCGTGGCGCTGCTCGCGGTGATCGCGGCGGTGCTGCTGGCGATCCGGCAGGCCAACCGGCTCGCCTCCCCGCTGACCGATCTGGCCGAGACCGCCGAGCGCCTCGGCTCCGGCGACCCGCGCCCCCGCCACCGCCGCTACGGCGTGCCCGAGCTGGACCGGGTCGCCGACGTGCTGGACTCCTCCGCCGAGCGCATCGCCCGCATGCTGACCGCCGAGCGCCGGCTCGCCGCCGACGCCTCCCACCAGCTGCGCACCCCGCTCACCGCGCTGTCCATGCGGCTGGAGGAGATCACCGTCACCGACGACCCGGACACGGTGAAGGAGGAGGCGACGATCGCGCTCGCGCAGGTGGAGCGGCTGACGGACGTGGTGGAGCGGCTGCTGACCAACTCCCGGGACCCGCGCACCGGCTCCGCCGTCACCTTCGACCTCGACGAGGTGATCACGCAGCAGCTCGCCGAGTGGCGCCCCGCCTACCGCAGCGCCGGCCGCGCCATCGTGACCTCCGGCAAGCGGTGCCTGCGGGCCGTGGGCACCCCGGGCGCGGTCGCCCAGGTGCTGGCCGCGCTGATCGAGAACTCGTTGATGCACGGCGGCGGCACGGTCGCCCTGCGCACCCGGGTCACCGGCAACCAGGTCGTCGTGGAGGTCACCGACGAGGGTCCGGGCGTGCCCGCCGAGCTGGGGTCGCGGATCTTCGAGCGGGCGATCAGCGGCCGCAACTCCACCGGGATCGGGCTCGCGGTCGCCCGGGACCTGGCGGAGGCGGACGGCGGCCGTCTGGAGATGCTCCAGGCCAAGCCGCCGGTGTTCGGACTCTTCCTGTCCCGCACGCCCCCGCGGAAGGACCCCGACGAGGAGACCCGCCCGACGGTCCGCTGAGCGGGCTCATCGACCGGGCTCGTAGGCCGGGCTCATCGACCGGGCTCCTCGAGGCGCGGCTACGGGACGCGCTGCCGGGTCCGCTCCCCGGCGGCCGGGGTCCCGCCCGCCACGGGCTCCTCCCGCACCGGCAGGGCGCGGAACACCCATGTGCGGTAGGACCAGAAGCGGAACAGCGTCGCGATGCCGATGCCGAGGAACTTGAAGATGTTGCTCTGCAGCGGGCTGTCCCAGCCGAAGCCGTACGTCGCCGTGTAGAGCACGCCGTTCTCGATCACCAGGCCGATGGCGCTGAACAGCAGGAACAGCGACATCTCACGGGTGCGCCCGGACTTGTCGCGGTCCCGGTAGGTGAAGTACCGGAAGCCGACGTAGTTGAAGACGATCGCGACCACGGTGGCGATGACGCTCGCGCGCACCACCTGGAGGTCGGTCGCCTGGCGGACCAGGTTGAACACGCCGAGGTTGACCAGAACCCCGGCTCCGCCCACCGCGCCGAACTTGGCCGCTTCGCCGAAGAGCCGTCGAAGCCCCGAGGAACCTTGTTCCATCGCCCACAGGCTCCCGTCGGTCGAGTGCGTCAACTCCGCCATGCTAACCACCCGCACGCGCGATCTTCCTGCGGACGCCGTGTCACACCCGTACCAGCTGCCCCTTCCGTCCCGTGCGAGGGCGGGAATCGGCCACCCTGGCGTGGGCGGATACCCTGGGGGCGTGACGTTCCCGGTAGTCGGCATGGTCGGCGGCGGTCAGCTCGCTCGTATGACACACGAGGCGGGCATCCCGCTCGGCATCAGGTTCAAGCTCCTCAGTGACACCCCGCAGGATTCCGCGGCCCAGGTGGTGAGTGACGTCGTCGTCGGCGACTACCGCGACCTGGACACCCTGCGCGACTTCGCGCGCGGCTGCGACGTGATCACCTTCGACCACGAGCACGTGCCCACCGAGCACCTGCGGGCCCTGGAGGCCGACGGCGTTCCCGTCCGTCCCGGCCCCGAGGCGCTGGTGCACGCCCAGGACAAGGGCGTGATGCGCGCGAAGCTCGACGCGATCGGCGTGCCCTGCCCGCGGCACCGCATCGTGTCAGGCCCCGAGGACGTGGCCGCGTTCGCGGCGGAGGGCGAGGGCTTCCCCGTCGTCCTCAAGACCGTCCGCGGCGGTTACGACGGCAAGGGCGTGTGGGTCGTCTCCTCCGCCGAGGAGGCCGCCGAGCCGTTCAAGGCCGGGGTGCCCGTGCTCGCCGAGGAGAAGGTCGACTTCGTGCGGGAGCTGGCCGCCAACGTGGTGCGCTCCCCGCACGGCCAGGCCGTCGCCTACCCGGTCGTGGAGTCGCGGCAGGTCGACGGCGTCTGCGACACCGTGATCGCGCCCGCGCCCGACCTCGACCGGGATCTCGCGCTCAGGGCGGAGGAGATGGCGCTGACCATCGCCAAGGAGCTCGGCGTCGTCGGCCATCTCGCGGTGGAGCTGTTCCAGACCCGCGACGGCCGCATCCTCGTCAACGAGCTCGCGATGCGCCCGCACAACTCCGGCCACTGGAGCCAGGACGGCGCGATCACCTCGCAGTTCGCCAACCACGTCCGCGCCGTCCTCGACCTCCCGCTCGGCGACCCGCGCCCGCGCGCGACATGGACGGTCATGGTCAACGTCCTGGGCGGCGACTACCCGGACATGTACTCCGCGTACCTGCACTGCATGGCGCGCGACCCCCAGCTGAAGATCCACATGTACGGCAAGGACGTGAAGCCCGGCCGCAAGGTCGGCCACGTGAACACCTACGGCGACGACCTGGACGACGTGCTGGAACGCGCCCGTCACGCAGCCGGCTACCTGAGAGGCACGATCACCGAATGAGCCCAGTCGTTGGCATCGTCATGGGGTCGGACTCCGACTGGCCCGTCATGGAGGCGGCGGCCAAGGCCCTCGACGAGTTCGAGATCGCCTACGAGGTCGACGTCGTCTCCGCGCACCGCATGCCCCGCGAGATGATCACGTACGGCGAGCAGGCCGCGGACCGCGGGCTCAAGGCGATCATCGCGGGCGCGGGCGGCGCCGCCCATCTGCCCGGCATGCTCGCCTCGGTGACCCCGCTGCCCGTGATCGGCGTGCCCGTGCCGCTGAAGTACCTCGACGGCATGGACTCGCTGCTGTCCATCGTGCAGATGCCGGCCGGCGTGCCGGTCGCCACCGTCTCCGTCGCCGGCGCGCGCAACGCGGGCCTCCTCGCGGCCCGTATCCTCGCCGCCCACGACGAGGAACTGCTCGGCCGCATGCGGGAGTTCCAGCAGGAGCTGAACGACCAGGCCACCGAGAAGGGCAAGCGGCTGCGCGCCAAGGCCGAGGGCTCCGCCGCCGGTTTCGGCTTCGGGAAGTGACGCGGGTGACCTCCCTGGACCAGGCCCGGGAACTGCTGCGCGAGTTCCCCGTCGTCGACGGGCACAACGATCTGCCGTGGGCGCTGCGCGAACAGGTCTCCTACGACCTCGACGCCCGTGACGTCGCCGTCGACCAGTCCGCCCATCTGCACACCGACATCCCCCGGCTGCGCGCCGGGGGCGTCGGCGCGCAGTTCTGGTCGGTGTACGTGCGCGCCGACGCCCCCGACCCGGTGCCGGCCACGCTCGAACAGATCGACTGCGTACGGCAGTTGCTGGACCGGTATCCGGCCGACCTGGCGCCCGCGCTGACCGCCGCCGACATGGAGGCCGCGCGCCGTGAGGGCCGTATCGCCTCCCTCATGGGCGCGGAGGGCGGCCACTCCATCGCCAACTCCCTCGGTACGCTGCGGGGGTTGTACGACCTCGGGGTGCGCTACCTGACGCTCACCCACAACTTCAACGTGGCGTGGGCGGATTCGGCGACCGACGAGCCGGGCGTGGGCGGACTGTCGGAGTTCGGCCGCGAGGTGGTGCGGGAGATGAACCGGCTCGGCATGCTGGTCGACCTCTCCCACGTCGCCGCCACGACCATGCGGGACGCGCTGGACACCAGCACGGCGCCGGTGATCTTCTCCCACTCCTCCGCCCGCGCGGTCTGCGACCACCCGCGCAACATCCCCGACGACGTGCTGGAGCGGCTGCCCGCCAACGGGGGCGTCGCGATGGTGACGTTCGTGCCGAAGTTCGTGCTCCAGGCCGCCGTCGACTGGACGGCGGCCGCCGACGAGAACCTGCGCGCCCACGGCTTCCACCACCTCGACACCAGCCCCGAGGCGATGAAGCTGCACCGCGCCTTCGAGGAGAGCCGCCCGCGGCCCGTCGCCACGGTGGCCACTGTCGCCGACCACCTCGACCACATGCGCGAGGTCGCCGGCGTCGACCACCTCGGCATCGGCGGCGACTACGACGGCACGGCCTTCACCCCCGACGGCCTGGACGACGTCTCCGGCTACCCCCGGCTGATCGCCGAGCTGCTGGACCGCGGCTGGTCCCGCGCCGACCTGGCGAAGCTGACCTGGCAGAACGCGGTCCGGGTGCTCGGCGCCGCCGAGGACGTGGCCCGCGACCTGCGCGCCACGCGCGCGCCGTCCAACGCCACCCTCGAGGCGCTGGACGGCTGACCGGCGGACGCGGCGTGGGATCCAAGGCCCTCCTCGGTCTTACCCCGAACGCCGCGTTCACCAGGAAGCGTGCGGGTGCTCCGTGCGACCGTGACCGTACCGCCCGAGGTCACGACGTACGGAGCCCCGTTATGGCCGATCTCCAGGACGACCTGCACACCGCCGCCGAGGTCGGCCGCGCCGACGCGCCGTACCCGCAGGAGGCGGTGGTCGTCGGGCCGGAGGAGTACCGGCCCGTGTCCGACCCGGACGACGCCCCTCTCGACCGCGCGGCGGCCGTCCTCGCCGCCCACCCCGTCTGCGACGGCTACAGCGGCCTGCCGTGGACACTGCGCGGACTGCCCTGGTACGACCTCGACCTGGGGGAGAGCGCCGTCGACGCGGACCTGCCGCGGCTGCGGAAGGGGCAGGTCGGCGCGGTGTTCTGGTCGCTGCACCTGCCCGAGGGACACGACGGCGACCGGGCGCTCACCGCGACCCTGGAGCAGCTCGACCTGGCGCAGGGGGTCGTCGCCGCCCACGACGCGGGACTGCGGCCCGCCCGCACCGCCGGGGAGGTCGTCGACGCCCGCAACTGCGGGCGGATCGCCGTACTGTTCGGCCCGGCCGGCGCGCCCGCCCTCGGCGACTCCCTGAGCGTCCTGCGCTCCCTGCACGCCCTCGGCGTACGGGTGCTCACCCTCACCGGGACCTCCTGGGCGGGCCCCGCCGGGCTCACCCGCTTCGGCGAGGAGGTCGTGCGCGAGATGAACCGGCTCGGCATGGTCGCCGACCTCTCCCACGCGTCCGCCCCGACGATCCGCCGGACGCTCGTGGTGTCCAAGGCGCCGGTGCTGTTCAGCCGGTCCGGCGCGTACGACCTGCGGCCGCACCCGGCCAACCTGCCCGACGACCTGCTCGCCGCGGTGGGGGAGGCGAAGGGGCTGTGCCTGGTGCCGCTGACCGCCGAACAGGCCGGACCGACGGTCCGCGACGTCGCCGACCACCTCGACCACGTCCGCACCCTCGCCGGGCCGGACTGCGTGGGCCTGTCCGGCACGTACGACACGGGGGGCGCGCACCCCCAGGATCTGCGCGACCCGTCCTGCTACCCCCGCCTGATCGCCGAACTCCTCCGGCGCGGCTGGGACGAGTCCGACGTCGCCCTCCTGACCTGGGGCAACATCCAACGCGTCCTGCGAGCGACAGCCTTCACGGCCCACACGGCCCAACAACGCCGCAAGCCGTCGACGGCGACGATCACCACCCTCGACGGCTGAGGCGCCCCTCAGGGGCGCGGGGAACTGCGCGCCCAGCCACGGAGCTCCCGCACCCGGCGTCGCACGGGTGCCGCTGCGCCCACCTGCGCCGCCCCAGCGGCACGACTGCCCGCAGCTGAGGCGCCCCTCAGGGGCGCGGGGAACTGCGCGCCCAGCCACGAAGATCCCGCACCCGGCGTGCGACAGCCCGTGGCACCCCGGTGGCCGTGGGGGTGGGTCACGCAGCCCGGCGCTTGCGGGGTGCCGCCTGCGCCCACCCGTGCCGCCCCATGCGGCACGACTGCCCGCAGTCGGCAGGGGCGCGGGGTACTGCGCGATCAGCCACGGAGGTCCCGCACCCGGCGTGCGACAGCCCGTGGCACCCCGGTGGCCGTGGGGGTGGGTCACGCAGCCCGGCGCTTACGGGTTGCCGCCTGCGCCCACCCGTGCCGCCCCAAGCGGCACGACTGCCCGCAGTCGGCAGGGGCGCGGGGAACTGCGCGGACCGGGCGTCGCCTACGGCTGTTCGATCCGGCACAGGCAGAACGGGTGGCCCGCCGGATCGGCGTAGACGCGGAAGTCCTTCGACCTGTCGTCCTCGCGGTCCAGGACCCGGGCCCCTAGCGCCAGCACCTTCGCCTCCGCCGCGTCGACGTCCTCCCACGTGCCGCCCGCGTCGAAGTCGAGGTGGAACTGCTGGGAGTCGTGGTCGGCGCTCGGCCAGGCCGGCGGGGCGAAGCCCGGGGCGCGCTGGAAGGCGAGGCGGGGGCCGGACGGGACCTGGAGGACCACCCAGTCGTCGTCCTGGGCCTCGGGCGTGCCGCCGGCCACGGCCGCGTAGAAGACGGCCAGCTCACTCGGGTCGGGGCAGTCCAGGACGACGCTGCGCAGTCGTGCCACGGGGGCCATCGGTTCCTCCATGTCTCAGCAGGCGCACAGGCAGAACGGGTGCCCGGCCGGGTCCGCGTAAACCCGGAAGCTGCGCGAGCGGTCCTCCGTGTCCAGCGGCTTCGCGCCCAGCGCCAGGACCTCCTTCTCGGCCGCGTCCAGGTCCTCGACGGTCAGGTCGAGATGGAACTGCTGGGAGTGGTCGGCCGCCGGCCACTCCGGCGGGACATGACCCTCGGCCCGCTGGAAGGCCAGCGTCGGCCCGCCCGGCACCGCCAGGTCCACCCAGTCGCCCTCGCCCTCCGGCGTGCCGCCCACGACACCGGCGTAGAAACCGGCCAGCGCGTGCGGGTCCGGACAGTCCAGGACGACGGCGCCCACCTTCGCTACGGACATGACTGCCTCCTCGTGTTACCGCTTGAAGCGGTCTACAGGTAACCGTTACCGCATGCTGCCGCAGAGCCGGTAACCTCGCAAGGAGATTCACGGAAGGTACCGTCGCGTCATGAGCGAGAGAGCGGCCCCGCCGGGACGGCTGACCCTGGTCCAGGCGTTGGTCAACACGGTGGACCTCGCCGCCGGCGCCGACGAACTGGACACGCCGGAGGGCCGCGCGCCCTTCGGGCTCACCGAGGACACCGTCGACGACGCCCGCGAGCTGCGCGAGTCGCTGCGGGCCACCCTGCTCGCGCACGCGGGCCACCCCGCCCACCGTCCGGTCGTCCCGCTCGGCGAGCTGCTCGCCCGCGCGCCCCTGGTGGTCACGGTCGACCCCGCCGACGGCTCCGCCGCCCTCGCACCGGTCGACGAGGGGCCCCTGCTCTCCCGGGTCGCCGCCGCCGTCGCCGAGGCGCTCACGGCCGGCACCTGGCAGCGCCTCAAGGCCTGCGAGTCCCCCGACTGCCACTGGGCCTACTACGACCGCAGCCCCGGCGGACGCGGCCGCTGGTGCTCCATGCAGGTGTGCGGGGCCCGCGCGAAGATGCGCCGGTACCGGGCGAAGCGGGGGTAGTCACGGCACGCCCGCGCCGGTTGGGGCAGAATGCGACACGACGCCGGTTCGGCCGACTGAGCCTCGGCCGAACCGGCGTCACCCGTGCGCGACAGGCGCGCCTCAGGCCCCGGGGCGGCCCATCGCCCGGAACCGCCAGCCGGCCCGCCGCCACGCCTCCGCGTCGAGCGCGTTGCGCCCGTCGAGCACCACCCGCTCGGCCACCGCCTCGCCCAGCTCCGCCGGGTCCAGCTCGCGGAACTCCCGCCACTCCGTCAGATGCAGCACCACATGGGCGCCGCGCACCGCCTCCAGCGCCGAGTCGGCGTACCCGAGCGTCGGGAACACACGGCGGGCGTTGTCCATGCCCTTCGGGTCGTACACGGTGACCTGGCCGCCCTGGAGGTGGATCTGCCCGGCCACGTTCAGCGCGGGCGAGTCACGGACGTCGTCCGAGTCCGGCTTGAACGTCGCGCCCAGCACCGCCACGCGCTTGCCGAGGAACGCCCCGCCGCCCAGCTCCTGCCGGGTCAGTTCCACCATCCGCCCGCGCTGGCGCATGTTGATCGAGTCGATCTCGCGCAGGAACGTCAGCGCCTGGTCCGCGCCCAGCTCACCGGCGCGCGCCATGAACGCCCGGATGTCCTTCGGCAGACACCCGCCGCCGAAGCCGATGCCGGCGCGCAGGAACTTCCGGCCGATCCGGTCGTCGTAGCCGATCGCCTCGGCCAGCTTGGCGACGTCGCCGCCGGTGGCCTCGCACAGCTCCGCCATCGCGTTGATGAACGAGATCTTGGTGGCGAGGAAGGAGTTCGCGGACGTCTTCACCAGCTCCGCCGTCGGGAAGTCCGTCACCACGAAGGGCGACCCCTCCTCGACCGGCGTGGCGTACACCTCGCGCAGCAGCTTCTCCGCCCGCTCGCTGCGCACGCCCACCACGATCCGGTCCGGGTGCAGCGTGTCCTGCACCGCGAAGCCCTCGCGCAGGAACTCCGGGTTCCAGGCCAGCTCCGCGTCCGCCCCGGCCGGCGCGTGCTCGGCGAGGTAGGCGGCCAGCCGGTCGGCCGACCCGACGGGCACCGTCGACTTGCCCACGACCAGCGCGGGGCCCTTCAGATGCGGGGCGAGCGAGGCGATCGCCGCGTCGACGTACGACATGTCGCAGGCGTACTCGCCGTGCCGCTGCGGGGTGTTCACACAGACGAAGTGGACGTCGCCGAACTCACCCAGCTCGGCCCAGTCCATGGTGAACCGCAGCCGGCCGGTCGAGCCCTCGATCCCGGCCACGTGCCGGCGCAGCAGCTCCTCGAGTCCCGGCTCGTACATCGGGACCTCGCCGCGCCGCAGCTTGTCGATCTTCTCGGGCACCACGTCCAGGCCCATCACCTCGAAGCCCAGCTCCGCCATGGCCGCGGCGTGGGTCGCGCCGAGATAACCGGTGCCGATCACGGTGATCTTGAGGGCCATGGGGGTGCTCCAGAGGTCTGCGGCAGGCACGTGCGCGCCCGAGCATATCCGGGGCGCCCGCACGCCCCTCGCCCGGTCGTTCGCCCGCTGTCGCTCAGCTCACCTATCCACGAGCATGGCCGAAGGCCTAAAATTTGAGTTACTTAACGGTAGTTAGCGTGACCACCATCGCAGTGTTCTGGAGCGTGAGAGACCTTGGCCGGATCGGCTGACTTCGACCTGTACCGCCCGTCCGAGGAGCACGACATGCTCCGGGACGCCGTCCGCTCGCTGGCCGAGGCGAAGATCGCGCCGCACGCCGCCGCGGTGGACGAGGAGGCCCGCTTCCCCCGCGAGGCCCTCGACGCGCTGACCGCGAACGACCTGCACGCCGTGCACGTGCCCGAGGAGTACGGCGGCGCCGGCGCCGACGCGCTCGCCACGGTCATCGTGATCGAGGAGGTGGCCCGCGTCTGCGCGTCGTCCTCCCTCATCCCGGCCGTGAACAAGCTGGGCTCGCTGCCGGTCATCCTCTCCGGCTCCGAGGCGCTGAAGAAGAAGTACATGGCGCCCCTCGCCCGGGGCGAGGCGATGTTCTCGTACTGCCTGTCCGAGCCGGACGCCGGCTCCGACGCCGCCGGCATGAAGACCCGCGCCGTGCGCGACGGCGACTTCTGGGTGCTCAACGGCGTGAAGCGCTGGATCACCAACGCCGGCGAGTCCGAGTTCTACACGGTGATGGCCGTCACCGACCCGGAGAAGCGCTCCAAGGGCATCTCCGCCTTCGTCGTGGAGAAGTCCGACCCGGGCGTCTCCTTCGGCGCGCCGGAGAAGAAGCTCGGCATCAAGGGCTCGCCCACCCGCGAGGTCTACCTGGACAACGTCCGCATCCCCGCCGACCGCATGATCGGCGAGGAGGGCACCGGCTTCGCCACCGCGATGCGGACCCTGGACCACACCCGCATCACCATCGCCGCGCAGGCCCTCGGCATCGCCCAGGGCGCCCTCGACTACGCCAAGGGCTACGTCAAGGAGCGCAAGCAGTTCGGCAAGCCGATCGCCGACTTCCAGGGCGTGCAGTTCATGCTCGCCGACATGGCCATGAAGATCGAGGCCGCCCGCCAGCTCACCTACGCCGCCGCGGCGAAGTCCGAGCGGGGCGACAGCGACCTCACCTTCCAGGGCGCCGCCGCCAAGTGCTTCGCCTCCGACGTGGCCATGGAGGTCACCACGGACGCCGTCCAGCTCCTCGGCGGCTACGGCTACACCCGCGACTACCCGGTCGAGCGCATGATGCGCGACGCCAAGATCACGCAGATCTACGAGGGCACCAACCAGGTCCAGCGCATCGTGATGGCGCGCAACCTGCCGTAACGGCGGTCGGAGATCGCGCAAGGGCGTCCGGGAACTCCCCGGGCGCCCTTCCGCGTCGTCCGGCCCGCCGTGGTCACCCGCGTCACCTGCGCCAGAACAGGTGGTGCGTCACTCCGCTCGGGCTGGGCACGACCTCCAGGTGGTAGCGGTCGAGCAGGTCCACGGGGGAGTCCCACAGCCGCAGCCCGGAGTGCGCCTTCACCGGCGACACCGCCACGTGCAGGGTGTCCACCAGACCCGCGTCGAGGAACTGCCGCACGGTGGTGACCCCGCCGCCGAGCCGGACGTCCTTGCCGTCCGCCGCCTCCCGCGCCAGCTCCAGCACCCGCTGCGGGGGGCCGTCGACGAAGTGGAACGTGGTGTCGGACAGCGTGAACGACGGACGCGGGTGGTGGGTCATCACGAACACCGGTGTGCGGAACGGCGGCTCGTCCCCCCACCAGCCCTGCCACTCGTGGTCCTGCCAGGGCCCGCGCTGGGGCCCGAACTTGTTGCGCCCCATGATCTCGGCGCCGATGTTGTGCGTGAAGTCACGGGTGAAGTAGTCGTCGAGGCCCCGGGTCCCGCCGGGGTCGGTGCGGTTGGGCCAGCTCGCGGTCGCCCCCGCCCAGGCGAACATCTCGCCGGGATTCAGATGGCCGAAGGGGCGCTCGAGGGTCTGGTCCTCGCCCGCGCCGATCCCGTCGGCCGAGACGGTGAAGTTCTGTACGCGCAGCAGCTGAGGCACGGTCTCTCCTGACCTGGTCTCTCCTGATCCGGTCTCTCCGGACCCGGACGACACAGGGTGGACTCCCCGCGCGCGGCGAACTCATCGCCGTCCGCTCACAGAAATCGCCGGATCGGGGTCACCGCCGCCTCCGCGAGCCGCGCGCGCAGCGGACGGCGCCGCCAGCGGGCCGGGTCGATCGCCTCGCTCTGCTTGCGGTCGGCATCGAAGTCGGCGTCCAGCTTCGCGGTGAAGTCCTCGTCGAGGACGGCCAGCATGACCTCCTCGTCGTGCTCCAGCGAGCGGCGGTTGAAGTTGGTGGAGCCGATCAGGGAGCAGACGCCGTCCACCGTGATGATCTTCGTGTGGAGCATGGTCGGCTGGTACTCGCGCACCTCCACGCCCGCGTCCACCAGCGTCTGGTAGTGCTGCCGCCCGGCCAGCAGACAGGCGCGCTGGTCGGTGTGCGGCCCGGGCAGCAGGATTTCCACCTTCACGCCCCGGCGGGCGGCGTCCGCCAGCAGGCCGATGAAGTACGTGTCGGGCGCGAAGTACGCCGTGGACAGCCGGAACCGCTCCCGCGCCGAGGTGATCACCACGCGCAGCAGGGTCTGCATGTCCTGCCAGCCGAAGCTGGCCGAGCCGCGCACCACCTGGACCGTGGCGGTGCCGGGCTGCTCGTGCCCGGTGAAGCGGTCGTGCTCGTCGTACAGCTCGTCGTGGCACTCGGCCCAGTTCTGGGCGAAGGCCGCCGCGATGCCGTCCACGGCCGGGCCCGTGACCTTGACGTGGGTGTCGCGCCACTCGTCGGGGTTGCGGGCGTCGCCGCACCACTCCTGCGCGATGCCCACCCCGCCGGTGAAGGCGGTGTGCTCGTCGGTGACCAGCACCTTGCGGTGGCAGCGGTGGTTCTGCCGCATCGGCGACAGCCGGGTCGGCTTGCGGAACCAGGCCACGTGCACGCCGGCGTCGTCCATCGCGTCCAGCAGCTCCGGCTCTATCTCCTTGGCGCCGAAGCCGTCCAGCAGCAGCCGCACCCGGACGCCCGCGCGGGCCCGTTCGGCCAGCGCCTCGGCGAACTCGTGCGCGATGTCGCCCCGCCAGTAGACGAACGTCATCATGTCGACCGTGTGCTCGGCGGCGCGGACCGCCTCCAGCATCGCCGGGAAGATCTCGTCGCCGTTGCGCAGCGGCACCAGCTCGTTGCCCTCGGTCGCCGCGATGCCGATGAGCCGTTCCAGCCGTCTGCGCAGCCGCTGCCGCTCCGTCTGTGTCGTCATGGTCCTTCTCCCTCTCCGCCGCCCTGCCGAACGCCCCCTCGGCGCCGTGGCAGGGGCCCAGTGTCCTCCTGTCCGCTCCCCGTCCGGCCAAGCAGCGTCCTGTGGTGGTCATGGACACAGGGGCGTAGGACGGGAGGAGCGGGGGCCGAACGCCGGTCCTTGCCGACCCCTGGGAGGAACCATGACCCAGCAGCAGCCGGCCACGGAACCGCTGAGCAAGGAGACGCAGGACTGCATCCAGGCGTGCATGGCCTGCCACGGCGTGTGCGAGGAGACCATGAGCGCGTGTCTGCAGACGGGCGGGGACGCACAGACGCGGATCATGCGGGCGCTCCTCGACTGTTCGGAGATGACCCGGATGTGCGCGGACATGATGATGCGCCGCTCGCCGCTGGCGAACGAGATGTGCATGATGTGCGCGCAGGCCTGCGACCTGTGCGCGGAGGCGTGCATGTCGATGCCGGAGGACGAGCGGATGACGCGGTGCGCCGAGTCCTGCCGCCGCTGCTCCGAGATGTGCCGCGCGATGGCGGGCGCCCCGATGTGACGGCCGCGCCGGACATGCGCGAGGGCACCCCCGCGGAGGTGCCCTCGTCACGGTGACCGGCCGTGGTGAACCGGCAGCGGCGTCAGTCGCCCTTGACGGTGACCTTCTCGTCGTTGTTCAGCTGCTGGACCAGCTGCTTGACCTTGTCCTTGTCCCACAGCAGGTTGCCGCCGGTGGAGCCGGCCAGCGGCATGTTCATCGAGGTGCCCTCGCCGCCGCTGACGCCCTTCATCGACCAGAACATGTCCGCCAGGTCGAACAGCCCCATGTCCTTGTCGACGATCAGGGAGTCCAGACCCGCGCCCATGGTCGGGTACAGGCGGAAGGGGTTGAGCACGGTGCTCGGGGTGGCCACCTGGTTGGCCAGGGCGGACAGGAACTTCTGCTGGTTCTTGGTGCGGTCCAGGTCGGAGCCGGCCAGCGCGTACCGGGTGCGGACGAAGGCGAGCGCCTCCTCGCCGTCGAGGGTCTGCTTGCCCTTCTTGAAGTCCGCGCCGGACTTGGTGTCCTTGATGTCCTGCGGGATGTCGATCTCCACGCCGCCCGCCGCGTCCACGATGTTCGCGAAGCCGGCGAAGCCGATCTCCACGTAGTGGTCGATGTGCAGGCCGGTGTTGAACTCCACCGTGCGCACCAGCAGCTCGGGGCCGTCCTCGGCGTAGGCGGCGTTCAGCTTCACCTCGCGGCCGGTGCCCGGGTAGGTCTTCCCCGACTCGGAGCCCTTGAAGGTGGGGATCTCCACGTTGGAGTCGCGGGGCAGCGATATGAGGGTCGGGCCGTTGTCCCCGGTGTGCAGGATCATCATCGAGTCCGTGCGCTTGCCCTCGGAGGAGCCGGTGCGCAGCCGCTTCTTGTCCTCGTCGGACAGGCCCTCGCGGCTGTCGGAGCCGACGATGAGGTAGTTGGTGCCCTCGCCCTTCTCGGGCCGCTCGATCACCTTCGACAGGTCGACGTCGCGGTTGAGCTTGGAGTCGGCCCAGAAGTACGTGGCGACGGTGGTGACCACCAGCAGGGTCACCAGGGTGATCGCCGTCCACTTGATGCGGCGCCGCCAGTTCGGCGCGGGGCGCTCGGGGCCGTAGCCGTCACCGCCGCCGCCGCCGCGTCCGCCGCCGTACACCTGGCCGGTGTTGTAGCCGCTGTCGTAGTCGTCGTAGCCGCCGTCGGCGTAGTTCGGCTGCTGCGGGACCTGGCCGTACGGGGCCTGCCCGGGAGGGGCCGGCTGACCCCGCCGGACCTGCCGCATGACACGGGCGCTCTCGGGCTGTGCGCTCCCGCTCCCGCGTCCGTAGCGGCCGCCGCGGTTGTCGTCGGACCATGCCTCGGGCCAATCATTCATGCCAGACAGTGTGCAGGTCCGCAGGGGCGGCGGTACAAGGGTCGTCGGAAAATCAGGGCGCCGCTGTTGCGAAGCTGACACAAAACCCCCGCTTGTCACCTCGGCATAAGGTGGAGGCCATGACAGACCAGGCCCCTGCCGCGCAGACGGACAGTCCGGAGATCCCGGGCAAGCCCGTCTCGGCGTCCCGCACCACCCTCAGCCACATCATGACCCACAACGACACCAATCTTCTGGGCACCGTGCACGGTGGGGTGATCATGAAACTGGTCGACGACGCGGCGGGCGCGGTCGCCGGCCGGCACTCCGGAGGGCCGGCCGTGACGGCCTCCATGGACGAGATGGCGTTCTTCGAGCCGGTCCGCGTGGGTGACCTTGTTCACGTCAAGGCCCAGGTCAACTGGACCGGCCGGACCTCGATGGAGGTCGGGGTGCGGGTGCTGGCCGAACGCTGGAACGAGTCCACGCCGGCCACGCACGTCGGCTCCGCCTACCTCGTCTTCGCCGCGGTCGACGCCGACGGCAAGCCACGCCGGGTCCCGCAGGTCCTCCCCGAGACCGACCGTGACCGCCGCCGTTACCAGGAGGCGCAGATCCGCCGTACCCACCGCCTGTCCCGCCGCCGCGCGATCCTGGAACTGCGCGAGAAGCGGGCTGCGGAAGGCTTCGACGACTGACGCCGTCACCTCCCGGACTCCCTCGGGCGCGGACGCCCCCGCCCCGGCCCGTACACCGCCCACGTGCCCGACCCCCGGGTCCCTGACTCGGCTGCGCCCACGCTGACGCCGGGCGTGACGCCGAGAGGTCCCCGGCCCGGGTGCCTGCGACACCGCCAGCCGAGGTGCGCGCCGGGTCTGGTGCCGGCCGGGCGGCCGGGGCCGGGGGGCCGGTTCGCCGTGCGGGAGAGGGAGCCGCAGGATTCCAGGACGGCTTCCGCCCTGGCGGAGGTCAGCTGCCGCAGTTGACCTCGTCTCCCCGTACCACCCCGAACTCCCCCTGGCCCGGGTCCTTCGGGCGGACCTTGCGGACCTTTTCGAAGTCCGTGCCCGCGATGACCTTCAGGGTGGGGCCCTGGCCCTTCACCGGGCGGAGTTCGCTGCCGGGGAGGGCCGCCGCGAGGGACTTCGCGGACCGGTCCCAGCGGGGGTCGTAGGCGACGACCGTGCGCCGGTGGTCCTGGCGGCCGGCGTTGACGGGGGCCTGGGTGGTGGCGAAACCGGTCGCCGCCAGGGCCGCGTCCACGCGCCGGCCCAGGCCGGGCGTACGGGTGCCGTTCTCCACCTGCACGCGGATCTGCTTCGGGTCGACCGGCACCCGCAGGGCCGCGTCGGCCGAGGGCCGCGTGGACAGCGGCTCGTCGCGGCGCAGCGCGTCGAAGAGCTGCTCGGACTTGTCCGGGTCCCACTTCAGCGTCGAGCCGATGCCCTTCACCACGTGCCCCGGCGTCACCACGGGCACGGTGGTGAACTCCGACGACGACGGCGAGAAGTTCCGCATGGCCCGGCCCAGGTCGAGCAGCTCGCCGGTGCCGAACCCCTCGTCCGCGCGGACCGAGCCCAGTACCGCGCGGGTGACGTCCCGGAACCTCATCGGGTTCAGCAGGATCCCCGACGAGGTGGCGCGCTCCACCAGCGCCGCGAGGAAGTGCTGCTGGCGTCGCACCCGGCTGAGGTCGGACCCCCCGTCGACGTACCGGGCACGGACGTACTGGAGGGCCTCGCCGCCCTTGAGGGTGTGCCGGCCCGGGGGCAGGTCGAGCCCGCTGTGGCTGTCCTTCAGCCGCTGGTCGGTGCAGATCTCCACACCTCCGACCACGTCGACGGTCTTCATGAAGCTGGCGAAGTCGACCTCCAGGTAGTGGTCGATCTTCACCCGGGTCATCTTCTCCACCGTCCGCACGGTGAGCTGCGGCCCGCCCTCCGCGTACGCCGCGTTCAGTTTCAGCGGGTGTCCCTTGTGCCGCTGCCCGCTGACCCGGTCGGTGTGCGGGGGCGTCTCGGCGTAGGAGTCGCGGGGGAGGCTGACGACGCTGGCGCGGTCCCGGTCCTCCGAGATGTGCACGATCATGATCGTGTCGGTGCAGTGGCAGGGCGCCCCGCCGAGCCGGTACCGCTGCCGTTCGTCCTTGCCGATGCTGTCCCGCCCGTCCGTGCCGACCAGCAGGATGTTCATGCCGTGCCCGGCCCGGGGCCGGTTCTTCATGTCGCGGAACGGGTCGACCCGTGCGATGTCGTCGTCGAGCCCGCTGAGCACGGCGTGCCCGATCCCGGCGGAGGCGAGCACCACGACCGACAGCGTGGTGACCGTGCGCATGATCCACCGCGGCCGGCGGCGCGGGGGCGCGGGCGGGCGCGGGCCCGAGCGGGCGGGCCGCGCCGGGCGCCGGTCGGGGGTACGGGGCCGGGGGGAGCGCGGCGGCGTGGGCAAGGGGGGCACCTCCGGACGACGGCCGAGCGGGAATCGTGAGCACCGTAGGCCGATATGATCTGCGGCCCTCCGCACAGCACCCCGGCACGCGCAACCGTGTCCCCCGTTCGCGGTAACGTGAGGCTCCTATGAACGCCAATCCCGACGTGCGGCCCCCGGCCGTTTCCGTGATCATGCCCGTCCTCAACGAGGAGCGGCATCTGCGCGGCGCGGTCCGCGCGATCCTCGCCCAGGAGTACGCCGGCGAGATGGAGGTCGTGATCGCCCTCGGTCCGTCCACGGACCGCACGGACGAGATCGCCGCCGAGCTCGTCGCCGAGGACCCGCGGGTGCACACCGTGCCCAACCCGACGGGCCGCACCCCGGCCGCCCTCAACGCGGCGATCAAGGCCTCGCGCCATCCGATCGTGGTCCGCGTCGACGGCCACGGGATGCTCTCCCCGAACTACATCGCCACCGCCGTGCGCCTCCTGGAGGAGACCGGCGCGCAGAACGTCGGCGGCATCATGCACGCCGAGGGCGAGAACGACTGGGAGCGCGCCGTCGCCGCCGCGATGACCTCGAAGATCGGCGTGGGCAACGCCGCCTTCCACACCGGCGGCGAGGCGGGCCCCGCCGAGACCGTGTACCTGGGCGTGTTCCGGCGTGAGGCGCTGGAGCGGCAGGGCGGCTACAACGTGGAGTTCATCCGCGCCCAGGACTGGGAGCTGAACTTCCGCATCCGTGAGGCGGGCGGGCTGATCTGGTTCTCGCCCGAGCTGCGGGTGTCGTACCGGCCCCGCCCGTCCGTGCGGGCACTCGCCAAGCAGTACAAGGACTACGGCCGTTGGCGTCATGTGGTGGCCCGCTACCACTCCGGCTCCATCAACCTGCGCTACCTCGCGCCGCCGGCCGCGGTGTGCGCGATCGCGGCCGGGATCGTGGTGGGCGCGGCGCTCACCCCGCTGGGCTTCGTGATCCCCGGCGGCTACCTCGCGGCGATCGTCGCGGGATCCATACCCGCCGGCAAGGGACTGCCGCTGAAGGCGCGGCTCCAGATCCCGGTGGCCCTGGCCACCATGCACATGTCGTGGGGCTGGGGCTTTTTGACCAGCCCGCGGTCGCTGGCGAAGAAGGTCATCGCCTCCCGGCGGCCCGCCGTCCGGGCGGAGGACGCCACGGCGGCCTGACGCCCCGACCGCCCGACACCCCGACGTCCGAAGGCCCCTTCCCGCACCGAGAAGGGGCCTTCGCGCTCACCAGGTGAACGCCGGGTTCACGTGCATGCAGGCCGTATCGTCCGCGCCGTTCAGCGCCTGCGCCGACTCGGGCGTGGTGTCGTCGCGCTCGGGGGCCTCGTACCGCGTGCCCTCGCGCCAGTCGGCGCCCACGACGAGCGTCACGCCGGACACGTCCGTGGACCGCTTCACCGCGTCCGCCGGGATGCCGAGGGCCGCGGCGACCCGGCGGGCGTCGCCCTCCAGGTCGGCGCTCGGGTAGCGCACCACGGTCCGCGCCTCGGTGTACGCGCCCGCGGTGTCGGCGGTGGCGCTCGCGAAGCCCCGCTCCTGAAGCTCCCCGGCGATCGCGCCGGCCCGGCCCTGGGCGGGGGCGAGGGTGTCGGTGCGGGTGCCGTTGCGGACCTGCACGGCGATGTCGGCGTCGGCCGCGGCCGGGTCGGCCGGCGGCTTCTCCACGGCCGGCTTGGGCTTCGCGTCCTTGCCGTCGAGGGCGATGTCCTCGCGCACCAGCCGGAACAGCTTCTCGGCGTCCTCCGTGGGCTCCACCCGGGCGCCCACGTACCGGTTGGGCATCGTGGTCATGGTGATGCGCTCCGGTTTCACCTTCCGCAGCTCGGTGGACAGGTCGTACAGCTTCTTCACCGTGTCGAGGCCCGGGTCGACGGTGAGCGCCCGGGTGGCCTCCTCGGCCAGCCGGCGCAGGTTGTTGGGGCTGCTCAGGCTCACGTTCTCCCGCAGCTGCCGGGCCAGCGAGTTCATGTACATGTGCTGCGCCTTGTTGCGCGCGAGGTCGCTGCCGTCCTCGAAGCCGTACCGGGTGCGCAGCCACTGGAGGGCCTGCTTGCCCTTGACCGGGTGGGTGCCCTTCTCCAGCTTCAGCCCGGACCCGTGCCCCTGGGAGTCGCGGGAGTGGATGTTGGCGTCGACGCAGACGGGGACGCCGCCGACCGCGTCCGCCATGGCCACCACGCCCGCGAAGTCCACCATGACGAAGTGGTCGATGTGGATGCCGGTCAGTTCCTGCCAGGTGGCGACCGTGCAGCCCGGACCGCCGTGCCCGAGGCTCTGGTTGGTCATCACCCGGCCCTCGCTCGCCGGGTACACCGTGCCGTCGTCCGGGTCGGTGCACTTGGGGATCTCGAGCAGGGTGTCGCGCGGCATGCTGATCACGGACATGTTGCTGCGGTCCGCGGACAGATGGACCAGCATCTGCACGTCCGCCAGCGGCGTCGAGCCGAACGTCTCGCGGGCGCCGCCGAGTTCCTGGTTCTCCTCGCTGTCCCGCGCGTCGCTGCCGATGAGCAGGATGTTCAGCGGGGTCTGGCCCGCCGCGTTGGGCGTCGGCTCGGCGACCTTGGCGTCGCCGAGGTTCAGCGGGTCCTTCTTGATGTTGTCGTTGAGCTGCCGGTAGTACAGGTAACCCGCGCCGCCGGCCGCGAGTATGAGCAGCGCCAGCACCGCGGCCGACCACTTGAGCATCCGGCGCAGGCGCCGCGGGCGAGGGCCCGTGCCGTCGGCGGGCGGCGCGTCGTCGGCGGGGGGAGCGTCGTCGGGAGCCGGCGCGAGCTCCTCGTCGCGGTCCGTCTCCCGCGTGGCGTTCTGTGTCACTGCCCCGTCCTTCCCACCCCTGCACACACCTCGCTCCGGCACGCAGGCCCCGCCCTGCGTCCTGTTAGACGCACGACAGGCCTGTCAGTTGCCCAGGGAAACCCCTCGATTTGGCCAAGGGGTGGGTGGGAGCCCTGCCCGCCGCGGGCGCTACCAGCGGTACGGCGCGTACACGTCCATGCAGGCGCCCTTCTCGTCCGCGCTGAGGGCGTCGGCGTCGTCCGGCAGGTCGCCCGCCTTCGGCGGCTCCGGCTCCCGGTACGCCTCGCCCTCCCGCCAGTCCGCGCCCACCACCACGGTGACGCCGGAGACGTCGGCCGACCGGCGGACCGAACTCATGGGAATACCGAGGGACTTGGCGACCCGCTGCGCGTCCCCCCGCAGATCGTCCGCCGGGTAGCGCACGACGGTCCGCTCCTCGGCGCCGGCGGCGGAGGTGTCCGGCGCGGCGCGGGTGAAGCCCTTCGCGGCCAGCTCCTGGGCGATCGCGCCCGCCCGGCCGGAGACCGGGCCCTCGGTCGCGGAGCGGGTGGCGTTGCGCACCAGCACGCCGATCTCGTCGTCGGGGGCGGACGGGTCGGCGGTGCGCTCCTCGCGGGGCGCCTTGCCCTTCTTCGGGTTCTTCGCGTCCTTGCCGCCCTTGTCGTCGAACGGCACGTCGTCGCGGAGCAGCGCCCAGACCTGCTCGGCGTCGTCCCCGGCGGGCAGCAGGTGGTTGGCGTTCTGCGGGTCCGGGACGGTCGGCAGGGTCGTCATGGTGATGCGGTCCGGCGGCACCGTCCGCAGCTGCATCCCCAGGTCGTACAGCTTCTTCACCGAGCCGATCTCCTCGGAGACCTTGAGCGACTTCGTGGCCGCCTCCGCGAGGTCGGTGAGCCGGCCGGTGTCGGTGAAGACGTTCTGCCCGCGCAGGGTGCGGATCATCGAGTTCATGTACATCCGCTGCGCCCGGGTGCGCAGGATGTCGCTGCCCCACGCGTGCCGGGTGCGCAGCCACTGGAGGGCCTGCTCGCCCTCCACCTTGGTCCTGCCCGCCCGCAGCTTCAGGCCCGAGCCGCCGGGCACGCCGGGCAGCGCCCGGTCCCACACGTTCTGCCGGACGCACACCTCGACACCGCCGACCGCGTCGGCCATCCGCACCACGCCCGCGAAGTCGATGGTCATCCAGTGGTCGACGTAGACGCCGGTGAGGTTCTCCCAGGTGGCGAGCGTGCAGCCCGGACCGCCGCGCGCCAGCGAGGTGTTGATGATGTCGTTGGTCGCCGGGTACGCCGTCCCGGTGTCCGGGTCGGTGCAGCGGGGGATGTCGACGCGGGTGTCGCGCGGGATGCTCACCACGGCCGCGCTCTTCCGGTCGGCGGCCAGGTGGATCAGCATCTGCACGTCGCCGAGCGGCGGGTTGCCGCGGTTGGCCTTGCCGCCGCCGAGGGCGACGTTGGCGTCGGAGGCGCGGCTGTCGGAGCCGATCAGCAGGATGTTGAGGGGCGTCTGCCCGGCCGCGTTCGGCGCGGACCGCTCCGCCTTGGAGTCGCCGCTGCTGCGCTCGCCCTTCACCAGGTTGTCGTTGAGGTGGTCGTAGTAGAGGTAACCGGCGCCCGCCGTGCCGAGTATCAGCACGGCCAGGGTCGTCGCCGACCAGCGCAGGGCGCGCCGCGCCCGTCCGCCGCGCGGTCTCCCGCCGCCGTCGCCGCCCTCGGGGGTGCCCGGCCCCTCTAGGCGGTCCTCGTCGGGCGGGCCGGACCGGCGCGGGGCGCTGTCCGGCCGCGCCCCCTCCTCGTACACGTCACTTCGCGTCATCGTGCGGTGTTTTCCTCCCCACCCCTGGACCCCCGCCCCTGGACATGGAACGGGCCCGCCTGCGCCCCGTAGGACGCGAGACGGGCCCGTCCGGTGCCTATTCGGCGCACACGACCTTGTCCGCCGTGGACTTCTTGATGTCGTCCGGCGCCTTGTCCGGCGGTGTGAGGGACACGCCCGCACCCTTGAAGTCCTTGCCGAGCGTCAGCGTCATCGCGGGCAGCCCCTGGGAGTTGGTGACGCTCTCGCCCGGCTTCATCGCCGCCCCGGACAGACCCAGGATCTCCGCCAGCCGGCGCGCCTGGTCCGCCTGGTCGGGGGCGTACTCGAGGGTGGTCTTCGCCAGCTCCGCGGGCGCGTTGCCCGCGTTCTCCGACTTGCTGACCCCCTGGTCGACCTGAAGCCAGCTCAGGGTCGACTGGGCGCTTCCGGCGGGCGCGCCGCCGTTGAGGATACGCACCCGCACCTCGGACGCCGGGGCCTTCTCGCCCTTGAGGCGCGCGGCGACGGCGGCCTTCTCCTTCTTCTGCTGCTGCTTGACCTCGGTGAACGACACGTCGTTGCGGATCAGGTCGAAGACCTCCGGCGCCTTCGACTCGTCGAGCACGACGGTCGCCTTGATCTTCTCCGCGGGGTTGTCCAGCACCGGGATCGTCGTGAAGGTGAGGTTCTTGACGTTGAGCTTGCCCAGCTCCAGGCCGAGGTCCTTCAGCTTGTTGATGCTGTTCAGCTGGGAGTCGACGGTGAGCGCCTTGGTGCCCGCCTCGGCCAGCTTGATCATCTTCGACGGGCTGGTGAGCGTGTCGTTCGACTTCAGCTCGCGCATCAGCGAGCTGAGGAACTGCTGCTGGAGCTCGATGCGGCTCAGGTCGCCGCCCAGGCCCACCGAGTGACGCGTGCGCACGAACGCCAGCGCCTGCTCGCCCTCGATGCGGTGCGTGCCCTTGGGCAGATTCAGGTGCGAGTCCGGGTCGTTGATGTCCTTGCCCAGGCACACCTCGACGCCTCCGACCGCCGAGGTCAGCGTCTTCACCGCGTTGAAGTCCGCCACCATGAAGTTGTCCGGCTTGATGCCGGTCAGCTCGGTCACGGTCCGCATGGTGCAGCTCGGCGTACGGCCGTTCTGCCCGAGGCTGGTGTTGAAACGGGCGCCCGTGGAGCCGGGGATGACCTTCTCGCTGCCGTCCTCCTGCTGCGTCGGGCAGTCCGGGATGTCGACTATCAGGTCGCGCGGGATGCTGAGCGCGGTCGCGTTGGAGCGGTCCTTGGAGACGTGCAGCAGGATCGTGGTGTCGGCGTGGCCCTCGCTGCCCTTGTCGCCGTAGCCCTCGTTGCCCGCGCCGGTGCGCTTGTCCGTGCCGATCAGCAGGATGTTGATGGCCTGGTCCTTCTTGAAGCCACCGGTGCTCGCGCCGTCGTCCGACACGGACGTGATGTTGTCGTTCAGATGCTCCAGGTACAGATAGCCGCCGACACCCGTGGCGAGCACCAGGAAGGCCACGGTGCCGCTGGTCCACAGCAGCACCTTCTTGGTCTTCTTGCCCTTCGCCGGCTTGCGCCCGCGGCGGCCCGGAGGCTCCTCGGGCGCGCCCCGGCGCCTGCGCTGCGGCGGCACGTCCCGCCCGGGCGTCTCACGCTCCGGGGAGGCGCGGCCCGGGCGCTCGGGCGCCTGGTCGGGCGATGCCGACCGGGCACGCGGATTTCCCGCACCCGTGTTCCGCGGCCCCCGTGGGGCGGGAATGGGTGACTGCGGTGCGGAAGGGCTCAGTCGCAGTTCGTATTCGCCGGTGTTCGGATTGAGTACCCACTGGTCTGCGGGATCGATGTTCTCTCCCCGCCCACGGCCTTGCGCGTCCACGGTCGCTCGAATCCTCCGTCGGGGCCACGCGGCGCCTTTCCCCTCCCAAGGCGCTCGGGTCTCGGTCACACAGTGCGGGATCTCAGGACGGACCTGAAGGAACGGACGCACCGGAGGGCTCACACTAACCGCCCGGATCGGCCTCGGGCGACGCCGGTGACGAATTCCACGCCTTCACAACGGGCAATCCGCCCATTTCCCTGGACAGGAGTTCGCAGTCTGTGAGCCGCCTTTGACGTTCCTTTACGCGCAGGTGTCCTCGGCGGCGGTGTTCCCGGAGAACGTGGGCGCCGGGGACGCGCTGTCCGCCGGAGCCGTTGTTTCCTTTTCCGTGGCCTTTCGCTCACCGTGCGTATCCACACGGACGGGTTCGTCCTTGCGTAGCCGCTCGAACAGTTTCCCGGCGGCGGGCTGGGCGAGTTGATCCCGATTCACGTCCCCGGCGTAGGACTCCCGTGGCACGGTGAGGAATTGCACACCTTCCGTGGGGATGTCGCGAAGCCCCCGTACGAGTTCGTACAAACCACGCAAGCTGGCCAGTTCGGGGTCGGTGGTGAGGGACGAGGTGGCCGCGTCCAGAACGGGATACAGCTTCACCGGATTCAGCAGGATCTCGTTGCTGCGGACCTTGTTGACCAGCGCGCCGAGGAACCTCTGCTGGCGCTCGATACGGCCGGTGTCGCTGCCGTCCCCGAGACTCTTGCGGGCGCGGACGTAGCCGAGGGCCTGTTCCCCGTCGAGGGTCACCCGCCCCGCCGGCAGGTGCAGATGGGCGTCCTCGTCGTCGATGGGCGCGCTCAGGCACACCTCGACGCCGTCCACCGCGTCGACCATCTCCTTGAACCCCTCGAAGTCGACGACGACATGATGGTCCACGCGGATGTCGGTGAGCTTCTCGACGGTACGGATGGTGCAGGCCGAGCCGCCCACCTCGAAAGCCGCGTTGAACTGCGTGAACATCGGCGCCGATCGCTTCCCGTCGGGGCGGCGGCAGCCGGGCACGTCCACCATCAGGTCGCGCGGTATCGACACCGCCGTGGCATTGCGGCGGCCCGCCGACAGATGCAGCAGGATCACCGTGTCCGAACGCTCGGTGCCCGGGTCGCGCCCGTAGCGGCGGTTCTCCGCGCCCGCGCGCGAGTCCGACCCGATCAGCAGGATGTTGAGGGCGTCCTTCACCAGCGCGGTGGGGCGGTCCTTCTCGTACCGGGCGAGCTCGGCCGCCGCCGCCTCGTCCGGGGTGATGTTCCCCTCCAGCTTCATGTACACCGCCCACCCGGCGGCCGCGGCGCCCACCAGCGCGAGGGACACCCCGAGGCCGGTGCCCCACACCCAGCGCCGGCGCCGGCGGCGGGCCTTGCCGCGCCCGCTCGGCGAGGAACCGGCGCCCGGGCCGAGGGGGCGCCCTGCGGTCCTCTGCCCCTCGGGGGGTGTGCCTGCGGTGTCGCTCATGCCGGTTCCACCCCTCCCTGTGTACGGGCCGGGACGGCGTACGGGTGCGGGCTGTCCGTGTGCCGCGCGGGTGCGTCCCGTGGGGTGCGGGCTGCTCCGCGTGCCGCGCGGGTGCGTCCCGTGGGGTGCGGGCTGCTCCGCGTGCCGCGGGGTGTGTGCCGCTCGGTGCCGCTTTCTACGACTGTGGCCCGGGAGAGGGAGGGGTGGGGGGTGGTGGTGGGCCGAACGGGTGACGGCGGTGTGTGCCGCGTGGGCGCGGGCTGTGCGCCGGCGGCAGGTCAGCGGGAGATGGTTGTGACCCGTTCGCTCTCCACCCGCTTGTCCAGGGCGTCGGCGTCCAGCCGGTCCAGGTTGCGGCACAGCACCACGGAGCCGCCGGTCGCCAGCGGCGCGTACAGCCCCGCGTTCAGCCCTTCCCACGTGTCGTACGGCAGCCCCGACAGGATCCGCGAGCCCGGTCCGGTCAGCCCGAGGCCCGGCGCCTCCGCGCGCGCCCGCTCGACGACCTCCGCGCCCGAGAACTCCCGGCCGGCCACGATCAGCGCCGGGTCCTCCGGGTCGACGGGCGCGTACGGCACGAACCGGTCGCCCTGCCCCGGCACCTCCACGGCGTAGTCGGCGAAGCCCTCCGGCGGCTGCGGGAAGCGCCCGCCGAGCGGCCGCAGCGCCAGCGCGACCCGCGGGCCCGAGCAGGCGCGGGCGGACTCCAGCGACTCCGGCTCCGGGCCGCTCACCACCACGTCCGCCGCGGCCGGGTCGCCGCCGACGTCCGCGACCACGCCGACCGACGCGCACGCCAGCAGCCACACCGCGGTCTGCCAGTGCGCAGGCAGCAGCAGGGTCACCCGGTCGCCCGGTTCGACGGACAGTTCGTCCTGGAGCAGGTTGGCGGTCTTGGCCACCCAATTGGCGAAGGTGGCCACGGACAATTCGACCCGTTCGCCCGTGGCGTCGTCGTAGAAGGTCACCAGGGGGCGTCCCGGGTCCGCGGCGAGCGCGGAACTCAGCAGGTCGGCAGGGGTGCGGTCGGTGGCGTTCACCCCGGCAAGGGTACGCGGCCCCGGCCGCGCGCACCCTCCGCGCGGGCCACACGCGGGCCACCGGTTCGGGGGAACGGCAGCCGACAGACCGTCATATGAGCGATGGACAGATTTGTCTGACTATGTCCAAGCTCAGGGGCATGCGTGGAATTCTTGCTTCCTCAATCGGCGTCACCTGCGCCGCGGCCCTCGCCCTTCCGCTCGCCCCTCCCGCCGCCGCGTCCGCGGGGTCGGGGGTGCCGGTGGCGGGCGTGGCCACGCGTACGGCGGAGACGGCCGACGCCCGAGTCGATGTCCCCGGCAGCACCCAGTCGCTGCCCCTACAGTCCCTCACCCACGACCGTGCCTCCGGCGCCGTCCTCGGCCTGAAGCCCCGGACGGTGCGGACCTTCTCCCTCCTCGGCGTCGTCTGGGACGACCCCTCCGCCGACCTGCACGGCCGCGTGCAGGTCCGCACCCGTGCGGCCGGCACGGGGGAGTGGTCCGGCTGGCAGGACGTCGAGACCCACTACACCGAGCACGGCGCGGACCCGGACTCCCCGGAGGCCGCCTCCGGGCGGGTACGGGGCGCCACCGCGCCGCTGTGGGTGGGGGAGTCGGACGGGGTCGAGGTGCGGGTGCTGCCGGAGACGGGGGCCGGGGGGCCCGGTGGGGCGGTGGAGCGGGGTGCGCCTGAGCCGCAGGGGGATGTGGATCCGGTTGACGTGGGGTCAGGTGAGGCGTCCGCCGCCCTGCCGGCCGGGCTGCGGCTCGATCTGGTGGATCCGGGGGAGGAGGGGGCCGCCGAGGGCGCCGAGTCCGCCGGGTCCGCCGAGGGCGCCGAGTCCGCCGAGGGCGCCGAAGGGCCTCGTACGGGCGTCATGACCGCCGCGGCCAAGGCCGCCTCCGCCGCCAACTCCGCCCTCGTGCCGCTCGGCGCCGTCGAGATCCCCTCCCTCACCGCCGAGGAGACGCGGGAGGAGCTCACCGCCCTGCGCGGCGCCGACCTGACCGAGCAGCAGCGGGCCAAGCCGTACATCGGGCCCCGCCCCGCCATCGTCACCCGGCGCGGCTGGGGGGCGGACGAGAGCCTGCGCGAGAAGAGCTTCGTCTACACGAGCAAGGTCAAGGCGGCCTTCGTGCACCACACCGCCTCCGGCAACAACTACTCCTGCTCGCAGGCGCCCTCCCTGATCCGCGGTTACTACCGCTACCACACGAGGAGCCTGGGCTGGCGGGACATCGGCTACAACTTCCTCGTCGACAAGTGCGGCCGCATCTACGAGGGCCGGGCCGGCGGTGTGGCGAAGCCGGTGAAGGGCGCGCACACGATGGGGTTCAACACCAACACGACCGGCATCGCCGTCATCGGCTCCTACGGATCCAAGAAGCCGTCGTCCAAGGCGGTGAAGGCCGTCGCCCGGCTCACCGCCTGGAAGCTGGGGCTGCACGGCATGAACCCGAAGAAGAAGACGTCCCTGACGTCCGGCGGGGGCAACCTGTACGCGAAGGGCAGGAAGGTGAAGATGAAGGTGATCTCCGGTCACCGGGACGGGTTCAACACCTCGTGCCCCGGGGGGAAGCTGTACAAGAAGCTGAGCAGCGTGCGGTCGAAGGCGGCCAAGTACCAGGGCCGCTGAGCAAGCCGACCAAGGCCGGCCGCTCCGTTCCTGGGCGCAGGGTTGCGGTGCGGTGGGGGCGGGCGTAGCGCCCAGGGTGGGGTGGTGGTGCGGGGTCGCGCTGGGGGTGGACGTCCTCGGTCTGGCGCGAGAGTGCGCACTGGTAAGTGAACGGCGCGGACGCGCCAGCCGCTGCGGGCGCCCACCCCCACCCCGCCCCCTCCCCGCCGTCGGCGGCTAGCCGCGGGCGGTCGCCCGCCAACCGCGGGCATTCGTGCCGCCTAGGGCGGCACGGGTGGGCGCGGCGGCACCTCGCCGGCGCCGAGTTGCGCAGACACCCCCCGGCCCACACCAACGCCGGGTCACCAGAAAGCAAGGCGTGCCCCGCACACGTACGGCACCCCCCGCACGGAGTGCTAAAGACTCGCGATGTCACCGTGAGGCATCCGAGGCGCCCGCCGCGCAGGCGTCCTCCCACTCAACAGAATCAACCGCACCGCACGGTGCCGCTGCCCCGCATACGGCTCCAGCAACGCCAGCATGACGGAGTCGTCCGCATCCCGGTCCCCCGCCAACGCCCACCCCACGATCCCCGGCAGATGCAGATCCCCGACGGTCACCGCATCCACCGCCCCATGACTGCGCTGCACCGTCTCCGCGGACGTCCACGGCCCGATCCCCGGCACCAGCTCCAGCCGCGCCCGCGCCTCCTCCGGCGGCATCCGCGCCGCCTCCTCCATCCGCGCCGCGACCCGCACCGCGCGCAGCACGGTCGAGGCCCGCTTGTCGTCGACGCCGGCGCGGTGCCACTCCCAGGAGGGGATCAGCGCCCAGGTGCGCGGCGCCGGCATCACCGCCATCCGCTCGGGCGCGGGCCCCGGCGCCGGCTCGCCGAACCTGCGGACCAGCAGCCGCCACGCCCGGTACGCCTCCCCGGTGGTGACCTTCTGTTCCAGGATCGACGGGATCAGCGACTCCAGCACCAGCCCGGTGCGCAGCAGCCGCAGCCCCGGCAGGCGGTGGTGGGTGTGCGCCAGCAGCCGGTGCCGGGGAACGAAGGCGGACGGGTCGTCGGCGGCGCCGAGCAGTTCGGGGAGGCGGTCCAGGAGCCAGTCCGCGCCGGGGCCCCACGCCTCGCCCCGGACGGCGTCGTCGACGCGGGTCACCCGGAGCGTGCCGGGGCCCACCGGGGTCAGGCTGGTGCGCCACGCGGCGCCGTCCGGGGTCGTGCGGAACGTCGGGTCGCCGGTGCCTCGGCGCAGCGGGCCGAGGACCAGGCCCAGGTCCAGGGGGCCGTCCGGGATCCAGGTGCGGGTCCGGGGGGAGGCCGGTGCGCTGTGCGGTGCGCGCGGCGACGGCATCGCCACATGGCCGCCGCGCACGGTGGTCCGTGTCGGGCGGGGAGCGAAGCGTCCGGCCACGAGGTCCCCCGGGGTGAGAGTGAAGAGCTCCTACGAGGGTAGGGCCTCGCTCACCGCACCTCGGTGAACCGGGCGGCGTCCCGCTCGGGGCGGGGGCGCGGCGCCTCGGCCGGGTGGCCCACCGCGACCGCGCCCATCGGGTCCCAGTCGGCGGGCAGGTCCAGGACCTGGCGGACCACGTCGCGGCAGAACATCGTCGACGACACCCACGCCGAGCCGAGCCGCTCGCCCGCGAGGGCCACCAGGAAGTTCTGCACGCCCGCGCCCGTGGCGACGACGAACATCTCCCGCTCCGCGCCGTCCCGGCGGGCGTCGCCGTAGTGGTGCGAGCCGTCCATGACCAGGCAGGGCACGACCAGGTAGGGCGCGTTGCGCAGGACGTCGCCGCGGCGGATCCGCTTGGCGATGGACTCCTCCGACTTGCCGTCCCGGCGCAGGTCCGCGATCCAGGCGTCGCGCATGGCGTCGAGCAGGCGCGTGCGGGTCTCGGGGTTCTCGAGGAGGACGAAGCGCCAGGGCGTCGTGTGGTGGGGCGCCGGGGCGGTGACGGCCGCGGCGACCGCGCGGCGTACGGCACCGGGGTCCACCGGCTCGTCCGTGAAGGACCGCACCGTACGGCGCTGGGTGACCGCCTGGCGCACCGCCTCGGACGTGCCGAGGCGGAACATGTCGTCGCGCGCGCCGCGGACCAGGGCGCGGGCGCCCTCGGTGTCGTCGGATGCTGTCGTGTGCGGCAGGCCGCGGACCACCGCCACGGGGAGGCCTGTCGCCTTGCCCTTGACCAGGTCGCCGGCGGCGGCCAGCTCGTCGGCGGTCGCGACGACCGTCGCGGCGAGCGGGTTGCCGTGCGCGTCGGTGCCTCCGCGCAGGTCGTCCAGCACGCGGACGCCCGCCGCGCCGATCGCCACGTCGGTCAGGCCCGCCCGCCAGGGGCGGCCGAAGGTGTCGGTGACGATCACGCCGACCTCGACGCCGAGCGCGTCGCGGAGGCCCTCGCGGATCGCGCGCGCGGAGGCGTCCGGGTCCTCGGGGAGCAGGAGAACCGTGCCGGGGGCCGTGTTGGAGGCGTCGACGCCGGCGGCGGCCATGACCAGGCCCTGCCGGTTCTCGACGATGCGCAGGGGGCCGCGCCGGGCCACCACCCGTACGGTCTCCGCGTCGATCGCGGCCTCCCGGTCGGCGGCCTCGACGATCCGGCCCTCCGCCTTGGAGACGATCTTCGAGGTGACCAGGAGGACGTCGCCGTCGGCGAGGTCGGGTGCGGCCGACGCGATCAGCTTGGCCAGGTCGTCGCCGGGACGGACCTCGGGCAGGCCGGGGACGGCCCAGACCCGGTAGGCGGGGTGCGCCTCGCTCATGCCGTACGGACCTCCTCGGCCAGGGCCAGCGCCTCGCGGGCCATCCCGGCGGCCGCGTCCACGTCGGTCATCATCAGCGGCACGGCCCGGCAGCGGATGCCCGCCTCCTCGACCCGCTCCACGGCCGCCGCGTCCACGGTGTCGACCAGCCAGCCGTCCAGCAGCCCGGAGCCGTAGTGCTCGGCGACCGCGGCCGCCGTGGACTCCACGCCGACGGCGGCGAGCACCTTGTCGGCCATGCCGCGCACCGGGGCGTCCCCCACGATCGGCGACAGGCCGACCACCGGGACGCCCGCGTCGGCGATGGCCTCGCGGATGCCGGGCACCGCGAGGATGGTGCCGACGGACACCACGGGGTTGGACGGCGGGAAGAGGATCACGTCGGCCTCGCCGATCGCCTCCAGGACGCCCGGTGCGGGCTTGGCCTGCTCCGCGCCGACCGGCACGACCGCCTGGGCGGGCACCGAGGCCCGCAGCCGCACCCAGTACTCCTGGAAGTGGACCGCCTTGCGCTCGCCGTCGAGCTCGACCGCCACGTGCGTCTCCACGCGGTCGTCGGTCATGGGGATGAGGCGCACACCGGGCTGCCAGCGGTCGCACAGCGCCTCGGTGACCGCGCTGAGCGGGAAGCCGGCGCCGAGCATCTGGGTGCGCACGATGTGCGTGGCGAAGTCGCGGTCGCCCAGCCCGAACCAGTCCGGGCCGACGCCGTAGGCCGCGAGTTCCTCCTTGAGGTGGAAGGTCTCGTCGCTCCGCCCCCAGCCCTGCTCCTCGTCGATACCGCCGCCGAGCGTGTACATCACCGTGTCGAGGTCCGGGCAGACCTTCAGCCCGAAGAGGTGGATGTCGTCGCCGGTGTTGCCGATGACCGTGACGTCCGCGTCCGGCACGGCCCGCTTCAGACCGCGCAGGAAACGGGCACCGCCGATGCCGCCTGCCAGAACCACAATGCGCATGGGGCCATCCTCGCAGGCCGCTACGACATCGCGTCAGCCAGTCACCGGACCGTTGCCGGGCGTGCCTCGCAGTGCGGGGCGGCGGGGGAGGCGGCGGCAGGGCGGAGCCGGGACGGCGGACGCATCGGCATCTCGGTCAGGCCCGGGTAGTAGATGTGCAGGCTGACGGCGGGTTCGAGGGTGTCGTTGACGACGTCGTGCGCGTAGCCGGGCGCGAAGACCCGCTGCGCCCCGGAGGCCAGCACGCGCGTGGCGCGGTCGGTGCGCTCGGTCAGCGCCCCGTCCAGGACGGTGAGCACGCCGGAGGAGCGGCCGTGGTCGTGCGGTCCGCTGCCCTGGCCGGGCACCCAGGACAGCAGCCACACCTCGTAGCCGGGCCCGGTGCGCAGCCGGTGGTACCAGCGGGTGGTGGCGTCGTAGCGCACGAGCGGTTCCCACTGGGCGCGGTCGGCGGCGACGGCGCGGGCCAGGCCGGCGAACTCGGCCACGGTGGCGGGGTGTTCACGCTCGGGCTGGAGCAGGTGCGGGACTTCGAGGATGTCGCCGGCGATCTGGAGGTCGCTGTCGCTGTTCATGGGTACGGGGGTCCTCGGCGCGGATGAGGCGGGGCGGTGGGGGTGTGGCGCCGCGTGAGGCCCGGGTCGCGGGCGGGCGGCAGGGGGCGCCCCGGTGGGAGCGGATCAGCAGGGGGAGGCCGGGTCCCTGAGGGACGCGGCGGCGGCGGGAGCGCGGTGGCTCAACAGCCGGTACAGCGACAGCTACAGCGAGCGCGGGCAGCACCGAGGAACCCGGCGGAGCGGGTCGAGGTGAGTGCCGGATTCGCGAGCATGCCCACAAGGAGAGCGGTTCACACCACCGAAGTCAACTCGACGCCCGGTATGTGGGATCCGGTTCACCTCATCCGGTGCATCTGGCAGGTGAAAGGTTTGCTCACCCGGCTGCCGGGACACAAGGTGCGCACGGCCGGGCGCCCCGTGCGCCGTTGCGATCCTGTGATCCGACTGTGATCCGGATCGCCGCGGCAGGGGTGTCGGAACGAGATCGATCCTCTGGGCGTCCTCTCTTACGAGGCTCTGCGTGGGGTCGGACGCCCTCGCGGGTCCCGTACGTGTGTCAAGGTTTAGGGTGATTTGAACACTTTCCGCTCGGCCTTGGTTCCGCAGAGTGAATAAGGGGCTCAATAGCAGATCTCGGCTTGACTCGCCCGGAGCAGCACACTTGTAATTTCACTCGTGTCGTTCAGCCGGAATCGGTAACGGCCACATCACGGGGACGCGAAAGACGGACGAGGGGCGCACATGACCGAGCTGGTGCAGCAACTGCTGGTCGACGACGCGGACGAGGAACTCGGCTGGCAGGAGCGCGCGCTGTGCGCCCAGACCGACCCCGAGTCCTTCTTCCCCGAGAAGGGCGGCTCCACCCGGGAGGCCAAGAAGGTCTGCCTCGCCTGCGAGGTCCGCTCCGAGTGCCTCGAGTACGCCCTCGCCCACGACGAACGCTTCGGCATCTGGGGCGGCCTGTCCGAGCGGGAGCGCCGCCGTCTCAAGAAGGCCGCCGTCTGACGCGCGGCGCCCGGGGCGCCCCGCGGCGCACTCCCGATATCCACACACTTCTTCGTACAAACGGCACTTAAGGCCCGTCGCCGGTGGGTTGTCCACAGGCGGCGGGCCCCCTTGTTGTGCAGCCGATAGTGTGGGCGCTCGTCCGAGACGCCCCGTCGCCCCCATCGGGCACGGGCGTCCCCACAGTCCACCGAACCGGGGCCCGTACCTCGATGTCCGTGCACAGCCACACGGCAGCCCGTCAGGATTCCGCTGCCGCACCAGAGTTCCCGCGTCACGTGGTGACCGCGGTCCTCGTCTCCCACGACGGCGCCCGCTGGCTCCCGGACGCCCTCGCCGGCCTGATCGGCCAGGAGCGCCCCGTCCAGTTCGCCATGGCCGCCGACACCGGCAGCGCCGACGACTCCGCCCGGCTGGTCACCGAGGCCCTCGGTGACGACCGCGTCCTGCACCTCGCCCGGCGCACCGGCTTCGGCCAGGCCGTCGAGGAGTGCCACCGCGGCGCCCCGCACCTCACCCCGGACGACCTGCCGTACCTGAAGCGGCCGAGCGGCTGGGACCCGGTCACCCGCCAATGGCGGGACGACGCCTACGACCTTCCCGAACTGCCGTACGGCGAACCGGTCGAGTGGCTGTGGCTGCTGCACGACGACTGCGCCCCCGAGCCCGACGCGCTGGCCGAGCTGCTGCGCGTCGTGGAGAACGAGTACGAGCTCGGCCGTGAGGACGTCGCCGTCGTCGGCCCCAAGCTCCGCGGCTGGTACGACCGCAGACAGCTCCTCGAGGTCGGCGTCTCCATCGCCAACTCCGGCCGCCGCTGGACCGGCCTGGACCGCCGCGAGCAGGACCAGGGCCAGCACGACCACGTACGCCCCGTGCTCAGCGTGTCCACCGCGGGCATGCTCGTCCGCCGCGATCTCTTCGAGCAGCTCGGCGGCTTCGACCGGCACCTGCCGCTCATGCGCGACGACGTCGACCTGTGCTGGCGGCTCAACGCCGCCGGCTACCGGGTCCTCGTCGCGCCCGAGGCGGTCGTCCGGCACGCCGAGGCGGCCTCCCGCGAGCGCCGCACGGTCGACTGCGTGGGCCGCACCGCCGCCTCCCCGCACAAGGTGGACAAGGCCGGCGCCGTCCACACCCTCCTCGTCAACACCCGCACCGCCGCCCTGCCCTGGGTGCTCCTGAGGGTCGTCCTCGGCACGCTGCTGCGCACCCTCGCCTACCTGGTCGGCAAGGTCCCCGGGCAGGCCGTCGACGAGATCCGCGGCCTCATGGGCGTCCTGCTGCGCCCCGAGCGCATCCTCGCCGGACGCCGCGACCGCGGCAGCCCGCAGGTGGACAAGGGCGAGCTGCGGCCGCTGTTCCCGCCGCCCGGCGCGACCGTCCGCGTCACCGTGGAGCAGGTCGCGAGCAACCTCGTCGGCCGCTCCGACCCCGAGGCCGCCTCCGGCGCCGGCCGGCACGGCAGCGCGATCGAGTCCGGACCCGGCGGCGACGACGCCGACTTCCTCGAGATCGAGCAGTTCGCCCGCCTCAAGCGCATCGCCCGCCGTCCGGGACCTGTGCTGTTCCTGACGCTGCTGCTGGTCTCGCTGGTGGCATGCCGTCAGCTCCTCGGCGGGGGCGCGCTGGCCGGCGGCGCCCTGCTGCCCGCGCCGGCCGCCGCGGGCGACCTGTGGGCCCGCTACACCGACGCCTGGCACGCGGTCGGCGCCGGCGGCACCGGCACCGCACCGCCCTACCTGGCGGTCGTCGCGGCGCTCGCGACCCTGCTGCTCGGCTCCACCGGCCTCGCCGTCACCGTGCTGCTGGTCTGCTCGGTGCCGCTGGCCGGCTTCACCGCCTACTTCGCCTCCCGCCCGCTGGTCGAGTCCCGTCTGCTGCGCGCCTGGGCGGCCGTCGCCTACGCCTTCCTGCCCGCCGCGACCGGCGCCCTGGCCGCGGGACGTATCGGCACGGCCGTGCTCGCCGTGCTGCTGCCCCTCCTCGCCCGCGCCGGCATCGCCGCGAGCGGCCTCACCGCCCCGGACGGCCGCGGCAGCTGGCGCGCCACCTGGGCGTACGCGCTGCTGCTCACCCTCACCACGGCCTTCACCCCGATCGTGTGGCCGATGGCGCTGATCCTCGGCATCGGCGTGCTGGCCCTGCGCAGGTCCGACCTCAAGGCCTACGGCCCGCGCTTCCTGGCGCAGTTCGGCAGCCCCCTGCTGGTGCTCGCCCCCTGGTCGCTGTCCCTGCTGCCGTTCGGCTTCTTCACGGAGGCCGGACTGCCGTACGGGCCGTCGGCCGCGTCGCCGCTCGACCTGCTCGGCGCGAGCCCCGGCGGGCCCGGCACGAGCGGCGGGCTGCTGCTGATCGGCCTGGTCCTCGCCGCGCTGGCCGCCCTGCTGCGCGCCGAGCGCCGCACGGCGATCCTCACCGCCTGGGCGGCCGCCCTGGTGGGCCTCGTCTTCGCGGTCCTGTCCAACAACTCCGCCTGGGCAGGCCCCGCCACCCTCGTCCAGGGCATCGCCCTGCTGGCGGCCGGCACGCTGGGCGCCGACGGCGCCCGCGCGCGGGTCGCCGAGCAGAGTTTCGGCTGGCGCCAGCCGGTCGCCGCGCTGATCGCCCTGGCCTGCGCCGTCGGCCCGCTGATCCTCGCCGTCGGCTGGATGATCCGCGGCGCCGACGGACCCGTCGAGCGGCGCGACCCGGTGCAGGTGCCGGCGTTCGTCGCCGAGGAGAGCGCCACCCGCGACCAGGCCCGCACCCTGGTCCTCGACACCGACTCCGCCGACCGCGTCGACTACGTCCTGGTGCGCGGCTCCGGGGCCCGCATGGGCGACGCGGAGATCGCCGCCCAGGACGGCGAGAACGACCTGCTCGACAAGGTCGTCGCCAACCTCGTCGCCGGCTCCGGCGCCGATCAGGCCGACCAGCTCGGCGGCTTCGCCGTCCGCTACGTCCTGGTGCACTCGGGCGCCCCGCGCGAGGTCACCCGGGTGCTGGACGCCACGCCCGGCCTGAGCCGGCTCAGCCAGCAGGCGGGCGGCGCGCTGTGGCGGGTGGACCGGCAGGTCGCCCGCGCGGCCGTGGTGCCCGCCGAGGGCAAGGGCGAGCCGGAGCCCGTGGCCGCGGGGCCGGTCGAGATCCACACCGAGATCGAGGACGGCGCGGAGGGCCGCGTCCTGCGCCTGGCCGACTCCGCCGCCGAGGGCTGGACCGCCACCCTCGACGGCGAGCCGCTCACCCCGACCACGGTCGACGGCTGGGCCCAGGGCTTCGAACTGCCCGCGTCCGGCGGCGCCCTGGACGTCACCTACGACGAGCCGTTCACCCACACCCTGTGGATGTGGGCCCAGGGCCTGCTCGCCCTGGTCCTCGTCGTCATGGCGCTGCCCGGCCGCAGCCGTGACATCGACGACGACCTGCCCGAGGAGGCGCCTGTCCCGGCCGAGGCCGTGGCCGGCGAGGGCCGCCGGGCCCGCAGGCTGCGCGCCCAGGCCGAGGCGGAGGCCGCGGCGGCGGCCGCCGCCCACGGCACGGACGGCGACCCGGAGCTCGTGGACGCCGCGGACGGCATGGACGGCACGGACGCGGAGTCCGACCTGCCCGCCCCGCCGGAGCACCTCCCGGCGTCCGTCCCGCACCAGGCCGGCTACGGCGACTGGGACCAGGGGCAGTACCGGAACGCCGAGTACGACGAGAACACCGGCTACGACGAGAACGCCGGCTACGACGAGAACGCCTACGCGGCCGCGCCCTACCAGCAGCAGTACCCGGCGGACGCCTACGGCGGACAGCAGTACCCGGCGGAGGGCTACCCGCAGCAGGACGGCGCGTACGACCCGTACGGCTACGGCGCCCCGCAGCAGGGCTACGACCAGACGTACGCGCAGGGATACGACGGGACGGCGTACCCGCAGGGCTACGACCCCGCGTACGACCCCAACGGCACGGGCAACGAGCGTCCTGACGGGAGCCAGCAGTGAACCGCACCACCCTGTCCCTGATCGCGGGCGCCACCGCGCTCGCCGCCGTCACCGGCTTCGCCGCGGTCTCCGCGCCGGACCCCGGGTCCGCCGAGCAGCGGACCGGGGCGGCGGCCACCCTGCCCGTGGAGCGCACCGGCCTGCTGTGCCCGCAGCCCAGCACCTCCGACCTCGCCGAGACGACGTACACCTCGTTCACCCCGGTCACGGAGGGCGCTGACGACAAGGGCACGGCCGTCCTGCGGGCGGCCGCGCAGCAGTCGGTCCCGGGCGAGGACGCGGACGGCAAGAGCGAGGACGAGAAGGACGGCGAGAACGCCGACGACGGCTCGACCGGCGAGAACGGCGAGAACGGCGACAACGGCGAGAACGGCGAGAAGGACGAGCAGGGCGGAAAGGACGCGGCGAAGGACGACAAGGCCGACAAGCCCGTCCTCCAGCTCCAGGCGCCCGGCAAGCCCGTGACCGTCGAGGCCGACGGGTCGGACGCCCCCGCCCTCGTCGGCACCGCCGACGGCCGCTTCGCGTCCGGCTGGGCCGCGCAGCAGACCACGGAGGTCGCCGCGGGGACCGGCCGCGGGCTCCAGGGCGTCGCCTGCTCCGCCGCAGACACGCAGTTCTGGTTCCCCGGCGCCAGCACCGACGACAGCCGCACCGACTACATCCACCTGACCAACCCGGACGACTCCGCGGCCGTCGTCGACATCGAGCTCTACGGCAAGGACGGGGAGCTGGAGACGACGGTGGGCGAGGGCGTCACGGTCAAGCCGCGCTCCGCCGAGCCGCTGCTGCTGTCCACGCTCACCGCCGAGAAGCAGACCGACGTCACCGTGCACGTGGTTGTGCGCAGCGGCCGGGTCGGCGCGGCCGTGCAGGCCCTGGACGACGAGACGGGCGGCGACTGGCTGCCCGCGTCGGCCGACCCGTCGGGCAGCCTGGTCCTGCCCGGCATTCCGAAGGACGCCAAGGCGGTGCGCCTGGTCGCCTTCACGCCCGGGGACGCCGACGTCGACCTGAAGGTGCAGCTCGCCTCCCCGTCCGGCCTGATCACCCCGGCCGGCAACGAGACGCTGCACCTGAAGGGCGGCATGACCGCCGGCTTCGACCTGGGCGACCTCACGCGCGGCGAGGCGGGCTCCCTGGTGCTGACGGCGCCGGGCGGCTCCGTGCCGGTGGTGGCGGCGGTGCGGGTGCTGCGCGGCGAGGAGGGCAAGCAGGAGTCGGCGTTCGTCCCGGCGGCCCGGCCGCTCGAGACGCGGGCGACGGCGCTGGACAACACCGCCAAGGGCACCACCCTCTCGGTGACCGCGCCCGAGGGCGGCGCCGAGATCGAGGTGACGGCCTCGGCGGGCACCAAGGGCGGCACGCCGCAGACGAAGACGTACACCATCAAGTCGGGCACCACGCAGGACATCGAGGCGCCGGTGCCCGCGGGCCTGAAGGGCAGCTACGCGCTGACGGTCGAGACGCGGTCGGGCGGTCCGGTGTACGCCTCGCGCACCCTGGCCTCGACGGAGGGCGGCGTCCCGTTCTTCACGGTCCAGCCGCTCCCGGACGACCGGGGCATGGTGGCGGTGCCGGACGCGAGCGAGGACCTGTCCGTGCTCCAGAAGTGACCGCGCGGACCCCGGCGCCTCAGTCCTCGCCGTACCGGGGGTCGACGGTCTCGGGGGTCAGTCCCAGCAGGTCGGCGACCTGTTCGACCACGACCTCGTGGACCAGCGCCGCCCGCTCGTCGCGGCCCTTGCAGCGGATCTCGACCGGCCGCCGGTAGATCACCACGCGCGCGGGGCGGCCGTCGCGCGCCGTCACGGTCCCGCCCAGCGGGACCGTCTCGTCCCAGCCGGGCCCAGCCGCGCCGTCCAGCCGGGGGACGTCCTGCACCAGGAAATCGATGTCGGCGAGCTGCGGCCAGCGCCGCTCCAGCCGCTCCACCGAGTCCTGCACCAGGTCCGCGAACGCGTCCGCGCGGCTGGCGGCCAGCGGCACCTGGGGCGGTGCGATCGGGCCGCGCATGCCCCGGCCGTGGCGGTCACGGCGTCGGGGCCCGGGGCCTGCGGAGCGAGGAGTCACGGGGCTGTCCATCACTGCGAAGGGTAGCCGCCGTGCCGCCGCGCCGCCCCACGCCCACGCGCCTTCCGGCCGACCCGCGCGCCATGTCAGAACGTGACCATTTCAGCCAAGGTTGGGCTCGATTCCGTATCTCTCCCTGACCGAAGACCTCAAGGCATTTGACGGTGTTTATGCCGACTGGTGACCGGAATCAGAACCGGCCGAAAGCCGCCGTTCCGGCGTACCGCCTGGTCACAGAGGTGTGCTTCCTGGGGTATGTGGGGCGTTTCACACCCCGACACGGGGGAGTGACCTGGTGGAGAGTCGTCGCGGCCCGCTCAAGAGTGCGGTACCGTCCAACGTCGTGAGCCCTGTACGTCGCTGTTCGCGCACCGCTTGCGGCCGTCCCGCCGTCGCGACGCTGACGTACGTCTACGCCGACTCGACCGCGGTCCTCGGCCCGCTCGCCACCTACGCCGAACCCCACTGCTACGACCTGTGCGCCGAGCACTCCGAGCGTCTCACCGCGCCGCGCGGCTGGGAGGTCGTCCGCCTGCTCGACGGGTCCGCCCCGGCGCAGCCCAGCGGGGACGACCTGGAAGCGCTCGCCAACGCCGTGCGCGAGGCGGCCCGCCCCCAGGAGCGGGCGGCCGGAGCCGGCGGCGGCGCGCGCGGCGCCGACCCGATGGAGGTCGCCCGCCGCGGCCACCTGCGGGTTCTGCGCTCCCCGGACAACTGAGGCCGCGCGCCCGGTCGCCCCGTCACATCCCTTCACCGCACACCCATTGACGCCTGCTTGGCGCGGACACGACCATTCCGGTGACCCAGCGAGAAATCGCTTTCGCATGGCGGAATCCGGGAGGCGCTCGTGTACGTCCAGGAACTGGAACCCGTCGCCGGATCGCTCGGCCTCTCCGCCCTCGTGGCGGCCCTGCCGCTGCTGACCGTGCTGGTGCTGCTCGGCGGCGTCCGCATGAAGGCGCACCTCGCGGGCCTCATCGGCCTGGCGGCCGCCGTCGCGGTGGCCTGGCTGGCGTACGGGATGCCGCTCGGCCAGACGCTCTCCAGCGGCGTCCAGGGCGCGGTCTTCGGGCTCTTCCCCATCATGTGGATCGTCGTCAACGCCCTGTGGATCTACCGCATGACGGTCCGCACCCGCCACTTCGACATCCTGCGCCGCTCCTTCGGCCGCCTCTCCGACGACCCCCGCATCCAGGCCCTCGTCGTCGCGTTCTGCTTCGGCGCCCTGCTGGAGGCCCTGGCCGGATTCGGCGCCCCCGTCGCGATCTCCGCCGTGATGCTGGTCGCCCTCGGCTTCGACCCCGTACGCGCCGCCGTGGTCGCGCTGGTCGCCAACACCGCGCCGGTGGCGTTCGGCGCGATGGGCACGCCCGTCGTCACACTCGCCCAGGTCACCGGGCTGCCGCTGGACTCCGTGGCGTCCGTCGTCGGCCGCCAGACCCCGCTGCTCGCCCTCGTGGTGCCGCTCGTGCTGGTGTGGCTGGTCGACGGCCGGCGCGGGCTGCGCGAGACCTGGGTGCCGGCCCTGGTGTGCGGCGTCGCCTTCGCCGTGGCGCAGTTCGTCGCGTCGAACTTCGTCTCCGCCCAGCTCGCCGACATCGGCGCCGCGCTCGTCGGCGCGGGCGCCCTGATGGCCGTGCCCCACGCGCGCGTGCCCGCCGCCGAGTCCGTACGTGCCTCCGTGCTCACCGGCACCCGCAGCGAGGAGCTGGACGCCGAGGACCCGCGCGGCGAGGTGGTGCGGGCGTACACCCCGTACGCGCTGATCGTCGCGATCTTCGCCGTCGCTCAGATCCCGGCCGTCAAGGACTGGCTGGCCGGCGCCACCCGGACCTGGAACTGGCCGCTGCTGGACGTCGCGAACCCGGACGGCGAGCCCGTCTCCGGCAACATGTTCAGCCTGCCGCTCGTCTCCACCGGCGGGACGCTCGTGCTGTTCGCCGGGCTCGCCACCGCCGTCGTCCTCGGCGTCCACGCGCGCGTGGCGGTCAGGGAGTGGCTGGAGACCGTGCGCGAACTGCGCTTCGCCCTGCTCACGGTGACCAGCGTGCTCGCCCTCGCCTACGTCATGAACCTCTCCGGCCAGGCCGCCACCATCGGCCACTTCGTGGCGGCCGCCGGAGCGGGCCTCGCCTTCCTGTCCCCGGTGCTGGGCTGGTTCGGCGTCGCCGTGTCCGGCTCCGACACCTCCGCCAACGCCCTGTTCGGCGCCCTTCAGGTCACCGCCGCCCAGCAGTCCGGCCTCTCGCCCGAACTGCTCGCCGCCGCCAACAGCTCCGGCGGCGTGCTCGGCAAGATGATCTCGCCGCAGAACCTCACCATCGCCTGCGCGGCCGTCGGGCTCGCGGGCCGCGAGGGCGACCTGCTGCGCAAGGTGCTGCCCTGGAGCCTCGGCCTGCTGCTCGTGATGTGCCTGATCGTGGTGGGCCAGAGCACGGCGGTGCTCGGCTGGATGCTGCCGTGAACCTCCGCGACGGCCGTGCCGGACGCTACGGGTAGTTTGTGGTGACCGACAGGACTTCCGGAAGGGCTGGCCGTGGCTGCTGATCTCTCGCAGATCGTGAAGGCGTACGACGTGCGCGGGGTCGTCCCCGACCAGTGGGACGAGTCGCTCGCCGAGCTCTTCGGCGCCGCCTTCGTCCGGGTGACCGCCGCGACCGCCGTCGTCACCGGCCACGACATGCGCCCCTCGTCCCCGGGCCTGTCCGCCGCCTTCGCGCGCGGCGCGGCCGGCCAGGGCGCCGACGTCACCGAGATCGGCCTGTGCTCCACCGACCAGCTCTACTACGCCTCGGGCGCGCTGGACCTGCCGGGCGCGATGTTCACCGCCTCGCACAACCCGGCGCGGTACAACGGCATCAAGCTGTGCCGCGCCGGCGCCGCCCCCGTCGGCCAGGACACCGGCCTCGCCGACATCCGCGCCCTCGTCGAGGAGTGGAGCAGCACGGGCGCCCCGGAACCGGCCGCCGCCCCCGGCGCCGTCACCCGCCGCGACACCCTCGAGGACTACGCGGCCCACCTGCGCTCGCTCGTCGACGTCACCGGCATCCGCCCGCTGAAGGTCGTCGTCGACGCCGGCAACGGCATGGGCGGCCACACCGTCCCGACCGTCCTCGCCGGACTGCCGCTCACCGTCGTCCCCCTGTACTTCGAGCTCGACGGCACCTTCCCCAACCACGAGGCCAACCCGCTCGACCCGGCCAACCTCGTCGACCTGCAGAAGCGGGTCCGGGAGGAGGGCGCCGACCTCGGCCTCGCCTTCGACGGCGACGCCGACCGCTGCTTCGTCGTCGACGAGCGCGGCGAACCGGTCTCCCCCTCCGCCGTCACCGCCCTGGTCGCCTCCCGCGAACTCGCGCGCAACGGCGGCAAGGGCACCGTCATCCACAACCTGATCACCTCCCGGTCCGTGCCCGAGGTCGTCCGCGAGCACGGCGGCACCCCCGAACGCACCCGCGTGGGCCACTCCTTCATCAAGGCGGAGATGGCCAGGACCGGCGCCATCTTCGGCGGCGAGCACTCCGCCCACTACTACTTCCGCGACTTCTGGAACGCCGACACCGGCATGCTGGCCGCCCTGCACGTCCTCGCCGCGCTCGGCGAGCAGCAGGGCACCCTGTCCGCGCTCGTCGCCGCGTACGACCGCTACGCCGGCTCCGGCGAGATCAACTCCACCGTCGACGACCAGGCCGCCCGGCTCGCCGCGATCCGCGCCGCCTACGAGGGCCGCGAGGGCGTCACCCTCGACGAGCTGGACGGCCTCACCGTCTCCGCCGCCGACTGGTGGTTCAACGTTCGCCCCAGCAACACCGAACCGCTGCTGCGGCTGAACGCCGAGGCCCGGGACGAGGCCACCATGATCCGCGTCCGCGACGAGGCACTCGCCCTGATCAGGCAGTAACCGCCCAACCATCGGCCACCGGGGCGGCGGACGCTTCGCGCACCCCGCCCCGGACCCGCCGCGCGGCCCTCACCGGCGGTACCCTGACCAGCACATCCACCAGCGAAGGGACCCTCATGCCTCTCGAAGCCGGCCTCCTGGAGATCCTGGCCTGCCCGGCCTGCCACTCCCCCCTCGAGGAGCGGGACACCGAGCTGGTCTGCACCGGCCAGGACTGCGGACTCGCCTACCCGGTCCGCGACGGCATCCCCGTCCTCCTCGTCGACGAGGCCCGCCGCCCCCAGTAGCCGCAGCCGCGCGCCCGGAGCCCCCGCGTACCGCCGACGCCCCGCCGATCGGAGCCTGTCGCCCATGCTCGACGAATCGCTGCTCGACTCACCGGAGGGCCTCGCCGAGGCCGACCACCGCGCCCTGCTCCGCGGCACCGCCGAGGCCGGCGCCCGCGTCCGCACCGCGGCACGGCACGCCGCCGAGGCCGGCGTCGGCGACCTGAAGCCCGACGGCCGCCCCCGCGCCGTGCTCATCGCCGGGCCCGGCGCCGCCGCCACCCAGACCGCCGACCTGCTCGGCACCCTGGCCGGCGCCGGCAGCCCCGTCACCCGCCTCGCCCCCACCGGCGTCGCACCCGCCGCCGGCGCCCTGCGCTGGGAACTGCCGGGCTGGACCGGGTCCGTGGACCTGCTGCTGATCGCGACCCCGGACGGCACCGAACCGGGCCTGTCCCTGCTCACCGAGCAGGCGTACCGCCGCGGCCTCACCGTCGTCGCCGTCGCCCCCGCCGGCACCCCGCTCGCCGAGTCCGTCTCCGGCAGCCACGGCCTGTTCGTCCCCATGGCCACCGCGCCCTACGACCACGACGAACCCCTCGCCGCCTCCGCGCCCGGAGTGCTGTGGGCGCTGCTCACCCCGCTGGACCGCACCGGCCTGCTCACCGCGCCGCCGGACGCCCTGGAGAAGGTCGCCGACCGCCTCGACGCCGTCGCCGAACGCTGCGGGCCCGCCGTCGCCACGTACAGCAACGCGGCCAAGACCCTCGCCGCCGAACTCGCCGACGCGCTGCCCGTCGTATGGACCGAGGGCGTCTCGGCGGGACCGGCAGGACGGCGGTTCGCCGCCGCGCTCGCCGAACTGTCCGGCACCCCCGCCGTCGTCGCCGAACTGCCCGAGGCCCTCGCCGCGCACAGCGCCCTGCTCGCCGGTCCGCTCGCCGCCCGGGCCGACCCGGAGGACTTCTTCCGCGACCGCGTGGAGGAGGCGCCCGCCCTGCACGCGCGTGTGGTGCTGCTCCGCGACCGGCCCCTCGGCGGCCTCACCGCCGCGCCCGCCGCCCGCGAACTGGCCCTCACCCACGACACGCCGGTCAGCGAGCTGGAGCCGGAGGAGGGCGGCGAACTGGAGACCCTCGCCGAGCTGATCGCCGTCACCGATTTCGCCGCCGTTTACCTGGCGCTCGCCTCGGCACCCCGATGATGCCGAAGACCCCCTGACCCCCCGCGCGGGCGCCCGGCCCGGCGCGCCCGCACGAGAACCGGCAGCACGAGAACCGGCAGAAGGAACGCGACAAGCCCCATGGACCGCCTCGACAACACCGTCCGCCCCTACGCCTGGGGCTCCGTCACCGCCATCCCGCGGCTGCTCGGCACCGAACCGACCGGCGAACCGCAGGCGGAGATGTGGATGGGGGCCCACCCCGGCGCGCCCTCGCGCACCGGCCGGGGCACCCTCGCCCAGGTCATCGACGCCGACCCGGAGCGGGAGCTCGGCGCCGCCGCGGTCGCCAGGTTCGGGCCCCGTCTGCCGTTCCTGCTCAAACTCCTCGCCGCCGGCTCCCCGCTGTCCCTCCAGGTCCACCCCGACCGGGCCCAGGCGCAGGCCGGCTACGAGGACGAGGAGCGGCGCGGCGTCCCTGTCACCGCCCCGCACCGCAACTACAAGGACGCCAACCACAAGCCCGAACTGATCTGCGCCCTCACCGAGTTCGACGGCCTGTGCGGCTTCCGCGACCCGCTGCGCGCCGCGGAACTCCTCGACGGCCTCGGCGTGGACTCCCTCAAGCCGTACGTGGACCTGCTGCACGCCCACCCCGAGGAGGCGGCGCTGCGCGAGGTGCTCACCGCCGTCCTCACCGCCGACCCGGACGAGACGGCCCACACCGTCACGGAGACCGCCGCCGCCTGCGACCGCCTCGGCGGCCCCTACACCCCCTACGCCGGCATCGCCCACCACTACCCGGGCGACCCCGGCGTCATCGCCGCGATGCTCCTCAACCACGTCCGGCTCCAGCCCGGCGAGGCGCTGTATCTCGGCGCCGGCGTCCCGCACGCCTACCTCCAGGGCCTCGGCGTCGAGATCATGGCCAACTCCGACAACGTCCTGCGCTGCGGCCTCACCCCCAAGCACGTCGACGTCCCCGAACTGCTGCGCATCGTCCGCTTCGAGGCCGCCGACCCCGGCGTGCTCCGCCCGGAGGCGGGCCCGGACGACGAGGAGGTCTACGAGACCCCCACCGACGAGTTCCGGCTCTCCCGCTACGTCCTTCCCGAGGGCGCCCCCGCCCACGACCTCACCCTCGACGCCCCGCAGATCCTGCTCTGCACCGCCGGCGCCGTCCACACGGGCGAGCACGACCTGACGCCCGGACAGTCCGTGTTCGTCCCCGCGGGTGAGAAGGCCGCGATCTCGGGTACCGGCACCCTCTTCCGGGCCACCGTCGTCCTCTGACCGGGCCATGACGGCGACCTGACGCGCCGTCGCAGGGCGCGGCTGCAACAATGGCCCACCGTCACAGCACGGGCACCGGCCCGGCGGCAGGCACCCACGCCTGCCTCGACCTCAACGGCGTACGAAGGGACAACGCGAACACATGAGCGCGTCAGGCGGCACCAAGGCGATCGTGGCGGCACTCGCCGCCAACCTCGCGATCGCGGTAGCGAAGTTCGTGGCGTTCGTCTTCAGCGGCTCCTCGTCGATGCTCGCCGAGTCCGTGCACTCGGTCGCCGACTCCGGCAACCAGGCACTGCTGCTCGTCGGCGGCAAGAAGGCCCAGCGCGAGGCCACCCCGGAGCACCCCTTCGGCTACGGCCGCGAGCGGTACATCTACGCCTTCCTCGTCTCCATCGTGCTGTTCTCGGTCGGCGGCATGTTCGCCCTCTACGAGGGCTACGAGAAGATCAAGCACCCGCACGAGCTGGAGCACTGGTACTGGCCGGTCGGCGTGCTGGTCTTCGCGATCATCGCCGAGAGCTTCTCCTTCCGCACCGCCATCAAGGAGTCCAACGTCACGCGCGGCCGGCGCTCCTGGAAGGAGTTCGTCCGCCACGCCAAGGCGCCCGAGCTGCCGGTCGTCCTGCTGGAGGACCTCGGCGCGCTCGTCGGCCTGGTCCTCGCCCTCGGCGGCGTCGGCCTGGCCCTCGCCACCGGCGACAGCGTCTGGGACGGCATCGGCACCCTCTGCATCGGCGTCCTGCTCATCCTGATCGCCCTGGTGCTCGCCGCGGAGACCAAGTCGCTGCTGCTCGGCGAGTCCGCGGGCGTCGAGGAGACCCGCAAGATCGAGGCCGCCGTCGTCGACGGCGACACCGTCACCCGCATCATCCACATGCGCACCCTCCACCTCGGCCCGGAGGAGCTGCTGGTCGCCGCCAAGATCGCCGTCCGGCACGACGAGACCGCCGCGGAGATCGCCGCCGCCATCGACGCCGCCGAGGCCCGCATCCGCGACGCCGTGCCGATCGCCCGGGTGATCTACCTCGAGCCCGACATCTACAGCGAGGCCGAGGCCGCCAAGGGCGCCGACCCCGAGGCCACCCCCGGCGGACCCACCCAGCCGGACGCGGAGCACTGACCCTCCCCGGTCACGCCGTCAGGCCGTTCCGGGACCGCACCGCGGCCCCAGAACGGCCTGATGTGTTCGGAGGCGGACTGGGGCCCGCCGGGCGGGTCGGTGTAGCTTGGGACGGAGCCAGACGTCGCTGCTGATGGCGGTCGGGCGGTCCCACCGCGGACCGGCCGAGGGAGAGAGGGCCTCCGACGGACTGCGCTGCGCGTACGCGGGCATGCCTGTGCCCTCCTCGGGCACCCCTGTGTCCGCCGTCGCGCAGACCAGCCGTACCCACCTCGACCCCAATCCGAGGAGCAGCCCGTAATGACGACTGTCGACAACCGACAGGACTTCAAGGTCGCCGACCTCTCCCTGGCCGAGTTCGGCCGCAAGGAGATCACCCTCGCCGAGCACGAGATGCCCGGCCTGATGGCGATCCGCAAGGAGTACGCCGACGCCCAGCCCCTGGCCGGCGCCCGGATCACCGGCTCCCTGCACATGACCGTGCAGACCGCCGTCCTCATCGAGACCCTGGTCGCGCTCGGCGCGCGGGTCCGCTGGGCGTCCTGCAACATCTTCTCCACCCAGGACCACGCCGCGGCCGCCATCGCCGTCGGCCCGGACGGCACGCCCGACAACCCGCGGGGCGTCCCCGTCTTCGCCTGGAAGGGCGAGACGCTCGAGGAGTACTGGTGGTGCACCGAGCAGGCGCTGACCTGGCCGGACAGCCCCACCGGCGGCCCCAACATGATCCTCGACGACGGCGGCGACGCCACGCTCCTCGTCCACAAGGGCGTGGAGTACGAGAAGGACGGCAAGGCGCCCTCCCCGGACACCGCCGAGTCCGACGAGCACCGGGTCATCCTGGAGCTGCTCAACCGCACCCTCGCCGAGAGCCCGCAGAAGTGGACCCAGCTGTCCTCCGAGATCCGCGGTGTCACGGAGGAGACCACGACGGGTGTGCACCGCCTGTACGAGATGCAGCGTGAGGGCACGCTCCTCTTCCCGGCGATCAACGTGAACGACGCCGTGACGAAGTCGAAGTTCGACAACAAGTACGGCTGCCGGCACTCGCTGGTGGACGGCATCAACCGCGCCACCGACACGCTGATCGGCGGCAAGACCGCCGTGGTCTGCGGCTACGGCGACGTCGGCAAGGGCTGCGCGGAGTCCCTGCGGGGCCAGGGCGCGCGGGTCATCGTCACGGAGATCGACCCGATCTGCGCGCTCCAGGCGGCGATGGACGGCTACCAGGTCACCACGCTCGACGAGGTCGTCGACAAGGCCGACATCTTCGTCACCACGACCGGCAACAAGGACATCATCATGGCCTCCGACATGGCCAAGATGAAGCACCAGGCGATCGTCGGCAACATCGGCCACTTCGACAACGAGATCGACATGGCCGGCCTCGCCAAGGTCCCCGGCATCGTCAAGGACGAGATCAAGCCGCAGGTCCACACCTGGACGTTCCCCGACGGCAAGAAGATCATCGTGCTGTCCGAGGGCCGCCTGCTGAACCTGGGCAACGCCACCGGCCACCCGTCGTTCGTGATGTCCAACTCCTTCGCGGACCAGACCCTGGCCCAGATCGAGCTGTTCACCAAGCCCGACGAGTACCCCACCGGCGTCTACGTGCTGCCCAAGCACCTCGACGAGAAGGTCGCCCGCCTCCACCTGGACGCGCTCGGCGTCAAGCTCACCACGCTGCGCCAGGACCAGGCCGACTACATCGGCGTGAAGGTGGAAGGACCGTACAAGTCCGACCACTACCGCTACTGAGCCGGCCGCTCCTCACCGAGCCCGAGCCCCGAGGCAGGCCCCCGCACCCCCGTGCCGGGGGCCTGCCCCGTTGTCGGACCGGTGACCCGGCCCCGCCCTCACGACCCAGGACCCCCATGCCCCGCGGCCGCTATTCGCTCCACGATCCGCACGATCACACCCCCCTCGCGGACGAACACTTCCACTGCGCCCCCGGCCCTTCCGGCTGGCGCTACGTCGCTCAGCTGACCACCCCCGCGGGCGATCACAGCGGCTCCGTCGATCTCGCCCTGGACGAGCTCGGCCGCCCCATCCGCCTCGAACTGCACGCCGGCGGCTGGCAGGTACGCGGCGCCGCCCTCGACGGCGTCACCTGGGTCCGCACCGACACCACCGGGACCCACGCCACCGAAGGCAATGTGCGCGCCCACGCCTTCACCGGCCCGTCCCCCGCCTTCCTCGTCGCCACCGCCCGTCTCCTGCGCCTCACCCCCTCCGCCGCGGCCACCCGCGTACGCCTCGTCGCCTTCACCGACCCGGTCCTCGCCCCCCGCACCGTGGACCAGTCCTGGGCGCTGGTCGACAGAGAAACACACACCACTGACAACGGCCCCCTGACCGTGGACGCGTACCAGGTCACAGCCCTGGACACGGGCGAACAGCACACCGTGCACCTGGCCGGCGACGTCGTCCTGTCCGCGCCCGGGATCGAGCTGGAGGACCTGGACTCACCCCCGTCGGACCTCGGCTGAACGACCGCCCCCGCCGGCGCTCACGCGGGCGGCACGAACCCCGTCGCCGGCCGCCCGGCGGACGCGCCGCCGCCCGGTACCGGATTCCCGGCGGCCTGGGTGGTCGCGGGCGGCACCATCGGAGACACGCCGGCGGGCGCATGGGCGGGCGGCGGCAGCACCGGCACACCCGCACCGGCGGGAGCAAGGGGAGCACCAGGAGCGGCGGGGCCGCCGAACGCCCGCTGCGCCTCCCGCGTCTGCCGCTCGTGCAGCACCGCCGCCAGGAACATCGCGGGCGGCACCCCCGGAGGCACCGGCGCCCCGGTGCACCCGGCCACGTCCGCCGCCAGCCGCTCCGCCATCGACGAGCCGACCCGCGGATCGAGCTGCCGCATCCGCGTCAGGTACTGACGGACGGCGAGCCACAGACCGTCGGGCACCGCCGACAGGTCGAGCCCGGAGAAACGTCCTACCAGCCACGGCGGGGGCGGCGGCACGAAACCGCCCTGCCCGGCCGGCACCCGCTCCCGCACCACCAGCGTCCCCGCGAACACGTCCCCCAGCCGCCGGCCGCGCGCCGACACCAGGGAGGCGACACAGGCCACCACCCCGAACGTCATCAGGATCTCGATCACCCCGAGCAGCCCCCGCACCAGCGCGTGCCGGAACCGGATCGGCCCGCCGTCGTCCCGCACCACCCGCAGCCCGCACGCCAGCTTCCCGAGCGACCGCCCGTGGGTCAGCGTCTCGACCAGGATCGGCCCGCCCACCAGCACCAGCACGAACGTCGCGATCGACACCGCCGTCCGCGCCGCCTCGTCCAGAGAGGCCGTCGCCGCCACCAGACCGAGGGTGACCACGACATAGACGGTCACGGCCGCCGCCAGATCCAGCAGCACGGCCAGCCCCCTGCTGGGCAGCTTCGCGGGGCGCAGCTCCAACGCCACCGCCTCGCCCGTCACCAGCTCACTCACGCCCGCCGCCCTTCCTGGTCTGCCCCGGACACCGCCAGTCTGCCAAGCTGATGCCACATCGCACCGCAGTACGAGCAGTACGAGCAGCCCGACAGCGCGACCGCCGACGATCAGCCGAGGAGCAGGCACACCGATGGACCTCGACGTCTTCGTCTCCGCCCACCGCGCGGAGTGGGACCGCCTCGACGCCCTGCTCGGCCGGCGCCGTCGGCTCACCGGCGCGGAGGCCGACGAACTCGTCACCCTCTACCAGCGCGCCGCCACCCACCTCTCGGTGATCCAGTCGGCCGCCCCCGACCCCCAGCTCACCGGCCGGCTCAGCCGGCTGGTCGCCCGCGCGCGCAGCGCGGTGACGGGCACCCGCCGGGCGTCCTGGCGCGACGTCACGCAGTTCCTGACCCACGGCTTCCCCGCGGCGGTCTACCGCGCGCGTCACTGGTGGGTGCCGACGGCGCTCGTCTCCACGGCTGTGGCCGCGCTGCTCGGCTGGTGGATAGGCACCCACCCCGAGGTCCAGGCCTCCATAGCGGCGCCCGCGGAACTGCGCGAGATGACCCGCCCCGGCGGCCAGTACGAGACGTACTACTCGAGCAACCCGGCGACCTCGTTCGCCGCACAGGTGTGGACGAACAACGCGTGGGCCGCGGCCCTGTGCCTCATCCTCGGAGTGTTCCTCGGCCTGCCGGTGCTGTGGATCCTCTTCCAGAACATGCTCAACCTGGGCGTCGGCTTCGGCCTGATGTCCTCCGCCGGCCGCCTCGACACCTTTCTCGGCCTGGTCCTCCCGCACGGCCTGCTGGAACTCACCGCGGTCTTCGTCGCCGCCGGCACGGGCCTGCGTCTCGGCTGGACCGTCGTCGACCCGGGACCGCGCACCCGGCGCACCGCGCTCGCCGAGGAGGGCCGTGCCGCCCTCGCGATGGCGATCGGACTCGCCCTGGTCCTGTTCGTCTCCGGGGCCGTCGAAGGATTCGTCACCCCGTCGGGCCTGCCCACCTGGGCCCGCATCACCATCGGCGTCGTAGCTGAGCTGGCCTTCCTTGCGTACGTCTACCTCGTGGGCGGACGAGCCGCCCGCGCCGGCGAGACCGGGGACCTCGAGGCATCCGGGCGAAGCGCGGACGTGCCCACGGCCGCCTGATGTGCGACGGGCCCCGGCGAGCTGCTAGTGTCCTCTTCGCCCCACAGGAGCCGTTGACGCGGAGCCGGTGGGGAGGTAGATTTGAACAGTTGCCTGGAGATGGGGTTCTGACCCTGAAGGCGACGGTGAACATCTACTGGCTTCCCGCAGGGACACAGATTCCGCGGAAGCACCCCCGACAAGTCGGAAATCGAAGGCCGGTCAATCCGCCCCGAAACTTCTGATAAAGTCGGATCCGCCGGAAAGGAAAGCGCGAAAGCGTCGACCTGGAAAGCACCGAGGAAATCGGATCGAAAAGATCTGATAGAGTCGGAAACGCAAGACCGAAGGGAAGCGCCCGGAGGAAAGCCCGAGAGGGTGAGTACAAAGGAAGCGTCCGTTCCTTGAGAACTCAACAGCGTGCCAAAAGTCAACGCCAGATATGTTGATACCCCGTCCGTCCGGATCTCCGGATGGTCGAGGTTCCTTTGAAGAAAACACAGCGAGGACGCTGTGAACGTCAGGATTATTCCTCCCGACGTTCCGCTCTCGTGATGTGTGCACCGGAGTACCGGTAAACATTCACGGAGAGT
>NZ_JBHRWL010000019.1:0-113085 GCF_042647945.1 Streptomyces lusitanus
AAACTCTCCGTGAATGTTTACCCGTAATCGGGTGACACATCACGAGAGCGGAACATCGGGAGGAATGGTCCCGACGTTCACAGCGTCCTCGCTGTGTTTTCTTCAAAGGAACCTCGACCATCCGGAGATCCGGACGGACGGGGTATCAACATATCTGGCGTTGACTTTTGGCACGCTGTTGAGTTCTCAAGGAACGGACGCTTCCTTTGTACTCACCCTCTCGGGCTTTCCTCCGGGCGCTTCCCTTCGGTCTTGCGTTTCCGACTCTATCAGTGTTTTTCCGGCCCTCTGACCACCGTTCCGCAGGCATGCGGAAGGAGATCCGAAGTGAGGATCTGACGAGTTGGATTGCTGCCGGGTCCTGGATGCGTGACTGCATCCCTCAGCCCCAGGCAGGTTTAAGACTGTACACGGGGTCGCAGACCGCGTGCAAATCGATTAGAGTGGGTGGTCTAGACCTCTTGTCTGGACCACGGATCTGGACCTGTCCCCCGGAACCGGTACGTCTCATGACATACCCTGCTGAACAGCACGCCGGAGACAGCCAGTGACGGCACTCGTACAGATCTCCATCTCTTGGGAGGCTTCCCATGACCACCGTGATGTCCCCGCTTGCAGGACGGGCCATCGGACTGGCGTCCGTGCCCGATCCCGTCTTCTCCGGGGCCATGGTCGGCCCGGGCACCGCGATCGACCCCGTGCGGGAGCCTTCCGAGGCCGTCTCCCCCGTCGACGGCGTGATCGTCTCTCTGCACCCGCACGCGTTCGTCGTCGTCGACGAGAGCGGGCACGGCGTGCTCACCCACCTCGGCATCGACACCGTCCAGCTCAACGGCGAGGGCTTCGAGCTGCTCGTCAACAAGGGGGACACCGTCACACGCGGGCAGAGCGTCGTGCGCTGGAACCCGGCCGCGGTCGAGGCCGCCGGCAAGTCCCCCGTGTGCCCGGTCGTGGCGCTGGAGGCCACGGCGGACGCCCTCTCCGAGCTGCGTGAAGAGGGCGACGTGAAGGCGGGCGACACGCTCTTCCTCTGGAAGTGACGTGACGCCGTCCCCGACGGCACAGAGATATCGGACGCTGCGGCGCGACCGCCGCTTTACCGGAGACGGGTGAGATGGAGACAACGCTGCGAGGCGTCGGCGTGAGCCACGGTGTGGCGATCGGCGAGGTTCGGCACATGGGCACGGCGGTGCTGGAGCCGCCGGCCAAGCAGATCCCGGCGGAGGAGGCGGAGCGCGAGCAGCAGCGCGCCCGTCAGGCCGTGGAGGCGGTCGCGGCCGATCTGACCGCGCGCGGGAACCTCGCCGGGGGCGAGGCGCAGGCGGTGCTCGAGGCGCAGGCCCTGATGGCGCAGGACCCCGAGCTGATGGCCGACGTGGACCGGCGGATCGCCGTGGGCAGCTCCGCGGAGCGCGCGGTCTACGACGCGTTCGCCGCGTACCGCGAGCTGCTGGCGAACGCCGGCGAGTACCTGGCCGGCCGGGTGGCCGACCTGGACGACGTGCGGAACCGCATCGTGGCGCGGCTGCTGGGCGTGCCGATGCCGGGTGTGCCGGACAGCGACGAGCCGTACGTGCTGGTGGCGCGGGATCTCGCGCCGGCGGACACGGCGCTGCTGGACCCCACGCTGGTGCTCGGGTTCGTGACCGAGGAGGGCGGGCCGACCAGTCACAGCGCGATCCTGGCGCGTGCGCTGGGTGTGCCGGCGGTCGTGGCCCTTCCGGGGGCCGGTGAGATCGTTGAGGGCACGTTGATAGCGGTCGACGGCAGCTCGGGCGAGATCTTCGTGAACCCGACCGAGGAGCGCCGGTCCGCTCTGGAGGCCGCGGCCGCCGAGCGGAAGGCCGCCCTCGCGGCGGCGACCGGGCCGGGTGCGACGGCCGACGGGCACAAGGTGCCGCTGCTCGCGAACATCGGCGGGCCGGCCGATGTGGCGGCGGCGGTCGAGGCGGGCGCCGAGGGCGTCGGTCTGTTCCGTACCGAGTTCTTGTTCCTGGACGACAGCAAGGCCGCTCCGTCCGAGGAGAAGCAGGTCGAGGCGTACCGGCAGGTGCTCGAGGCGTTTCCCGAGGGGCGTGTCGTGGTGCGCGTGCTGGACGCGGGCGCGGACAAGCCGCTGGACTTCCTCACGCCGGGCGACGAGCCGAACCCCGCGCTGGGCGTGCGGGGTCTGCGGACCCTGCTCGACCACCCGGACGTGCTGCGCACCCAGCTGACGGCGCTGGCGAAGGCCGCGGACGGGCTGCCGGTCCACCTCGAGGTGATGGCCCCGATGGTGGCGGACCGGGCCGACGCGAAGGCGTTCGCGGACGCGTGCCGGGAGGCGGGGCTGCGGGCGAAGTACGGCGCGATGGTCGAGATCCCCTCGGCCGCGCTGCGGGCGCGTTCGGTGCTTCAGGAGGTGGAGTTCCTGTCGCTGGGCACGAACGACCTCGCGCAGTACACGTTCGCCGCGGACCGTCAGGTGGGTGCGGTCTCCCGGCTTCAGGACCCGTGGCAGCCGGCGCTGCTCGACCTGGTGGCGCTGTCGGCCGAGGCGGCGCGTGCCGAGGGCAAGAGCTGCGGTGTGTGCGGTGAGGCGGCGTCGGATCCGCTGCTGGCGTGTGTGCTGACGGGGCTGGGTGTCACCTCCCTGTCGATGGGTGCGGCGTCGATTCCTTACGTGCGGGCGTCGCTGGCGAAGTTCACGCTGGCGCAGTGCGAGCGGGCGGCCGCGGCCGCCCGGGCCGCGGACAGCGCGGACGAGGCGCGGAACGCGGCGCAGGCGGTGCTGTCGGGCGAGTAGTCCTCGCCGGGTGACTACGGCCTTGTGCTCGGGGCGCTCCACTTCGGTGGGGCGCCCCTCGCGCTGTCCGGGTGCTGTCTAGGTCAGTGGTGGTGGTCCGGGCCGTGGTCGGTGTCCGTGAGGTCGGGTGACGCGCAGTAGTCGACGTTGGACTCGGGCGGGATGATCTCGCCGGTCTCGGTGTCGGTGCAGTAGGCGTCGAAGACCTCTCCCGCGGTGAGGGGGAGGAGTCCGTTGCTGCGGATGCGCCAACCGTGGATGCGGTCGGGTGCGCCCGGTGTGCTGGTGCGCATCACGAGGCCGCCGGGGCCGGCGGTGGCGAGGCCGACGGCCAGGACGGTGGTGAACTCCAGGGCTTCCGTCTCGTCGATGTGCACGCCGTCGTCGGTGTCGTCGGCGTGCAGCACGGCGACCAGGGATTCGGGGGGTCCCGAGACGCTGACGACGAGATGGCGGTGGCCCGGTGGCGCGGTGTCGAGGATGCGGGAGACGAGCCGGGAGGCGCGGGCGAAGGCCGCGTGTCCGAGGTCCTCGCCGCAGGAGGCGCAGGGGCCGAGGCGGGCGAGGAGCGTCGTGGCGTACTCCCAGGTGGCGCGGCGGACGGCCTCGTCGACGAGGGTGTTCATGAGGTCGGTCAGGGGCCGGCCGTCGTAGGGGACGGCGGGTCCGGTGGCCGCGCGGTCGGCGGTGAAGCGGGTGCGGCTGACGGGGTGGTCGGGGTCGAGGCCGTGGTGCGCGCACCAGTCGGCGTACTCCTCGGGGTCGAAGAGGGCCACCGTGGTGTGGCTGCCCTGGAGGGCGCGGGTGCGCAGCACGGCTTCGACGTGCTTCAGGTAGGTGGCGTGGTCGTCGAAGACGAAGCTGTCGTAGCGCCGCATGGCGCGGAAGTCGTGTTCGTCGGTGAGCACGCCGATGGTGCCGGCGATCTCGCGGCGCAGGGCGCGTCGCAGGGTCCGGTGGTCGGTGTACGCCATGTCTCCCCCTCTGCACGGTCGATCAATGCTCACTCACCGTAATCGGCGGCACTGACAACGGGTGCGGAGGGGGAGACGGCGGGGTGCCGGGTCAGGGGCGGGTGCGGGCCAGCTCCTGGTAGTGGGTGAGCAGGTCGAGGTTGTCGATGGAGCCCGGGTTGACGGCCTTCTCCAGCGGGGTGCCCTGGAGGAGTCGCTTGACCGGGACCTCGATGCGCTTGCCGGTGAGGGTGTGCGGGATGCCGGGCACCTCGATGATCTCGTCGGGGACGTGCCGGGGCGAGAGCTGGGTGCGGATGGTCTTCCTGATGCGGTCGGTCAGGTCGTCGTCGAGGGTGGCGCCGGGGGCCAGGTGGACGAAGAGGGGCATCCAGTAGCCGCCGTCGGGCTGTTCGATGCCGACGACCAGGGATTCCTTGATCTCGGGGAGGCGTTCGACGGCCTCGTAGATGTCGGCGGAGCCCATGCGGACGCCCTGGCGGTTGAGGGTGGAGTCGGAGCGGCCGTGGATGACGACGGAGCCGCGCGAGGTGAGGGTGATCCAGTCGCCGTGGCGCCAGACGCCGGGGTAGGTGTCGAAGTAGCTGTCGTGGTAGCGGCTGCCGTCGGGGTCGTTCCAGAAGCGGATCGGCATGGACGGCATGGGGTTGGTGACGACGAGTTCGCCGACCTCGTCGGTGAGGGGGTTGCCGCTGGGGTCCCAGGACCGGAGGTCGGTGCCGAGGCACGGGGCCTGGAGCTCGCCGACGTGGACGGGGAGGGTGGGGACGGCTCCGGCGAAGCAGGAGCAGACGTCGGTGCCGCCGCTGACGGAGGCGATCCACAGGTCGTCGCGGACCTCGTCGTGCAGCCAGCGGAAGCCGTCCGGCGGCAGCGGGGAGCCGGTGGTGGCCACGCACTTCACCGCGGACAGGTCGTGGTCGCGTGAGGGGTGGACGCCGGCCTTGCGGCAGGCCATGACGTAGGCGGCGGAGGTGCCGTAGAGGGTGGCGCCGGTGCGTTCGGCGATGCGCCACTGGGCGCCGGTGTCGGGGTGGCCGGGGCTGCCGTCGTAGAGGACGACGGTGGTGCCGGTGAGGAGGCCGGAGACGAGGAAGTTCCACATCATCCAGCCGGTGGAGGTGTACCAGAAGAAGCGGTCCTCGGGGCCGAGGTCGCAGTGCAGGCCGAGCTGTTTGAGGTGCTCGACGAGGATGCCGCCCTGGGACTGGACGATGGCCTTGGGGAGTCCGGTGGTGCCGGAGGAGTAGAGCACCCACAGGGGGTGGTCGAAGGGCACCTGTTCGAAGACGGGTGTGGTGTCGGCGGCGGTGAGGGCGGACCATTCCAGGGCGCCGTCGGGGGCGTCGGTGCCGAGCAGCGGGATGTGCACGACGGCGCGCAGGGTGGGCAGTTCGCGGCGGAGTTCGGCGACGATCTCGCGGCGGTCGTGTTCCTTGCCGCCGTAGCGGTAGCCGTCGACGGTGAACAGGACGACGGGTTCGACCTGCTGGAAGCGGTCGAGGACGCTGCGGGCGCCGAAGTCGGGGGCGCAGGAGGTCCACACGCCTCCGACGGCGGCCGTGGCGAGGAGGGCGACGGCGGCCTCGGGGATGTTCGGCAGGTAGCCGCTGACCCGGTCGCCGGGGCGGACGCCGAGCGCGCGCAGTTCGGCGGCGAGGGAGCCGACCTGGCGGCGCAGTTCACGCCAGGTGACGGGGCGGGGGTCGTGGGTCTCGTCCACGTGCAGGAGGGCCGGCTCGTCCGCGCGGGAGTCGGCGGCGCGCAGGGCGTGCTCGGCGTAGTTGAGGGTGGCTCCGGGGAACCACCGGGCGCCGGGCATGGAGCGGTCGCCGAGGACGCGCTCGTACGGTGTGGTGAAGCGGACGTCGAACCACTCGGTGACCGCTTTCCAGAAGGTCTCCAGCTCCTCGACGGACCACCGGTGGAGCGCCGCGTAGCCCCCGTCGGCGGGGGCGCCGTGGTGTTCGGCGGCCCAGGCCTGGAACCGGGTGATGCGGGCCTCGGCGATACGTTCCGGTGTCGGCTGCCAGAGCGGCTGAGGGTTCACGGTCGACATGGGGCGGCTCCCGGACTGTGCGCGTCGTGTGCGTCCTCCGCGCACGTGCTGGGGTGTGCGCGTGACGCGGCTGACAGGGACGATGCCACGTGATCGACTTCCGCACCAGGGTGACCCCCACATAGTCCCTGTCGTGAAGATGTGGTCCGATCACGGGTGAACGGGAGTTGAACGCCACGCTCGCGGGGCGCGGTCAATGGCAGGGTGAGCAACATGAACGGTCGTGACCTGGTGCGTTCGTGGTGGTCGGCAGGTGGGGCGGGAGCGGCGCGGGGGTTGCGTACCGTACGAGCAGCGTGGCGCAGGCGGGGTGCGGACGCCACCGGGCCGGGGCCGCGGGGGCCGGTGCGGGCGCGGGTGCCGGGGACCGTGCGGGAGGTGGAGCCGGGTCCGGGCGGGGGTGTGCTCCGGTTCGGCCGCTCGGAGCTGCGGATCCTCGTCGCGGTGAACGGCGCGGTGTTCTGGGGCTGGGACGGGGCGGGTCCTGAGCCGTCGTACGCGTTGGCGGGTGCGTGTCCCGAGCCTGATCCGCGGGCCGTGCTGGAGCCGGACACGGACGGCGGCTGGCGTGTGGTGGCCGAGCGGGTGACGGTCGTGGTGTCGCGGCACGGCGCGCTGGAGGTGCTGACGCCGGGTGGTGTGACGCTGCGGCGGGATCTGCCGCCGCGGTGGTGGGAGCCGGCGGACGGGGGCGGTCCGGCGCGGTGGATGCAGCGTGCCGAGGTGCCGGCGGACGCGCGCTTCTTCGGTCTGGGCGGCCGGGTGGAGGGGCCGCGGCTGCGGGACGGCGCCCACCGGTTGTGGAACGGCGTGGCCGGTCGGGGCGCCGCAGGGGCGGCGGGTGCGGCGCCGGTGACGATGCCCGTGCAGCTGGTGGTGGCCGACGCGGGCACGCATCTGGTGTTCGTCGACAACCCGTGGGACGGCACGGTGACGCTGCGGGAGGGCGCGGAGGGCGCCGGTTCCGGGCACGACCGGCTGGGCACGAGCGAGCTGCGCATGGAGGGCGGTCCGGTGCGCGGCTGGGTGGTGGTGGGGACGCCGGCGCGGGTGCTGCTGACGTGGGCGTCGCTGACCGGGGCGCCGGCGCTGCCGCCCGCGTGGGCGTTCGGCCATCACCATGTGCGGGAGGGCGCCGGCGGGGAGGACGAGGTGCGGCGGGTCGTCGCGGGGCACCAGGAGCGGGAGCTGCCGCTGGACGCGGTGCATCTGGGGGCCGGGCACCTCGACGGCCGCCGGGCGTTCACCGTCGACCAGGACCGCTTCCCGAAGCTGCCGGTGCTCGCGGACGAGCTGCGGCGGGAGGGGATACGGCTGGTGTCGGTGGTGCCTCCCGCGGTGCGTGTGGAGGGCGGGCCCGGCGAGGGGGCCTTCCCGGATCTCACCGACGCGCGCGTGCGGTACGCGGAGCAGGCGGCGCGGGGCTTCGCGGGGGTGTGGCACACGCTGGCCTCCTCCGCCCCGGTCGGGCGGGAGGCGCACAACGTGTCCGCGCTGTGCCTGGCCCGGGCCGCGTACGACGGGCTGCGGGACGAAGTGCCGTCCGGTGAGCGGCCGTTGCTGCTGTCGCGGTCCGGGTGGGCGGGGTCGCAGCGGTACGGCGGGGTGTGGTCGGGCGAGGGGGCCGCGGGGTGGCCCGGGCTGCGGGCCTCGCTCGCGCTGGTGCTGGGGCTCGGGCTGTGCGGTGTGCCGTTCTCCGGGCCGGACGTCGTCGGCGGCGACGGTAGGGACGGGTCGCCCGAACTGTATGTGCGGCGGCTTCAGTTGGCCGCCCATCTGCCGTTGCTGCGCACGACTGCGCAGGGCGCGGAGGGCGGGCTGTGGGAGCACGGGGCGGAGGTGCTGGGGCACGCGCGCGTGGCGCTCGGTGAGCGGCGGCGGCTGCTGCCGTACTTCGTGACGCTGGCCCATCTGGCGCGGCGGACGGGGGCGCCGATGGTGCGGCCGGTGTGGTGGGCGGCGCCGGAGGAGCGGGCGTTGCGGGACTGCGAGGACGCCTTCCTGCTGGGCGACGCGCTGCTGGTGGCGCCGGTGCTGGAGCCGGGCGCGGTCCGGCGGGAGGTGCGGCTGCCGCGCGGGCGGTGGTACGACACGGCGACGGGGCGGGCGTACGAGGGGCCGGCGAAGGTGCTGGTGGACGCGCCGCTGGAGCGGATACCGGTGTTCGCGCGGGCGGGTGCGGTGGTCCCGGTGTGCGGGGAGGACGGCGGGATCGAGCTGGAGGTGTGGGCGCCCGCTCCGGGCCGGAGCGGGGGCGGGCTGGTGGTGCCGGACGGCGGCGACGGCGCGGACGGACCGGAGGTCGAGCGGTACTCGGTGACCTGCGCGGGCCCGCGGATCGTCGTGCGGCGGGAGACGGAGGACGGCGTGCGGGAGCCGTCCCGGCCGGTACGCGTCCGCGGGCTCGGGAGGTCGGGCGGTCAGATGTAGCGGCCCTCGAAGAAGGCGCGGACCGCCACGGTGTGCAGAGGGAAGGCGAGGTCCTCGGGGCGGCGCAGCAGGTGCGTACCCTCGGTCTCGTCGGTGGGCGCGGAGGCGGGCAGGTCGGCCGCCGGGCGTTCGGGAAGCAGGCCGAACAGCAGCAGGTGGCCGTCGGGGGCGCTCATGGCGTCGACGAGCCGGACGTCGCGGCTCTCGGCGTCGAAACCGGTCTCCTCCTTGAGTTCGCGGACGACGGCCTGGCGCCAGTCCTCGCCGTGGTCGATGTAGCCGCCGGGCAGGGCGGTGCCGCCCTTGGCGGGCGGGATGGCCCGGGTGACGACGACCAGGGCGGTGCCCTGGGTGTCGTACACGGGCTGGAGGGCCACGGCGACGGGGAGGGGGTTGCGGTAGGCGACGGCGCCGCAGGCGGGGCAGGTGCGCGGCCAGCCGGAGACGCCCTCTCCGTAGGGCGCGCCGCAGGACGAACAGTGGCTGCCCGCCGCGGAGTTGGGAACGTGAGTATCGGACACGCGCGGGACTGTATCCGATGGCGGAAGGGGCGTCTCCGGTAGGGCGGGTTCAGTGGTGGCCGGCGAGGGACCTGCGGGCCACGGGGAAGTCGAAGTAGGTGTCCGGGTAGGCCTCGGGCTTGAAGGTGTAGTGCCACCACTCCTCGGCGAGGTTGACGAAGCCGAGGTCCTCCAGGGTGGTCTTGAGCAGCATCCGGTTGGCGCGCTGCACCCCGGTGATCCGCGGGTCGAGGGTGTGGCTGAGGGTGTCGAAGCAGTCGTAACCGGTGCCCATGTCCACGGAGTTGTCGGGGAAACGTTCGTCCTTCGGCGCGAAGCAGGGGGTGAGCGGCTCGCCCGGGTGGTACGGCCGGGTGGGGCGGGCGGGGAGCTTCACGAGGGTGAGGTCGACCGTGGAGCCGCGGCTGTGGCCGGACTTCTCCGCGATGTACCCGTCGGCGAACAGGCGGGTCTTGTCGACGTTCGGGTAGAACTCGCCCTTCATGGTCTGGTCGTCGAGGTCCTCGGCCCAGCGCACGAAGTGGTCGACGGCGCGCTGGGGGCGGTAGCAGTCGTACACCTTGAGGGAGTAGCCCCGCGGCAGCAGCCGGCGCTGGGCCGTGCGGAGGGCCTCGGCGGCGGGGCGGGTGAGGATGCACAGGGGCTGCTTGTAGCCGTCGACCGGTGAGCCGACGAAGTTGTGCGGGGTGACGTAGCGGATCTCGTGCAGGATCGTCGGGTCGACGCTGTGGAGGGCCACGAAGTCGCGGGGCGCCTTGGGTTCGGGGGTCGCCCGGGCTGGTGCGGCCGCCGCGGTCGCGGTGAGCAGGGCGGCGAGGGCGGTGACCAGGGCGCGTACCGCGCGCGGAGAACGTGTCATGTCCCCTGCATCTATCAGACGGGGGCGGTCGCGCGGAAGCAGGCGCCCCGACCCGTTCTGTCACCGACCTTGACGCTTCCTGACCACCGGTGAACACTTCCGGTGTCAGTCGACATCGCCGTACATCTCGGCGCATTCTGGCGCGCCACGGCAGGCGTCCCACCGACGCCAGGACTCCCCCACGGGCGATGCGGCTGCGACGGCACGCTCGTCACGGACGCCGGGCGGGGCGCGGATCCTCCCTGCCCTCGGCTGACGTCACGCCACGGGAAACGGGAAACGCACCCTGCACGTGAGGTCCGGGGCCGACCGTCCTGGGCCCCGGCCCAGGAGCCGCCATGAGCAACGGAGACATATTCGTCGGCGAGGTCATCGGCACCGCCATCCTCATCCTCTTCGGCGCCGGCGTGGTCGCCGCCGTCGTCCTCAACTACTCGAAGGCGAAGGACGCCGGCTGGGTGGTCATCGCGTTCGGCTGGGGCTTCGGCGTGATGGCCGGGGCGTACACCGCGGCCCCGCTGTCCGGGGGCCACCTCAACCCGGCGGTCACCCTCGGGATCGCCATCGACACCGGCGAGTGGGACAAGGTCCACATCTACGTGGCCGGGCAGATGGTCGGCGCCATGCTGGGCGCCGTGCTGTGCTGGCTGGTCTACTACGCGCAGTTCGAGGCCAACGCCGAGGAGGACATCTCCCAGCCGACGCTCGGCGTCTTCTCCACCATCCCCGCGATCCGCCGCCCGGTCGCCAACCTCGTCACCGAGATCATCGCGACCATGGGACTGGTGCTGCCGATCCTGGCGTTCGGGCTCACCGAAGGGCTCGGCGAGTCGGGCACCGCGATCCTCATCGTGTCGTTCCTGGTGGTCGGTATCGGCCTGTCGCTCGGCGGCCCCACCGGATACGCCATCAACCCGGCCCGTGACCTCGGCCCGCGCATCGTGCACGCGCTGCTCCCGATCCCCCGCAAGGGCACCTCGGACTGGGGGTACGCCTGGGTCCCCGTGGTGGGGCCGCTCATCGGCGGGGCGCTGTCCGGACTCGTGTTCAACGCAGCCTTCTGACTCCGCAGAACCGACGAAGGGGACGTCATGACGGACAAGTTCGTCGCCGCGATCGACCAGGGCACCACCTCCAGCCGCTGCATCGTCTTCAATCAGCACGGCGCGATCGTCGCCGTCGACCAGCGCGAGCACCGCCAGATCTTCCCGAAGCCGGGCTGGGTGGAGCACGACGCCACGGAGATCTGGTCCAAGGTGCAGGCCGTGGTGGCCGGCGCGCTCGCCAAGGCGGGCCTGCGCGCCGATCAGCTCAGCGCGCTGGGCATCACCAACCAGCGTGAGACGACGGTCCTGTGGGACCGCTCCACGGGCAAGCCCGTGCACAACGCCATCGTGTGGCAGGACACCAGGACCGCCGGGCTCTGCGCCCAGCTCGGCGGCTCCGACGGGCAGGACCGGTTCCGCGACCGCACAGGGCTGCCGCTGGCCAGCTACTTCTCCGGTCCCAAGGCGGCCTGGCTGCTGGACCACGTGCCCGGGCTGCGGGCCCGCGCGGAGAACGGCGACATCGCCTTCGGCACCATCGACTCCTGGCTGATCTGGAACCTCACCGGCGGCACCGACGGCGGACGGCACGTCACCGACGTGACCAACGCCGGGCGGACCATGCTGATGAACCTGGAGACCCTCCAGTGGGACCCGTCCATCCTGGACGCGATGAACGTCCCGGAGGCCGTGCTCCCGGAGATCAGGTCCTCCGCCGAGGTCTACGGCACCGCCGTGGGCCAGCTCGGCGGAGTGCCCGTGGCCTCCGCGCTGGGCGACCAGCAGGCCGCGGTCTTCGGCCAGGCCTGCTACGACGTCGGCACCGCCAAGAACACCTACGGCACCGGGAGTTTCCTGCTGCTCAACACCGGTGAGAGGCCCGTGCCGTCGAAGCACGGGCTGCTCACCACCATGGGCTACAAGATCGGCGACGAGGCGCCCGTCTACTGCCTGGAGGGCTCGATCGCCATCACGGGCGCCCTGGTGCAGTGGTTCCGCGACCAGCTCGGCATCATCCGCACCGCGGACGAGATCGAGCCGCTCGCGGCGAGCGTGGAGGACAACGGCGGCGCGTACATCGTGCCCGCGTTCTCCGGCCTCTTCGCCCCGTACTGGCGCTCCGACGCGCGCGGTGCGGTCACGGGCCTGACCCGTTACGTCACCAAGGCGCACCTGGCGCGGGCGGTGCTGGAGGCGACGAGCTGGCAGACGCGTGAGGTCGTCGACGCCATGTACCAGGACTCCGGGGTGCGCATCACCACCCTGAAGGTCGACGGCGGCATGACGAAGAACGGCCTGCTGATGCAGCACCAGGCGGACGTGCTGGGGGTGCCGGTGATCAGGCCCCGGGTGTCGGAGACGACCTGTCTGGGCGCCGCCTACGCGGCAGGACTCGCCACGGGCGTGTGGAACGGCCTGGACGAGCTCAAGTCTCACTGGCAGAAGGACGCCGAGTGGACGCCCGCCATGTCGTCGTCCGTGCGGGACCGCGAGTACCGCAACTGGCGCAAGGCGGTGGAGAAGAGCCTCGGCTGGGTCGAGGAGGGCGAGGACTGAGCTGTGCGCGACGGACGGATCACCACGCGCGCGTGGTGATCCGTCCGTCGTGCGGCGGCTCGTGCCCCGGTCGGCGGGAGCACGGGCCGCGTCGGCCCGGCCGCCCTCAGGTGGTGACCGCGCTGCGCCTCCGGGCGGCCTGTGTCATGGCGTGCTGGACGACGCCCACCAGAACCTCCTTGACGGACTCGCGGTCGCGCGCGTCGCACAGCACCAGCGGCACGTCGTCGTCCAGGTCGAGGGCCTGCCGTACCGCGTCCTCCGGGTAACGGGCCGAGCCGTCGAAGCAGTTGACGCCGACCACGAACGGGATGGCGCGCCGCTCGAAGTAGTCGACGGCGGCGAAGCAGTCCTCCAGGCGCCGCGTGTCGGCGAGGACGACCGCGCCGAGCGCACCCTCGGACAGCTCGTCCCACATGAACCAGAACCGCTCCTGGCCGGGCGTGCCGAACAGGTACAGCACCAGGTCCTCGCGCAGGGTGATGCGCCCGAAGTCCATGGCCACCGTGGTGGTGCTCTTCGCCTCGACGCCGCTGGTGTCGTCGACGGGCCGCCCGGCCTCGGTGAGGAGCTCCTCGGTGCGCAGCGGCCTGATCTCGCTGACCGCGCCGACAAGCGTGGTCTTGCCCACGCCGAAGCCGCCGGCCACCAGGATCTTGAGCGTGACCGGCTCGACCGGGGGCTTGCCGCGCTCAGAACGCCCGAAGATCATCGGTCTCTTCTCCTGCTCGATGGTGGTCGGGCGGCGGGCCGTATCCCCCGCCGCCGGGGGTTTCGATGACGAGGACGTCGCCGGGGCCGACGTCCGCCGAGTCGCTGCCGGCGAGCCCGGTGACCGTGCCGTCGGCCCGTTCGATCCGGTTGACGCCCGTCGCGCCGGGGGCCCCGCCCGCCATGCCGTAGGGCGGCACCCGGCGGTGCTGGGACAGCGTGGAGACCGTCATGGGCTCCAGGAAGCGGATGCGGCGCACGGCTCCGTCGCCGCCGCGCCACCGCCCTGCGCCGCCGCTGCCCCGGCGCACGGCGAACTCCTCGAGCCGGACCGGCAGCCGCCACTCCAGGATCTCCGGGTCGGTGAGCCGGGAGTTGGTCATGTGGGTCTGGACGACGGACGCACCGGGGTGTCCGTCCCCGGCGCCGGAGCCGGACGCCACCGTCTCGTAGTACTGGTGGCGGGCGTTGCCGAAGGTCACGTTGTTCATGGTGCCGGACCCCTCGGCCTGGACGCCGAGCGCCGCGTAGAGGGCGCCGGTGACGGCCTGTGAGGTCTCGACGTTGCCCGCGACGACGGCGGCCGGGGGCTCGGGCGCCAGCATGGATCCGGGCGGGACGACGATGCGCAGCGGCCGCAGACAGCCGTCGTTGAGCGGGATGTCGTCGGCGACCAGGGTGCGGAAGACGTACAGGACGGCCGCGTTGACGACGGAGAAGGGGGCGTTGAAGTTGGTGGCGAGCTGCGGGGACGTGCCGGTGAAGTCGATGGTGGCGGAGCGGGCGGCGCGGTCCACGCTCACCTTGACGCGGATGACGGCGCCCGAGTCGGTCTCGTAGGCGTACTCGCCGTCGTCCAGGGCGTCGACGACGCGGCGCACCGCCTCCTCGGCGTTGTCCTGCACGTGCCGCATGTAGGCCTGGACGACGTCGAGTCCGTAGGTGTCGATCATGCGGCCGACCTCTTCGACGCCCTTGTGGTTGGCGGCGATCTGGGCGCGCAGGTCGGCGAGGTTGGTCGCCGGGTTGCGGGAGGGGTGGGGCGCCTCGGTGAGCAGGCGGAGGGTCTCCTCCTCGCGGAACCGGCCGTTCTCGGTGAGCAGCCAGTTGTCGAAGAGGACGCCCTCTTCGTCGATGGTGCGGCTGTTCGCGGGCATGGAGCCGGGGGCGATGCCGCCGATCTCGGCGTGGTGGCCGCGGGAGGCGACGTAGAAGAGGACCTCCGGTTCGCCTTCCGTGCCGAAGACGGGGGTGATGACGGTGACGTCGGGCAGGTGGGTGCCGCCGTGGTACGGGTCGTTGACGGCGTAGGTGTCGCCGGGGCGCATGGAGGCGCCGCGCCGCCGGATGACCTCCTTGACGCTGGTGCCCATCGAGCCCAGGTGGACGGGGATGTGCGGGGCGTTGGCGACCAGGTTCCCGTCTGGGTCGAAGAGGGCGCAGGAGAAGTCCAGGCGTTCCTTGATGTTGACGGACTGGGCGGTGGACTCCAGGCGGGCGCCCATCTGTTCGGCGATGGACATGAAGAGGTTGTTGAAGATCTCCAGCAGGACCGGGTCGGCCTCCGTGTCGACGTCGGAACCCCGGGTGACCGCGACGCGTTCCATGACCAGGTGTCCGTCGCCGGTGGTCGCGGCCCGCCAGCCGTCGTCGACGACGGTCGTGGAGCCGTCCTCGGCGATGATCGCGGGGCCGGTGACGGTCTCGCCGGGAGAAAGGTCCTCGCGGCGGTGGAGGGGGACGTCGCGCCAGGCGCCGCCGGTGTGGAGGCGGACGGTGACGGGTGCGGCGGGCCGGCCCGACCAGGGGGCGAGGGCGGACAGATCGGGGGGTTCGGTGGTGCCGGTGGCCTCGACGGACAGGGCCTCGACGACGATCGGGCGGTCGAGGGTGAAGGAGTAGGTGGCGCGGTGCCGGTCCTCGAAGGCGCGCCGCATGGTGTCCGGGTCGGTGAGGCGGACGGTGAGGGCGGTGTCGGTGCCGTCGTAGCGCAGCTGCGCGCGACGGGTGACCTCGACGCGCTCCTCGGGGACGCCCTCGGCGAGGAGTTCGGCGCTGGCCGCCGCCTCCAGTTCGTCGGCGAGGCCGTGGACGCCGGGCATGGCGGCGGGTTCCAGCGGGGCCTCGACGGAGCGTTCCCGCATGGCCGTGGTGTCGGCGAGGCCGATGCCGAGGGCGGACAGCACGCCCGCCATGGGCGGCACGAGGACGGTGCGGATGCCGAGGGAGTCGGCGACCATGCACGCGTGCTGGCCGCCGGCTCCGCCGAAGGTGGTGAGGGCGTACCGGGTGATGTCGTGGCCCTTCTGCACGGAGATCCGCTTGACCGCGGCCGCGATGTTCGCGACGGCGATCTGGAGATAGCCCTCGGCGACCTGTTCGGGGGTGCGGTCGTCGCCGGTGCTCTCATGGATCTCGCGGGCGAGGGCGGTGAAGCGTGCGCGGACCACGTCCGCGTCCAGCGGCTGGTCGCCGCCGGGGCCGAACACGGCCGGGAAGTGGTCCGGTTGGATGCGGCCGAGCATGACGTTGGCGTCGGTGACGGCGAGCGGGCCGCCGCGCCGGTAGCAGGCGGGGCCGGGGTCCGCGCCGGCCGAGTCGGGTCCGACGCGGTAGCGGGAGCCGTCGAAGTGCAGGACGGAGCCGCCGCCGGCGGCGACGGTGTGGATGTCGAGCATCGGCGCGCGCAGCCGCACCCCGGCGATCCGCGTGGTGAAGACGCGCTCGTACTCGCCGGCGTAGTGGGAGACGTCGGTGGAGGTGCCGCCCATGTCGAAGCCGATGACCCGGTCGAAGCCGGCGAGCTTCGACATGCGGGCCATGCCGACGATCCCGCCGGCCGGCCCGGACAGGACGGCGTCCTTGCCGCGGAACTGCCGGGCCTCGGTGAGCCCGCCGTTGGACTGCATGAACATCAGCCGTACGCCTTCGAGCGCGTCGGCGACCTGCCGCACGTAGCGGCGCAGCACGGGTGAGAGGTAGGCGTCGACGACGGCGGTGTCCCCGCGTGGCACCAGCTTCATCAGCGGGCTGACCTCGCTGGACAGGGAGATCTGGGGGAAGCCGGTGCGGGCGGCGAGTTCCCCGACGGCCTGTTCGTGGGCGGGGTGACGGTCGCTGTGCAGGCAGACCACGGCGACGGCCCGGATCCCGTCGTCGTACGCCTGCCGCAGCGGGCCTTCGAGGGCGTCGAGGTCGGGGGCGCGCAGCACGGTGCCGTCGGCGGCGACGCGTTCGTCCACCTCGATCACCCGCTCGTGGAGCGGTAACGGCAGGTCGATGCGGCGCGCGAAGATGTGCGGCCGGTTCTGGTAGGCGATGCGCAGGGCGTCGCGGAAGCCGCGGGTGACGACCAGCAGGGTGCGCTCGCCCTTGCGTTCTAGGAGGGCGTTGGTGGCGACGGTGGTGCCCATGCGGACTACGCCGACAGAGGCGACGGGGTCGCCGGACCCGTCGAGCAGCGCGCGGACGCCGAGGACCGCCGCGTCGGCGCCGGGCGGGCCGGAGCGGTCCGGGTCCGGGTTGTCGGAGAGGACCTTGCGGGTGATCAGCCGGCCGTCGGGGCGGCGCGCGACGATGTCGGTGAAGGTGCCGCCTCGGTCGACCCAGAACTGCCAGCCTGTCACGTCACTACCCGCTTCCGCGCCGGTCACAGCGCCCGGAGGCCGTTGATCACGTCGCGCAGAATACTCTCGTCCGGCAGCTCGGCCGGGGGGACCGGCCGGTTCACATGGACGAGTTCGGCGTCCACGAGATCGCCCACGAGGACCCGGACCACCCCCACCGGCAGGTCAAGCCCGGCGCCGAGTTCGGCGACCGTCTGCGGGGTCTCGCGGCACAGCGCGACGATGTCGACGTGCTCCGGGGAGAGGGAGGGGTCGTCCTCGGCGTCGTCCGCGTGCGGCTCCGCGACGACCACGGCGATCAGGTCGAGGCGGTGCTGGGCCGCACTGGTGGTGCGGCCCCGCGTCATGGCGTACGGACGGACGACCGGTCCGGCCTCGTCGTCGAACCAGTGGCTGCTGCCCTGACCGTGATCGCTCATGTCGGTCCACTACCCGCCGGAAGGCAGATCGGTGCGTGGCGCGGCGCCCAGATGCACGCCGACCCGCTTCACCAGCAGGGTCATCTCGTAGGCCACCTGGCCGACGTCGGAGTCGGCGTCGGCGAGGACCGCGAGGCAGCTGCCGTCCCCGGCGGCGGTGACGAAGAGGAACGCCTCGTCGAGCTCGACGACGGTCTGGCGGACCTCACCGGCCTCGAAGTGGCGGCCGACGCCCTTGGCGAGGCTGTGGAAGCCGGAGGCGACGGCGGCCAGGTGCTCGCTGTCCTCCCGGGTGAGGTCCTTGGACGCCCCCGTGGGCAGGCCGTCGCCGGAGAGCACGATCGCCTTGCGGATGCTGGCGACGCGGTCCACCAGGTCGTCGAGGAGCCAGTTCAGCTCCCCCTTGTCGTTCGTGTGGCCGGTGGCGCTCGGTTCGGTCATCGACCGTCCCCCTTTGTCCTTCGTCGTGGTGCTGTGCCGCTGCCGGCGTCGTCGCCCGCGGCGTTCTCCTCCCGGCCGCGCTGCCAGCCGCGCTGGAGCGAGGCCATGCGGCTGCGTACTTCGTCCGCGTCCCGTTCGACGGGGCGGGCCCGGTCGGTCTTCCGGGTGGCGGCGTCGCGCTTGAGCTGCGGCGCCAGGCTGGCCTGCCGGACGCGCCGGGGCAGTGGCGTGCTGTCGGGCGGCGGTGCGCCGGGGTCCGTGTCTCCGGTGACCGGGGAGGAGTCGTCGGGGCCGCCGTGCGCGGTCGCGGCGCGGCGGGTGGGCGCGGGGGTGGGGCCTGCGGGGGTGGCGTCGCGTTCCTCCGTCCCGCTGCCGGGCCGGGCGGGCCCGGTGGCGCGGCGGCTGGGCAGAGGCGGCGGCGGTGTCCCGGCGCCCGGCTGCTCCGGGTCCCGCGTGGGGAGCTCCGCCACGGGTTCCGCGTCGGCGCGGCCGATGGCCCGGCGGCTGGTGTCGCCGCGGCGCCGGGACGGCAGCGGTGGGGGCTCGTCCGCGTCGGGGCGGGTGCGGGAGGCTGCGGTGTCGTCGTCGGTCCGTGCGCCGCGGGGCCGCTGGCCGCGGACCGGGCGGCCGTGGGAGCTGACCAGCTTGGGGGTCGCCCGGCGGGTGAGCGGTACGGGAGCGCTCCCCCGCTCGCCGGTCTCGTCCCGGTCCTCGGCGGCGCTCTCGTGCCGTGCGCTGTCGCGGCCGGGCCGCTCGTCGTCGGTGCGGGAGCGGCGGGGCCGGAACAGGCCGCCGTGCTCGCCGTCCTCGTCGTCCAGGGCGGGGAATCCGTCGAGGGCGTCCAGGTCGACGGGCGCCTCGAGTTCGACCGGCCCGTCCAGGACGGAGGCGGGCAGTCCGGGCAGGGCCACGGGCACCTGGGAGAGCGCGACGCGGCGGCTGTCGGCCGGTTCCTTCTCCGTGCGGCGCGGGCGGTCGAGGCGGAACCCGACGCCGTTGGTGTCGGGCACGTCGTCGGTGAGCAGCGCGTCGGGGATGAAGACGACGGCCGTGGTGCCGCCGTACGGGGAGGGCTGGAGGGAGACGCGGACGTTCTGGCGCTGGGCGAGCCGGCTGACCACGAACAGGCCGAGCCGGTCGGTGTCGGACAGCTCGAACTCCGGTGTCTCCGCGAGCCGCAGGTTGGCGTCGAGCAGCGCGTCGGCGGCCATGCCGAGGCCCCGGTCGTGGATCTCCAGGGTGAAGCCGTTGGCGACGCGCTCGCCGACGACCTGGACGGCGGTGTGCGGCGGGGAGAACACCGTGGCGTTCTCCAGCAGTTCGGCCACCAGGTGGGTGAGGTCGGCGACGGCCGGACCGGTGACGGCGACGCGGGGGAGCCGGCGGACCTCGATGCGCTCGTAGTCCTCGACCTCGGCGACGGCGGCGCGTACGACGTCCATGAGCTGGACGGGCTTGCGCCACTGCCGGGAGGGGGCGGCGCCGGAGAGGATGACCAGGCCCTCGGCGTGCCGGCGCATACGGGTGGTGAGGTGGTCGAGGCGGAACAGGTCGGCGAGTTCCTCGGTGTCGTCGGTGCGGCGCTCCATCGCGTCGAGCAGGGTGAGCTGCTTGTGCAGCAGCACCTGGCTGCGGCGGGCGAGGTTGACGAACACCTCGGAGACGCCGGCCCGCAGTTCGGCCTGTTTGACGGCGGCCTCGACGGCGGCGCGCTGGAGGGTGTTGAGGGCCTGGCCGACCTCGCCGATCTCGTTCTTGTCGTACTCCAGGTGCGGCACCTCGGTCTCCACGTCGACCTGTTCGCCCGCGGAGAGGCGGCGCATCACGCTGGGCAGCCGCACTCCGGAGGCCTCATGGGCCTCCAGACGCAGCTGTCTGAGGTCGCGGATGAGTTTCCGGCCGACGCGCACGGAGAGGAACAGGGAGAACAGCAGAGCGGCCAGGCCGAGCACGCCGGCGGCGACGGCCTTGGCGATGACGTCCATGGCGACGGGCCGGACGCGGTCCTGGTAGCGGTCGGTCGCCCGGTCGTTGAGCGTGCCGAGTTCCTCGAGCACCTCGCCCGCGGCGGTGTCCCAGCTCGCGGCGGTGACCCCGCGGGGCTCGCCGTCCTCGGCGAAGACGGCGGCCTGCTCGCCGACCCGCAGCGGGGCGGTGGCGGCGTTGCCCCAGAAGGTCTCGTAGCGGTCGCGCTCGTCGGAGGGGAGCTGCGGCAGGGCGCTCTCGTACAGCAGGGTGCGCTGGGCCATCAGGTCGGAGACGTCCCGTACCTCGGTGGGGGTCAGCTTGCCGACGATCAGGGCGGCGCCGAGCAGGGCGTCCTCGCGGGAGAGGAGTTCGCGGGCGCGGGAGAGGTTGACCAGGGCGCGGTACTGCTTGTCGAGGCCGACGTCGTCGACGACGTGCAGGTCGGAGAGCAGTACGTAGCAGGGGTCGACGAGGCGGTTGTAGAGGTCGAGCGCCTGACGGCGGTCGACGGTGCCGTCGTCGACGCTGCGGCGGAGGGACTCGATGCCTTCGAACGAGTCGAGAGCGGCGTCGAGTGCGGCCGAGTCGCCGTGCATGGCCTCGCGCACGCTGCTGCCGCTCGCGCTTCGGCGTACGGCGGCCACGGCCTTGTCGGTGGCGGCACGGCTGCGTTCGAGTGCGGTGAGCCCGTCGGCGGCGCGGGGGTCGGCGAGATGGACGAGGGTCTGCCGCCGCTCCTGCTGGAGGATGCGGACGGTGTCCTCGACGGGGTAGCCGACCTCCTCCATCACGGACGACACGTCGAACAGGTGGCTCGCCTCACGGCTCGTGATCACGGTGGTGAAGGCCCAGAGCGTGGTCAGGGACACCAGCGGCACGAGGAGCAGCGCCACGATCTTCCGGCGGATGGACTTCCCGCGAAAGCGCATGGCCTCCCCCAGCTCGGCCCCCGGGTCACCGGGGGTACACATGTGCGTCAACAAACGGCGCGAGCCTACTACCGCCTCGGGGGCAACTCGAAGACCCAGCCGGAGGGTTCGGTTCCGGCACGTGGTCGGTTCAGGCGGAGTTGTCCGCCCATTGCGGGAGATGGCCTGACGGAAAAACTGGACGAGTTCACCGACCTTCCTCCCGGGTTTCCTACGCGGGTTGGCCGAAATCTTTCCCGACCGGGAATCTTCACGACGCCCCGCACGTCCTTACCTGCGGGACATGGGGGCGGAATCGGACACAGGAGCCGTGTCCCGCACCTGGGCGGCGTAAAACAGCGCAAGCCGGGCAGCCAATGGGGAGCCGGGTCTTCGGACATCAGCAGTGGGCTGGCGGCGGTGGGGAGTGACACGGGTGATGGGCACGGCGGAGCGGCGTGAGACGTCCGGGGACGGCACGGCTGCGCGGGACGTGACGCGGCGGGAGACCGCTCCGGCGGCGCGCGCGACGGGCGCGGCCGGGCGGCCGGGGGACGACGGACCCGCCCGGGAGGCGGCGGCCGAGGGCCGGGCGGCGTACCGGCCGCTGTGGGTGGAGGAGCCGGCCAAGCGGCGCAGGCTGCCCGATCCGGTGCGGACGGCCGCGGTGCGGGCGGTGCTCGTCATCGCGGTGACGCTGATCCAGGCCATGGTGGCCCTGCTGTGCACGCTGGCCGGGTCCTGGCTCGCCTTCCCGATGGTCGTCAGCAGCGTCGTCAGCACGATCGCGGCCACCTGGGCGGCGCTCGACGTGTGGGTGACCCGCCAGGTGTGGAACCAGCGGCACGGCGTGGTGTCCGTGCCCAGCAGCACGGCCCGCGCCCTGCGCCGCGAGCGGCGTCAGGCCCGCCGTCAGCAGCGGGCCGCCGAGCGCGAGCGGGCCCGCATACGCAGGCGGGGTGGCACCGGGCAGCTGTCGCACCCGTAGGACACGGCGTCGGTAGGGTGGCGTTCCGTACGACGCACAGGTGAATGCGGTGCGCGACGGCCCGGCGGGCGGCGCGCACCGGGTGTACGGAGAGATGGGGGCCGGCCATGACCCGTGCGGGGCGGCCCGGGGAACGGCGGAAGACCGCGAGCGGCGCCGTGCAGTCCGTGGACCGCGCGGTCAGCGTGCTGGAGATCCTCGCCCGGCGCGGCGAGGCCGGGGTCACAGAGATCGCCGACGAGCTGGGGGTACACCGCTCCACCGCCTTCCGGCTGCTGGGCGTCCTGGAGAACCGCGGTCTGGTCGCGCAGGCCGGCGACCGGGGCAAGTACCACCTCGGGGCCGGTGTGCTGCGCCTCGCGGGAGCGGCGGCCGTGCGGCTGGACGTCTCGCAGGAGGCCGTGCCCGTCTGCCGGGACCTCGCCGACGAGCTGGGCGAGACGGTCAACACCGCGGTGCTCGACGAGGACGCGGCCGTCAACATCATGCAGGCGCGCGGCACGGCCGCGGTGACGGCACAGGACTGGCTGGGCCGGCGCACGGCCCTGCACGCGACGTCCAGCGGCAAGGTGTTCCTGGCCCACATGACGCCCACGCACCGCGAGGACCAGCTGGCCCGCCCGCTGCGCCGGTTCACCGAACACACCGTCACGGACGCGTCCGCGCTGCGCGCCGAGCTGGAGCGGGTGCCCGGGCAGGGGTACGCGGCGACGCGTGAGGAGCTGGAGCTGGGCCTCGTCGCCGTCGCGGCCCCGGTCCACGCACACGACGGCGCGGTCGTCGCCGCGATCAGCGTCTCGGGCCCGGTGTTCCGGATGCCCCAGGAGCGGGTGCCGTGGCTGGGCGCGAGAACCGCTGCCGCGGCGGCCGAGCTGTCGCGGCGGATGGGGTACGGGGTGCAGGCGGCGGGCGGGCTCCCGAGGGCACCGGGCAGGGCGGGCGGCGGTCGGGAGGGGCGGCCGTAGGCCCTCGGGTGGGGGTCGTACAGCGTGCCTGGACGTCACCCGACGCGCGCGTCGGCCAGACGCATCGCCGCCGGCGGCCCGAGCCGCAGCGCCGGGCCCGCGGCAGGCGTGACCGGCCGTCAGGCGGGGCCACGCGGTGGATCGCCGGGCGCGGCCCTACCGCGCCCACCCGACGTCACCCGGCGCGCGAGCCGGCCGGGCACAGCGCCGTCGGCGCCTCGCGGCGCCCGGAGCACAGAAGCCTTGCCCAGCCGTCAGGCCGAGCGGTCCCCCGGACGCCTCCCGGGGCGCCAGTCGCCAAGGCGTGGCGCCGCGAGCGGCCCGTGTCGCGGCGCATCACCCATGCGCCCCGCAGGCGTGACCGGCCGTAAAGCTGCGCCGAGCAGGGGGCCAGGGCGCGGACCCTGCCGTGCCCTGGACGTCACCCGGCGCGCGAGTCGGCCAAGCACGCCACCACCGGCGCCGCGCGCGGCAGGGCGCAGCCGCAGCGCCCGTGTGCCCACCGGTCAGGTCGTCGGCGCCGGGCGTTTGTACATGCGGGTCGCCGTGATCTCGCTGTGCGTCTCCTCGCCCGGGTCCGGGTGGGGCAGGCCCGGGCGGAGGTGTTCCTCGACGCTGATGTACTTCAGGCCCGCCCGCAGGTCGGCGTCGTTGCGGAGGCGGATGACCAGGGGGAACTCGGCCAGGGCCGTGGTGTCGAACAGGCCCGTGGTGTACAGCAGCTGGACGCCGAGCGCGTCCGCGACCGCCCGCTGGAGCTCCAGCAGATAGGTGGCGTTGGCCCGGCCGATGGGGTTGTCGAGGAACAGCGTGCCGGCGTGCCGGTGCTTGTCCCTGCCCCGGTCGTTGGAGCGCAGGGCGGCCATCGTGCAGTACAGGGCGATGGCCGCGGTGAGCAGCTGGCCGCCGGAGAACACGTCGCCCATCTGCCCGACCGGCACCCGCTCGGCGCGCAGCACCGCGTCGGGCTTGAGGATCTCGACCGAGACGCCCTTGGGCCGCAGGGCGGCGGCGACGCCGCGCAGCAGCAGGGACATGCCGTCCCGCCGCAGGTCGGAGTTCTTCTTGACGGCCGCGCGGGTGGCCTCGTCGACGACCTCGCCGAGGCGCTCGGTGAGGGTGGCCTGGTCGGGCTCCTCGAAGCGGATGCGCAGGAACTCCTGCCCGGACCACTCCCCCAGGCCCTCCGGCAGCCGGGACAGCCGCTGGGCCGAGCGGAGGGTGGCGAGGGAGGACTCGACCAGACCGCGCAGCCGGTCCACGATCGAGTCGCGGTTGCGCTCCAGCTGCGCCAGCTCGTCGGTGAGCACCCGCAGCCGGGGGGCGAAGGCGTCGGCCCACTTCTTGGCGTGCTCCGGCAGCGCGGCGGCGGGCAGTTCGCGGATCTGCTGGCGGGCCGGGGTGCGGACCTGCTCGTAGCGGGTGGAGTTGGCGTGCCGCACGAGCACGTCGCTCGCCTCGCGCACCGCGGCCTCGGCGGCGGACAGGTCGGCGGCGCAGCCGCGCAGCGAGCGGCGCGCCTCGGCGGCGGACCGCCGGGCGTCGTCCAGGTCGCCGGGGTACGGCTCGGGCCGCTCCTGCTCCTCCTCGACGGTGTGCTCGCGCAGCAGGTCGCGGAGCATGGCGGCGATCTCGTCGAAGCCGCCGGCGGCGTCCTCGGCGGCCCGGTGGGCGGCGAGGAGTTCGGCGTGCGCCTCCCGCGTCTGGCGCAACTCCTCCTCTCGGGTGGCGAGTTCGCCGGTGGCCGTGCGCAGGAGCGCCTGGGCGTGTTCCGCGTCGCGCGGGACCAGCTCCTCGGGGAGCTCCGTGTGCGCCTCGCCGTCGGCGGGGGCCAGCCGCTCGGTTTCGCCGCGGAGCCGGCCGAGCTGCTCGCTCGCGCCGGACATCCGGGTCTCCAGCAGCTGCACCAGTTCCTCGGCGCGGGCGGCCGCCGCCTGCCGGCTGGGCCCGTCGGATCCGTCGGGCGACTGGAGCAGCTGCTCGGCGCGGGTGCGGACCTTGTTGCTGAGCCGGTCCAGTTCGGCGCGGGCGGCGCTCTCGTCGCTCTCCGCGCGGGCCTGCTCGGCGCGGAGGTCGGCGCCGACGCCGACCTTCTCGTACACCTGGGACGCGGCGCGGTAGGCCTCCCGCAGGGCGGGCAGGGACGCCTGCGGTGCGCCGTCGCCGTCCTCGGGCAGGTCGTCGGGGGCGCCGGCGATCTCGGAGCGCTCGGCGCGCAGGGTGCGGGCGGTGCGCCGGGCGTCGTCGGCGGCGCGCTGGGCGGCACGCCGGTCCTCGTCGGCGGCGCGGGCCCGCTCCAGGCAGGACTGGGCGCGGGCCTCCGCCTCTGCGGCGTCGTCGGCCAGTTCGCGCAGCTTGGCCTGCCAGCCGGCGCGTTCGCGCAGCCGGAAGGCGAGCCCGGCGAGGGCGTCGGCGGCGCGCCGGGCCTTCTGGGCGGCCTCCTGCCGTTCGTCCCGCACCCGGACCGCCTCGGCGGCGGCTTCCTCGGCCTCCGCCCGCAGGCTGCGCGCCTCGGCCAGCTCGGCCTCGGTCTCCTCGGCGAAGGCCCGCGCCTGCTCGGCCGTCGCGGCCAGCTCGGCGAGGCGTCCGGCCGGGCAGCCGGTGCGCCAGGAGGCGAGCCGGGCGGCGAGTTCGCGGTCCTTGCCGAGGCGGGCGGCGAGCGTGCGGATCTCCTCGTCCCGCTCGGCGGCGCGGGCGCGCAGCGCCTGCCGCTCCTCGTCGGCGGCGTGCTCGTCGTGCATGGCCGGGTTCGGCGGTACGAGGAACACGTCGCCGGAGCCGGACGCGGGCGTGGGCGCGAGCAGCGCGGCGGCCGTGCCGACGGCGACGGCGGACCGGGGCAGCAGGGCGGCGTCGCTCAGCGCCTCCCGGGCGCGGGCGTGGGAGTCGGGGTCGGTGATGACGACGCCGTCGACCAGTTCGGGGCGGGCGGCGAGCACGCGCGCGTGGTCGGCGGGGTCGACGGCCTGGGCGAGGTAGCGCCAGCCGGGGAGGGCGGGGATGCCGTGCTCGCCGAGGAACTCGACGGTGGCCAGCACGTCCGGGCCGGGCGGCAGCAGCCCGCCGTCACCGAGGGCGCCGAGGATGCGGGCGTCGTCCGCGGCGGCGGTGCGCAGCTCGAACAGCTGCCGCTCGGCGGAGGACACCGCGTCGTCCAGCAGCTCGCGCAACTCGTCGGCGAACCGGTCGAGTTCCTCCGCGCTCAGCCCGCCCTCGCGGGTGCCGTCGGCCGCGCCGCCGGAGTCCGTGCGCTGACCGGGCACGGCCGCCCGGCGTGTGCCGGAGGCTCCGGGCAGGCTCAGCAGTTCCGCGAGGCGCTGTTCGGCGGCGAGGCCCTCGGCGGTGCGGCGCTCGCCCTCGTGGGCCCGCTCGGCGGCCGTGGCCGCGTCGGCGGCGCGGGCGGCGGTCAGCTCGGCGCGGCTCTCGGCGGCGGCCGTCTCACGGGCGTGCTCGGTGGCGCGGCGGGCGGTCTCGCGGGCGGTGTCCCAGGCGGCGACGGCGGTCTTCTCGGCGTCGCTGGCCGCGAGGGCGGCGCGGGCGGGGTCGGCGTCGGGGGCGCTGTCGTCGAGCCAGCCGGCGCGGACGGCCTCGGCGGTCTCCTGCTCGACCTCGGCGAGCCGCTGGCGCAGGTGGCCGATCTCGCTGCGGGCGCGCTGCGCCTCGGTGGCGGCGGCGGTGGAGTCGCGGTAGGCCGCGTCGCCCGCGTCCTGGAGGGCGGCGGACCGCTCCTCCTCCTCGTTGGCGAGGTTCTCGGCGTTCCGCGCGGCGGCGTGCAGGGCACGGACCAGGTCGACGGCGGCCTTGGCGCGTGCGGCGAGGGCCGGGGCGGCGTCGCGCTCGGCCTCCTGGATGGCGGCCGAGACGCGGGCGACCCGGTCGGCGGCGGCGCGGTGCCGCAGCACGGACTCGGCGGCCTGCCAGGCGGAGTACAGGGTGCGCGCGTCGGCCAGTTCGCGCTTCTGCGCGGCGGCGGACTTCTCGGCGGCGGCGAGCGCCAGCGAGGCGTGCCGGTAGGCGAGTTCGGCGGAGACGGAGGCGCTGTGCGCGCGGGCGGTCTCGGCCCGGGTGACCGCGTGGGCGGCGGAGGTGACGCGCTGGGCGAGGTCGGCCGCGCGCTCGCGCTCCTGGGCGCCGCGCGCGGAGAGCCGGCGGGCGAGGGTGCGGGTGCGGCGTTCGGCGGAGGCGTGGATCTCGCGGGCGCGGGTGCGGGTTTCGGCGGCCTCGACGATGCGGCCGAGCAGGTCCACCGACCCGGCGGTGAAGTCGCGTTCGGCGATGAGTTCGGCGCGCCGGCCCAGCTTGTTGCCGAAACCTCCGACCAGGTCGGCGAGTCCGTCGGTGTCGCGGGTGTCGGTGACGGCGCGCAGCAGCAGGTCGGTGAAGTCGGAGTCCTTCTTCACCGCGAAGAGGCCGGCCGCCTCGCCCTCGTCGGCGTTCATCTCGCGCTGGTAGCGGAAGAGTTCGGGGTCGAGCCCGAGGTCGCCGAGGTGCTCGGTCCAGCGCTCGTGGGTCTCCTCCCAGTGCACCTCCAGGTGCGGGTAGGTCTTTCCCGCCTCGGTGAGGGCGTCGCGGAAGCCCTTCATGGTGCGGCGCCGGCCGCGCGCGCCGGACTGCCCCTCGGCGGGCGGGCGCACGGACGTGGCCTCGGCGACGGGCAGGTTGTCCAGGCTGAGGCCGGGTCCGGGGCGGAAGGAGTACCAGGCCTCGGCGAACTTCCGCGGGTCGTTGGAGACCTGACGTCCGCGCCATTCGCTGACCTTGCCGACGACGACGCACTCGCCGGTCTGCACGTGCTGCCATTCGAGCGCCACATGGCCGCAGTCGTCGGCGAGCAGGAACTTGCGCAGCACGCCGGAGCTGGCGCCGCCGAGGGTGTTGCGGTGGCCCGGGAGCATCACGGAGAAGATCAGCTTCAGCAGGACGGACTTGCCGCCGCCGTTCTCCAGGAAGAGCACGCCGGCGGGGGCGGGGCGGCGCGGCGGGCCGACGGGCTCGTCCGCGAAGAACTCCGCCTGCGTCGGCGCCGGGTCGGGCACGGTGGCGCCGACGCCGCGCAGGTCGAGCACGGTGTCGGCGTAGCGTGCGCCTGCCGGTCCGATGGAGTAGAGGCGGACCCGGGACAGCTCGTACATGGCGGACTCTCGTGAGGCTTCGTGGGGTGGGGGTCAGGCGGAGTGGAAGGGCAGGCCGGCGTCGGCGACCAGGTCGAGCGCGTCGCCGTCCTCGGGCGGCAGCAGGGTGGGGGTGCCGTCGGTGACGGGGACGACGCCGAGGCCGAGCAGTTCGGCCATGGCGGCGCCGCCCGCCATGTCGCGGACCTGGAGCTGGTAGCGGGCGGTCGTGCGGTAGGTGCCGCCGTTGTCGTCGCCGGTGCGCTGGAGGAAGCCGGAGTCGGTGAGGAAGGAGACGGCCTTGGCGACGATGCCGGTGGTGGAGCCGGCCAGGCGGCGGGCGTCCTTGGTGGCGCCGGTGGCGCTGCGCCGGGACCAGATCCGCCAGGCGGCCTCGAGTCCGGGGGTGTCGGTGGCCGGGTCGGTGTTCTCGCCCTGTTCGGCGGCCCGCTCCTCCAGGCGGTGGCAGGCCTGGCGGACGAAGGCGTCGACGCCGTTCACCGTGACGCGGCCGATGTAGCCGTCGTCGGCGAGGTCCTCGGGGCGGGGGAAGGCCATGGCGGCGACGGCGAGGTGGGCGAGTCCGTGCAGGAAGCGGTCGCCGCCGTCGGCGGAGGTGCGGCGGGCGTAGTCGCCCATGCGGACGGCGAACACGGAGTCCTCGGCGGCGGTGACGGCCATGCCGGCGCGCGGGGACACCTCCAGCACGATCAGTCCAAGGCCGGTGGCGACGGCGTCGGCGAGCCGCGCGAACGGCGGGTCCTCGCGGTAGCGGCGCAGCAGGTCGGCGTACTCCTGGTCGCGGGCGGGCTGGAGCTTGGGCTGAAGGCCGAAGGCGACGAGCCGGGCCGCGTCGGCGGCGTCGGCGGGCGTGACGGCGGTGCTCGCCGGCGTCGCCGCGGGCTCCGGCTCGCTCCAGTCGGCGTGCTCGGTCACGGTCGGGGCTCCTTGATACGGGCGGTGTCGGTGCGGTCGGTGTGAGTGCGGTCGGTGTGAGTGCGGAGGGTGTGAGCGCGGAGGGTGTGGCGGCGAGGGGCGCGGACGCGGGGCGTTCGGCGGGGAGTGCGGACGCGGGGTGCGGGCTTCGCGGTCACGCCGCCTCCGTACGGTCGGCGGCCATGCCCGCCGCGTCCAGCAGGGCCGTGCCGACGATGAGGTCGGCGCCGCCGAACTCGGGGTCGTCGAGCTCGGTCCCGTCGTCCACGGCGAACAGCAGGGTCCGCTCGCCCTGGCGGTAGGCCGTGCCCACCGGCGGGCTGGCGGCATGGACGGCCAGCAGGGCGACCAGGTAGGGCAGCTCGGGGTCCTTGCGGCGGGCGTCGGCGAGCAGGCCGGACAGCCGGCGGGGCGCGTCGGCCGGGAGGTCGAGCAGCTCGGTGGCGGCGGCGAGCTGCTCCTCGCTGAAGCGGCTGTCGTCGGGGGTGGCGATGAGGTCGGGCTCGGGCATCTCGGCGCCGAGGTGCTCGCGCTCCACGGGCGGGGTGAGCAGGATCTCGACGAGGTCGGCGACCCGGACGGACACGGGCGTGCGCAGTCCGGTGCCGTGGGCGAAGAACGCGTCGGTGACCCGGGACGCCTGCTCCACCGGGAGCGGCAGCAGCGGGGCGAGGAGCTGGCCGTAGAGGTCGGTGCCGGCGGCCGCGGCGGGCGTGGCGAAGGCCTGCCGGTCCTGCTCGGCGCGGAACAGCGGGCCGGCCTCCAGAAGCCGGGACTGGAGCTGGGTGTGGCGCCGGATGCAGTCCTTGACGATGTCCACCAGCTCGGCGGCGCGGCGCTTGTGCTCGGGGTCCTCGGACTCGTCGCGCGCCTTGCGGATGTTGGTGAGGATCGCGTTCTCGTGGCGGTAGCGGTCGGCCACGTGGTCGAGGGCCTCGGCGATCATGTCGGGCACGGCGCTGAGCCAGTCCACCGCGCGGACGTTGCGCCGGGTGGCCTCCAGGGCGCGGCGCAGGGTCTCGGAGTACTGCACGGTGCGGTAGCGGGCCTGTTCGGCGGCGAGCTGGGCGTCGGCGAGCCTGCCCCGGCTGATCAGCACCTCGAGCTTGACCTCGGCGGCGATCTGGGCGCTGGTGACGTCGGTGTCGAGGGCGCCGACCAGGACGTTGACCGCCTCGTCGGTGGTGCGCAGGTACACCGTGCCGCCGGGGCCGGGCACCTCCTCGATCAGCTTGAAGTCGTAGTCGCGGCGGACGTACGTGCCGTCCGGGCCGAACACGCCGTACACCGCGCGGAACCCGCGGTCGACGCTGCCGACGTTGATCAGGTTCTCCAGGACCCAGCGGGCCACCCGCTCGTGCTCGGCGGCGGGGCGGTTGGGGGCCTGGGCGGCGACGCGCGGGAGGAGCCGGGCGACGATCTGGTCGTGGTCGGCGCCGGTGTCGAAGTCCATGGTGAGCGTGACCAGGTCGATGGCGGCGAGCGCGATCTCCGCCATGCCGTACACCGAGTACTCGCCCGCGAGATTGGCCTTGCGGGCGTCCAGGTCGTGCAGCGGCGCGGTGCACGCGAGCGCGCGCAGCCGCCGCGCCAGTCCTTCGTCGGCGGCCGGGCCCGGCGCGGGGCGCGGCCCCGCGCTGAGCTGGGGCGGAACGCTGTCCGTCGATGCAGGCGAAGTCACGGTGCACAGACTAGGTCCTCGGTCCGACAACGGCCCAAACGAGGCAGTTGCGCCCCGGCGCCGTGACCTGCGGACGCCCGTGAAAGCCGGGTCCCGTACGGGCTCAGTCCCCGTCCCCCACCCGGCGCCGGTAGACCTCCACCACCCGTTCCAGCGACACGTCGAGGTAGGCCGCGAGCAGGCGTTCGGCCGTGTCCCGGTCGCCCGCCTCAAGGGCCTGGAGAATCTCGACATTTCGCGCGATGTACGGTTCGTGCAGCCGTCGCGGCTCGTCCACCACGTGGAAGGCGAGCCGGAGTTCGGCGAAGACGCTGCGCATCAGCTCGGCGGTGCGCTCGCCGGAGGCGAGGGCGACCAGTTCCTGGTGGAAGTGGATGTTGGCCGTGCCCACCGCTTTCCAGTCACCTTCGCGGGCCGCCCGCCGCCCCTCCTCGACGGCCTCGGCGAGCCCGTCGAGGGTGTACGGCGGCTCGCCCAGCCCCCGGACGACGGCGCACTCGACGAGCCGGCGGGTGCGGTAGATGTCCTCGACGTCCTCGACGGTCAGCACCCGCACGAACACGCCCCGGTTGAGCTCGTGGACGAGCAGCCGTTCGTGCGTGAGCAGCCGGAACGCCTCGCGCAGCGTGTTGCGGGAGACCCCGAGGGCGCCGCCGATGCTGTCCTCCGACAGCCGGGTGCCGGGCGGGAAGAACCCCTCGGCGATACGGCTCCTGAGGATGTCCGCGACGCGCTCGGCGGTGCTGGTCCTGCCCAACAGGGCACGGTCGTCGGCCAGTCCGCCCATCTGCTCTGCCATGCCGGAATTCAAGCGCACGCGGAAGAACAAGACAACATGGGTATTGAAGGATCGTTCAACGATCCTCTACCTTGCTGAGCACTGGCACGGCTCACCCCTTCCTTGCACCCCCGTCCCCCTCTGCGAGGTGCCCATGAGCACGACCCCTCCCCCGTCGCACGCCCTGACCGGTCCCCCACGCCCCGTCAAGTCCGAGCCCCCCTCCGAGGACGGGGCGTTCGGCTGGCTGCGCGCGCTCGGCCCGCGCGGCCGACGCGCCTTCGGCGGCGCTTTCGGCGGGTATGCCCTGGATTCGTACGACTACTTCACGCTGCCGCTGACGATGGTGGCGCTGTCCGCGTACTTCGGCCTGAACAGCGGGCAGACCGGGCTGCTGACCACCGTGACCCTGATCGTCTCGGCGGTCGGCGGCGCCCTCGCGGGCGTCCTCGCGGACCGCGTCGGCCGGGTCAAGGCGCTGCTGCTGACCGTGATCACCTATGCGGTGTTCACCGTGGCCTGCGGCTTCGCCCCCAACTACGAGACACTGCTGGTCTTCCGCGCGCTCCAGGGTCTCGGCTTCGGCGGTGAGTGGGCGGTCGGCGCGATCCTGGTCGCCGAGTACGCCGGCGCCCGCCACCGCGGGCGCACCCTCGGCGCGGTGCAGAGCGCCTGGGCCGTGGGCTGGGCCCTGGCCGTGATCGTCTACACGGCGGTCTTCTCGCTCGTGGACGACGGCCTCGCCTGGCGCGTGATGTTCTGGACCGGTGCGCTGCCCGCGCTGCTCGTGGTGTGGGTGCGGCGCAGTGTGCGGGACGCGCCGGAGGCGGCCGCCGCGCGGGAGCAGAGCGCGAGCAAGGGATCGTTCGCGGCGATCTTCCGGCCGGCCCGTGAGGGCTCCCCCGGGCTGCTGCGCACCACCCTGTTCGCGGTCCTGCTCTCCACCGGCGTCCAGGGCGGCTACTACACCCTCGCCACCTGGGTGCCGACCTACCTCAAGAGCGAGCGCGACCTGTCGGTCGTGGGCACCGGCGGCTATCTCACGTTCCTCATCTCGGGCGCGTTCCTCGGCTACCTGACGGGCGGTTACCTCACCGACCGGCTGGGCCGCCGGCGCAACATCTGGCTGTTCGCCCTGCTGTCGGCGGTGTGCATCGTGGCGTACACGAACATCCCCGACGGCGCGAACACCCTCGTCCTGGTGCTCGGCTTCCCGCTCGGGTTCTGCATGTCGGCCATCTTCAGCGGCTTCGGCTCCTACCTGAGCGAGCTGTACCCGACGGCCGTGCGCGGCACCGGACAGGGCTTCACCTACAACACCGGCCGCGCCGTCGGCGCCGTCTTCCCCACCACCGTCGGCTTCCTCGCCGACAGCTGGGGCGTCGGCGGCGCCCTCGTCTTCGGCGCGATCGGGTACGGCCTGGCCGCGCTGGCGCTGCTGGGGCTGCCGGAGACGCGCGGGAAGGAGCTGGAGTGACCCCCTTCGACGACGGCGCCCGCACCGCCGTGGACGACCGCCCCGTGGTCCTCGCCGACGACACCACGCGCGCGTGGAGCCCGCGGACGGCCCGCGCCCGCTTCCGGGAGGGCCTGGCGGTCCCCACGGCCGGCGTGGCCGCCGGGTACGCCCAGGCCAACCTGGTCTCCGTGCCCGCCGACTGGGCGTACGACATGCTGCTGTTCTGCCAGCGCAACCCGCGCGCGTGTCCCGTCCTCGACGTCACCGACGCCGGTTCGGCCACCACCGTGCTCGCCCCCGACGCCGACCTGCGCACCGATCTGCCGCGCTACCGGGTGTGGGAGGACGGCGAGCTGGCCGACGAGCCGACGGACGTACGCGCGTACTGGCGGGACGACCTGGTGTCGTTCCTCATCGGGTGCAGCTTCACCTTCGAGTGGGCGCTCGCGTCGGCCGGGGTGCCGCTGCGCCACGTCGAGCAGGGCCGGAACGTCCCGATGTACCGGACGACGTGGCAGTGCCGCCCGGCGGGGCGGCTGAGCGGCCCGATGGTGGTGTCGATGCGCCCGGTGCCGCCGGAGCACCTGGACGCCGCCATCCGGGAGAGCTCCCTGATGCCGTCCGTGCACGGCGCCCCGGTGCACTGCGGCGACCCCTCCGCGCTCGGCGTCGAGGACCTGGACCGCCCCGACTTCGGCGACCGGGTGGAGCTCGAACCGGACGACATCCCGGTGTTCTGGGCGTGCGGGGTCACCCCGCAGGCGGCGGTCATGGCCTCCCGGCCGCCGTTCGCCCTCACCCACGCGCCGGGCCGGATGTTCATCGGCGACGCCCGGGACGAGCAGTTCCGCGTGGTCTGACCGGCGCCCGCACCCGTACCAAGGAACGAAGGATCCATGACCTCGATCGATCTGAACGCCGACCTCGGCGAGGGCTTCGGCCGCTGGCGGCTCACCGACGACGAGCGGCTGCTGTCGGTGGTCACCAGCGCCAACGTGGCCTGCGGCTTCCACGCCGGGGACGCGCCCACCATGCGCCGGGTGTGCGAACTCGCCGCCGCGCGCGGGGTGCGGATCGGCGCCCAGGTCTCCTACCGGGACCTGGCCGGGTTCGGCCGGCGGGCGATGGACGTGCCGCCCGCCGAGCTGACGGCCGAGGTGGCGTACCAGATCGGCGCCCTCGAGGTGTTCGCCCGCGCGGCCGGCACGCGCGTGGCGTACGTCAAGCCGCACGGCGCGCTCTACAACCGGGTGGTGCGCGACGAGGAGCAGGCGCGCGCGGTGGTCGACGGGGTGGTCCTCGCCGATCCCACGCTGCCCGTGCTCGGGCTGCCCGGCTCGCGGCTGCTGGAGCTGGCCGCGAAGGCGGGGCTCCCGGCGGTCGAGGAGGCCTTCGCGGACCGCGCGTACACCGACGAGGGCACGCTGGTGCCGCGCGGCGAGGAGGGCGCTCTGGTCACCGACCCGGGGGCCGTCCTGGAGCGTTCGGTGGACCTGGCCCGCGGCGGCGAGGTCGTGGCGCTGTCGGGGCGGCGGATCGGGATGCGGGCCCGTTCCCTGTGCCTGCACGGCGACACCCCGGGCGCGGTGGACCTGGCGCGGCGGGTACGGGACGCGCTGGAGGCGCGCGGGGTGCGGGTGGAGGCGTTCGCATGAGGACGCTGCCGGTCGGCGAGGACGCGCTGCTCGTCGAGGTCGCCTCGGGCGAGGAGGCGCAGGCCCTCCTCGCCGAGCTGCTGCGCCGCCGCGCGGAGGGCTCGCTGACGGCCCGTGAGATCGTCCCGGCGGCGCGCACGGTCCTCCTCGACGGCCTGCCCGACCCCGCCCGGCTGGCCGCCGAACTCACCTCACGCCCGGTGCCGCCCGCGCCGCCGCGTCCGGCGGACACGGTCGAGATCCCGGTGCGGTACGACGGCCCCGACCTGGCGGACGTCGCCACGCACTGGGGCGTTCCCGTGCGGGAGGTGGCGCGCGTCCACGCGGGCACCGAGTTCCGCGTTGCCTTCTGCGGTTTCGCGCCCGGCTTCGGCTACCTGACGGGGCTGCCGTCACGCTACGACGTGCCCCGCAGGCCGACCCCGCGCACGGCCGTGCCGGCCGGCTCGGTGGCGCTGGCGGGACCCTACACGGGCGTGTACCCCCGGTCCTCGCCGGGCGGCTGGCAGCTGATCGGCACGACCGACCTCGTGCTGTGGGACCACGCGCGCGTGCCGGCGGCGCTGCTCTCCCCCGGCACGCGCGTGCGGTTCGTGCCGGTGGGCGCGACGGAGCCGGTGACATGACGGACCGTGCGCTCGCCGTCGTCCGGGCGGGGGCCCTGACCACCGTGCAGGACCGGGGCCGCCCCGGACACGCCCACCTGGGCGTGCCTCGCTCCGGGGCGCTGGACCCACCCGCGGCGGCGCTCGCCAACCGGCTGGCCGGCAACCCGGCGGACGCCGCCGTCCTGGAGACCACCCTCAACGGCTGCGCGCTGCGCCCGCGTTCGCCGGTCGTCGTCGCGGTCACGGGCGCGCCCTGTCCCGTCACGGTGGACGGCCGCCCGGTCGCCTGGGGCGCGCCGGTGCCCGTGCGGGCCGGGTCGGTGCTGGACGTCGGGGCGGCGACGTCGGGCGTGCGGGCCTATGTCGCCGTCTCCGGCGGGATCGCCGTGGATCCGGTGCTCGGCAGCCGCTCCACCGACCTGCTGTCGGGCCTCGGCCCGGCCCCCCTCACGGACGGCGCGGTGCTCCCTCTCGGGGCTCCGGCGGGACACCCCGCGCGCGTGGACCTCGCCCCGCAGCCGGCTCCCCCGGACGAGCTGGTCCTGCGCGTGACGCCGGGCCCGCGCGACGACTGGTTCACCCCGGAGGCGGTCAGGGTCCTCACGTCCCGCGCGTACCGCGTGTCCCCTTCGAGCAACCGCATCGGACTGCGCACGACCGGGCCGGCCCTGGAGCGGGCCCGGCCCGAGGAACTCCCCAGCGAGGGCATGGTGCTGGGGGCGGTCCAGGTGCCGCCCGACGGCAGGCCGGTGGTGTTCCTTGCCGACCACCCGACCACCGGGGGCTACCCCGTCATCGCGGTCGTCCGCCCCACCGACCTCCCGGCCGCCGCCCAGGCGGCACCGGGCACCCCGGTCCGCTTCGTCGCCGTACGCCGCCACTGAGCGGCCGGACCGTGCCCGGCCGCCCGGCACCCGGACACTCAGGCGGTGTCCGGCCGCCGGTTTCCGGGGTCGGCGCGGCCAGCACCCCGCCACGGCGGCACCGGCCCGCAGATCCAGCCGGACGCTCAGGCGGCGTCCGGCCGCTCGCCCCGGGGACAGCACCGCCAGGGCCGCCGACACGGCTGCGCTCCGGCCCGCAGGCCCAGCCGGGCGCTCGGCCCCCGGACTCTCGAGCGGCGTCCGGCCACCGACCCCGGGAAGACAACACGGCCAGGACCGGACGAGCTGCGGCTGACGGATCTCGTGTCGGCGAACGCGGCGCCGGCGTGGCTGTCCACCGCTCCGCACCCGGACGCTCAAGCGGCGTCCGGCCGCCGATCCCCGGAGGACAACGCGGCCAGAGCCGCCGACACGGCGGCACCCGCCCGTAGGTCCAGCCGCACGCTCGTGCCCCGCGCACGGTGCCGCATCTCGTCGGCGGCGAGTGAGAGCAGCTGCGGCAGCAGGTCCGTGCACCTGCGGGCGACCCAGCCGGTGCCGGCCGTGGCCAGCCACCACAGGCTCGCCGCCCGGGTAGGGGCCGGGGCGTCGGGCTCGGGCGACGGCGCGGGCCCGGTCGCTATTCCGCGTGCCGCCAGCAGCGCGTGGAAGCGCAGGGCCAGCTGCCGGTGCCCCCGCTCCCCGGGGTGCAGCCGGTCCGCACTCCACATCGCCCGGTCGGTGGTCCACCCGCCCTCGCTCGCGTGCAGATGCGCCGCGCCGTACCGGTCGGACAGCGCGTGGACCACCGTGTTCACCGCCCGCTGCCGCCGGGCCAGCGGGCGGGCCAGCGCCCCGGGCAGTCCCAGCATGGTGCCGGGGTCGGGCAGGCACGCGGTGAGCAGCACGGCGCCCTGTCCCGTGCAGGACGCGTACACCCGGTCGAGGCGTGTGGCGACGGCGTGGATGTCGAAGGCGCGGCGCAGGGTGTCGTTGACGCCGACGACGACGGACACGAGGTCGGGCCGCAGCTCCAGCGCGGCGGGCAGCTGCTCTTCGCACACGTCGCGGGTCTGCGCTCCGCTCACCGCGAGGTTGGTGAACCGCGCGGGCTCCGGTGCCAGCGACTCGGCGAGCAGCTCCGCCCAGCCCCGCCACCGGCCGCCGACGCGGTCCCCGACGCCCTCGGTCAGCGAGTCCCCGAGGGCCACGAACCGCGGGGATCTCATGAGAACCCCCTGGGCGCGGCGGGCCGTACGGGAGTCGCGCCCGTCCGCCCGTCCGGTGCCGCGGGCAGGACCGGGCCGGGCGCCGCCACCCCGGCGGGCGCCGTCACCCCGGCGGACGGCGCGTCATGCGCCGCGAGGAACGCCGCCACGGAGGCGTCCCACCCGAAACACCCCGCACGCGCGCGTGCCGCCTCCCGTCGGGCCGGCCACGGCCGTTCCAACAGCAGCTCGACGGCGTCCGCGAAGGCCTCGCCCCGGTCCTCCGCGATCGCGCCCGACGCGCCGATCACCTCCGGCAGGGCGGAGGACGCGCTCGCCACGACGGGCGTGCCGCACGCCATCGCCTCCAGGGCGGCCAGCCCGAAGGTCTCGGCGGGCCCCGGCGCCAGGCACACGTCGGCGGTGGCCTGGAGCGCGCCGAGGAACTCGCGGTCGCGGACGTGGCCCAGGAAGGTCACCGGCAGGCCGCGCTCCCGGGCGTGCCGTTCGAGCCGCGCCCGCAGCGGCCCGTCGCCGGCCACCACCAGCACCGCCCGCCGCCCGTGCCGTCGCAGTGCCTCCAGGGCGTCCAGCGCCGTGCCCGGGCGCTTCTCCAGGGACAGCCTGGAGCACATCACCAGCAGCGTTTGCGTGGCGTCCGCGTACCGGGCGCGCAGTGCCGGGTCGCGCAGGGCGGGGTGCCGCTCCACCAGGTCGACGCCCAGCGGGGCGCGGACGACGTTGCGGGCCCCGATGCGTACGAACTCCCGTTCGGCGAACTCGGTGGTGCACACCACGCGCGCGTAGGTGTGCGCCGTACGGGTGTTGAGGGCGTCGGCGGCGCGCCGGGCGGCGGCCTCGGGCAGTCCCCAGGTGCGCAGCACCCCGTCGGCGGTCTCGTGGGAGACCATGACGGCCGGGACCCGCGCCCGCCGGGCCCAGGTGCCGGTCCAGCGCAGGGTCGTGCGGTCGGACACCTCGAGGCGGTCGGGGGCCAGCTCCTGGAGGAGGGCGGCGATCCGTGCCCGGTCGGTGAGGACGCGGTAGCCGCCGGTGCCGGGCAGCAGCGGGCCCGGCAGGGTGATCACCCTGCCCTGTTCCGTCTCGCGGTCGCTCGCCCGCTCGCCGGGGACGACGAGCACGGGCTGGTGGCCTGCCGCGCGGTAGCCCTTGCCGAGCTCCCGCAGCGCGGTGCGCAGTCCGCCGGAGGCGGGTGCGACGAAGTTCGCGAGCCGCACGATCCGCAGCGGCCCGTCGTTCCGCACCCGCCCGGAGCTCGTACGACCGCCCGCGCGCGTCGTGGCCGTGGTCCGCGGTGAACGGCCGTCGGCAGGCGTCCCGTTCATGCCGCCACCGCCGTCCTGCGCCCGGCGAGCACGTCCGCGTAGTGTCCGATCAGCTGGTCACCGACGGCGGCCCAGGTGCGTCCCTCGACCGTCGCGCGCCCGGCCGCGCCGTACGCGGCCCGCAGCCCGGGGTCGGCGGCCAGGGTGCGCACCGCGTCGCGTACGGCGGCGGCGTCGCCCGGCGGCACGAGCAGTCCGGTGCGTCCGTGCGCGACCAGATCCAGTGGGCCGCCCGCCGCGGGCGCCACCACGGGGACGCCGCCGGCCATCGCCTCCTGCACGGTCTGGCAGAAGGTCTCGAAGGGCCCGGTGTGCGCGAAGACGTCCAGCGAGGCGAAGAGCCGGGCGAGGTCGTCGCCGGTGCGGCGGCCCAGGAAGACGGCGCCGGGCAGCGCGTCTTCCAGTCCGGGCCGGCTGGGCCCGTCGCCGACGACCACGACCCGCACCCCGGGCAGGTCGCACACGCCGGCCAGCAGCTCCACCTGCTTCTCGGGGGCGAGCCGGCCGACGTAGCCGACGAGGAGCTCGCCGTTCGGGGCGAGCGCCCGGCGCAGTGCCTCGTCGCGCAGGCCGGGCCGGAAGCGGGCGGTGTCCACGCCGCGCGGCCACAGCTTGACCCGGGGCACGCCGTGCGCCTCCAGGTCGCGCAGGGCGGCGGAGGACGGCGCCAGGGTGAGGTCGGCGGCCGTGTGCACGGAACGCAGCCGCCGCCAGGCCGTCGCCCCGCCCGCGCCCAGGTACGTGCGGGCGTATCCGGCGAGGTCGGTCTGGTAGACGGCGACGGCGGGCAGACCGAGGCGGGCGGCGGCCGCCATGCCGCGCACCCCGAGGACGAAGGGGCCGGCCAGGTGGACGACGTCGGCCCGGTGCTCGGCGAGCGTGGCGGCGAGACGGCGGCTGGGGAGGGCGACGCGGACCTGGGGGTAGCCGGGCAGCGGGAGGGAGGGGACGCGGACGACGGGACACGGCGCCTGAATGTCGGGTGCGTCGTCGGCGGTGGCGGGGGCGACGACGACAGGGGTGTGACCGTGGTCGGCGAGGTGCCGGGCGGTCTGGAAGGCGCAGTGGGCCACGCCGTTCACATCGGGGGGAAAGGATTCGGTCACGATGACGACTCGCATACCGGTGTTGTCGCCGCGCCGGACGTGCCCACGTCAACGTGGATCTTTCCGTGCGGGGAACGCGCCATGAGCGTTGCCCCGAGCCCCCGGGCGGGTCAGGCGGCGTCCACGCGCGCCTGACCCGCGGGTCATCCTCTGTTCACACCGTGCGCGCCGGGGGCGTCACACGGCGGTCTCCTCGGGGCCGATGCGGCTGCGCACGGCGGTCTGCACCTCGGCCTCCTCGGCCGGGTCGGCGGCGAGCCGGCGCAGGCGCTCGACGACGCGGGCGTCGCCGGTCTCGGCGTGCCGGGCGGCGATCTCCCGGGTGGTCTCCTCGCAGTCCCAGAGGCATTCGACGGCGAAGCCGGTGGGGAAGGACGGGTCGGTGGCGGCGAGGGCGCGGGCCGCGCGGCCGCGGAGGTGGGAGGAGGCCGTCTCGCGGTAGACGTGCCGCAGTACGGGTGCGGCGCAGGCGATGCCGAGGCGTCCGGCGCCGTCGACGAGGGTCCACAGGGTCGCCGCGTCGGGGCCCTCGCCCCGTACGGCCTCGCGGAGCGCGGCGAGGACCAGGTCGCGGTCGCGTACGCCGCCGCGGCAGGCGAGGACGCGGGCGGCGGCCTCGCCGAGGGCGTCGGGCCGGCGGGCCCAGCCGCGCGCCCGGTCGACGGCGGCCATGCTGCGCATGCGTTCGAAGGCGTCGACGGCGGCCTCCACGACGGCCGTCGAGCCGGTGCTCACGGCGCCCTCGATCAGGTCGAGGGCGTCGGGGTCGCCGGTGTCGGCGAGATAGCGCAGGGCGGTGCAGCGGGCGCCGTCGGAGCCGTCCTGGGCGGCCAGGACGATCTCGGCCCTGTCCTCCGGTCCGGCCACGGCGGACAGACATCGGGCGGCGGGGACGTGCAGCGCGGCGCCGCGGTCCAGACCCTGCTGGGCCCAGTCGAAGACGGCCTGGACGCTCCAGCCGGGGCGTGGCCCAGCGGGCCGCATCTGCCGTTGCCAGCGGTCGAAGGAGCCGGCCTCCTGGGCGGCCCGTACGCGCGTGGCGACGGCGGGGCGCGGGTCGTCGGCCCACAGCCGCCAGGGGCGTGGTTCGAAGGCGTCGCGCACGGTCGCGGCCAGTTCGGCCTCGCCCTCGGCGTCGGTGGAGAAGCGTGCGAGCACCGGGGCGGCGAGGGAGCGCAGGCCGGCGTCGTCGTCGCGCAGGGCGAGTTCGTCGAGGGCCCAGGTCCAGTTGGTGCCCTGGGCGGCGTACCTGCGCAACAGGTGCAGGGCGTCCTGCCTGCCGTAGGAGGCGAGGTGGCCCAGGACGGCGAGGGCCAGCCCGGTGCGTGACTCGTCGGTGTCGAGGATGTCCTCGGGGTCGAAGAGGTGGGCCTCGACGGCCTCGAGTCCGCCGTGCAGGTCGAGGTAGAGGCGGGCGTAGTAGAGGGAGCGGTTCTCCACCCGCCAGTCGTGGCGCGGGTCGCGCAGCACACAGTGGTTCAGTGCCGCGAGCGCCTCGGAGCGGGGGGCGGTGAGCGCGTGCAGTGTGCCGTCGCCGCGGCCCCGCTGGAGCAGGCCGAGCAGCGTACCGCTGGGCGCTATGACCGGATCGAACATGGGAAACAGCCTCACATCAAGCGTCGACGCAACCGGGAGTGTGGATCACCTGGCCGCGTGACAACACGTCGGGGCGCCCGCCGTTTCCTGCTTGTTGTAGACCATCTCTCTCTGCCTCTCGTCGGTGGCCCATGCGGACCGAGTCACGGTCCGCGCGGTGCGGCAACATCTGCCCAGCCATCGCGTCCGTGAATCACGTCGTCATGATGACCCGGCGGTCACATCTACCGCGACCGTATTTCGGCGGCCCTGTACCGCCTCCCCCGTTTTCCGTGTCGTCGCTGGTCGGAGCGGAGTCGCTCAGGTCTGCGCGAAGAGTTCGAGCAGCTCCGTGCGGGCGAACATCCGGGCGGTGTCGACGGCCGACGGGGTGCCCGCGGAGGGGTCGGCGCCGCCCTCCAGGAGGGCCTTGACGACGTCCGTCCCGCCCTTGAAGACCGCTCCCGCGAGTGGTGTCTGGCCGCGGTCGTTGACGCGGTCGGCGTCGGCGCCGCGGGCCAGCAGGGCGCGCACCGCGTCGGCGTGGCCGTGGTAGGCGGCGAGCATCACGAGGGAGTCGCCGCGGTCGTTGGTGAGGTCGGCGGGGACGCCCGCGTCGACGTAGGCCACGAGTTCCTCGGTGCGGCCGCGCCGGGCCAGGTCGAAGATCTTGGTCGCGAGCTCCACGACCTCGGGGTCGGGGGCTTCACTCATCGCCGGACCGCCTCTCACTGCACGGGGTGCACGGGTACACGCATCGGGAACGGGCGTACGTCTGCACGTGGGGCAGGCGTACGGGTGAATCGCCAGGGTACTGGCTCGGGCGGCACATGAGCCGACGCGGCCGAGGTAATGATCACGGCGGACACCGCCCGGCATTCGGGGCGGATATCCACCCAGTTGCACCTTTTATCGTATAGATACATTCTGTGATCAGGGAAGTACTCATGGTGACTGCCCCCGTGAACCAGGAGAACTCACATGATCATCTCGATCTCATGCGTGGTGCTGCTCGGCATCGTCGTCTTCATCTTCTTCCGCAAGGACGGACTGAAGCTGTCGCACGCACTGGTGGCGATGCTGTTCGGCTTCTATCTGGCCAGCACGGCCATCGCGCCGAGCATCAAGGCGGGCGGCGAGAGCCTCGCCGGCCTCCTGGGCGGGTTCAAGTTCTGACCCGCCCGACCACGCCCCGCCCGCCCGTACGCACCCTCTGGAGACCGTAGTGGCCCGGCGTCCCCTTCCCCGCATCCTCAGCAACGGCAGCGCCCAGCTCGCCCGGAGCCGGGAGCTGGCCAGGACGGCGGCCGACAGCGCCACGGACGTCCTCCACCCGCTGATCACCATCACGCGCGGGCTGCGCCGGCTGGCCTCGGCCGGACGGCGCAGGTGGGTCGACACGCCCAAGGAGCGGCGCGGGACGGTGCTCCTCGCGGTGGCGGCGGTGCTGATGGGCGTGGTGCTCGCGCCGTACGGCCCGCTGCTCGCCGTCGTCGCCCTGATGGCGGCGGCGGCCTGGCACGGCCGGGACCGCACGCCCGCGGCCCCCGCCGGACCCGCACCCGGCCAGCTCCAGCGCCTGACGTCGCTGTACGAGGCCCTGGTGCCGTACTTCTCGGCGAGCGACGACCCCGAGCCGCTGTACGCCCGCGGCGGCGACTGGGAGAAGGTCTTCTCCGAGTACGAGTTCGACGGCGACGGCCGTCTCGCGCATCTGGTGATCTCCTACCCAGCCTACTTCACGGACGCCGAGCCCGAGTCCCGGGCGCGGATCGAGCAGCTGCTCGGCGCCAAGTGCGGACGCGGCCGGGAGTACCACTTCGGCTGGGACGAGGAGGCCAACCAGCTCACCGTCCGCGTCCTCGCCCCGCTGCCCACCGACATCGCGGCGCAGCCCTTCGTCACGGCCCCCGGCGAGACGGTGCTCGGCTTCACCGACCCCACGCGCGTGCGGCGGACGCTGCCGCTCACCCACGGCGCGCACGGCGAGGAGCGGACCGACGTCCCGCCGGTCGTGTGGCGCACCGGCGTCCGCTCCACCGAGCCGCACCTGCTCGCGGTCGGCCAGCCGGGCAGCGGCACCTCGACGCTGCTGCGCTCCATCGCACTCCAGGCGCTGCACCACGGCGACGTGGTGATCGTGGACGGGGGCGGGACCGGCGAGTACGCCTGCCTCACCGGCCGGGACGGGGTGCTCGCCGTCGAGTGCGCCCTGTCGGGGGCGGTGACCAGTCTGGAGTGGGCCGCCGCCGAGACCGAGCGGCGGCTGGCCGCGGCCGGCAAGGCGCACCAGGCGGGCGACCCGCCGCCCGAGGACACCAGGCGCCCCCTGTGGCTGCTCCTGGACCGGCCGAGCGTCTTCACCCACCTGGCGGCCGCGGACGGCGGCACCGATCCGCAGTCCCTCCTCCAGGCCCCGCTACGGCACGGGCGCGCGGCGAACGTCACCGTAGTGGTCGCGGAACAGTTCGACGGCCTCGACGCCCTGGCCGCGCCGGTACGGCAGCACACCCGCGCGCGCGTCGTGCTCGGCCCCGCCACGGCCGGGCAGCTGGAGAGCGTGCTGGGCGCGCCGCCGCACACCACGCCGGTCGACCAGATGCCGCCCGGGCGCGGCTACGCCCGGCTGGGTACGGGCCCGGTGCACCGGCTCCAGGTCCCGGCGACGCCGGACCCCTACGACGACGCGACCAGCGAGGCGCATCGGCGCGCGGTGCTGGACCTTCTGCCGCCGCGGACGACGCCGGTGGACGAGGAAGCGCCGGTGCGGGTGGATTCCGCGGCGGCGGAGGAGGGGGCGGGGCAGGTGCCCGTGCCGGAGGCGGTCCTGCTGGACAAGGCGGCGACGGAGAAGGTCGCGGCGGCGGCGATGGCGACGGAGACGGGGACGGGGACGGGCGTCCCGGAAACGGCCTCCGCCCAGCCGGCCCCGGAGGGCGCGGCGGTGGCGGAGTCCTCCTCTTGACAGCCCCGGGAACGCCGGCTGCGGGTCGTTGGATGGCTGAGCGCGCAGTTCCCCGCGCCCCCAGGGCGTTGGCGCCTACGCCACGAAGGTGCGGGGGGCCTCGCCGCCCGACGTCCCCCCCGTTTCCACGATCCGCGCCGCCGCCGCCAGACGTACCGCCGCCTCCTCGGCCACCGCACCCCCCACCGTGAACGGCAGTCGCACATAGCCCTCGAACGCGCCGTCCACCCCGAAGCGGGGTCCGGAGGGGACGCGTACACCCACCCGCTCCCCCGCCTCGGCGAGGCGGGAGCCGGAGAGGCCGCCGGTGCGGACCCAGAGGGTGAGGCCGCCGCGGGGGACCTCGAACTCCCAGCCGGGGAGTTCCCGCCGCACCGCGCTCACCAGTTCGTCCCGGTTCTGCCGGGCCTGCACGCGGCGCAGCTCGACCGCCTCCTCCCAGCCGCCCGTGCCGAACAGCCAGTTCACGGCGAGCTGTTCGAGCACCGGGGTGCCGAGGTCGGCATAGGCGCGGGCCGCGACGAGGCTGCGGATGACGTCGGGGGCGGCGCGTACCCAGCCGATGCGCATGCCGGCCCAGAACGCCTTGCTCGCCGACCCCACGGTGACGACCGTCGACCCGGCGGGGTCGAACGCGCACACCGGGCGCGGCATCTCCACGTCCTCGTCGAGCCACAGCTCGCTCATCGTCTCGTCGGCGACCAGCACCGTGCCCGCCGAGCGGGCCGCGTCGACGAGGCGGCGCCGCTGGTCCTCGTCGGCGAGCGCCCCGGTGGGGTTGTGGAAGTCGGCGACGACGTAGGCGATGCGGGGCGCGGCCTCGCGCAGCACCTGGCGCCAGCGGTCGAGGTCCCATCCGGTGAGACCCTCGGCCATGGCGACGGGGACGAGCCGGGCGCCGGCCTCGCGCATCAGCTGGAGGATGTTGGCGTAGGAGGGCGACTCCACGGCGATGCGCTCGCCGCGTCCGCCGAAGAGGTGGCAGATGGCGTCGATGGCGCCCATCGCACCGGTGGTGACCATGATCTGCTCGGGCATGGTGGCGATGCCCCGCCGGGTGTAGCGGTCGGCGATCATCGCGCGCAGCGCGGCAAGCCCCGCCGGGTAGTCGCCATGGGTGTGCGCGTACGGCGGGAGCTCCTCCAGCGCGCCCTGCACGGCGCGGGTGAGCCACGGCTCGGGGGCGGGCAGGGCGGCGCAGCCGAGGTCGATCATGGAGCCGAGCGCCTCGGGCGGCAGCGGCTCCAGGCCCCGCGCCGGGACCGGGTTGCCGGCCGGGACGGCGGTCCAGCTTCCGGCGCCGCGCCGCGACTCGAGGAAGCCCTCGCCGCGCAGCGCCTCGTAGGCGGCGGCGACGGTCGTGCGGCTGACGGAGAGGCCGAGGGCGAGTTCCCGTTCGGCGGGCAGCCGCGCGGCGACCGGCACGCGCCCTTCGAGCACCAGCAGGCGGATGCCGTCGGCGAGGGCGCGATAGGCGGGCGGGCGCCGGGTGCCGGGCCCCGCCGGGCGGTCCTGCTGGGAGCCGAGCAGCCGGGCCAGCTGGGCGGCCCCCACCGCGGACGTCCACTGCGCCATACGAATCAGTCCACCTTCCCCGGATTGGCCCTGGATGGCAGGACCAGTCACGCTCCAGGGTGACACGCGTCGGTCCACTTCCACCACAGGGGGCACCTCTTGGCCAGAACCGCGCTCGGCGAGCGCCGTCTCGTGCGGCGGCTGTTCCAGCTCTACGCGGGCCTGGCCCTGTACGGGGCCAGCTCGGCGCTGCTGGTGCGGTCCGGGCTCGGGCTGGAACCGTGGAACGTCCTGCACCAGGGCCTGTCCGAGCGCACCGGACTCTCCATGGGCGTGGTGCTGACCGTGCTGGGCGCGGCGATCCTGCTGCTGTGGATCCCGCTGCGGCAGCGGCCGGGACTCGGCACGATCTCCAACGTGCTGGTGATCGGCGTGGCGATGGACGCGACGCTGGCCGTGGTGCCGGACGCGCACGGTCTGGCCGTGCGGGTGGCGCTGATGGCGGCGGGGATCGTGCTGAACGGCGCGGCGACCGGCCTCTACATCGCGGCGCGGTTCGGCCCGGGGCCGCGCGACGGGCTGATGACGGGGCTGAACCGGCGCACGGGCCTGTCGGTGCGTCTGGTCCGCACGGCCATCGAGATCACGGTGGTGGTCACCGGCTTCGTGCTGGGCGGCACGGTGGGCGTCGGCACCGTGCTGTACGCGGTGGCCATCGGCCCGCTCGCCCAGCTGTTCCTGCGCGTCTTCGCGGTCCCCGTCCCGGACGGGGGCGGCACCGTCGTTGCGGGCCGGACACCCGAGCGGGCGATACTGCGGTCGTGACCCCGCGGATACGCCACCCCTACCTCGACCATCCCGGACCGCTCGCCTTCGCCCACCGGGGCGGGGCCGCGGACGGTCTGGAGAACACCGTCCGGCAGTTCCGGAACGCCGTCGAGGCGGGTTACCGGTACATCGAGACCGACGTCCACGCCACGCGCGACGGCCGGCTCGTCGCCTTCCACGACGCCACCCTGGACCGGGTCACGGACGGCGCGGGCCGGATCGCCGACCTGCCCTGGGCGGAGGTGGCCCGGGCTCGGGTGGCCGGGCTGGAGCCGGTCCCGCTGTTCGAGGAGCTGCTGGAGACCTTTCCCGAGGTCCGCTGGAACGTGGACGTGAAGGCAGAGCCCGCGCTGCGTCCCCTGCTGGACCTGGTCGAGCGCACGGCGGCCTGGGACCGGATCTGCGTCGGGTCGTTCTCGGAGGCGCGCGTGGTGCGCGCCCAGCGGCTGGCCGGGCCGCGGCTCGCCACGTCGTTGGGCACCCGGGGCGTGCTCGGCCTGCGGCTGCGCTCCTGGGGGCTGGCGGCGCCGCTGCGCGGGTCGGCCGTCGCCGCCCAGGTGCCCGAGGAGCAGTCGGGCGTCCGTGTGGTCGACGAGCGGTTCGTGCGGACGGCCCACGCGCGCGGGCTCCAGGTCCATGTGTGGACCGTGAACGAACCGCAACGCATGCACCGGCTGCTCGACCTGGGGGTGGATGGCATCATGACCGATCACATCGGCACACTGCGCAAGGTGATGGAGGACCGCGGCACCTGGGTCTGAGACCGCCGCAGCCCCCGTCGCCTCGGCGCGCACACGGGGAGGCGAGGGCACGGGTGGACACCGACACCGTGCGGTCACCGGCGGCGGACGACAGCGCCGCGCGGCGGCGCGAGCAGCGCGGCTGGTACTTCTACGACTGGGCCTGCTCCGTGTACTCCACGAGCGTGCTGACCGTGTTCCTCGGCCCTTACCTGACCTCGGTCGCCGAGGCGGCGGCGGACGCGGACGGGTTCGTGCACCCGTTGGGCGTCCCCGTGCGGGCGGGCTCCTTCTTCGCGTACTCCGTGTCCCTGTCGGTGGTCGTGGCGGTGCTGTTGATGCCGCTGGTGGGGGCCGCCGCCGACCGCACCGGGCGCAAGAAGCCGCTGCTCGCGGCGGCCGCGTACACCGGCGCCGCCGCCACGGCCGGGATGTTCTTCCTCGACGGCGACCGCTATCTGCTGGGCGGGCTGCTGCTGGTGGTGGCGAACGCCGCGCAGTCGGTCGCGATGATGCTCTACAACTCCTACCTGCCGCAGATCGCGCCCCCGGAGGAACGCGACGCCGTCTCCTCCCGCGGCTGGGCCTTCGGCTACGCGGCCGGCGCGCTGGTGCTGGTGGCGAACCTCGTCCTCTACACGGGGCACGACAGCTTCGGGGTGTCCGAGGGCATGGCGGTGCGCATCTGTCTCGCGTCGGCCGGGCTGTGGTGGGGCGCGTTCGCCCTGATACCGCTGCGCCGGCTGCGGGACCGCCGTACCCCCGCGCGCGAGGCGGCCCTCCCGGGGTTCCGGCAGCTCGCGGCGACGGTCCGCGACATGCGCCGGCACCCGCTGACGCTCGCCTTCCTGCTGGCGTACCTGATCTACAACGACGGCATCCAGACGGTGATCTCCCAGGCCTCCGTGTACGGCTCGAAGGAGCTGGGGCTCGGGCAGTCGACGCTGATCGTGGCGGTGCTGCTGGTCCAGGTACTGGCGGTGGCGGGCGCGCTGCTGCTGGGCCGGTGCGCCCGGCGGTACGGGGCGAAGCGCACGATCCTCGGCTCGCTGGTCGCCTGGACGCTGACGCTGGCCGCCGGGTACTTCCTGCCGGCCGGCGCGCCCGTCTGGTTCTTCGTGCTGGCGGCCGGGATCGGCCTGGTCCTCGGCGGCAGCCAGGCCCTGTCCCGCTCCCTCTTCTCCCATCTGGTGCCGCCCGGGAAGGAGGCCGAGTACTTCTCGGCGTACGAGATCAGCGACCGGGGGCTGAGCTGGCTCGGGCCGCTGCTGTTCGGTCTGACGTACCAGCTCACCGGCAGCTACCGGGACGCGATCGTCTCCCTGGTGGGCTTCTTCGGCCTGGGGTTCGTCCTGCTCGCGCGGGTACCCGTACGGCGGGCGATCGCCGACGCGGGCAACCCGGTGCCCCAGCGGATTTAGCGCTCAAGGCGAAAGGGCGGTAGTGTACGCGTTTGGCCTGCCAGGCGTACCGTTACTGCGCGTCAAAGATGCCGAACCGCTGTGTGACATCTGTGACCAGATGTGACAAACCGGGCGTCGGTGGGTACTGCACTGGTTGACAAAGGCTGCGGCCACGACGGCGACACATGACCCGGAACGGGACTCGGAACGGGAATCTTTACCGCCGACCGGACGTTGACCGGATGACGACGACAGCGACACCTGTCCTGTGGGCGACAAGCCCGGGAGGCACGATTCATGAGTGAGCGAGCTCTTCGCGGCACGCGCCTCGTGGTGACCAGCTACGAGACGGACCGCGGCATCGACCTGGCCCCCCGCCAGGCCGTGGAGTACGCATGCGAGAAGGGGCACCGCTTCGAGATGCCCTTCTCGGTCGAGGCGGAGATCCCGCCGGAGTGGGAGTGCAAGGTCTGCGGTGCCCAGGCACTCCTGGTGGACGGAGACGGCCCGGAGGAGAAGAAGGCCAAGCCTGCGCGTACGCACTGGGACATGCTGATGGAGCGGCGCACCCGTGAGGAGCTCGAAGAGGTCCTCGAGGAGCGTCTCGCCGTTCTGCGGTCCGGTGCGATGAACATCGCGGTGCATCCGCGGGACAGCCGCAAGTCGGCCTGATCCCGGCGGGAGCCCGCCCGGACGCACAGCGACAGGACCGAGGGCGCCGTACCTGTACGGCGCCCTCGGTCCTGTCCGCGTGCCCGGACGCGGCCGGGCCGTCAGGCCGTCAGGGTTTCCTCACTCCTTCGTCAGCGGAGGCCGCGGCCCCTGCGGGGTGTCCCCCGGGGCGCTTGCGGGCTCGTCCCTGACGACCTCGCCCTGGACCACCTTGCCGTCCGGGCGGCGCATCCGGGCCTGGGTGAAGGCGTCCCCCAGCGGACTCTGCGCGGCGGCCTCGCGGAGCTTGCGCTCGAAGGTGCGCTCCGCGTAGCGGCTCACGGCCTTCTGGACCGGGGGCACCAGCAGGAGCAGGCCCAGCGCGTCGGAGATCAGGCCGGGCAGGACGATGAGCAGGCCGCCCAGCATCGTCAGCCCGTTGCCCTCGCTGTCGGTCCGGGCGCCAGGGGTCACCGGGCCGCCGCCCTGCTGCTGTTGCACGGTCTCGGTGAGGTTCCGGAAGGCGCGGCGGCCCGCCCGCTTGATCACGTACGAGCCCAGGACGATCCCGGCCAGCAGGATCAGGAAGACCACCAGACCGCTCGACGCGCCGGCGACCAGGGTCAGCAGCCAGATCTCCAGCACGAGCCATGCGGCGACGCCGAGCGGCAGCAGCGTGCGCAGCCGGGAGCGCCGGGGCCGGGCGGGGTACGGGCTGTGAGCACCAGTCGTCATACCCCCAGTGTGCCTGGGCCCGGCTCAGCACGGGATAAGCGGCCCTGCGGCGGCCGATCCGGCCCTACGGCTCGGAGCGCCCGGTGTCCGGGGTGGTCTGCTCGACCGGGGCGGCCTTGCCGGCGCGGGGCTGACGGGGCTTGTCGTCGTCGCCGCGGCCGAGGACCTTGCCGACCCTCTCCCCCACGCCCCAGGCGGTGACCCGCCACAGCGCCTCGACGAGGATGTCCCGGCTCATCTTGGAGTCGCCGAGCTCGCGCTCCACGAAGGTGATGGGAACCTCGACGACGTGGTAGCCGGCCTTCACCGCGCGCCGGGCGAGGTCGACCTGGAAGCAGTAGCCCTGGGACGCGACCTCCTCGAGGCCGAGCCCTTCCAGCGTCTCGCGGCGGAAGGCCCTGAAGCCGCCGGTGATGTCGCGCAGCGGCAGGTCGAGCGCCATGCGCGAGTAGAGGCTGCCGCCGCGGGAGATGAACTCACGGGACTTCGGCCAGTTGACCACCCGGCCGCCGGGCACCCAGCGCGAGCCGAGCACCAGGTCGGCGCCCTTGAGCGCGGTGAGCAGCCGGGGCAGCTCCTCGGGCTGGTGCGAGCCGTCGGCGTCCATCTCGATCAGCACGCCGTAGCCCTGCTCCAGGCCCCAGCGGAAGCCGGCGAGGTAGGCCGCGCCGAGGCCCTCCTTGCCCTTGCGGTGCAGCACCTGGACGTGGTCGTCGCCGGCGGCCAGTTCGTCGGCGAGCTTGCCGGTGCCGTCGGGGCTGTTGTCGTCGGCCACGAGGACGTGCGCCTCGGGGACGGCCTTGCGCACGCGTCCGACGATCGCCTGGATGTTCTCCGCCTCGTTGTACGTGGGGATGATCACCAAAGCCGTACCGAGCGGGCCGAATTTCCGCCCCTGGGATCCTGCCGTGAGGGTCCCGTCGCCGTCGTTCACTGCTGCCCCTTCATGTCCTGTGCGCAGGATCCCACCTTAGTGTGCACGGCCTGGGCTGACGTGACAGGACGTACACAAGGTGGCGTCGTTTCCCGATCATCGGGTAGGCACATCTTCTTCCACCGGTGTGCGCGGACGGCGGATGGGGGCCCGGCGCCCTTCGGGCCGGCCCGGGACCCGCCGGCTGCGGATCGGCCTGGAGCCGTTGTCTACTGAGCGCCCGGGCCCCACCCGGGGTCGCACCTCCCCGGCCGGCGGACACGTCCCTCGGTCCCGCGCCGCGCTGAGCCTGGCTCCCAGCGACGGTGCCCCGGTGCGGCACACCGTCCCTGACCCAGCGGCGCCGGCCCGAGTGGCCGGACGTTCTCCGGTCGGGCGTCCGGTGGTGGACCCGGCCGAACCTACCGGCCCCCCGCGGCCGCCTGTCAACAGTCGTTCCACCTGGGCGGCATCCTTCAAATGCCTGGTCAGAGGCGAGGATGCGCAGGTCGCACGACAGGGGCGCGGCGCATGATCGACCACCGCGCCGCCCGTGCAGATCACTCGCCCGGCCGTACGAAGACCGTGCGGCCGCCGACCACCGTGCGGAGGCAGACGGGCAGGTCACGGCCGGGGGTGAGGTCGGGCAGGCCGGGGGTGCCGGACCTCGGGTCGGTGGACCAGCGGGCCACCCGGTCGTCGGGCGCCTGGACGACGAGTGCGCCGGTGCGCCAGACGGCGTAGTCGGCGGGGGCGCCGGGCACCAGGACGCCCGCGTCGTCCCGTCCGGTCGCCCGCCAGCCGCCGCGGGTGTGCGCGGTGAAGGCGGCGCGGACGGAGACGCGGTGCTCGGGGGTGCGGTGGAAGGCCGCGGCCCGGACGGTGCCCCAGGGGTCGAGCGGGGTGACCGGGCTGTCGGAGCCGAACGCGAGCGGGACGCCGGCCCGCAGCAGCGCGGCGAACGGGTTGAGCGTGCGGGCGCGCTCCGCCCCGAGCCGCTGGGCGTACATGCCGTCCTCGCCGCCCCACAGGGCGTCGAAGGCGGGCTGGACGGAGGCGGTGAGGCCGAGCTCGGCGAACGCGGCGATCGTCCCGGGGGTGACCATCTCGGCGTGCTCGACGCGGTGCCGGGCGGCGCGCACGCGGGCGAGGCCGAGCTTCTCGGCCGCCGCGCGGACGCCGTCGACCACGGTGCCCACGGCGGCGTCGCCGATGGCGTGGAAGCCCGCCTGGAGGCCCGCCTCGGTGCAGGCGACCACATGGGCGGCGACCGCGTCGGCGTCGAGGTGGGCGGTGCCGGTGTGGGGGGCGTCGGCGTACGGCTGGTGCAGGCAGGCGGTGTGCGAGCCCAGGGCGCCGTCGGCGAACAGGTCGCCGGCCGCGCCGAGGGCGCCCAGCTCGCGGGCCTTGGCCACGTCCTGCTCGGCCCAGTAGCCGACGACGCGGGGGCCCGGTTCCTCGCGGGCGAGTCGCAGCAGGCCGGTGAAGTCGTCCTCGGAGGAGATCTCGGGGCCGCCGCACTCGTGCACCGTGCCGATGCCGAGGGAGGCCGCGTGGGCGAGGGCGGCGCGCTGGGCGGCGGTGCGCTGTGCGGGGGTGACGGCGCCCAGGGCGGTGGCGCGCACCGCGTGGTGGTCGTCGCCGGTGAGCGGGCGGTCCTCGCGGGCCACGCCGCCCGCGACGAGGTCGAGCAGCGCGGTGGAGACGACGGCGGAGTGCACGTCGATGCGGCTGAGGTAGAGCGGGCGGCCTCCGGTGGCCTCGTCGAGCTCCGCGCGCGTCGGGGGCCGGCCGCCGGGCCAGCGGGCGGCGTCCCACCCGTGCCCGAGGAGCACCCGGTCGTCCGGGCGGGCGGCGGCGAACTCCCGCACCCGCGCGAGGGCGTCCTCCAGGGAGGCGGCGGTGGACAGGTCGAGGCCGGTGAGGGCGAGTCCGGTGGCGGTGGTGTGGACGTGCGCGTCGGTGAACGCCGGGGTGACGAGCGCCCCGTCGAGGTCGACCACCTCGTCGACACCGTCCGCGAAGGCGTCGGCGGCGCCCTCGGAACCCACCCAGGCGACCTGTCCGCGCTCGACGACCATCGCGGTGGCGAAGGGGTCGGCGGGGCTGTGGACCTCTCCGCGACGGAGCAGGACGGTGGGCGGCGGGGCGGTACGTTCACTCATGCCCTCAGTCTCGCGCGCCGCGCGGGCGCCCCCGCACGCAGGTCCCCCTCGCCGCGGAGGGGAGGAGGGGCGGCGCCCTCCCCCTCCGGGGGCGGCGCCCTCATCCCGGGCCCGTCAGATGCGCGGCGGCCGCGCCTCGTACGGGGTGGACAGGACAACCGTCGTGCGCGTGGACACGCCCGCCAGGGAGCGCACCCGCGCGAGGAGTTCCTCGAGCTCGTGCGGGGTGGCGACGCGGACCTTGAGAATGTAGTTCTCGTCACCGGCGACGCTGTGGCACGCCTCGATCTCGGGCACGCCGGCCAGGCGGTCCGCGATGTCGTCGGGGGCGCTGGGGTCGAACGGTTTGACCGAGATGAAGGCGGTCATGGGCAGGCCGACCGCCTCCGGGTCGACCACCGCCGCGTACCCGCGGATGACGCCGCGCTGCTCCAGCCGCCGCACCCGCTGGTGCACGGCCGACGTGGACAGGCCCGTGGCCTTGCCCAGGTCCGTGTAGCTCATCCGCCCGTCCTTGACGAGCAGCTGCACGATCTGTCGGTCCAGCTCCTCCATGGCGCTGAACCTACAGGGCGCTTGATCGCCTCGGACACCGGAACGACGGCGCGGAAGCGCCCCGGACGGCATCTGCGAGGGGCATGTGACGAAGACCACACACCTTGCGCCGTCTCCGTGATGTTCTCGTGATTACCCCCTGGGGGTGGTGGGAAGTGCTTGCTGTGGTCGAGGCCGCAGTGCCTGAACGGCCCAGCCCGAGGGGGAGAACCCAATGCAGAGTCTTAAGCGCCCTGGTCGTACCACGTCCAAGCGGCAGCAGCCCGTCGTCACGCCCGAGCCGGAGTACGTCGAACCCGGAACCCCGGAGGACGACTTCGACGCGTACGACACCTTCGAGATGTTCCGGGTCGTGTGCCCGGACTGCTCGCAGCCCATCGCCCTCCTGGCGGACGAGGAGATCCTGCCGGAGCACGCCCTGTGCGCCTCGCCGTGGAACCCGTTCGGGCTCACGGTCTGCGCCGGCACCGGCCGCCGGGCGTCCGAGGCCCGTCCCGCGGACGAGACCGTCACGCCCCAGGAGCAGGACACGGCCCTGCTGCTGACGCTCCCTCAGGGGCTCGACTGGCGGACCCAGCCCTTCTCGCACGTCGGCGGACCGGGATCGCGTCCGGTCCGGTTCCCGGTGATGCGGCGCGAGGCCGCCTGAGCGCGGGCCGGCCCGGGGGTGGCGGAGGACCGCCACCCTCGCCGTTCGCCACCGTCGCCGTTCACCACCGTCGCCCTTCGCCGCTTCCACGCATCGCCCGTCGCCGGTGCGCCCCGTCGTCGCCCGGCCGGTCCCGCCGGTGTCCGCGGGTGTCCGCCGGTGTCCGCGGGTGTCCGCCGCACGGGGCATCGTTGAACGCACGCTCTATTCGGCACGCCGGTGACCCGGCCGCCCGCTCGCGCGTTGGCCGGGCATGACGACCCCCACGTACTCGACGACCGGGCGTCAGCGCCACGTGTTCGTGCCGCCGCCCGTGGAGGCGGCCGTGACCGCCCCGCCGCCGCAGCTCCCGGACCCGCCGATCTACCGCGAGATGATGCGGACGTGGACGGACCGGGGCCGCACCGTGCCGGGGCGGCACGACCCGGAGTGGGCCCGGCTCGCCGGGCCCTGGCGGGGGTTCGGCCGGTTCAGCGGCTCTCCGGCCCCGCGAGGTGGCGGGCGATGACCATCCGCTGGATCTGGTTGGTGCCCTCGACGATCTGAAGCACCTTCGCCTCGCGCATGTAGCGCTCGGCGGGGAAGTCGGCGGTGTAGCCGTAGCCGCCGAGGATCTGCACGGCGTCGGTGGTGACCCGCATGGCCGTGTCGGTGCAGTGCAGCTTGGCCATCGCGGCCTGCCGGCCGAACGGGCGGCCCGCGTCGCGCAGCCGGGCCGCCGCCAGGTACAGCGCGCGTCCCGCCTCGAGCTGGGTGGCCATGTCGGCGAGCATGAAGCGCAGCCCCTGGAAGTCGGCGATCGGCCGGCCGAACTGGCGCCGCTCGGTGGCGTAGCCGACGGCCTCGTCGAGCGCCGCCTGGGCCACGCCGATGGCGCACGCGGCGATGCCGAGCCGTCCGCCGTCGAGCGCCGACAGGGCGATGGCGAAGCCCTGCCCCTCCTCCCCGATGCGGCGCGCGTCGGGCACGCGGACGCCGTCGAAGTGGACCTGGGCGGTCGGCGAGCCCTTCATGCCCATCTTCTTCTCCGGCGCGGCGGCACTCAGCCCCTCGGCGTCCCCGGGCACCAGGAACGCGCTGATGCCGCGCGCCCCCTCGCCGCCGGTGCGCGCCATGACCGTGTAGAAGTCGGCGACGCCGCCGTGGGTGATCCACGCCTTGGTGCCGTCGACGACCCACTCGTCCCCGTCGCGGACCGCGCGGGTGCGCAGGGAGGCGGCGTCGGAACCGGAGGAGGGCTCGGAGAGGCAGTAGCCGCCGAGCAGTCCGCCGCCGAGCATGGCGGGCAGGTGCTCCGCGTGCTGCTCCTTGGTGCCGAAGGCGGCGAGCGGGTAGGTGGCGAGCGTGTGCACGCTGACGCCGAGGGCGACGGTGAGGCGGGCCCGGGCGAGCTCCTCGAGGACCTGGAGGTAGACCTCGTACGGCTGGTCGCCGCCGCCGTACCCGGAGTCGTACGGCAGGCCGAGCAGGCCGGACTCGGACAGCAGGGTGAACAGCTCGCGCGGGAAGCGGCCCGCTTCCTCCTCCTCGGCGGCCCTGGGGGCGATCTCGCGCTGTGCGATGTCGCGGACGAGCGTGAGCAGGTCCCGGGCCTCGTCCGTGGGCAGTAGCCGGTCCACCGGCTGCGGGGCGCGGTCGGGCATGGCGTCGCTCTCCTCCCTGTAAGGGGCACATCGGCGTGCGCCTTGGGTGGAGGCGGCTCCGCCGGGGTCGTTCCGGTGCCGGGCCGATGCTCGCACTTCCGGGTCTCGGAAGCTGCTGACCAGCGGCTCTGCGCTGTGAGTATGCCCGATCGGCGGCATCACGTCACCAGTTAACGACCGCTTACTTCGCGACACCTTACGGCGCCCTTTCCGCGATCACATTGGTCCGCACCATTGACCAACTGGTCTAGTCCTTCTAGGGTTTCGCTCCAACCCGAGTCCCCGCGTCCATGTCAACGACGCGGCTCTCCCCTCCCCCACGAGGAGACACCGGATGCCATCCCCCCACCGCCCCCGCACGCTGCGGGCGCTGCTGTCCGTCGCCTGTACCGCCGTACTCGGCGCCGGACTGCTCGCCGGCACGGGCGCCTCGACCGCCACCGCGGCGACCTCGGCTCAGGAGGCCGCCGCCGGCTCGAAGGTCGTCGGCTACTTCACCGAATGGGGCACGTACGACCGGAAGTACTACGTCAAGAACATCGAGACGTCCGGTTCCGCGGACAAGCTCACCCACATCAACTACGCCTTCGGCAACGTCACCGGCGGCAAGTGCGCCATCGGCGACTCCTACGCGGCCACCGACCGCGCCTACACCGCCGGGGAGTCCGTCGACGGGGTCGCCGACACCTGGGACCAGCCGCTGCGCGGCACCTTCAACCAGCTGCGGAAGCTGAAGGAGAAGCACCCCGGCCTCAAGGTGATCTGGTCCTTCGGCGGCTGGACCTGGTCAGGCGGCTTCGGCGAGGCCGCGAAGAACCCGGCCGCCTTCGCGCAGTCCTGCCTCGACCTGGTCGAGGACCCGCGCTGGGCCGACGTCTTCGACGGCATCGACATCGACTGGGAGTACCCCAACGCCTGCGGCGCCACCTGCGACACCAGCGGCCGTGACGCCTACCGCGAGCTGATGAAGGCGCTGCGCTCCGCCTTCGGCGCCGACAGCCTGGTCACCGCCGCGATCCCGGCGGACGCCACCGCCGGCGGCAAGCTCGACGCGGCCGACTACGCGGGCGCCGCCCAGTACGTCGACTGGTACAACCCGATGACGTACGACTTCTTCGGCGCCTGGGACACCGCCGGGCCCACCGCCCCGCACTCGCCGCTGACCTCGTACGACGGCATCCCGAAGGCCGAGTACAACAGCGCCGCCACCATCGCGAAGCTGACCGGTCTCGGCATCCCCGCGGACAAGCTGCTGCTCGGCATCGGCTTCTACGGCCGCGGCTGGACCGGCGTCACCCAGGCGGAGCCGGGCGGCACCGCGACCGGTCCCGCGCCGGGCACGTACGAGCCGGGGATCGACGACTACAAGGTCCTCAAGGACAAGTGCCCCGCGACCGGCACGGTCGGCGGCACCGCCTACGCCAAGTGCGGCGACCAGTGGTGGAGCTACGACACCCCGCAGACCGTCGCCGCCAAGACGGACTGGAAGAACGAGCAGGGTCTGGGCGGCACGTTCTTCTGGGAGCTCAGCGGCGACACCGCGGACGGCGAGCTGATCAAGGCCATCCGGTAAGGGCTGCCCGAGCCGGACGCGCGCGGGGCGGGGATTCCACGGGGGGATTCCCGCCCCGCGTGTGTCTCCCCCGGCTGTCGGCCGCGGCCCTCCGTCAGCCGTCGCGGCGCGCGGGCCCGGGGGCCGGGTGGGACGGATCCAGTTCCTCGATGGCGCGCATCGCCCCGCCGAGCGTCTTCACCAGCAGCTCGCACATGGTCTCGCGGGACAGGTCGGGGCGGTCGATCCAGGCCAGCACCGCGCCCTCCACGCTGCACACCCAGGCCAGCAGCCCCATCCGGGCCACCGGGGCGATGTCGGAGCGGCCGTAGGCGCCCTCGGCGATGGTCGCGACGATCGCCTCGCGCACCCCGTCCCGGACGGCGTGCACCTCGGCGTCGAAGCCGACGCCGCCGCTCACGATCGCGCGGTAGGCGGCCTGGTTGTGCTCGGCGTACCGCAGATAGCTGTCGATGGTGCGCTGCACGCGCTCCTTGGGCGGCAGTTCGTCGCCGCTCGCGGCCATCGTGACCAGCCCGGCCACCGAGTCCTCGATGATGGCCAGGTAGTAGCCGCGCTTGGAGTGGAAGTAGTAGTAGATCAGGCCCTTGGCGACCCGCGCCTGGCGTGCGATGTCGTCCATCGACAGCGCGTCGTAGGACCGGTCGGCGAACAAACGGCGTCCGATGGCGATGAGTTCGGCGCGACGGGCCGACGCGCGCCGGGTGTCGCGGGACGAGGTCGGCACGGCGGACTGCTGGATGGTCTTCAAGGGCGGCCCAGGTCTCCTGCGGGGGGCGGGACGGTCCGCAGGAGTATGGCAGGTCGGCCCGCGCGGCGGCAGGGCGCTTCGCGTCCCGACGAGCCCCGGGGCCTCAGCCGGGCTACAGCAGTCCCAGCTGCGTCACGAGCATGGCGACGACCACGACGAGGGTCCAGCCCAGCACATGCTCGACGATCTTCGGACCGTCCTCACGGGGGCCGCCGGTACGGGCACGGGTGACGGTGGCTGCGGTGGCGCTCATGACTTCTACCTGGTCTCCGTTGGTGCGTGGATCCCCCCAAGCGACGTCGTCCACCTTGCCACCGGAAACGGCGGTCGCGGCCGAGAGGTTGCTCACACGCGGCGGGCCCCGGTGGCGGCCGGGGCCCGCCGCGTGCCGGTTCGGCACGCGTCGGTCAGCGCACGCCCACCGCCGCGAGCGCCTTGCGCTGGCGCGGGGTCGGGCGGGCCGGGAAGTACAGGTAGCAGACGCCGCCGGTGCCGGAGACGACCTTTCCGGAGGCGTTGTACCGCTTGGTGCGCAGCCAGATGTTCTCCCACTCGCGCCGCTTGTAGATCCGGCGCACGGCCTCGTTGTCGTCCGAGGCGGGGTCGTTGGCGATCACGTCGCCGTCGGCGGTGAAGCCGATGACGGTCATCAGGTGCCCGGAGGTGCCGTAGCCCGCCCCGGTCAGCTCCTCCTTCAGGAACGACTGGGAGGTGATGGCCGGGATGCCCGCGGCGATCAGCGTCTCCAGGTCGGTCAGCGACCGCAGCCGGGTGACGACGCCCTGGAGGCCGGGGAAGGTCGCCGCGTAGGCCGCGTTGAACGGCCAGTTGCCGCACCCGGCGTACTGGTAGTCGTAGGTGTGGCGGGCCGCGTGGCAGATCTGCGGGTCGGCGTAGGCCGGGTCGACCCAGCGAAGCTGCTCCTCGGTGAGCCGGCCGCCCCAGTACTCGATGATCATCTGCGAGGAGGTGGGGCTGCACCAGGCCTCGCCGCCGTTGTCGTACTCCGGGTACTGGCCCTTGTGGACCTCCTGCGAGTAGCGCGGGACGAGCAGTTCCCTGGCGAGTCCGGGCGTCGAGGCGGGGACGGTGAACCGGTCGGGGACGTCGGAGCCCATCACGCCGAGCCGCCACACGGTCGGGGTGAGGCGGGTGCCGGGGCGGCGGTACAGGGTGAGGCGCAGCCGGCAGGAGGCGAGGCGCAGCCCCGAGGCCGCGTCGTCGACGGCGAACGTGTCCGTCCAGACGCTGCTCTTCCCGTCGCCCTGGTCGTCCACGGAGGTGCGCCTGATGTCGGCGTCGCCGGCCGCCCAGCGGCCCATCACGTACCAGGGGGTGTCCGTGCCGTCCGAGTACGTGCCCTTGAGCTCGACCTGGAGCCAGGTGCCCTCGGGGGTGCGGGCGTTCCAGGAGGCGATCGCCTCGGTGGCGGGGACCGCGAAGCGGTGGACGGGCGAGGTCCAGGTCGCGTACTCCCAGGCGGCCGTGCGGCCGGTGTGCGGGTCGGTGTAGTCCGTGGTGCCGGCCGCCCTGGCGAGCACCAGGCCGGGGCGGACGCCGGCCACCGCACGGGTGCCGGCGGCGCTGCCGGAGCGCCAGTCGGTGTACGTCGTCCAGGCACGGTTGTCGACGGTGCGGGCGGCGGCGCGCCCGGGCGCCGCGGGCCGGGTGGCGCCGGCGGTCGGGACGGCCGCGGACGCCGTCGCCGCGCTTCCGGCGACGGTGGCGACGACCGCCGCGGCCAGAAGGGTTCTGCGGGACGGCAGTTCGGCTCTGCTCATGGGCGGGGGACCCCCAGGTGTCGGAGTCGGGACGGGACCGGTGCACGGCCGCCGGACGGTGTGCGTCCGGCGGATGGAGCGGGTGTGCGCCCCACTATGAACGCAGCCGGGCGGGTCCTGCCAGCATCCGGGCCGCGCGGCGTCGACCAACATGGGACTCGACCAATGGCGGAAGCGCCGCAGGTGGCGACGGCGTCCGGGGTGCTGTCGTCCGGGGCCTAGAGTGCTCCCGTCCGCCCACCCTCACAGCCCCGGGAACCAGCCATTCACACGCTCGCCTCCCGCATCCGCCGGCTTCCTCCCTCGTGCGGCCCGGTGCGGCTCGTCGCCGTCGACGGGCACGCCGGGTCCGGGAAGTCGACGTTCGCCGGGCTGCTGGCCGACCGGCTCGGCGGCGCCCCGGTGCTGCGCCTCGACGACATCGCCCGCCACGACGAGCTGTTCGACTGGACCGCGCGGCTGCGCGACGAGGTGCTCGCCCCGCTCTCCCGCGGCGCGACCGCGCGCTACGCCCCCTACGACTGGCGCGCCCGCCGCCCCGGACCGCCGCGTCCGCTGCCCGCCGCGCCGGTGGTGGTGGTCGAGGGCGTCGGCGCGGGACGCGCGGCGCTGCGCCCGTACCTGGCGCTGCTGCTGTGGATGGACGTGCCGCGTGCGGAGTCCTGGGCGCGGGGGCGGGCGCGGGACGGCGAGGAGCAGCGGGAGTTCTGGGACGGCTGGGAGCGGGCGGAGCGAGCGCACTTCGCCGGTGATCCCTCACGCCCCTTCGCGCACCTGCTGGTACGGCAGCGACAGCAGGGGTACGAGCTGGTTCCCGGGCCTGCCGGGACGGGTGAGACACCCTGTTCGATCACGTACGGTGACGGGTCGTAGCCGATGTGGTGAACCTGTGAAGAGCGGCTTCGGACAAGTTGCCGCAGTCCCCCAACTCGGCTTGACCGAGGGCCCGTACAGGTCTTACGTTCTCAATGTGCGGCCCTTCGGGAGCCGCCGGCAGACACGAAGCCCCCGGTTGTTCCCCCGTGATCGGGGGCTTCGTTCTGCCCTTTTCACGCTTTCCGGGCGCGCAGCGGCATATGACGATCACCCTCGGTGAGGATCACCTTCCGCGCGCCTCCCACGCGCCCCCTTTCCCTCTCCGTTTCACCTGCTCCGCACCCTGCGGACGCGGCGCCCCCGCAGGTACGATGCCCTCGGTGCGACCGGCGACGAAGCTTCGCGCACCTTGCAACTCCGGTCCGCGGCACAGCGGTTCGGCCACAGGGCGCCGGCGGCCGAGGGGCCGGCCGGCACACCGACGGGGGCACGGTTTGTGGGGGACGTGATGGACTTCGGCGCGCAGGCCCCGGCCGACCTCGCCTGGCTGCGGGGCGTGGACGCGTACACGATGGGCGCCTATCCGCAGGCGGAGGAGGAGTTCCGGACCGCCGTACGGATCGACCCGGGGATGGCCGACGGCTGGCTCGGACTGCACGCGCTGCGCGTCGACACGACGACCGCGCTGCTGCGGATGTTCCGCCACCGCGACCGCTTCGGCGAACAGCGCACGCGGCACGACCGCACCCTCAACTCCTGGTACTGGCTGGGCTGGTGGGTGCAGCCCGTCCTGGAGACCCCGCGCGACCTGCTGCTCGCCCACGCCTCGCACTGGCTGGACGGGCGGCACGTCCCCGAGCTGGACCGCGCGCTCGCCGGACTGCCCCCGGTGGACGCCGACCCGCAGGTGCGCTTCCTGCACGCCTGCCGCGCCTATCTCGTCAAGGACTGGGAGCAGCTGGTCCGGCACACCGACCCGCTCGTCGACGACCCGCTGCTGGGCATCGAGGCGGGCCTGTTCGGCGGCATGGCCCGGGTGCGCCTCGAGATGTACGGGCAGGCGGAGCCGCTGCTGGCGGCGGCGCTGATGCGGTGCCGCAGCGAGCAGCCGCAGCGCAAGGAGCTGCGCTACTGGCTGGCGCGCGCCCGCGAGGGCACGGGCCGCAGTGCCGCCGCGCTCCCGCTGTACCGGGCGGTGCACCGGGTCGATCCGGCCTTCATGGACACCGCCGCCCGGCTCGCGGCGATCGCCGAGGGCGACGGCTACGACGACTCCGCCGACCTGGCCGCGATCACCCTCACCGGCGCGGGGCAGGACACCGTGGACGGCCCCGACACGCTGGACCCGCTCTTCGGGACGGAGGGCCGCGACCTGCGGCTGTCCGACGCGGACCCCGCCCCTCCCCCGATGCCGTCGTTCGCAGGGTCCGGGGTGCGCGAACGGGCCGGCGGCCCGGGCCCGGCGCTGCCGGCGGGGCCCACCGACCCGGCGCTGCTGGAGGAGGCGCTCGCGGAACTGGAGCGCATGGTCGGTCTGGAACCGGTGAAGCGCCAGGTCAAGGCGTTGTCCGCGCAGTTGAACATGGCGCGGCTGCGGGCCGGCCAGGGGCTGCCGGTGCAGCCGCCGAAACGGCACTTCGTCTTCTCCGGCCCCTCCGGCACGGGCAAGACCACGGTCGCCCGCATCCTCGGCCGGGTCTTCTACGCCCTCGGACTGCTCGGCGGCGACCACCTGGTGGAGGCCCAGCGCGCGGACCTGGTCGGCGAGTACCTCGGGCAGACGGCGGTGAAGGCCAACGAGCTGATCGACTCCGCGCTCGGCGGGGTGCTCTTCGTCGACGAGGCCTACTCCCTGTCGAACTCGGGCTACGGCAAGGGCGACGCGTACGGCGACGAGGCGCTCCAGGTGCTGCTGAAGCGCGCGGAGGACAACCGCGACCACCTGGTGGTGATCCTGGCCGGCTACCCGGAGGGCATGGACCGGCTGCTGGCGGCCAACCCCGGGCTGTCGTCCCGTTTCACCACCCGCGTGGACTTCCCCTCGTACCGGCCGCTGGAGCTGACGAGGATCGGCGAGGTGCTGGCCGCGGAGAACGGCGACGTGTGGGACGAGGAGGCCGTGGACGAGCTGCGTTCCATCGCCGGGCACGTGGTGGACCAGGGGTGGATCGACGAGCTGGGCAACGGCCGCTTCCTGCGCACCCTGTACGAGAAGAGCTGCGCCTACCGCGACCTGCGGCTGTCGGCGTACCCGGGGCCGCTGTCCCGGGAGGACCTGGCGACGCTGCGGCTGCCGGACCTGATGCAGGCGTACGGGGAGGTGCTGTCGGGGCGGGGCCCGTCGGACCCGTCGGGGCCGTAGAACCCCGACGGGCGTATCGACGTCAGGCCCCCGGTCAGGTGGCCATCGCCTCCTCCGGCGTCCCGCTCGCCCGCTGCGGGGTGAGCGTGACCTCCCGGTGGGCGGGGTCGCGCACCTCGCCGACGAGCATCTCCAGCACGTCCTCCAGGGCGACCAGGCCCAGCACCTTCCCGGACACGTCCGACACCTGGGCCAGATGGCTGGCCGCGCGGCGCATCACCGTGAGGGCGTCGTCCAGCGGGAGTTCGGGACGCAAGGTCGTCATCGGGCGCCACAGCCGCTGCGGGACGGCCCGGTCGGCGTCCTCCAGGTCCAGGACGTCCTTGACGTGCAGATAGCCCATGAAGGCGCCGCCCTCGGCGGCCACCGGGAAGCGCGAGTACCCGGTGCGGGCGGTCAGCTCCACGATCTGCCCCGGCGTGACCGCCGGGGTGACCGTCACCAGGGTCTCGCGGCGCAGCAGGACGTCCGTCACCGGGCGCGAGCCCAGCTCCAGTGCGTCCTCCAGGCGCTCCGCCTCCTCCGGGTCGAGCAGTCCGGCCTGGCCGGCGTCCTCCACCAGCCGGTTGAGCTGCTCGCTGGTGAAGACGGCCTCCACCTCGTCCTTGGGCTCCACGTGGAAGAGCCGCAGGACGCCCTGGGCGCAGGCGCCGAGGGCGACGGTGACCGGTTTGCACAGGCGGGCGAACCACACCAGTCCCGGGCTGAGCCACAGGGCCGCCTTCCCGGGCGCGGCCATCGCCAGGTTCTTCGGGACCATCTCGCCGATCACGAGGTGGAAGAAGACCACGGCGGCGAGCGCGATGACGTAGCCGAGCGGGTGGATCACCCCGTGCGGCAGGTGCATCCACGCGAACACCGGCTCAAGCAGTTTGGCCACGGTCGGTTCGGCGACCGCGCCCAGGGTGAGCGAGCAGACGGTGATGCCGAACTGGGCTGCCGCCATCATGTGCGGCAGATGCTCCAGGCCGTACAGCACCTGGCGGGCGCGGGCGGTGCCGAGCGGTTCGATCTGGCTGCGGCGGACCGACACCAGGGCGAACTCGGCGCCGACGAAGAAGCCGTTGGCGAGCACGAGCAGTGCGGCGAACAGCAGTTGCAGGACGCTCATCCGGCGGCCTCCGCGAGGGGCGCCCGGGCCGTGCGGACCAGGCGGACGCGTTCCGCGCGGTAGTGGCCGACGCGGCGCACCGACAGCCGCCAGCCCGGCAGTTCCGCGCGGTCCCCCACGGCCGGGATCCGGCCGAGCAGATCGGCGACCAGGCCGGCCACCGTCTCGTAGGGGCCCTCGGGGACCTCCAGTCCTATGCGGCGCAGCAGGTCGACCCGGGCGCCGCCGTCGACGTCCCAGGCCGGGTTGCCGTCCTCCGGCGGGGCCGGGGCGAGTTCGGGCACGTCCTGTCCGTCGTGCTCGTCGCGCACCTCGCCGACGATCTCCTCGACGATGTCCTCGAGGGTCACGACGCCGGCGGTGCCGCCGTACTCGTCGACGACGACCGCGATGGGCTGCTCGCTGCGCAGCCGGGTGAGCAGCGGGCGCACCGGCAGGGTCTCGGGGACCAGCAGCGCCGGGCGGGCGATGCGGGCGACCGGGGTGCGCAGCCGCTCGTGCGCGGGGACCGCGAGGGCGTCCTTGAGGTGGACCATGCCGGCGATCTCGTCGATCCGCTCCCGGTACACGGGGAAGCGGGACAGGCCGGTGGCGCGGGTGAGGTTGACCACGTCCTCCGCGGTCGCGGAGGCCTGGAGGGCGCTGACCCGCACCCGTGGGGTCATGACGTGCTGGGCGGTCAGCTCGCCCAGGGACAGGGTGCGGACGAAGAGGTCCGCCGTGTCCTGTTCGAGGGCGCCCGCGCGGGCCGAGTGCCGGGCCAGGGACACCAGTTCGCCGGGGGTGCGGGCGGAGGCCAGCTCCTCGGCGGGCTCGACGCCCAGGGCCCGCACGAGCCGGTTGGCCACGGCGTTCAGTCCGGCGATGACCGGGCGGAACAGGCGGGCGAAGGCGTGCTGCGGGCCGGCGACGAAGCGCGCGACCTGCATCGGCCGGGACACCGCCCAGTTCTTCGGCACGAGCTCGCCGATCACCATCTGCACGGCGGACGCGAGCAGCATGCCGATCACCACGGACACGCCGGGGACCGCGCCCTCGGGCAGGCCGGCGCCGGTGAGCGGGCCGTCCAGCAGCTGGGCCAGGGCCGGTTCGGCGAGCATGCCGACGACCAGGGAGGTGATGGTGATGCCGAGCTGGGTGCCGGAGAGCTGGAACGACAGTTCACGCAGGGACGCGACGACACGGTGGGCGCGCCGGTCACCGGCCGCCGCGGCCTCCTCGGCGTCCGCCCGCTCGACGGTGACCAGGCCGAACTCGGCGGCCACGAAGAAGCCGTTGGCCAGGATCAGCAGGAACGCGGCTGCGAGAAGCAGCAGGGGGGTGCTCATGATGCCGCCGCCTCCGCATGCGCGCCCACCGGGCGGTGAGCGCTATGTCGGCAGGGGGCGGCGCAGGTACTGCAGGACGATCCGTCCATCGCCGGAGAGGGTCACTCCTCGGATAGCTGGGGCCCCTCGGCGCACCGGGCGGGGCGGCAGGGGCGGAGGCGCTGTCGGCGCGCCTCCGCCCCACAGATTAATCAAGACAGGGGCGACTGCGGCAGGTCCGTTTCCCACGGCGCGACGGTGACGGATGTCTCGCGTCAGTCGCGGGGCGCCTCGGCCTCGGGCGCGGAGTGCGCCTCGGCGAGGGCCCGCAGGGCGCGGGCGTCGGCGACCGCGCGCTGCCGGGCGATGCCGGGCTGGATGCCGAGCGCGGGCAGGCTGGTGCCGTCGCTGAGGTCGAGGAAGACCCAGGGATCACCCGAGCGGAGGTTCACCTGAAGGATCTCCGCCCACTCCAGACGGCGCCGGTGCACGATGTTGACGACCGTGACGCCCGTCTCGTCGGCGACGACCTTCGGCCGGGCCAGCAGGAACAGCACACCGGCCAGCAGCGCGGCGGTGAACACGAAGCTGATGCGCTCCCCCGGGCCGAGACCGCTGAGGAGCAGCCCGATCAGGCTGACGACGACGAACAGCGCGACGCCCGCGGTGAGCAGCACGGCACGGGTGCGGCCGGGCCGGAACGTGACGGGCAGCGCGGGGAGTTCGGTGCCGGACATGGTGGTGGCTCCCCCGTCAGAGACGGCAGGCGTGGATCGCCGTGGTGAGGATGGCGCGCGCCCCGATGTCGTACAGGTCGTCCATGATGCGCTGCGCCTCCTTGGACGGGACCATCGCGCGGACGGCGACCCAGCCCTCGTTGTGCAGCGGCGAGACGGTCGGGGACTCGAGGCCGGGGGTCAGCGCGACGGCCTTCTCCAGCTGCTCGACCCGGCAGTCGTAGTCCATCATCACGTACGTACGGGCGACCAGGACGCCCTGGAGGCGACGCAGGAACTGCCGCACCTTGGGGTCTTCGCCGTCTGTGCCGGTACGGCGGACGACGACGGCCTCGGAGGTCATGATCGGGTCGCCGACGACTTCCAGGCCGGCGTTGCGCAGGGAGGTGCCGGTCTCGACGACGTCCGCGATGACCTGGGCGACGCCGAGCTGGATGGCGGTCTCGACCGCGCCGTCCAGGTGGACGACGGAGGCGTCGATGCCGTGCTCCGCGAGGTACGCGGCGACGATGCCCTCGTAGGACGTGGCGACGGTCTTGCCGGCGAGATCGGCGGGGCTGGTGACCGTGCCGGGCTTCGCGGCGAAGCGGAAGGTGGAGCGGGCGAAGCCGAGCGGCAGGATCTCCTCGGCGTCGGCCCCCGAGTCGATCAGCAGGTCGCGCCCGGTGATGCCGATGTCCAGGCGGCCGGAGGCGACGTAGATCGCGATGTCGCGGGGGCGGAGGTAGAAGAACTCGACCTCGTTGACCGGGTCGACGATCCGCAGCTCCTTGGACTCCCGCCGCTGCTGGTAGCCGGCCTCATGCAGCATCTCCGCCGCAGGTCCTGACAGGGAACCCTTGTTGGGGACGGCGATGCGCAGCATGAGGTCGGCTTCCTTTGCGTGAAGGGGTGGGCGGAGCGGGGGTTTCTACAGGTGGGCGTAGACGTCGTCGAGGGAGATGCCGCGGGCGACCATCATCACCTGGACGTGGTACAGCAGCTGCGAGATCTCCTCGGCGGCCGCCTCCTTGCCCTCGTACTCGGCGGCCATCCAGACCTCGGCGGCCTCCTCGACGACCTTCTTGCCGATGGCATGGACGCCCTTGTCCACCAGCTCGGCGGTGCGGGAGGTGGCGGGGTCCCCGTGGGCGGCCTTGTGCTGGAGCTCGGTGAAGAGCTCCTCGAACGTCTTCTTGGACATGGTGGTCCTTACCCTACGCGGTGACGGGGACTGCTCACCGCCAGGGTTCGGACACCGAGCGCAGGCATGCGGCGGTCGCGACGGCCGCGGTGACCGCCTCGTGGCCCTTGTCCTCGCTGGAACCGGGCAGTCCGGCCCGGTCCAGGGCCTGCTCCTCGTTGTCACAGGTGAGCAGGCCGAAGCCGACGGGGACGCCGGTGTCGACGGACACCTGGGTGAGGCCCTGGGTGACGCCCTGGCACACGTAGTCGAAGTGGGGTGTGCCGCCCCTGATGACGACGCCGAGGGCGACGATCGCGTCGTAGCCCCGGCCGGCCAGGACCTTGGCGACGACGGGCAGTTCCCAGCTGCCGGGGACCCTCAGCAGGGTCGGCTCGTCGATGCCGAGGTCGTGCAGGGCGCGCAGCGCCCCGTCCACCATGCCGTCCATCACCTTCTCGTGCCACTGTGCCGCGACGACGGCGACCCGCAGATCACCCACGTTGCGTACCGTCAGCTCCGGTGCACCCTTGCCGCTCACGTCTCTCCTCGTGGTTCGTGTTACTGGTTGCCGCAGGCGGGCACGGTCGGCGTGTCCAGCCAGGGCAGGTCGTGGCCCATCCGGTCCCGCTTGGTGCGCAGGTAGCGGAGGTTGTGCTCGCTCGCGGTGACGGGCATCGGCTCGCGCCGGACGACGTCGATGCCGTGGCGGGCGAGCGCGTCGGACTTGTCGGGGTTGTTGGTCATCAGGCGGACGCTGCGGACGCCGAGGTCGGCGAGGATCTGCGCGCCGGCCGCGTAGTCGCGGGCGTCGGCGGGCAGGCCGAGCTCCAGGTTGGCGTCGAGGGTGTCGCGGCCGCGCTCCTGGAGTTCGTAGGCGCGCAGCTTGGACATCAGGCCGATGCCGCGCCCTTCGTGGCCGCGCAGGTAGACGACGACGCCCCGGCCCTCGGCCTGGATGCGGTCCAGGGAGGCGTCGAGCTGGGGGCCGCAGTCGCAGCGCTGGGAGCCGAAGACGTCGCCGGTGAGGCACTCGGAGTGCATGCGGACGAGGACGTCCGCGCCGTCGCCGAGGTCGCCGTGCACCAGGGCGACGTGCTCGACGCCGTCGGCGGTGGAGCGGAAGCCGTACGCGGTGAACGTGCCGTGGGCGGTGGGCAGCCGGACCTCGGCCTCGCGGCGGACGGTGGGCTCGCTGCTGCGCCGGTAGGCGATGAGGTCCTCGATCGAGATGATCGACAGGCCGTGCTTGCGGGCGAACGGGACCAGTTCGGGCAGCCGCAGCATGCGGCCGTCCTCGCCGGCGATCTCCACGATGGCTCCGGCCGGGCGCAGTCCGGCGAGGCGGGCCAGGTCGACGGCGGCCTCGGTGTGGCCGTCGCGCTCGAGGACGCCGCCGGGGCGGGCGCGCAGCGGGAAGATGTGGCCGGGGCGGACGAAGTCGTCCGGCTCGGCGGTGCCGCCGGCCAGCAGCCGCAGGGTGGTGGCCCGGTCGGAGGCGGAGATGCCGGTGGTCACGCCGTGCGCGGCGGAGGCGTCGACGGTGACGGTGAACGCGGTGCGCATCGACTCGGTGTTCTGCGCCACCATCTGCGGGATGCTCAGCCGGTCGAGCTCCTCGCCCGTCATGGGGGCGCAGATCATGCCGCGGCACTCGGTCATCATGAAGGCGACGATCTCCTCGGTCACCTTCTCGGCGGCGACGATCAGGTCGCCCTCGTTCTCCCGGTTCTCGTCGTCGACGACCACCACGGGGCGGCCGGCGGCGATGTCGGCGATGGCCTGCTCGACGGGGTCGAGGCGGAGGTCGAGGTCTTCGGTGTCGTAAAGGACAGGTGCCGTGCTCATGCGGGCGCTCCTTCCAGTGCGGGCCGCGCGTCGCGGGAGCGCAGCCACCAGTCGCGCATGCCCCACAGGACGAGCGCGCCGTAGATGACGTAGACGAAGCCGGAGAAGGCGAAGCCGTTGGCGAAGTTCAGCGGGACGCCGACGAGGTCGACGAGCAGCCAGGCGAACCAGAACTCGACCATGCCGCGCGCCTGGGCGTACATCGCGACGACCGTGCCGACGAAGATGTAGGCGTCCGGCCAGGGGTCCCAGGACAGGGACGGGTAGGCGGTGAAGAGTCCGCCGACGGCGAGGGTGCCGAGGGCGGCCCCGGCGAGCAGCGCGCCCCGCTCGCGCCAGGTGGCGAACCGTACGGCGACGGAGCCGTCCTGGGCCTGCCGCCGGCCGCGGTGCCACTGCCGGAAGCCCCAGGCGGCGACGAGCATGACGACGACCTGCTTGCCGGCGCTGCCGGAGAGGTGGGCGGTGGCGAACGCGGTGAACAGGATGAGCCCGGAGAGGAACTGGGCGGGCCAGGTCCACAGGGAGCGGCGCCAGCCGAGGGCGAGGGCGATCAGGCCGATCACGTTGCCGGTCATGTCCGACCACTTGATGTGCTGGTCGAACAGGGTGAAGGCCTCGGAGTTGAGCCAGTTCACCGGGAGGCCTCCTCGCCCGCGACGCGGTCGCCGAGCATCCGCTCGACGTACTTGGCGATGACGTCCACCTCGAGGTTGACCGGGTCCCCGGGCTTCTTGATGCCGAGGGTGGTCAGGGCGAGGGTGGTGGGGATGAGGCTGACGGTGAAGTGGTCGCGCCCGGCGTCGACCACGGTGAGGCTGATGCCGTCGACGGTGATGGAGCCCTTCTCGACGACGTAGCGGCTCAGGTGCGCGGGGAGGGAGATCTTCACGATCTCCCAGTGCTCGGACGGGGTGCGGTCGAGGATCTCGCCGGTGCCGTCGACGTGGCCCTGCACGATGTGGCCGCCGAGGCGGTCGCCCACGGCGGTGGGCCGCTCGAGGTTGACGCGGGAGCCGACGGCGAGGGCGCCGAGGCTGGAGCGGTTCAGGGTCTCCGCCATCACGTCGGCGGTGAACTCGTCGCCCTCGTGCTCGACGACGGTGAGGCACACGCCGTTGACGGCGATGGAGTCGCCGTGTTTCGCGCCCTGGGTGACCACGGGGCCCCGCAGGCGGAAGCGACAGGCGTCGCCGAGGGTCTCGACGGCGGTGACCTCGCCCAGCTCTTCGACGATTCCGGTGAACACTTCCCGGGTCCTCCTGCCTCTTCGGGCACGGACTCCGGGGCTGTCGATGACGACAGGAACACGGGCGAGGACACCGGGGGCGACGCCGGACGGAGCTCGCCCGAAGGACGAACCGGTACGACGGCGCGCATGGATGCCCGCCCGCCGCGCACTGCCTCCCATCCGGACTTTAACCGTCGGTCCAGGAATTTCACCTGGTCAACCGGTCGCTGGAGGCGACCGGGTCGCGGACTGTAACCGCCGGTTCGGACTTTCACCGACCCCGGAGTGCGCTGCTACTGGTACAGCCCCAGTCTGCCACGGCCGGGACTCGGCCACGCGGGTGAGTCGTGTGGAGTGAGTCACAGCGCGCTACGTGGAGGCAACCGAGGGTCGCGCGATGCACAACTGCCGCGATTGTGCGCCCCCTTGGCGCCCCCTCCCGCATCCGGTGAGTGATCCACACCTATTGACCCAAGTGGTCTAGTCCTTTTAGTGTCCGAGCCACTCCCTGACCGGCCCGGCGGCGGTGACGACGGCCCTTGCCCGCCGCCGGGCCTCACCACGCGCGCGGATGCGCCCGGCGCCCGGCCCGTCGTAGCTTGATCCCGTACGGCGCCACGCACGACTCTCCCCCCAGGGCGCCGGTGTCCGAAGGGACGTGAGACAGCATGACCGCGATCCTGGTGACCGGCGGTACCGGCACCCTCGGCCGGCCCGTCGTCGAGCGGCTGCGGACGGCCGGCCACGAGGTACGGGTCCTCAGCCGCCGCACCCCGCCCTACGCCGTCGACCTCCGCGAGGGCGGCAGCGGGCTGGACCGGGCCCTGGAGGGCGCGGGCACCGTCGTCCACTGCGCCACCTCGGCGCGCGGCGGCGACGAACAGGCCGCGCGCCATCTGATCACCGCGGCGCGACGGGCCGGGGTGGAGCACCTCGTCCACATCTCGATCGTCGGCGTGGACCGCGTGCCGTACCCCTACTACCGCACCAAGCTGGCGGTGGAACGGCAGATCGAGGACTCCGGCATCGGCTGGACGGTGCTGCGCGCCACGCAGTTCCACGACCTGCTGTACCGGCTGTTCCAGGGCATGTCGAAGTCGCCGGTGATGCCGCTGCCCGCCCGGGTGAAGGACCAGCCGGTGGAGGTCACGGAGGTCGCGGCCCGCCTGGCCGAGCTGGCCCAGGGCGCACCCGCGGGACGCGCCGACGACATGGGCGGCCCCGAGGTGCGGACCTTCGACTCCCTGGCCCGCGCGTACCTCGCGGCGGCCGGCCGCCGCCGCGCGGTGGTGAAGATCCCGCTGCGCGGAGCGGCGTACGAGGCCTTCCGCGCCGGCGGCCACCTGGCCCCGGACCACGCGGTCGGCACCGGCACGTTCGAGGACTACCTGACGAAGCGGTTGGCCGTGACGGGGGCGCGCCGGTAGGCGGCGACCACCCGCGGGCATCGCGCCCGAGCCCCCGTCCCACCCCGGACCGGGGTGCCCCTCGAGCCCGCCCCCGCCGCAACCCCTCAGTGCCCCGGCACCCCGAAAAGCTCGTCCTGGGCGTGGTCACGGGCCGTCAGGAGGGCGCCTCGGAGGACCGCTCCTCCGCCCAGGGTGCTGGGGCGTACCTCGACGGGGAGCGGGGACATCGTGGTCAGGCGGTGCTGGACGCGGGCCGCCAGTTCCGTGCCGCCCGCCTGGCCGAGCTCGCCGCCCAGGACCACGCACCCGGGGTCGAGCAGCGCGACCACGGAGGCGACGCCCACGGCGACCCGGTCGGCCAGGGTGTCGAGGAACCGGGCGTGCGCCGCGCTCCCCGGCGCGGAGACGGCCGCCCGTACCGCGCCCGCCGCCTCCGGGTCGGCCCCGGGTTCCGGCGCGATGCCCTGGTCGGCGGCGAGCCGCGCGACCGCCGCCGCGCCGGCCAGGGAGTGGAAGCCGCCGGTGCAGTCGGTCGCGGACGGCAGCCCCCGGGTGCCCGGGACGGGCAGGAAGCCGATCTCGCCGGTGCCGCCGGAGGCTCCCCGGCGCAGGGCGCCGTCGAGGATCACGGCGGCGCCGGTGCCGTGGCCCAGCCACAGCAGCACGAAGGTGTCCCGGTCACGGGCTGCCCCGTCGCGCTGCTCGGCGAGCGCGGCGAGGTTGGTCTCGTTCTCCACGCTGACCCGGGCCTCGGGCAGCCGTTCCTGGAGCACGGCGACCAGACGCCGGTGCCACTCCGGCAGGCCGGTGGAGTCGCGGAGTTCGCCGGTCGCGGGGTCGATCAGGCCGGGCGCGCCGATGCCCACCGTGTGCAGCCGGTCGGCGCCCGCCTCCTTGGCCGTCCGCTCGACCAGGGCGACGGCCTGCTCGACGGCGGGGCCGGTGCCGGTGTCGTCGGCGATGGGCAGGGAGGCCTCGGCCAGCACCCCGCCGACGAGGTCGGACACGACGAGCGCGACGCCCTCGGTGCGCACGTCCAGGGCGGCGAGGTGGGCGCGGCCCGCGACGATGCCGTAGAGCTTGGCGTTGGGGCCCCGCCGCTGGGCGCGGGCCTCGCCTGCGACCTCGATCAGCCCGGCGGCGGTGAGGCGTTCGACGAGGTCGGCGACGGTGGGCCGGGAGAGTCCGGTGAGCTCTTTCAGCTGCCCCGCGGTCAGCGGGCCCTCCTGCTGGAGCAGGCGCAGGGCGAGCCGGTCGTTGATGGCTCGGGCGGTGCTCGGGGATGCGGCCATGCCGGGATCCTTCCAGATCGGCGGGCCCGGCCGGCGGGTGCCGTGCCCCGGATGCCCCGTTTCTTTCAGGCAGGGTTCCTGATAGTTTACGCCAGCGCACACGCCAGAGGTGGAACGCACACGACACAGGCGCAACGCGTACGACGGTGGATCAGGGAGGGGCGGGTCGATGAGTGCAGTGGTTCACACGCCATGCGAGGTGAGGCGGGCGCGGTACGCCGTGGGCGCGGTGTTCGCCGTGCACGGCGCGGTCACCGGTTCGTTCGCGACCCGGGTCCCCTGGATCCAGGACCACGCGGGGGTCAGCGCCGGGCAGTTGGGCCTGGCGCTGGCCTTCCCCGCGCTGGGCGCGTCGCTGGCGATGCCGCTCGCGGGCAGCATCTCGCACCGCTTCGGCGCCCGTACCGCGCTGCGCGGCCTGCTCGCCCTGTGGACGCTCGCGCTGGTGCTGCCGGCCCTCGCCCCGAACCTGCTCACCCTGTGTCTGGCCCTGTTCGTCTACGGCGCCACGGCGGGCATGTCGGACGTGGCGATGAACGCCCTCGGGGTCGAGGTGGAGAACCGGCTCGACCGGTCGATCATGTCGGGCCTGCACGGCATGTGGAGCGTCGGCGCGGTCGTCGGCTCGGCGGCCGGCACGCTCGCCGCGCACCTGGGCTCGGACGCCCGGCTGCACCACACGCTGGCGGCCGCCGTGCTGACGGTCGTGGGCTTCGCGGCCTGCGCCTGGGTGCTCGACCTCCAGCCGGCCGAGGACGAGGAGCCGCCGCCCCGGTTCGCGCTGCCGCCCCGCTCGGCGCTGCTCATCGGCGCGATCGGCTTCTGCGCGGTGTTCGCCGAGGGGGCGAGCCTGGACTGGTCGGCGGTCTATCTGCGCGACCAGCTGGAGACCTCCGCGGGCCTCGCGGCCGCCTGCACCACCGGCTTCACCCTCACCATGGCGGTCGCCCGGATCGCCGGCGACCGGGTGGTGGACCGCTACGGCGCGGTACGCACGGTCCGCGCGAGCGGTGCGGTCGCCCTGCTCGGCGGCCTCCTGATCGTGTTCGCCGGCCACCCCGCCGTCGCGATGACCGGCTTCGCGCTGATGGGCCTCGGCATCGCGGTGGTCGTCCCGCTCTGCTTCGCCGCCGCCGGCCGCAGCGGCTCCAACCCGAGCCTGGCCATCGCGGGCGTGGCGACCATCACCTACACCTCGGGGCTGATCGCCCCGAGCGCCATCGGCATGCTGGCACAGGCGACCAGCCTGATGGTGTCGTTCGTACTGGTGACGCTGCTGACGTGCGGCATCGCGGGCTTCGCCGGGGTGCTGCGCGCGGGCGACCGGGTGAAGGTCACGCGTCCGGACGCAGCAGTTCCCGAGCCGCGTTCCTGAACCCCTCGCTCCAGGGCGCCGGGCGCAGGGTGGTGGCGTCCAGCCGCACCAGCACCCGGCTGCCCCGGGCGTAGGTCACCGCGCCGTCCGCCGAGCAGAACCGGAAGCCGTAGGTGAGCCCGGTGGTGCCGAGCCGGTCCAGCCACAGGTGGACGGCGTAGGGGCCGGGCCGGGTCACCGGGGCCTCGTAGGTCAGGCGCAGTTCCTTGACCGCGTTGCAGGCGTCGCCGGCGGCCACCCAGTCGCCGTCGAAGGCGACGCCGTGGGCCTGCCACAGCTCGGACCAGGCGCGCTCGACGAGCAGCGGGTAGCGGGCGTTGTGCAGCAGCCCCAGCGCGTCGAGGTCGTCGAAGTGGACGGTCACGGGGATCAGACGGCCGTGGGCGAGGGCGGGCGCGGGCGGGGCTTCGGCGGTCACGGGCGGTGCTCCTGGAACGTACGGGTCGGTGCCGTGTGCATCGATCAACGGCGTGCCCTCATCCTAAGCGGACGCTCAGCAGCCCCCGGGGGCCCGCCCACCTGTGCGAACCACTCCCCGGCGGGCCGCACAATGGTCCGGACACGCTGGCCGCACGACGAAAGCGACAACCCATGGATCTCGGCGTCCGCTGGAAACTGCACGGAGACGGACGCACTCCGGCACCCGGGGCGGTGGTCCGCCCCGACGAGCGCCTCTCCTGGCCGCGCACCGCTGGCCTGGGCGCCCAGCACGTGGTCGCCATGTTCGGCGCGTCCTTCGTGGCTCCCGTCCTCATGGGTCTCGACCCCAACCTGGCGATCATGATGTCGGGCGTCGCGACCGTCGTCTTCCTGCTGGCCACCCGCGGCCGGGTGCCCAGCTACCTGGGCTGCTCGCTCTCCTTCGTCGGCGTCGCCGCGGTGATCCGGGCGGACGGCGGCTCCAGCGCCACGGTGACGGGCGCGGTGTTCGTGGTGGGCGGCGCGCTGTTCCTGGTGGGCCTCGCGGTCCGGCGCTTCGGCGCGCGGATCATCCACGCGGCGATGCCGCCCGTGGTGACCGGCGCGGTGGTGATGCTGATCGGCTTCAACCTCGCCCCGGTGACCGCCTCGACGTACTGGCCGCAGGACCAGTGGACCGCGCTGGCCGTGATGCTGTTCACCGGACTGGCCGTGGTCTGCCTGCGCGGCTTCTGGTCCCGCATCGCGATCTTCCTCGGCCTGATCTTCGGGTACGTGCTGTCCTGGGCGCAGGACCGGATCTTCGGGCAGATCCACTCCGCCGACGCGAGCGGCAAGGTCACCGACCACTGGCGCCTGGACCTGTCCGCCGTGGGCCGGGCCGACTGGATCGGCCTGCCCGACTTCCACGGGCCGTCCTTCGAATGGTCGGCGATCCTGGTCGCCCTGCCGGTGGTCATCGCGCTGATCGCCGAGAACGCGGGCCATGTGAAGGCCGTCGGCGAGATGACCGGCGACAACCTCGACGACAAGCTCGGCACGGCCATCTCCGCCGACGGCATCGGCTCCATGCTGTCCACCGCGGTCGGCGGCCCGCCCAACACCACCTACTCCGAGAACATCGGCGTGATGGCCGCGACCCGCGTCTACTCCACCGCCGCCTACTGGGCCGCCGCCGGCTTCGCCCTGCTGTTCGGCCTGTGCCCCAAGTTCGGCGCGGTCGTCGCGGCCGTCCCCGGCGGTGTGCTGGGCGGCATCACCGTCATCCTGTACGGCATGATCGGCCTGCTCGGCGCGCAGATCTGGCTCAACGCCAAGGTCGACCTGCGCAATCCGCTGAACCTGGTGCCGGCCGCGGCGGGCATCATCATCGGCGTCGGCAACGTGTCCATGGAGTTCACCGACACCTTCTCGCTCAGCGGCATCGCCCTCGGCACGGTCGTCGTCATCACCGGCTACCACGCGCTGCGCGCCTTCGCGCCCGCCCACCTGAAGACGCAGCAGCCGCTGCTCGACGAGGGCACGTCCTCCTACGACACGGGCGAGGATCAGCGCGCCAGGTCGTAGGCGTACGACGGGCTGAAGGTCCCCGGCGCGCCCTTGCAGCCGTCGGACTCACCGGGGAGCTTCACCCACAGGTAGGCGTCGATGCGGGCCTCGCCGGTGGTGAGCGTCGGGGCCCGGCCCAGCGCGCGGCCCTCCGGGTCGCACCACTCGCCGTCGGCGGGGGCGCCGTTGCCGTTGCGGCTGGTGTCGATCACCGCGCCGAGGCCCGTCCCGCCGAGGGCGTCGAGCACGGCACGGTCGTAGGCGATCTCGTCGGCGGTGGCGTGGAAGTTGGACACGTTGCTGAAGACGCCGTCCGACGAGTCGGACGAGGCGGCCCCCGCCTGCCGCAGCAGGTCCGCCTGCTTGGCGGGCGTGTGCCAGCCGGAGTGCCCGGCGTCGTAGTAGACGCGGGCGCGGGGATTGGCCTCCTTGAGCACCCGCCCGGCGCGGGCCAGCGAGGCGAACCGCCGCTCCCGCTGCCCGGCGGACAGACAGTCGGCCTGCGCGACCGAGTCGGGCTCCAGGATCACCACGACCTCCCCGCCGCCGAGCCCGGCGGCGAACCGGTCGATCCAGTCGTCGTAGGCGCCCAGGTCCGGCGCACCGCCCTCGGAGTGGCCGCCGCAGTCCCGCCCGGGGATCGCGTACGGCACGACGACGGGCACCCGCCCCTGCGCGGCCCCGCCGGACGTCACGGCCCTCACCCGCGCGGTGACGGTGTCCGGCGACCAGTCCGCGAACCAGACGGCCGCCGGCTGGTCGGCGATCCGCGACTCGATGACCGCCCGGCGCGGATCGTCGGGGTGCGCCCGCACCCAGTCGAGCACCCGGGACGCGGGATGCCGGTAGAGCCGCGCGGACGGAACAGCACGGCGCTCCTTCCGCGCACCGGTCGAGGCGGAAGGCGACCGCTTCGGCTCGACGGACGGCGAGGCGGACTTCGTGACGGAAGGAGACGCCGAGGGAACGGCGGGCAGCGGCACGAGACGGGGCGACGCGGACGCCACGGGCCGGGCCTCCGGGGCGTCCCGCCCCTGTCCGGCCGCCGAGATCACCCCGGACACGCTGCCGGCCACCACCACGACCGAGGCCGCAGCGACCATCGTGGTCCTCCGCGCGGCACGCCGCCGCTCCGCACGGCGCGCGGACAGTCTCCGGGCACGCGAGCCTGCCACCTTGTGCTTCCCCCTCCCCCACGGCGGGCGCGTTCCCCCGTTCCGGGGAAGCGCCGGGCCCGCCGCCACTGAAGTCAGACTAAAGGTGTCACCCTGCGCTCATGGCGCAATGCGAACAAGTCCTCACCCCGGTCGACGGGGTCGTCGCCCGTATGCGCGCCCTCGACGCGGCCCTGCCCGCGCGGGACGGGGTCGCGGTCTTCAACCGTGTCTACCTCGCCGTGACACGGGCGGTGGACCGGCGCATCGACGCCGGTCTGTTCCCCGACACCCGTGCGGTGATCACCCTGGACGTACGGTTCGCCGACCGCTACCTGGCCGCCGTCGACGCGGCGGCCAAGGGCCGGCGTCCCCCCGCCTGCTGGCGTCCACTGTTCCACTTCCGCCGCCATCCCGGGGTACGTCCGGTGCAGTTCGCGCTGGCCGGCATCAACGCGCACATCGGGCACGACCTCGCGCTGGCCGTCGTGGACACCTGCCGTACGCTCGACTGCGAACCCGTCGACCTGGAGGACGAGTTCGAGGCCGTGGGCGAGATCCTCCTGTCGCTGGAGGAACGCATCCGCGACGAGCTGGTACCCGGCCCCGACGTGCTGAGCATCGCCGACCCGCTGACCCATCTGCTCGGCGCGTGGAGCCTGGACCGCGCCCGGGACGCGGCCTGGACGGCGGCGCGCGCCCTGTGGGCGCTGCGCCGACTGCCCGACGTGGCGGCGGAGTTCACCGAACGGCTGGACACCGCGGTGGGGTTCGCGGGCCGCATGCTGCTCACCCCGCTGCCCGGCTGACCTCAGTCCTCCGGGAGTTCCACGGGCGCGATCTCGTCGTACAGGTCGCCGGGACCCGGGTTGGACGGGTCGGTGGCGCCGCCGAGCTGATGCATCACGCCCCACACCGCGTTGAGTGCGGTCTGCACGGCGCCCTCGGCCCAGCCCGCCGTCCACGAGATGTCGTCGCCGGCGAGGAACAGGCCCCGCTTGTCCTCCGGCAGCCGGTCCTGCATGAAGTGCGTGAACAGCCGCCGCTGGTAGCGGTAGTGCCCCGGCAGGTTCGCCTTGAACGCGCCCATGAAGTAAGGCTCGTTCTCCCAGGAAACGGTCACCGGGCTGCCGATGACGTGCTTCCGGATGTCGACCTTCGGGTAGATCTCGCCGAGCGACTTCAGCATGACCTCCATCCGCTCGTTGGCGGACAGCGGCAGCCACTTCAGACTGTCGTCGCACCAGGTGTACGACAGGCAGATGACCGCGGGCTGGTCGGGACCGTTGTCCAGCAGATAGGTGCCGCGGGTCATGCGGTCGGTGAGCGTCATCGACATGACGTCCCGCCCGGTGTCTTCGTCCTTGTCGAGCCAGAACGGCCGATCGACAGGCACGAACAACTTGCTGGACTCCATGTAGTGGGTGCGCTCGATGGCGGTCCAGTGATCGATCGGGAAGAGCGAGTCGTCACAGTCGATCTTCGACAGCAGCATCCAGGACTGCGCGGTGAAGACGGCGGCCCGATACGTACGGATGTCACCGCGGGCATCGGTCACGGTGATCCCGTTCCCGGCGGTCCGCCCCAGCCGCGTGACGGCGGGCCGCGGCTCCCCGTCCACGTGCAGCGACTTCAGCGACGTTCCGTACGGCCAGTGGACGATCTTCTCGGGCTCCCGCTCCCACAACCTGAGCGGCAACTGCTGCGACCCGCCGACGATCCCCCGGTGGTGATCGTCGGCCTCGGTGTAGACGACCCGCAGAATCTCCAAAATGGAATTCGGGAAATCGGTGTCCCACCCCCCGGTCCCGAACCCGACCTGCCCGAAGATCTCCCGGTGCCGGAACGACTTGAACGCCTCGGACTCGCACAGGAACCCGTAGAAGGTCTGGTTGTCGAGCTTCTCCACCAGCCGCGACCAGATCTCCCGGATCCGCGGCACGTCCCGCTCGCGCAGGGCCCGGTTCATGTCGGAGAAGTCGGCCCCCTCCTCCAGACACCGCGCCCAGGCATCGGCCACATCGCGGTAGACCTGCGGCAGATCGGCCATCGTCTCCGCGTAGTGCGACTCGCCCTTCAGATCCACGACGGTCGAAGGGGTCGCCTCGGCCAGCGGGTTGGGGAAGGGCCGGGTCTCCAGCCCCACGAGATCGATGTAGTGCTGCAACGCCGTCGAGGACGGCGGAAACCGCATGGCGCCCATCTCCGCCGTCAGCGACGGATCACACCCCTCGAACCCGACGGTCCGCAGCCGCCCGCCGATCCGGTCGGCCTCGTACACGACCGGCTTGAGCCCCATCTTCATCAGCTCGTAGGCGGCGACGATCCCGGACAGCCCACCGCCGATGACGGCGACCTCGGTGCCGTGCTCGGTGGCGGGCACCTGCCCGATCCCGGCGGGGTGGGCCAGGAAGTCGTCGTACGCGTACGGGAAGTCAGGGCCGAACATGGTGATCGGCGGCTGCTGCTCGTCGGCGTGCTCGACGGCGTTGGGCACCGTGGACGTCATGGGGTACGGACTCCTTGCAGTGGTGAAGAGATCAGACGAGGGACCCGTAAAGACGGGGCCGACGGTCCCGCAGATACGGATTGGCCTCGCGGGACGCGGCCAGAAGCACCGGGTCGACGTCGGCGAGGAGCAGTTCCTCACCCCGGCCGGCGCGGACGCGGGCGACCCCGTCGGGCCCGGCCAGCGTGGACAGCCCCACGAACTCGAACTCGCCCTCAACACCGACCCGGTTGACGTAGGCGATGTACAGCTGACTTTCGAAGGCCCGCACGGGCACGACGGACTCGGCGACGAACTGGTACGGGTGCAGCTGGGCCGTGGGCACGACCAGCAGGTCGGTGCCGGCGAGGGCGTGGGCGCGGACGTTCTCCGGGAACTCCACGTCGTAGCAGATCATCAGGCCGACGGTGAGGCCGTTCAGCTCGGCCTGGACGACCGTGTTCTCACCTGGGGTGAAGTGATCGTGCTCGAAGCAGCCGTAGAGGTGGGTCTTGCGGTAGTTCGCGAGACGGGTGCCGTCTGGGCCGATGAGCTGCACGGAGTTGTACACGGTGTCGCCGGCGCGCTCGGGGTACCCGTAGGCGACGGCGAGGCCGTGGCGGGCGGCGGTCTCGGCGACCTGGCCGGCGGCGTCGCCGTCGGCGGGCTCGGCGAGGCGGCCGAGATCGTCGCCGATGGCGTACCCGGTGAGGAACAGCTCCGCGGTCACCAGGAGATCTGCGCCCGCTGCGGCCGCGCGGGCGGCGGCGTCGTCGAGAACCTTGAGATTGTCGGCGACGTGGCCGGGGTGGCCGGAGCTTTGGAGCAGGGCGGTGCGCATGGGTGGTCCTCGGCGGGGGGGTGGGGGCACCCATGAAGGTACGGGCGGGCGGCTTTGCCGGACAAGGAGGAGCTGTTGCGCACCGGTGCGGTGGTTGTTGCGTGTGAACCGCCGTTCGCGGCGATTTGTTGCGCGGGGGTGTTGAGGCGCCCGGGGGGTGTCTGCGCCTCTTCTCCAGGCACCGGCGTTGGTGTGGGCCGGGGGGTGTTCGCGCACCTCGGCGCCGACGAGGTGCCGCCGCGCCCACCTGTGCCGCCCCAGGCGGCACGAATGCCCGCAGTTGCGGATATCGCCGACGGCGGGGAGGGGGCGGGGTGGGGGTGGGCGCCCGCAGCGGCTGGCGCGTCCGCGCCCTTGACCATTCAAGCGACTCAATCGCGCCAGACCGAGGACGTCCACCCCCGCCGCGACCCCGCACCACCCACCCCCCGTAGGCGCTACGCGCACCCCCACCGCACCGCAACCCTGCGCCGCAGGCGTCACACCTCAGCCCCCGCCCTCCTGCACCGCACCACCGCGAGCCCCACCGCCAGCACCGCATACGGCACCGCCGCCACCGCGAACGCGGCACCATGACCGTGCCCCGACGCGACCACCGCGTACCCCGCGAACACCGTCAGCGTCACCAGCTCCGTGCCCAGCCCAGCCACCGACGTCAGCGTCGCCCGCCCCGTCGCCTCGATCCGGTGCTGCAACCGCGCCTCCGCCAGCACCGTCGCCGCCTGGAACGCACCGAACGCCACCGCGACCAGCAGCAACCCCGCCACCGTCCCGGCCAGGGCGCCCACCGCCAGTGCGACACCACCCCCACCCACCAGCACAGCGAGCCCACCCGTACCGAACCGCTCCCCCTCCCCCGCCAGCAGACTCCCCGCCGTGGCCCCGCCCCAGATCACCAGCAGCACCCCCGGCACCGCCGCATCCCCCACCCCCGCCTCCCGCACCAGCAACGGCGTGTACTCGTCCAGCGCCCCCCACACCGCCGCGACCGCCGGCACCAACACCAGCGCACCCCGCACGGACCGGTCCCGCCGCGCCTCACGCAGCCCACCCCGCAGAGCCGCGGTCCAGCCCTCCCGCACACCCTTCGCCACCCGGTGCTCGGGAAACCGCAACGCCGTCACCGACGCCACCGCACACACCAGCACACTCGCCGCCCCCACAGCCGCGTGTCCGCCCCACGCCAGCACAGGCCCGGCGAGCCCCATCGCCGCCATCACGGCGACCAGCCCCGCCGCCCGCGCCCGCCCCAGCACCCGGGCGTACCGGTCCGCCGCCCCGCCCCGCTCCAGCTCGTCGTAGACGAGAGCCTCCAGCGCACCGGAGCTCAGTGCCCCACCGGTCCCCCACAGCACGAATCCCACCGCGAACGCGGCGTACGACGGCACGAGCACCCACAGTGCGAATCCCGCGCCCGTCAACAGCGGACCGAGGACCAGCAGCAGCCGCCGCGAGACCGCGTCGGCCCACGCGCCGGACGGCACTTCCAGCACCACGGCCGTGACGGACCACAGGGCGAACAGGGAGGAGATCTGCCACACGGACAGCCCGGCGTCGCTGAACAGCAGCGCGTACACCGGGTACAGCAGAACGAATTCTTCGAGAAACGAGTAGCCGTACAGCGTGGTCGTCAGCCGACGCACGCGCACGTCGACGGCACGCGTGGGCGTGAGAGTCATGAGGCCTTCCCGTAAGGGCGGTTCGGACACCGGACGCTGAGGTCGAACGGCGCCCGAGGCGGCCCTCGGGAGGCACTACGCGTGGATCCACTCGATCCACGCGATCCACGCGATCCACTCGTGAATCAATGTCGCCAGGTCATACCCCCGAGCGTAGCCCTCCCCCGGCCGGCGGCACCACCACATTCCCCTTCCGCCTGAGCCGCTGCCAGGGCAGCCGGTACCCGCTCAGCGCGGTGAGACAGGCCTGCATCAGCACCAGGTACATCACCTGCCGGTACACGACCTGCTGCACCGGCAGCGCCCACAGCGGCCGCAGCCGCTCCCCGTCGAGACGGAACGCGTACGCGGCGCACACCCCCTGCACCGCCAGGACCCCGCACCACGCCAGCAGCGTGAGCGCCGCGTTCCCGAACACCAGCCCGTACACGGTCAGCAGGTCGATCAGCGGGGCGAGCAGCGGCGTGAGGATCTGGAACACGGCGAGCAGCGGCAGCCCCACCCGCCCGAACCGCCCGGCGTGCCCCCGCTCGACGAGGGCGTGCCGGTGCTTCCAGGCGGCCTGCATGGTGCCGTAGCTCCAGCGGTAGCGCTGCCGCCACAGCTGCCGCAGGGACCCGGGCGCCTCGGTCCAGGCGACGGCGTGCTCGGCGTAGCGCACCTGCCACCCGGCCCGGTGCAGGGCCATGGTGAGGTCGGTGTCCTCGGCCAGCGTGTCCCCGCTGAGCATCCCGGCCTGGCGCAGGGCACGCACACGGAAGGCTCCGACGGCGCCGGGGACGGTCGGCATGCAGTGCAGCAGGTCGTACATGCGCCGGTCGAGGTTGAAGCCCATGACGTACTCGATGTGCTGCCAGCGGCCGAGCATGCCGTCGCGGTTGCCGACCTTGGCGTTGCCGGCCGTGGCGCCGACGGCCGGGTCGGCGAACGGCTCGACGAGGCGCCGGACGGTCGAGGGCTCGAAGACGGTGTCGGCGTCCAGCATCACGACGATCTCGTGCGAGGCCCGCAGCACACCGGTGTTGAGCGCGGCCGCCTTGCCCCGGTTGGGCGTGCGCACCACGGTCACCCCGGGCAGCCGCAGCGCCTCGGCGGCGTCCGCGGTCCCGTCGTCGGACCCGTCGTCCACGACGACGATCTCCACGGGGAGATCGCTCGCGGCCAGCGACCGCAGCGTCTTGCTGATGCACACCACCTCGTTGTACGCGGGCACGACCACGCTGACGGGCCCCACGCCCGGCGGCCCGAGCCCGACCCGCGGACGACGCCGCGCGACCCGCGCATGACGGTGGGCCAGCCCCAGCATCACCACGCACCGCGCCAGCACCAGCCCCCCGACGACGAGCAGCAGCGCGCCCAGCACGGACACCGTCGTCCCCGACACGGTCACGGCGGTCACGAACACCCGCCCCCGCCATCGCTCCGCGGTGCCGACCCCACCCGTGAGGCGTTCCACCCCCACCAGCTCGGCGATCGTGGAGAAGCGGTATCCGTCGGCCTTGAGCCGCGGCACCAGCGTCTCAATCGCCCGCACGGTCTGCGAGCGGTCGCCGCCGGAGTCGTGCAGCAGGACGATCGTGCCCCGCCCTGGCACCTCCGGGACGGCCGCGTCGGCGATGGCCCGGGCGCCGGGCCGGCTCCAGTCCCGCGTGTCCTGGTCGACGAAGGCGAGCACGTACCCCTGCTCGCCGAGGTGCCGGGCGACGGACCAGGAGGGCCCGTCCAGGGCGCCCACCGTGGAGGAGTACGGCATCCGCACCAGCGAGCTGTGGACGCCGGCGGCGCCCGCGAGGGCGAGCTGGGTGAACGCCAGCTCGCGGTCGACCGCGTCCTCGGACTGCGTGGCCAGGTCGGGGTGGGAGAAGGTGTGCACCCCGATCTCGTGCCCGGAGCGGATCAGGTCCCGTACGAGGTCCGGGTGGCGGGCGGTCTGCCGTCCGGTGACGAAGAAGGTGCCGGGGACACCCTGGCGGTCGAGGACCTCGCGGATGCGGGGCGTCCACACGGGGTCGGGCCCGTCGTCGAAGGTCAGCACGACCGTTCCGGCGGGCGCCCGGTAGGAGCGCGGCGGATCGTGGCCGGCGTCGACGACCGGCCCCCCGTCCGCGACCTGCCGGGGCACCCCGGCCCCGCTCCGCTCGGCGCGTTCCCCGCGCCCCGCCTCGTCCCCGGCGAAGCCGCGGGAGGTGTACCCCTCGACGGCGAGGACGGAGACGACGAAGGCCAGCAGGACCAGCGGCACCACGATGCGGAACCGGTGCCGCCGCGGCCCCGGGGTCACGGGCGGTCGAGCGGCCGGTCGGTGGGATCGCCGCCGCATCAGGGGGTCCCGGCGGCCGGCGGGTCGTCGGGCAGGGAGGTGCCGGGGTTCCCGGACGGCGCCTCGGGTGTGGGCTGCGGTGTCCCGGGCGGGTCGGACGGGGCGTCCGTACCGGGCTCCGGAGGCTCACCGGTGTCGGGCGGGGGCGGCTCGGAACCACCGCCGTCAGGAGGCGCGGACGGCTCACCGTCACCCGGCTCGGCGGGTTCCCCGGGCTCGTCCGGCTCCTCGGACCCGCCGGGTTCCCCGGCCCCGCCGGGCTCCTCGGAGGGCTCCGGTCCGTCCGTGACCTCGACCCCGTCCCCGTCCGCGTCCGGCGGCTCCACCGGCACCCCGGCGACGCTTCCGGGATCGGCGCCGGGCGGCAGCAGCAACGAGCCCGCCGGGTTCTCCCCGACGATCAGCGGAATGAGCGGCGAACCCGGCCCCACCGCGGCCCCGCCTCCCTCCTGCGGAGACCGCGCGTCCCCGTCCGCGTCCTGCCGCAGCGGCGCCGTGGGCGAGGACTCCCCGGGCAGCGGCGGCAGCAGGGCCTCCGGGGCGAACGGGGTCGCCCCCATCAGGCTCAGCGCGAGCACGCTCAGATATCCGGCGGCCAAGCCGGCGGCTCCGTACCCGGCCCGCCGGAGCAGCCGGGCCCGCCGACCGGAGGCGTCGACGAACACAGGATCCGGCCCCTCGGGCTCGCCGGTCACCGCACCGGCATCGGAGGGCTGCCGCATATGCCCCAGATTACGCCGGTTCGGCGACCCTCACGCGGGGACGGCGCACGGGAGACGGCGCACCGGGGCGGCGGACCTGCCCCGTACTGACGTCACTTACGTCGGCGAGCCGGACGAGAACCGCCGCAGCAGCGGCGACAGCACCAGCACGGACTTGGTCCGCTCGACGAACGGCTCGCCGGCGATGCGCTCCAGCACCCGTTCGAAGTGCCGCATGTCGGAGGCGAAGACCTGGGCGACGGCGTCCGCGTCCCCGGTGACGGTGGACGCGGCGACGACCTCCTGGTACCGCTCGAGGCCCCGCTGGATGGTCTCCGGGGAGGTGTTGCTGCGGCAGTAGATCTCGACGAACCCCTCCGTCTCCCAGCCGAGGGCGGCGGGGTCCACCCGTACGGTGAATCCGGTGATGGCCCCGGTGGCGCGCAGCCGGTCCACGCGCCGTTTGACGGCGGGCGCGGAGAGGCCGACGAGCTGGCCGATGTCCGCGTAGGAGCGGCGGGCGTCCTCGGCGAGGGCGTGCACGATGCGTTCGTCGAGATCGTTCAGCACTGCGGGTCGTTCACTTCGCTTCCGACGGGGCGGGGGCGGCGAGCCGGGAGCGGCGGTAGCCGTAGAGGAAGTAGAACACGAGCCCGACGGCCATCCAGACACCGAAGACGACCCAGGTGACGGTGGACAGGCTGCCCATCATCCACAGGCAGAAGCCGAAGCCGAGAGCCGGCAGCAGCGGGGACAGCGGGACGCGGAAGGTGCGCGGCATGTCGGGGCGGCTGCGGCGCAGCACCACCACGGCGATGTTGACCAGCGCGAAGGCGAAGAGGGTGCCGATGCTGGTGGCGTCGGCGAGCTGGCCGAGCGGGACGGCGGCGGCGAGCACACCGCAGAACAGGGAGACGATCAGGGTGTTGGCGCGGGGCGTGCCGGAGCGCGGGCTGACCCGGGCGAACACCTTGGGCACCAGTCCGTCGCGGGCCATGGCGAACAGGATGCGGGTCTGGCCGTAGAGCACGGTGAGGACGACGCTGGCGATGGCGATGACGGCGCAGAACGCCAGCAGGGTGCCCCAGAAGCTCTGGCCGGTGACCTCGCGCATGATCTGGGCGAGGGTGGCCTCGGAGTCGGTGAACTGCCGCCAGGGCTTGGCGCCCACGGCGACGGCGGCGACCAGGACGTACAGCGCGGTGATGATGGCGAGGGACAGCAGGATCGCGCGCGGCAGGTCGCGCTGGGCGTTCTTGGCCTCCTCGCCGGCGGTGGAGGCGGCGTCGAAGCCGATGTAGGAGAAGAACAGGGTGGCTCCGGCGGCGCTGACGCCGGCCATGCCGAGCGGCATGAAGTTCTCGTAGTTGCCGGAGCGGAAGCCCTGGACGCCGATGGCGCAGAACAGCACGAGGGCGCCGATCTTGACGAGGACCATCACGGTGTTGGCGCGGGCGGACTCGCGGGCGCCGCCGAGCAGGAACGCCATGGCCAGCAGGACGACGATCAGCGCCGGCGCGTTGAAGACGCCGCCGTCGCCGGGCGGGGCGGACAGCGCGGCGGGCAGGGTGACGCCGATGGTGCCGTCGAGGAGTTCGTTGAGGTACTCGCCCCAGCCGACGGCGACGGCGGCGACCGAGACGCCGTACTCCAGCATCAGACACCAGCCGCAGACCCAGGCGATCAGTTCGCCCATCGTTGCGTACGCATACGAGTAGGAGGAGCCGGAGACCGGGATGGTGCCGGCCAGCTCCGCGTAGGAGAGGGCGGAGAAGAGGGCCGTCAGACCGGCGATGACGAAGGACAGGGTGACCGCGGGTCCGGCCTTGGGGACGGCCTCGCCGAGGACGACGAAGATGCCGGTGCCGAGCGTGGCACCGATGCTGATCATGGTCAGCTGCCACAGTCCGAGGGAGCGGCGCAGGGTGCCGCCCTCGCCGTGGCCGCCCTCGGCGACCAGGCGTTCCACGGGCTTGCGGCGCATCAGACGCATGCCCACGCCTTCGGAGTGCGGGGCGGCGGGGCCGCCGTTGTGCGGGGGTGCGCCATGGTCGAGCACGCGGTGACTCCTTGATCGCTGCCGGGCTTCCGCGGCCGGGGACCGACGGCGCCCCGCGACAGCCGGGACCCGTCGAGCGGGGTCCCCGCCACACACGTACAGCGCGTAACCCTACGAGGTTCTTCGTTGCTGCTGAAATGCAGCAACCTTGCGCACCACCGCAAGATCATTGCGTTCCTCGAGGTGAGGCGGGTGTTCGTTGCGCCGGCCGTGTGGGCCGTCGCACACCCGCCTCACCGGACGGGTCAGCTCCAGCTGGCGTGCAGCGGCTTGCCCTCGGCGTAGCCGGCCGCGCTCTGGACGCCGACGACGGCCTTCTCGGCGAACTCCTCCAGCGTGGCGGCGCCGGCGTAGGTGCAGGAGGAGCGGACGCCCGCGATGATCGAGTCGATCAGGTCCTCGACGCCGGGGCGCTCCGGGTCGAGGAACATGCGGGAGGTGGAGATGCCCTCCTCGAACAGCGCCTTGCGGGCGCGGTCGTAGGCGGACTCCTCGGAGGTGCGGTTGCGCACGGCGCGGGCGGAGGCCATGCCGAAGGACTCCTTGTAGGGGCGGCCGTTCGCGTCGTGCTGGAGGTCGCCCGGGGACTCGTAGGTGCCGGCGAACCACGAGCCGATCATCACGTTGGACGCGCCGGCCGCGAGGGCCATGGCCACGTCGCGCGGGTGGCGGACGCCGCCGTCGGCCCACACGTGCTTGCCGTACTTCTTCGCCTCGGCGGCGCACTCCAGCACGGCGGAGAACTGCGGCCGGCCGACGCCGGTCATCATGCGCGTGGTGCACATGGCGCCGGGGCCGACGCCGACCTTGACGACGTCCGCGCCGGCCTCGATGAGGTCGCGGACGCCCTCGGCGGAGACGATGTTGCCGGCGACGAGCGGGACCCGCGGGTCGAGCCCGCGCACCAGGCGGACGGCGTTGACCATCGACTCCTGGTGGCCGTGCGCGGTGTCGATGACAAGGGTGTCGACGCCCGCGTCGAGGAGCTGCTTGGCCTTGCCGGCGACGTCGCCGTTGATGCCGACGGCGGCGGCGACGCGCAGCCGTCCCCGGTCGTCCGTGGCGGGCGTGTACAGGGTGGCGCGCAGGGCGCCCTTGCGGGTGAGGATGCCCGCGAGGCGGCCTTCGGCGTCCACGGCGGGCGCGTAGCGGCGGTTGGCGCCGTCGAGGGTGTTGAAGGCCTCGCGCGGGTCCATGTCGGCGTCCAGGAGGAGCAGGTCCTTGGACATGACCTCGTCGAGCTGGGTGAAGCGGTCCACGCCGGACAGGTCGGCGTCGGTGACCACGCCGACGGGCCGGCGCTCCTCGTCGACGACCACGCCCGCGTTGTGCGCCCGCTTGGGCAGCAGGGACAGCGCGTCTGCCACGGTCTGGTGCGGGGCCAGCACGATCGGGGTGTCCAGCACCAGGTGGCGGGCCTTCACCCAGGAGACGACCTCGGCGACGACCTCGATCGGGATGTCCTGCGGTATGACCACCAGTCCGCCGCGCCGGGCGACCGTCTCGGCCATGCGGCGGCCGGCGATGGCGGTCATGTTGGCGACGACGAGCGGGATCGTGGTACCCGTGCCGTCCGGGGAGCTGAGGTCCACACCCTGCCGCGAGCCGACCGCGGAGCGGCTCGGCACCATGAAGACGTCGTCGTACGTCAGGTCGTAGGGGGGCTGGATGTCGTTGAGGAAACGCACGTGCTGCACATCCCAGTCGATCAGAGGTGGCCCCCGGACAGGTCAGCCAGGGGGAAGAGCACGTACTTCATTCTCCCACGGCGACCGGAATGTCAGGCCCGGTCGGATCGTCCAGCCCCGCCGGGACGGTGCTCGGCGGATCCTCCAACGGCGAGCGCCACGGTGAGCGACGGGGCGCGTTCCGCGGCCTCGGCGAACACCTCCTGGGCGGTCGCCCACTCCTGGGGGCGGGCGTCGGCGTAGGCCCGCCAGCCGCGGACGACGAGCAGCAGCCCGCGTCCGTCCGCGCCCTCGGGCCAGACGGCGCGGTCGGACAGGGAGTCCGCCAGGGCGTCCCAGTTGCGGCCGAACCAGTCGGGCAGGCCCAGCGCGCGGGCGCACCGGTCCATCAGGCCCGCCTTGTCGGTCACCCCGTCGAGGTCGAGGGGGACCACGAGCCGGCCGGTGAGGTCGTGGGTCATCTCGGTACCGCCGTGAACGATGCGTAGTGGTCGTCGGTGTAGTACGTCTCGCCGTTCCGGCCGGTGACGATGCGCCGGGCGCCCCGGTCGTCCGATCCGGGCGTGGGGACGGTGTACTCACGGTAGTAGCCGCGCTCGCGCCGGGGCAGCAGCCCTTCGAAGTTGCCGAACACGGAGCCGTCCCGCTCGTAGGGGAACGGGCCGCCCGCATCGATGAGTCGCAGCGTGCGGCGGGCCTCGGCGGGCAGCTCGGACACCTCGGCGACGGGCATCCCGCGGGCCCAGGCCGGGACTCCGCCGCCGTCGCCGCCGTCGTCACCGCCGGCCGAGCAGCCCGCCAGCAGGGCGAGCAGCAGGCAGGCCACGAGACGCGGGAGAAGGGCCCGGGGCGGCATCATGCGGCCGATGCTGCCAGCCTCCTCCAGGTCCCACCCTCCGTCAGGGGCCGTCCGGGTCCGCGCGGTTCAGGGCGGAGCGCGGGGCGGGTCCGGCGGTCATCAGGTAGTCGGCGGCCGACGTGTCGGTCACCAGGCTGGTGACCAGGCCGGAGCGCAGCACCGCGTCGATCGCCGGTCCCTTGCGCTGTCCGCCGGCGATGGCGACGACCTCGGGCACCTTGCGCAGCTGGTCGGTCTTGACCGTGATGCACCGCTCCCCCAGGTCGCGGCCGACCCGGCGCCCCTCGGCGTCGAAGAGGTGGGCGGACATCTCGGCGGCCACGCCGAGGGAGGCGTAGTGGGCCCGCTCCTCGTCGCTGAGCATGTCGTGCACCGTGGAGATGCCGGGCTCCCAGGAGCCGATGGAGACACAGGCGACGGTGACCTTGTCGAAGTACTCGAAGGCCCGCGCGATGCCCGTCTGGTGGCGCAGCGCCTCCGCGGTGGCGGCGTCGGGCAGCAGCATCGGCGCGTAGATGGGGTGGGCGTCGCCGCCCGACACCTGCGCGGCGCGGCGCACGGCCTCGACCGAGCCGCGCTCCGCCGTGCCCGCGTCGTAGACGCCGGTCAGCTGGACGACCGTGCAGGGCGGCAGCCGGTCCAGGGCCGCCGCCATGTGGATGGTGGAACGCCCCCAGGCGAGGCCCAGCACGTCCCCCTCGTTGACCAGCTCGCCGAGCAGGTCGGCGGCCACCTCTCCCAGGTTCTCGGGATCGGGCGTCTCCTCGGCCTCGGCCGGGGACTCGACCACGACGGCGTGCCGCAGGCCGTAGCGGGCGCGGAGCGCGTCCGAGCGCTCGGCGTCCAGCTCGGCGGGCACGCGGATCTCGATGCGTACCAGATCCCACTCGAGGGCGGTCTCCAGGACCCGGGCCACCTTGAAGCGGCTGACGCCGAACTCCTCGGCGATCTGGATCTTGGACTTCCCCTCGAGGTAGAAGCGGCGGGCCATGGCCGCCGCCTGCACCAGCTCAGCGGGTCCCATCCGCATGGCTGACCGGCCCGCCGACATACCCGACACGGCGATCTCCTCACTGCTGTTCACACTCTGGACTCGCCGTTCATCCTTGCAGATCCGGCGCTGCCGATCAGCCCTGCCGACCGCCGTTCACGTATATGACGCTCAGTGGTCAGGCAACCACGACGCCTTGGCCGTCGCCGCCTCCGCCTGCGCGCGCAGGGCACGCACCGCCTCGGCCGGATCCGATGCCCCGTACACGGCGGAGCCCGCGACGAAGACGTCCGCCCCGGCCTCGGCGCACCGCTCGATCGTCGAGGCCGACACGCCGCCGTCGACCTGGAGCCACAGCTCCAGGCCGTGCTTGCTGATCAGCTCACGGGTGCGGCGGATCTTCGGCAGCATGATGTCGAGGAACGCCTGCCCGCCGAAGCCCGGCTCAACCGTCATGATCAGCAGCATGTCCAGCTCGGGCAGCAGATCCTCGTACGGCTCGACCGGCGTCGCGGGCCGCAGCGCCATGGAGGCGCGGGCGCCCTTGGCCCGGATCTCCCGGGCGAGCCGGACGGGCGCGGTGGCCGCCTCGACGTGGAAGGTGACGGACCCCGCCCCCGCCTCCACGTACTGCGGCGCCCAGCGGTCGGGCGCCTCGATCATCAGATGGCAGTCCAGCGGCGTGTCCGTGGCCCGGGCGAGCGACTCGACGACCGGCACGCCGAGCGTCAGGTTCGGCACGAAGTGGTTGTCCATCACGTCGACGTGGAGCCAGTCGGCTCCCTCCACGGCCTTCGCCTCCTCGGCGAGCCGGGCGAAGTCGGCGGACAGGATGCTGGGGCTGATCTGCGGGGCCATGCGCCAAGGGTATGCGGTGCGGGGCGCGACGGTACGGACGGTCCGGGGACTGGTCAACGCCCTCGCGCCGGCTGCGCCGAACCCCGGCGCCTGTGGGTCACGCGGCGGCCCCATACGCCCGGGCGCCTGCCGGATACCTGCGGCTGGCAGGGTATCGGGCACCGGCGTTGGTGCGGGCCGGGGGGTGTCGGCGCAACTCGGCGCCAGCGAGGTGCCGCCGCGCCCACCCGTGCCGCCCCAGGCGGCACGAATGCCCGCAGTTGCGGATATCGCCGACGGCGGGGAGGGGGCGGGGTGGGGGTGGGCGCCCGCAGCGGCTGGCGCGTCCTCCCCCCGCACCTCGTAAACACGCACTCTCGCGCCAGACCGAGGACGTCCACCCCCAGCGCGACCCCGCACCACCCACCCCCCGCAGGCGCTACAGCAACCCCCACCGGACAGAACCCTGCGCCGCAGGCATCCGACCGCAACCAGGTCAGCCCGTCCGGCGCAGCAGCGCCAGATACATGGCGTCCGTGCCGTGCAGATGCGGCCACAGCTGGATGTCAGGGCCGTCGCCCAGGTCAGGCACATCCTCAAGCAGAGGACGCGCGTCGATCAGTTCCGCGTCCGGGAACTGCTTGAGCAGGTCCCCCACCACCGCCCGCGTCTCCGCGAGATGCGGCGAGCACGTCGCGTAGCCGACGACACCACCCACCCGCACCGACTCCAACGCACTGCGCAGCAACCCCCGCTGAAGCGGCGCGAAACCGTCCAGATCCTCCGGGCGCCGCCGCCACCGCGCCTCGGGCCGCCGCCGCAGCGCGCCCAGACCGGTGCACGGCACATCCACCAGCACCCGGTCGAAGCTCCCGGGCCGCCACGGCGGACGCGTCCCGTCCGCGGCGACCACGCCATACGGCCCCGGATTCCCGGCCAGCGCTTTCGCGACCAGCCCCGCCCGATGCGGCTGCTTCTCCGAGGCCAGCAGCACGGCCCCCCGCTCAGCGGCCAGCGCCCCGAGCAACGCCGCCTTGCCGCCAGGCCCCGCGCACGCGTCCAGCCACCGCCGGTCCGGCCCGTCCACAGGCGCGGAAGCCAGCGCGAGCGCGACCAGCTGGCTGCCCTCGTCCTGCACCCCGGCCCGCCCCTCGGCGACCGCGGGAACCGCGCCGGGCTCCCCGCCCTCGCTGAGCCGCACCGCGTACGGGGACCAGCGCCCGGGGACGGCGGCCTCCTCGGCGAGCAGCTCCTCGGTGGTGGCCCGCCCGGGACGGGCGACCAGCGTCACCTCGGGCCGCTCGTTGTCGGCCCGCAGCAGCTCCTCCACGCCGGCGCGCCCGCCGCCGAGGGAGTCCCACAGCGCGGAGACGACCCAGCGCGGGTGGGAGTGGACGACGGCGAGGTGGTCCTCGGGGTCCTCGTCGTACGGCGGCGCGACCCGCTCCAGCCAGCCGTCCAGGTCGTCCTGGGCGATCTTCCGCAGCACGGCGTTGACGAACTTGGCGCGCCCGTCGCCGAGCACGACCCGGGCCAGTTCCACGGTGGCGGACACGGCGGCGTGCGTCGGGATCCGCGTGCCGAGGAGCTGGTGCGCGCCGAGGCTCAGCACGTCCAGCACCGGCGGGTCCACCTCGCGCAGCGGCCGGTCGACGCAGGCCGCGATGACGGCGTCGTAGGTGCCCTGGCGGCGCAGGGTGCCGTACACCAGCTCGGTGGCCAGCGCCGCGTCCCGCGCGTCGAAATCGTCCTTCTCCCGCGCCTTGCGCAGCAACGGAGGCAGGACGAGGTTGGCGTACGCGTCACGCTCGTCCACGGCCCGCAGCGCCTCGAAGGCGAGGATGCGGACGGGGTCCTTCTTGGGACGGCGGTAAGGCTTGGCGGGCCTGCGGGGCCGACGGGGCTGGTCGCTCACGAAAAAGGTGCTCCGGATGTGGGGTGAGGTGCGCGCTCAAGCGTACGTCGTGCAGCACCCAGGGGCTGAGGTGCGTCAGTCCCCCAGCGTCTCCCCCGCCGCGATCCGCACCCCGCGCGCCCAGTCCGCGGCGCGCATCGGCTTCTTGCCCTGCGGCTGCACCCACAGCAGCTCCACGGCGTAGGAACCGGTCCCGACGTGCACGTCGTTCTTCCCGGCGGACAGCAGCCCGGGCGTCAGGTCCGTCCGCTCCGGTACGGGCCGGGCCTGGACGATCTTCAGCCGCTCGCCGCGGAAGGTGGTCCACGCGCCGGGCGCGGGCGTGCAGCCGCGCACCACCCGGTCGACGCGCAGCGCCGGGGCGCGCCAGTCGACGTGGGCGTCCTCGACGTTGACCTTGGGGGCCAGGCTGACGCCCTCGGCGGGCTGCGGCACGGCCTTGAGCGTGCCGTCCTCGATGCCGTCCATGGTCGCGGCGAGCAGTCCGGAGCCGGCGAAGGCGAGCCGGGTGAGCAGGTCGCCGCTGGTGTCGGTGGGGCGGATCTCCTCGGTGACGGTGCCGTAGACGGGCCCGGAGTCCAGCCCCTCCTCGATGAGGAAGGTGCTGGCGCCGGTGATCTCGTCGCCCGCCATGATCGCGTGCTGCACGGGGGCGGCTCCCCGCCAGGCGGGGAGCAGCGAGAAGTGCAGGTTGACCCAGCCGTGGGCGGGGATGTCGAGGGCCACGCGCGGCAGGAGCGCGCCGTAGGCGACGACGGGGCAGCAGTCGGGGGCGATCTCCTTGAGCCGCTCGAGGAAGTCGGGGTCCTTCGGCCGGACCGGCTTCAGCACCTCGATGCCGGCCTCCTCCGCCCGCTCGGCGACCGGCGAGGCGACCAGCCTGCGCCCCCGCCCGGCGGGCGCGTCGGGCCGCGTGACGACGGCGGCGACCTCGTGCCGCCCGGAGGCGAGAAGAGCGTCCAGTGCGGGAACGGCGACCTCGGGGGTACCGGCGAAGACGAGCTTCATGGGGTGCGGCGGGCCTCTCGGGCGGGAACGGTTCGGGCGACGCACCAGTCTATGGGCCGGGCGTCTCGCGCGGACGCAGGGACGGAATCCGCGTCCGTGCCCGTCGCCTCACGGTGCAGGAACGTTCCGAGCTGGGACCGGTCCCGGCCGCCACAGCTCCCGGCGGGGGCGTACGCATATGCCGCCGCGCCCCAGCCCGTGACCCGGGGACGGGAGCCGCGTTGGTCAAGAAAGAGTTGACCACGGGCCCCGACAGGGTCCATCCCTTTCAACGCCGGTTCGAGAGGCTTGTTCATGGCCGACCACGCAACCCACGACGCCCAGGCTCGGGCCAGCCTGCACTTGCTGGTGCGGGACATCGAGCGGGTCCGCCGGCAGGTGGACGCACTGCGCACGCTCACCGCCCAGCTCGGCAACGTCTACCGCCCGCGCCGCTCCGGCCCCTCCACGGGCTTCGTCGTCTACGGGCGGGCCCCCGCCCCGACCGTCCGCCTCGCCCAGGAACTGCGGGACAGCGTCGAGACCCTGGTCACGGCCGCCGTCGACTTCGACCGCTCCCTGGGCTTCTCGTGGGACGCGGTGGGCTCCGCGCTCGGGGTGACCAAGCAGGCGGTGCACCGCCGGTACGGGGCGCGCCGGGCGGCCGCGCAGGCGGCGGCGTCCGCCGAGACCGAGCGGGCCCCGGAGTCGACGGCCGCCCGCACGGTCAACGTCGGCTCCGGCGTGACCACGGTGCCGACGGTGCCGGCGGCCCGCGCCATGCCGACCCAGCCCACGGCGGGCAGCCCGTCCCTCCGTGACGACCCACGCCCCACGGCCTTCCCGACCCCCCGCAACGGCTGACCCCGCCCGCCCTCCCGGCGACCCCGGGAGGGCGTGCCTCGCGTTCGAAGGCACGCCCGGTTCCGCCTCCCCCGGGGCCGCAGCCGCTGTCGCACCCCGCGCCTCGCACCCCGCGCGCCGTGTGCCGCGCGCCCCGTTCCGCGTGCCGCGTCGCCCCTACCCGATGTCCGGCGGATCGATCCGCACCCACACCGGCGTGCTCCCGCCCCGCGCACCCCGTGCCATCCGCGCCGCCTGCGCGGCCTTCAGCGCGCCCGCCAGGGCCGCGCCGCTGCCCGGGGGCACGCGGATCAGGGAGCGGTCCCACTGCTCCCCCGGCGGGGGCGCGCCCGGGCGGCGGGGGCGGCCCGCCGGGGTGACCGGCATCGGCACCGGACCCAGCACCTCCGCCTGGGGCGGCAGTTCCACGGCGCGCAGGAACTCGGCCACCGCCTCCCCCGGCCCCGCCACCGCCGCCATCCGCGACACCGGCGGGAAGCCCAGCTCGCCCCGCTCCCCCAGCTCCCGTACCGCGTAACCGGCCGGGTCCCAGCGCACCAGCGCCTGCACCGGGCGCAGGGTAGGTTCGGCGACCACGACCACCGTGCCGCCCGCCGTCTGCGGCCGGACCAGCGACGCCGCGCCCATCCACCGCCGCAGCGCGTCCTCCCCGGCCCGCAGGTCGGGGCGGCTCAGCATGGCCCACCCGTCCAGCAGCAGCGCCGCCGCGTACCCGCCCTCGGCCACCGGTTCCGCGCCCGGTGTGCTCACCACCACCGCCGGCGTCCCCGGCACCGTGTCCAGCACGTGCTCGCGCCCCGACGTACGGACCGGGACCGCGGGGAACGCCCGCCCCAGCTCCTCGGCGGTCCGCCGCGCCCCCACCACCTGCGCCCGCAGCCGGAAGCCGCCGCACTCGGGACAGTGCCAGCCGCTCTCCGTGCGCCCGCACCACCCGCAGCGCAGGTCGTCGGAGCCGTGCGCCTGAAGCGGTCCGGAGCAGTGGCGGCACCGCGCCGGCGCCCGGCAGGTCGCACACGCCATCCGCGGGACGTAACCCCGCCGGGGCACCTGGACCAGCACCGGGCCGTGCCGCAGCCCCTCCCGGACGGCCTGCCAGGCGAGCGTGGGCAGGCGGGCGGCCCGGGCGGCCTCGTCCCGCGCGACGTCCTGGTCGCCCACGGTCCGCACCAGCGGCGCGGCGGCCCGCACCCGCTCCCGGGCGGCCTGCAACGGCCGCGCCCAGCCGGTGTCCACGAGCTGGGCGGCCTCCACGGTGCAGCTCCAGCCGCCCAGCAGGAAGCCGCACCGGTCCTGCGCGGCCCGCAGCAGCAGCACCTCGCGGGCATGCGGCTGGGGGGCGTGCTGTTCGCTGTGGTTGTCGTCGCCGTCGTCCCAGACGGCGACCAGACCGAGGTCGCGCACCGGGGCGAACATCGCCGCCCGCGTCCCGATCACCGCCCGCACCGACCCGCGCCGCACGGCGAGCCACTGGGCGTAACGCTTCTCGGGTCCGGCGTCGGCGGTGAGCACCGCGTGGCGGCCCTCCCCCAGCAGGCCGGTGAGCGCGGCGTCGAGCCGGGCCACGGCCCGTCCGTCCGGCAGGACGACCAGCGCGCCCCGGCCCGAGGACAGGGTCGCCGCGACCGCCCGGGCGATCTCCTCGCACCACAGCGGACCGGGCAGCGCGCTCCACACGGCTCGCGGGCTGCCGCCCGAGGCCAGCGACTCCAGGAAGGCCGGGCCCTGCTCGTACCGCGCCCAGGATTCCGCCGCCGGAGCCGGGGGCGGCGGCAACGGGTCGGGGGACGCGCGCCGCTCGGCGCGGGCGTTGCGCGGCGGCACCGCGAGCTGGAGGACGTCGGCGAGGCTGCCCGCGTACCGGTCGGCGACCGCGCGGGCGAGACCGAGCAGCTCCTCGTCCAGCACCCGCTCGGGCGAGACGACCTGGGCCAGCGCGGCCAGCGGGCCCGAGTAGTCGGACTCGGCCCGGCGCTCGATCAGGAACCCGTCGATCAGGCCGCCGCCCTCACGCCGCCCGCCCTGCACCCGGTGCCGGCCGGCGCCGAAACGCACCCGCACCCGGACCCCCGGCTGGGCCTCGGCGTCCAGCTCCTCGGGCACGGCGTAGTCGAAGTAGCGGTCGAGGTGGAGGACGCCCTTGTCGACGAGGACCCGGGCGACGGGCAGCTCCTTGGCGAGGGCGGCGCCGCGCCAGGTGCGGGGCTTGGCCCGGGGGGCCTTGGCCTGCCGCACGCTCTCGCGGATGAGCGCGAGCTGTTCGGGCGGCGCTCCCTGCGCGCCGCCGTCCCCGGGTCCGTCCTCGCTGCTCACCCCTGCATTGTTCCAAACGCGACTGACACCACCCCTGCCGCCGGTGCGCCCCGCGGCAGGCCGGCCGCAGGAGCCACCGAGTCCCGCCCCCTGGACGCGCCTGGGCCCGGCGCCCCTCCGCACGGAGAGGGCACCGGGCCCGGGCGACGGGACGGCCTGCGGGACTACAGCCCCGTGGCCTTGCGCAGCGCGTCCACGCGGTCCGTACGCTCCCAGGTGAAGTCCGGCAGCTCACGGCCGAAGTGGCCGTAGGCGGCGGTCTGGGCGTAGATCGGGCGCAGCAGGTCCAGGTCGCGGATGATCGCGGCGGGACGGAGGTCGAAGACCTCGTCGATCGCCCGCTCGATCTTCTCGGGCTCGACCTTGGCGGTGCCGAAGGTCTCCACGAACAGACCCACCGGCTCGGCCTTGCCGATCGCGTACGCGACCTGCACCTCGCAGCGGGCGGCCAAGCCGGCCGCGACCACGTTCTTGGCGACCCAGCGCATCGCGTACGCCGCCGAGCGGTCCACCTTGGACGGGTCCTTGCCGGAGAAGGCGCCGCCGCCATGGCGGGCCATGCCGCCGTAGGTGTCGATGATGATCTTCCGGCCGGTGAGGCCGGCGTCGCCCATCGGGCCGCCGATCTCGAAGCGGCCGGTCGGGTTCACCAGCAGCCGGTAGTTCTCGGTGTCGAGCTTGATGCCGTCCTCGAGCAGCGCCTTCAGCTCCGGCTCCACGACGAACTCGCGGATGTCGGGGGCGAGCAGCGACTCCAGGTCGATGTCGGAGGCGTGCTGCGAGGAGACGACCACGGTGTCCAGGCGGACCGCCTTGTCGCCGTCGTACTCGATGGTGACCTGGGTCTTGCCGTCCGGGCGCAGGTAGGGGATGGTCCCGTTCTTGCGCACGTCGGACAGGCGCTTGGAGAGCCGGTGGGCGAGGAAGATCGGCAGCGGCATCAGCGTCGGCGTCTCGTCCGTCGCGTAGCCGAACATCAGGCCCTGGTCGCCCGCGCCCTGCCGGTCCAGCTCGTCGTCGTCGCCCTCGACCCGGGTCTCGTACGCCGTGTCGACGCCCTGTGCGATGTCCGGGGACTGCGCGCCGATCGACACGGACACGCCGCAGGACGCGCCGTCGAAGCCCTTCTTCGAGGAGTCGTAGCCGATCTCCAGGATCTTGCTGCGCACCAGCGTCGCGATGTCCGCGTACGTCTTGGTGGTGACCTCGCCGGCCACGTGCACGAGGCCGGTGGTGATCAGGGTCTCGACGGCGACCCGGGAGGTCGGGTCCTCGCGGAGCAGCGCGTCGAGAATGGTGTCGCTGATCTGGTCAGCGATCTTGTCGGGGTGACCCTCGGTCACGGACTCCGAGGTGAACAGACGACGGGACACAATGCTCCCTGGGGTTGCAGCGGCTGCTGGCTGATCATGGGCGAACGGCGGGGGCTGCACCCGACGCCGTCCGTGGAACAGTTTATCGGTCGTACGTCGCCACGGGTCCCCCCGTCTCGCCTCGCGAGAGCGCTGTGACCTGCGGCACGGGCATTCTGCCCAGGCGGCGCGCGGTTCGCCAGAGGCGCCACCCCCCGGATGGGGGCATTCCGGGGATGCGGGTCATGGTTGAGCCATTCATGTGAGGCGCTCGGCGACGAGGTCCCAGACGGTGTCGGCGAGGGCCTCTTTCGGCCCGTGCGCCACGGGCGTCTCGCTGCCGTCGGCGCCCAGGACAAGGGCCTCGTTGGTCTCGGCGCCGAAGGTTTTCGCCTCTCCCACCTCGTTCACCACGAGGAGGTCGCACCCCTTGCGCTTCAGCTTGGCGCGGCCGTTGGCGAGCACGTCGTCGGTCTCCGCGGCGAAGCCGACGATCACCTGTCCGGGCCTCACCCGGTCGCCGGAGACCTCCGCGAGAATGTCCGGATTCCGTACCAGGGTGATGGGCTCGGGCTCCTGGTCGTCCTTCTTCTTGATCTTCCCGGCCGCGTAGACGGCGGGGCGGAAGTCGGCGACGGCGGCGGCCATCACGACCGCGTCGGCGTCGGCGGCGACGTCGAGGACGGCCTCGCGCAGCTCCACGGCCGTGCCGACGCGGACGACGTCCACGCCGGCCGGGTCGGGCAGCGCGGTGTTGGCGGCGATCAGGGTGACCCGGGCGCCGCGGGCGGCGGCGGTGCGGGCGAGGGCGTAGCCCTGCTTGCCGGAGGAGCGGTTGCCGAGGAAGCGGACCGGGTCGAGGGGCTCGCGGGTGCCTCCGGCGCTGACGACGACGTGCCGTCCGGCGAGGTCGGGGGCGGTGCCGCCGCGGGCCAGGACGCGACGGCAGACCTCGAAGATCTCGGCGGGGTCGGGCAGCCGGCCCTTGCCGGTGTCGACGCCGGTGAGGCGGCCCACGGCGGGCTCGACGACGACGGCGCCGCGGGCGCGCAGGGTGGCCACGTTCTCCTGGGTGGCCGGGTGCTCCCACATCTCCGTGTGCATGGCGGGGGCGAAGACCACCGGGCAGCGCGCGGTGAGGAGGGTGTTGGTGAGGAGGTCGTCGGCGAGGCCGTGGGCGGCCTTGGCGAGCATGTCGGCCGTGGCGGGCGCGACGACGACCAGGTCGGCGTGCTGTCCGATGCGGACGTGCGGCACCTCGTGGACGTCGGCCCAGACCTCCGTGGAGACCGGGTTGCCGGAGAGGGCGGACCAGGTGGCGGCGCCGACGAAGTGCAGCGCGGAGGCGGTGGGGACGACGCGCACGTCGTGTCCCGACTCGGTGAGCCGCCTCAGCAGCTCACAGGCCTTGTAGGCGGCGATGCCGCCGCTGACCCCCAGAACGACCTTCGGCTTGTCCACCGTCTCTCCCCGCACCTCGGAATGCTGCTGCCATCACCCATGAGACACCACAGGCCCGGCAGACGTGCTGCCGGGCCTGTGGAAAAGTCAGCTGCGAGCTGATGGTACGACGTACTGACCGATCACTGGTTGGGGCCGTCGACGGCCTCGGAGGTCAGCAGTCCCGCGTTGATCTCGCGCAGGGCGATCGACAGCGGCTTCTCGTGGACGTGGGTGTCGACGAGAGGGCCGACGTACTCGAGCAGGCCTTCGCCGAGCTGCGAGTAGTACGCGTTGATCTGGCGGGCCCGCTTGGCCGCGTAGATCACGAGGCTGTACTTCGAGTCCGTGGCCTCGAGGAGCTCGTCGATCGGCGGGTTGATGATGCCCTCGGGCGCGGAGATGGAAGAGGACACGCTCTACCTTCCGATGGATGGGAAAGATTCAGTCGTTCCGACCGGCGGACGGTCATCCACGGTCACACGACGTTCATCAAGGCTAGCAGCTCGCGCGCGACCTCCTCGACGGAGGTGTTGACCAGGGTCGTGTCGAACTCCGGCTCGGCCGCGAGCTCGGTCCGCGCGGCCTGAAGGCGGCGCTCGATGACCTCGGGCGACTCGGTGCCCCGGCCGGTGAGCCTGCGGACCAGCTCCTCCCAGGAGGGAGGGGCCAGGAACACCAGCTGGGCGTCGGCCATGGACTCGCGGACCTGCCGCGCGCCCTGGAGGTCGATCTCCAGGAGGACGGGCACACCGGCGTCCAGGTGCTCCAGCACGGCCGCGCGGGGCGTGCCGTAGCGGTTCCCCGCGAACTCGGCCCACTCCAGCAGCTCGCCGTTGGCGATCAGCTTGTCCATCTCCTCGTCGGTGACGAAGAAGTAGTGGACGCCGTGCTGCTCACCGGGGCGGGGCGTGCGGGTGGTCGCCGAGACGGAGAGCCAGACCTCGGGGTGTTCCTTGCGCATGTGCGCGACGACCGTGCTCTTGCCGACCCCGGAGGGGCCGGAGAGCACGGTCAGTCGCGGACGATCGTCCGGGGGTACGGGGGTCGCCCCCCGGGGTGTTGCAGCCATGCGGCGATTATTCCAGCAATCGCGGGGCGTCCGGGACGCCGGTCCCGGACCGCCCGTGCGTCAGGAGCCGGTGCTGCCGAACTCACGCTCCAGGGAGGCGATCTGGTTCGAACCGAGACCCCGCACGCGGCGGCTCTCGGAGATGCCCAGACGCTCCATGATCTGCTTGGCGCGGACCTTGCCCACGCCCGGCAGGGACTCGAGCAGGGCGGAGACCTTCATCTTGCCGATGACGTCGTTCTCCTGGCCCTGCTTGATGACCTCGTGCAGGGAGGCACCGGAGTGCTTGAGTCGATTCTTGACCTCGGCCCGCTCCCGGCGAGCCGCGGCGGCCTTTTCGAGCGCGGCTGCGCGCTGTTCAGGGGTAAGGGGCGGAAGAGCCACGCCTACGTCACCTCGGATGTCGAACTGTCGGATACGGACCGGTGAGGAACCTGGCGGCCCCACACCGGGGGAGCCACGAGCACCACGTGCGCGTTCTCCCCCACTGCCTGGTAAGGCGTGGGAGGTACCCCCACGCGTCGGAGACTAGCGGCCATCGCGCCCTGAGTCAGCGAGAACAGCGGAAAAGTCCTGGTCAGCCTCCGCCAGGCCGGACATTCCAGACATTTTTCCTCGGATTTTCTCGGATTTGAGGGTGTATCCAGAGTGCGACGACCTCGGAGTCCTCCCCCGGACCGCTCAGGCGGAGGTCACCGCGGCGCGGATCTCGTCCGCGAACCGCTCTGCGGCGTCACGCAGAGCGACCGCGTCGGGACCGTGGCGCAACACCCCGCGGCTGACGTTCGGCACGACGTTGCGCACCGCGCGCCCGAACACCGCCGGGAGGTCGGCCGGCGTCGCCCTCTGCGCCCCGATGCCCGGCGCGAGGATCGGCCCGCCCATGTCGAGGTCGTACGAGGAAAGGTCACCGAGCGTGGCGCCGACGACCGCGCCGAAGGAGCCGAGCGGATCCTCCCCCGCGTTCTCCAGCGCGAGGTGGCCGAGGACCGTCGCCCCGACCGTGCGCCCGTCGGCCCGCACCGCGTGCTGCACCTCGCCGCCCTCCGGGTTGGAGGTCAGTGCCAGCACGAACAGTCCGGCGCCGGACTCCCGGGCCAGCGCCACGGCGGGGCTCAGCGAGCCGTAGCCGAGGTACGGGGAGACGGTGAGCGCGTCGGAGAACAGCGGCGCGTCCTTGTGCAGGAACGCCTCCGCGTAGGCGGCCATGGTCGAGCCGATGTCGCCGCGCTTGGCGTCCATGACGACCAGCGCCCCGGCCTCCCGGGCCTCGCGAACGGTGGTCTCCAGCACGGCGAGGCCCCGCGAGCCGAACCGTTCGAAGAACGCGCTCTGCGGCTTGAGCACGGCGACCCGGTCGGCCACGGCCTCGACGACGGTGCGGCTGAAGCGCTCCAGGCCGTCGACGCCGTCGCCCAGCCCCCACTCGGACAGCAGGGAGGCGTGCGGGTCGATGCCCACGCACAGCGGGCCCCGCTCGTCCATCGCGCGGCGCAGCCGTGCGCCGAAGGGTTCCTGTCCGGTCATGCGGAGGTCCTCACGTCGGCGCCCACCGCGTCGGCGAGCGTGGCGTAGGGGCTGGTGCGCAGGCGCGCGGCGAGCCCCTTGTGGATGGAGCGGGCCCAGAAGGGACCCTGGTAGATGAAGGCGCTGTACCCCTGGACCAGCGTGGCACCGGCCAGGATGCGCTGCCAGGCGTCCTCGGCGTTCTCGACGCCGCCGACGCCGACCAGGGTGATCCGGTCGCCCACGCGCGCGTAGAGGCGGCGCAGCACCTCCAGGGAGCGTGCCTTGAGGGGCGCGCCGGACAGGCCGCCGGTCTCCTGGACCAGGGCGGGCGGGGAGGTCAGACCGAGGCCCTCGCGCGCGATGGTGGTGTTGGTGGCGATGATGCCGTCCAGGCCGAGGTCGACCGCGAGGTCGGCGACGGCGTCGACGTCCTCGTCGGCCAGGTCGGGGGCGATCTTCACCAGCAGCGGTACCCGGCGGGCCGGGACCGCGCGGTCGGCGGCCTCGCGCACGGCGGTGAGCAGCGGGCGGAGCTGGTCCACCGCCTGGAGGCTGCGCAGGCCCGGGGTGTTCGGGCTGGAGACGTTGACCACCAGGTAGTCGGCGTGGGGCGCGAGCCGCTCGGCGGACTTCACGTAGTCGGCGGCGGCCTCGGACTCGGGGACGACCTTGGTCTTGCCGATGTTGACGCCCACGACCGTCCGGAACACCGGCCTGCGGGAGGCCAGGCGGGCGGCGACGGCGAGCGAGCCGTCGTTGTTGAAGCCCATGCGGTTGATCAGCGCGCGGTCGGCGACCAGCCGGAACAGCCGCTTCCTGGGGTTGCCGGGCTGCGGCTCGCCGGTCACGGTGCCGATCTCGACGTGGTCGAAGCCGAGCATCGCCAGGCCGTCGATGCCGACGGCGTTCTTGTCGAAGCCGGCGGCCAGCCCGAAGGGGCTGTGCAGGCGCAGTCCGAGCGCCTCGGTGCGCAGCTCCGCGGAGCGCGGCGCGAGCACCGCGGCGACGAAGGTGCGCAGGACGGGGACGCGGGCGACGCGGCGGATCCACCGGAAGGCCAGGTGGTGGGCCTCCTCCGGGTCCATCCGGGAGAAGAGCAGGGTGAAGAGAATCCTGTACATGGTGTCCTCATGGAGAGGGGGACACCGTTTCCGGTGTCCCCCTTCGGGCTACTGGTCCTCGCGGGCCGCGGTGAGATGTTCCGCGTGTTCCTGGAGCGAGCGGACGCCCACGTCGCCCCGGTTGAGCGCGTCGATGCCCTGGACCGCGGCGGCGAGCGCCTGGACCGTGGTCAGGCAGGGCACCGAGCGGGCCACGGCCGCGGTGCGGATCTCGTAGCCGTCGAGCCGGCCGCCCGTGCCGTAGGGGGTGTTGACGATGAGGTCGACCTCGCCGTCGTGGATGAGCTGGACGATGGTCTTCTCGCCGTTCGGGCCGGTGCCCTCGAACTGCTTGCGCACCACGGTGGCCTTGATGCCGTTGCGCTTGAGGACCTCGGCGGTGCCGGAGGTGGCGAGCAGCTCGAAGCCGTGCGCCACCAGCTCACGCGCCGGGAAGATCATCGAGCGCTTGTCGCGGTTGGCGACCGAGATGAAGGCGCGGCCCTTGGTGGGCAGCGGGCCGTAGGCGCCGGCCTGCGACTTGGCGTACGCCGTGCCGAAGACGGAGTCGATGCCCATGACCTCGCCGGTGGAGCGCATCTCCGGGCCGAGGACGGTGTCGACGCCGCGGCCGTGGATGTCCCGGAAGCGGGACCACGGCATCACGGCCTCCTTGACGGAGATCGGCGCGTCCAGCGGCAGCTCGCCGCCGTCACCGGCGGCCGGGAGCAGGCCCTCGGCGCGCAGCTCGGCGATGGTGGCGCCGAGCGAGATGCGCGCGGCGGCCTTGGCGAGCGGCACCGCGGTCGCCTTCGAGGTGAAGGGGACGGTGCGGGAGGCGCGCGGGTTGGCCTCGAGGACGTAGAGGATGTCCCCGGCCAGGGCGAACTGGATGTTGATCAGTCCGCGCACGCCGACGCCGCGCGCGATGGCCTCGGTGGAGGCGCGCAGCCGCTTGATGTCGTGGCCGCCGAGGGTGATCGGAGGCAGGGCGCACGCCGAGTCGCCGGAGTGGATGCCGGCCTCCTCGATGTGCTCCATGACGCCGCCGAGGTAGAGCTCGGTGCCGTCGTAGAGGGCGTCGACGTCGATCTCGATGGCGTCGTCGAGGAAGCGGTCGACGAGGACCGGCCGGGAGGGGCTGATCTCGGTCGACTCGGCGATGTAGGCCTCCAGCCGGGTCTCGTCGTAGACGATCTCCATGCCGCGTCCGCCGAGCACGTAGGACGGGCGGACGAGGACCGGGTAGCCGATCTCGTCGGCGATGGCCTTGGCCTCGGCGAAGGTGGTGGCGGTGCCGTGCTTGGGGGCGGGCAGGCCGGCCTCCTTGAGCACGCGGCCGAAGGCGCCGCGGTCCTCGGCCGCGTGGATGGCCTCCGGGGAGGTGCCGACGACCGGTACGCCGTTGTCCTTGAGCGCCTGGGACAGGCCGAGCGGGGTCTGCCCGCCGAGCTGGACGATCACGCCGGCGACCGGGCCGGCCTGCCGCTCGGCGTGGACGATCTCCAGGACGTCCTCCAGGGTGAGCGGCTCGAAGTAGAGCCGGTCGGAGGTGTCGTAGTCGGTGGAGACGGTCTCCGGGTTGCAGTTGACCATCACGGTCTCGTAGCCGGCGTCGCTCAGCGCGAAGGAGGCGTGGACGCAGGAGTAGTCGAACTCGATGCCCTGGCCGATGCGGTTGGGGCCGGAGCCCAGGATGATCACGGCGGGCTTCTCGCGGGGCGCGACCTCGGTCTCCTCGTCGTAGGAGGAGTAGAAGTACGGCGTCTGCGCGGCGAACTCGGCGGCGCAGGTGTCGACCGTCTTGTAGACCGGGCGGATGCCGAGCGCGTGCCGCACCTCGCGGACGACGTCCTCGCGCAGGCCGCGGATCTCGCCGATCTGCTGGTCGGAGAAGCCGTGCCGCTTGGCCTCGGCGAGCAGGTCGGGGGTCAGCTCGCGGGCGGCGGCCAGCTCGTCGGCGGTCTCCTTGATGAGGAAGAGCTGGTCGACGAACCACGGGTCGATCTTCGTGGCCTCGAAGACCTCCTCGGGGGTGGCGCCCGCGCGGATGGCTTGCATGACGGCGTTGATGCGGCCGTCGGTGGGGCGGACCGCCTCGCGCAGCAGCTCGGCCTTGTCGCCGGGCTCGCCGGTGAAGGTGAACTGGCTGCCCTTCTTCTCCAGTGAGCGCAGCGCCTTCTGGAACGCCTCGGTGAAGTTGCGGCCGATGGCCATGGCCTCGCCGACCGACTTCATGGTGGTGGTCAGCGTGGAGTCGGCCTGCGGGAACTTCTCGAAGGCGAACCGGGGGGCCTTGACGACCACGTAGTCGAGCGTCGGCTCGAAGGAGGCCGGGGTCTCCTGGGTGATGTCGTTGGGGATCTCGTCGAGGGTGTAGCCGACGGCGAGCTTGGCGGCGATCTTGGCGATGGGGAAGCCGGTCGCCTTGGAGGCGAGCGCCGAGGAGCGGGAGACGCGCGGGTTCATCTCGATGACGATGACCCGGCCGTCCTCGGGGTTCACCGCGAACTGGATGTTGCAGCCGCCGGTGTCGACGCCGACCTCGCGGATGACGGCGATGCCGATGTCGCGCAGGATCTGGTACTCGCGGTCGGTGAGCGTCATCGCGGGGGCGACGGTGATCGAGTCGCCGGTGTGCACGCCCATCGGGTCGAAGTTCTCGATGGAGCAGACGACCACGACGTTGTCGTGCTTGTCGCGCATCAGCTCCAGCTCGTACTCCTTCCAGCCGAGGATGGACTCCTCCAGGAGCACCTCGGTGGTCGGCGAGAGGGTCAGGCCCTGCCCGGCGATGCGGCGCAGCTCCTCCTCGTCGTGGGCGAAGCCGGAGCCGGCGCCGCCCATGGTGAAGGAGGGGCGGACGACGACCGGGTAGCCGCCGAGCTCCTCGACGCCCTTGAGGACGTCGTCCATGGAGTGGCAGATGAAGGAGCGGGCTGACTCGCCGTGGCCAATCTTGGCGCGGACGGCCTCCACCACCTCCTTGAACTGGTCGCGGTCCTCGCCCTTGTGGATCGCCTCGACGTTGGCGCCGATCAGCTCGACGCCGTACTTGTCGAGGACGCCGTTCTCGTGCAGGGAGATCGCCGTGTTGAGGGCCGTCTGGCCGCCCAGGGTGGGCAGCAGGGCGTCCGGCTGCTCCTTGGCGATGATCTTCTCGACGAACTCGGGCGTGATCGGCTCGACGTAGGTCGCGTCGGCGATCTCCGGGTCGGTCATGATCGTCGCCGGGTTGGAGTTGACCAGGATCACGCGCAGGCCCTCGGCCTTGAGCACGCGGCACGCCTGGGTGCCGGAGTAGTCGAACTCCGCGGCCTGGCCGATGACGATCGGGCCGGAGCCGATGACCAGGACGGACTGGATATCGGTGCGCTTAGGCACGCTGGCCCTCCATCAGGGAGACGAAGCGGTCGAACAGGTAGGCGGCGTCGTGCGGGCCCGCGGCCGCTTCGGGGTGGTACTGGACGCTGAAGGCCGGGCGGTCGAGCAGCCGGAGGCCCTCCACCACGTTGTCGTTGAGGCAGACGTGGGACACCTCGGCGCGGCCGAACGGGGTGTCGGAGACCGTGTCGAGCGGGGCGTCGACGGCGAAGCCGTGGTTGTGCGCGGTGACCTCGACCTTGCCGGTGCCGCGGTCCTGCACCGGCTGGTTGATGCCGCGATGGCCGTACTTCAGCTTGTAGGTGCCGAAGCCGAGGGCGCGGCCGAGGATCTGGTTGCCGAAGCAGATCCCGAAGAGCGGGGTGCCACGCTCCAGGACCGCCCGCATCAGGGCGACCGGGTGGTCGGCGGTGGCGGGGTCGCCGGGGCCGTTGGAGAAGAATACGCCGTCCGGGTTCACCGCGTACACCTCGTCGACGGACGCGGTGGCGGGCAGCACGTGCACCTCGATGCCGCGCTCGGCCATGCGGTACGGGGTCATGCCCTTGATGCCGAGGTCGACGGCGGCGACGGTGAACTTCGTCTCGCCCTGCGCGGGGACGACGTAGGTCTCCTTGGTGGCCACCTCGGCGGAGAGGTCGGCGCCCGTCATCTCGGGGGCCTGGCGGACCTCGGCGAGCATGGTGCCCTCGTCGGGCAGGGCGTTGCCGGAGAAGATGCCGACGCGCATGGCGCCGCGCTCGCGCAGGTGGCGGGTGAGGGCGCGGGTGTCGACGCCGCTGATGCCGACGACGCCCTGGGCGGCCAGCTCCTCGTCGAGGGTGCGGCGGGAGCGCCAGCTGGACGGCACGCGCGCGGGGTCGCGCACGACGTACCCGGAGACCCAGATCCGCTTCGACTCGGCGTCCTCGTCGTTGACGCCGGTGTTGCCGACGTGCGGGGCGGTCATCACCACGACCTGGCGGTGGTACGACGGGTCGGTGAGGGTCTCCTGGTAGCCGGTCATGCCGGTGGAGAACACCGCTTCGCCGAAGGTCTCCCCCACCGCCCCGTAGGCACGGCCGCGGAAGATCCGGCCGTCCTCCAGGACGAGTACGGCGGGAACCCTGGCGGCTCCCCTGGTGGAGGTTGTCATCGTGCGCCTTCCGTCTTGTTGATCATGTTCGTGAGGGCCTCGACCCACTCGGTGTGCTCCGCCGCGTGGTCGGAGCGGAAGCCGGAGTCGATGAGCCGGTCGCCGTGCTGCCAGGTGACCACCAGCAGGCCGCCCTCGGTGAGGACCTTGCCGGCGATGCCCTTGTCGAGCCGGGCCTCGCGCAGGGCGCCCGCCGGGACGAAGAAGTCGTCCGCGCCGGGGCGCACGACGTCCAGTCCGGCGTCGCTGAGCGTCAGCTCGGCACGGCTGCGGGTGCCCAGTCCGTGCGCCACGATGCGGTCCAGCCACTGCCCCGCGGTGGTCGAGCCGTGGTAGCGGCCGCTCATGGTCAGTGTCGCCGGTCCGGGGTCGTCCGGCGCGCTCGGCAGCTCGGGCAGGTCGCTCTGGAGCGTGCCGCGCCACTTCCAGCCCTCGCGCATCAGCCAGTAGACGAGCGCGACGAAGAGGGCGAGGCCGACGACCCAGCCGATCCGGGCGGCCCAGTCGGTCACTTCCGCCGATTCCTTCTCGGCGGCCAGCAGGATTACCGGTGCTGCAGATGTCACGTGAGCTTCCCGTCGACGAGCGTGGCCTTGCCCCGGAGCCAGGTGTGGGTGACACGGCCCGGCAGCTCGCGGCCCTCGTAGGGCGTGTTGCGGCTGCGCGAGGCGAAGCCCGCGGGGTCCACAGGGCCACGGTATGCCGTGTCGACGAGGGTGAGGTTGGCGGGCTCACCTGCCGAGACGGGGCGGCCGTGGCCCTCGGCGCGTCCGATGCGCGCGGGCGCGTGGGACATGCGGTCGGCGACGCCGGCCCAGTCCAGCAGGCCCGTGTCCACCATCGTCTCCTGGACCACCGACAGCGCGGTCTCCAGGCCGACCATGCCCATGGCGGCCGCGGCCCACTCGCAGTCCTTGTCCTCGTGCGGGTGCGGGGCGTGGTCGGTGGCGACGATGTCGATGGTGCCGTCGGCGAGCGCCTCGCGCAGGGCCAGCACGTCGCGCTCGGTGCGCAGCGGCGGGTTGACCTTGTAGACCGGGTTGTACGACCGGACCAGCTCGTCGGTGAGGAGCAGGTGGTGCGGGGTGACCTCGGCGGTGACGCGGATGCCGCGGGACTTGGCCCAGCGGACGATCTCCACGGAGCCGGCGGTCGACAGGTGGCAGATGTGGACGCGGGAGCCGACGTGGTCGGCGAGCAGCACGTCGCGGGCGATGACCGACTCCTCGGCGACGGCCGGCCAGCCGCCGAGGCCCAGCTCGGCGGAGACGACGCCCTCGTTCATCTGGGCGCCCTCGGTGAGCCGGGGCTCCTGGGCGTGCTGGGCGACGACGCCGTCGAAGGCCTTCACGTACTCCAGGGCGCGGCGCATGATCACGGCGTCGTGGACGCACTTGCCGTCGTCGGAGAAGACGGTGACGCCGGCCGCGGACTCGTGCATGGCGCCCAGCTCGGCGAGCTTGCGCCCCTCCAGGCCGACGGTGACGGCGCCGATCGGCCGCACGTCGCAGTAGCCGTGCTCCTTGCCGAGCCGCCAGACCTGCTCGACGACGCCGGCGGTGTCGGCCACGGGGAAGGTGTTGGCCATGGCGAACACGGCGGTGTAGCCGCCGCTCGCGGCGGCGCGGGTGCCGGTGAGGACGGTCTCGGAGTCCTCGCGGCCGGGCTCGCGCAGATGGGTGTGCAGGTCGACCAGGCCCGGCAGCAGCACCTTGCCGGCGGCCTCGACGACCTCCGCGCCCTCGGCGGAGAGGCCGGCGCCGACCTGGATGATCGTTTCGCCGTCGATCAGGACGTCCTGCGGCTCGCCGCCGAGCACCTTCGCACCACGGATCAGGGTCTTGCTCATCGTTCCTACTTCTCCTCGGTGGTGGTACGGGCGGGGGTGACGGCGGGTTCGTTGCCGCCCAGCAGCAGGTAGAGGACGGCCATCCGGATGGACACGCCGTTGGCGACCTGTTCGACGACGGTGCAGCGGTCGGAGTCGGCGACCTCGGCGGTGATCTCCATGCCACGGACCATGGGCCCGGGGTGCATGACGATCGCGTGCTCCGGCATCCGCGCCATGCGGTCGCCGTCGAGGCCGTAGCGGCGGGAGTACTCGCGCTCGGTGGGGAAGAACGCGGCGTTCATCCGCTCGCGCTGGACGCGCAGCATCATCACCGCGTCGGACTTGGGCAGCGTGGAGTCGAGGTCGTAGGAGACCTCGCAGGGCCAGGTCTCGACGCCGACCGGGAGCAGGGTGGGCGGGGCGACGAGGGTGACCTCGGCGCCGAGGGTGTGCAGCAGGTCGACGTTGGAACGGGCGACGCGGCTGTGCAGGACGTCGCCGACGAGGGTGATGCGGCGGCCGTTCAGGTCGTGGCCGAGCCCGGCGTCCCGGCCGACGAGCCGGCGGCGCATCGTGAACGCGTCGAGCAGCGCCTGGGTGGGGTGCTGGTGGGTGCCGTCGCCCGCGTTGATGACGTGGGCGTCGATCCAGCCGGAGGTGGCGAGCCGGTAGGGGGCGCCGGAGGCGCCGTGCCGGATGACGACCGCGTCGACGCCCATGGCCTCCAGGGTCTGGGCGGTGTCCTTGAGGGACTCGCCCTTGGAGACGCTGGAGCCCTTGGCGGAGAAGTTGATGACGTCCGCGGACAGCCGCTTCTCGGCGGCCTCGAAGGAGATCCGGGTGCGGGTGGAGTCCTCGAAGAAGAGGTTGACGACGGTACGGCCGCGCAGGGTGGGGAGTTTCTTGATCGGCCGGTCGGCCACCCGGGCCATCTCCTCGGCGGTGTCGAGGATGAGGACGGCGTCGTCGCGGGTGAGGTCGGCGGCCGAGATGAGATGACGCTGCATCTGTCAGGCTCCGTAAAGGCAGTTCAATGAGGCGAAATCGGGCAGACGGGTACGCGCGAGGGCGTGCCGCGCCGGCGCACGCCCGTCCGGCGTGCGCTTCGCGGTGCTACTGGGGGGTCTGCTTGGCGCCGAGCAGCACGGTGTCGCGGCCGTCCTCCTCGGCGAGCAGGACCTTGACCGTCTCCCGCAGCGACGTGGGGAGGTTCTTGCCGACGTAGTCGGCGCGGATGGGCAGTTCGCGGTGGCCGCGGTCGACGAGCACGGCCAGCTGGACCGCTCGGGGGCGGCCGATGTCGTTCAGCGCGTCGAGGGCGGCGCGGATGGTGCGGCCGGAGAAGAGCACGTCGTCGACGAGGACGACCAGGCGGCCGTCGATGCCGTCACCGGGGATCTCGGTGCGGGCCAGCGCGCGCGGCGGCTGCATGCGCAGGTCGTCGCGGTACATGGTGATGTCGAGGGAGCCGACCGGGACCTTGCGCTCGGTGATCTGCTCGAGCTTGTCGGCGAGCCGCCGGGCGAGGAAGACGCCCCGGGTCGGGATGCCGAGGAGCACCACGTCGTCGGCGCCCTTGGCGCGTTCGACGATCTCGTGGGCGATGCGGGTCATGACCCGGGCGATGTCGGGGGCCTCGAGAACGGGCCGTGCGTCCGTGCCCGACGGGGGCGGCGGTTGCGGGTCGTGCGTGTCCATACGAAACGGACCTCCTTCTCCGCCTCACGGGACGGACCTTAAAGGACGTCGGATTGCGTTCCTCAGGCTAGCAGGTCGGTTTCCGGCCGCAGCGACACCCCCGATCACCCGGATGGAGCAACCGATCTTCGCTACCACGGAAGAGTCGGTGTGGACCATTCGGCTTGACGCACGAGAGTAACGCTGCGTAACCTCACAGTGAGTTACCAGCCGCGCGGCATGGAATCCAGCCATCCGCGTCGACACAGTGCCGGGGAGCTATATGTCCAGCGAATACGCCAAACAGCTCGGGGCCAAGCTCCGGGCGATCCGCACCCAGCAGGGCCTTTCCCTCCACGGTGTCGAGGAGAAGTCCCAGGGCCGCTGGAAGGCGGTCGTGGTCGGTTCGTACGAGCGCGGCGACCGCGCCGTGACCGTGCAGCGCCTTGCGGAGCTGGCGGACTTCTACGGCGTCCCGGTGCAGGAGCTGCTGCCGGGCACGACCCCGGGCGGCGCCGCCGAGCCGCCGCCGAAGCTGGTCCTGGACCTGGAGCGGCTGGCCACGGTGCCGGCCGAGAAGGCGGGCCCGCTCCAGCGGTACGCGGCGACGATCCAGTCGCAGCGCGGCGACTACAACGGCAAGGTGCTGTCGATCCGCCAGGACGACCTGCGCACGCTCGCCGTGATCTACGACCAGTCGCCGTCGGTCCTGACCGAGCAGCTGATCAGCTGGGGCGTGCTGGACGCGGACGCGCGCCGTGCGGTGGCGTCCCACGAGGACGCGTAGGCGCTCCGCGGGGGCGCAGAAACGTGCCGCCGGG